>NZ_JAGQBU010000014.1 GCF_024345795.1 Synechococcus sp. J7-Johnson
AAAAATAGCTCAATGCCAGGATAAAATAATCTGAACGCTCTACATCTGATTTCAGCGCTGCTGAGATCAGTTTTGTTCAAAAGCCACCTTGGGGTGGCTTTTTTTGTGCGTAGCGTCAGGTAGCGCTGTTTGTGATGTCGTCGTCAGCGGCGTAGTTGTTGTTGGCGTTGATAGTGAAATTGGTGCTGTTTAGGATGGGAGGGGAACCTGCTCGAGGGTTGTGATCTGGAAATAGGGGCCTGGGTCATCTTCTGGATTGCCTGGTCTGCTGCTGTAGATCACGGGCAGGCCGCTGAGCTGGGCGGCATTGAGTTCGGACAGAGAGTCACTGATAAACAGGATATTGCTGGCGGGTGCACCGAGAGAGTCGGCAATCCTGAGATAGCTGGCTGGATCCTGTTTAGGTCCGACACGGGTGTCGAACCAGCCGCAGAACAGTTGGCGCAGGTCTCCAGCATCGGAGTGACCGTAGAGGAGTTGCTGAGCCGCTACAGATCCTGATGAGTAGACCGCCAGTTGAAGACCTGCAGCATGCCATCGCTCCAGGGCCGGCGCTACATCGGCAAACAGGGGAGCGCGCATCGATCCATTGGCGTAACCTTCGTTCCAGATCAATCCCTGCAATTCTTTGAGAGAGGTGAGCTTCCGGTCGTTATCTATTAGGGACTGGAGGAAGGTGCAGAGTTGATGGAGGCTGGGTTGCTGGGCTGTTTGCTGTCGAGACTCCTGCTGATGCCAATGATCGCTTTTGCTTTGATGGGTGTCTTGGCTGGCGACGTCTTTCCTGGCGATTGGGTCTTTCATGGTGGCCGCATTGTTAGTGGCGTCGCTGTTGTCGTTTTGCCAGGCCTCCTGCAGATCGCAGAGCAAAGGCTTCAGATCCGGATCCTGTTCATGCTCCATCAGAAAGGACTCCAGACGAGACCTTGCATAGGGAAACAGGGTGTCGGCCACAAAGCTTACCGGACATGTGGTGCCTTCGATATCGAGAAGCACATGGCTGATGTCAGCCAGAAATGGTCTGGAACTTGTCATGGGTTGGGGAGGGGTGGCAGCAGCAACTCACGCCAGCTCTGCTCCAGCAGGAATTCATGGATTTCCAGATGACGGCGGGCGCTGAACAGGTCGTGACCCCAGGCATAGAGACCGTGACCGGCGATCAGCAACCCGTGGGGTGCGTCGTCAAGGCGTGGTGAGGCGGCATTGCTGAGGCGGCGCAGATCCTGATCGTTGGCCAGCACCGGAATGGTGATGGAGGTGTTGTGGCTGTGAATGCCGGTGAGGCCCTTGAGCATCTCCAGGCCTTCGATCCGTACGGCCGCTTCGCCGGCTTTTGCCGCTTCGGCTGGATTCGTTGCTTCAGCTTCAGGCTGTGCTGCTGCGGCCTGCAGGGCGCGGCGGGAGAGCAGGGTGGCGGCCTGGGAGTGAGTGTGGAGCACAGCAGCGGCTCCCGTGCGATTGACGATCTCCAGATGCAGCAGGGTTTCGGCGCTGGCTGCTCCGCTGCCTTCGATCACCTGGGCTTCTGCATTCACCAGGATCAGGTCCTGAGGGCGAATCGAGCCTTTGTCGACCCCGCTGGGGGCCATCAGCAGCTCCAGGGGCTCCAGCCGGTTCACGCAGCTGAAATTTCCGCTTGTGCCGTCGCACCAGCCCCTGGCATGGATCGCTGCGATGACGCTGCACAGTGCCCTGGCCTGCTCCTGCTCCCCGGGGGCGGATGTGGGCACGGACCCTTCAACGGCATGGCCCTATCTTCTCGCACCGTCCCCGATCCACTTCAATGCTGGCAGTTGGGGCACCAGTGGCTGCTGCGACCGCCCAGGCGATCGCGCTGGATCGGTTGGCCGCAGCGCCGGCACGGTTGACCGCCTCGGCGATACACCCAGGCGATGCCTCCGTAGTTGCCATTGGTGCCGCTGAGATCCCGGAAGTCGCTGAAGGTGGTGCCACCGGATCCGATGCTGATTTCGAGCACCTCGATCAGCGACTGGCGCAGGCGCTCAAGCTCCACGAGGCTCAGGCTGCCGCTTCGGCGCTGGGGGGCCAGGCCAGCTGCGAACAGGGATTCATCGGCGTAGATGTTGCCGACTCCAGCCACCAGCGCCTGATCGAGCAGGGCGTTCTTGATGGGCCGCACGGAGTCCTTCAGTTTCTGACTCAGGTAGGCGGCGCTGAAGGCCGCACTGAAGGGTTCAGGCCCCAGCTTCTGCAGACCTGTCATCACGCTGGAGCAATCGAGGCCGGGGGGAATGAACCACATCTGGCCGAAGCTGCGCACATCGATGAAGCGCAGTTCCTGCCCCTGCCGGCTCCAGCACCGCATCCGGGTATGGAGGCAGGGCTCGCGGGGCTCCTCCAGCGAGAGAAATTGCCCGGTCATGCGCAGATGAACGCCCCAATGGCCTGCCGGCAGGCCGCCGCGGCTCAGCTCAGCCATCAGATACTTGCCCCGACGGCTCCAGGCCCCGACGCGAGCCCCGATCAGCCCGGCCCGGAACTGATCGATCTGCTCAGGGGCGGCGATGGTTCGCTGCCTGAGCACCTCGACCCGCCCGATCTCGAATGAGCTGAGCTGACGCTCCAGCCCGCGCCGAACCGTTTCCACTTCAGGCAGCTCGGGCATCCGTTCAGCATCGATCCGGGCAGCCTGCCAGGCAGAGGGCCCAGCATGGCCAAAGAAAATCCGCCGGAAGCAGGGCTCCCGACGGATGGCGCATCAGATGCGGTGGATTCCGAACGGGCTGGCTCGGAAGGGGGCTCAGGCCGACTCGAGTTCCCTTTCGGCGAAGTTGTTGGTGTTGATGCCGCCTTCCGAGCCGCTGTAGCCGCTGTAATTGACCTTTTCGAAGCGCACCACCACGGGGTAGCGGATGCCAGAGGTGTCGACGGACGCCACCGTGCCGACTTCGTTGAACCAGTAAGACTCAGGCCGCTTGATGCGCACCTTGTCGCCGCGGGAGATCGCCATCGCTGCGCTGTTGTTGGGTGACTGCCAGTCGGAAGATACCCGCCCCAGAGGGGCTCTGAACCGCGGGCGTCACGTTTCGTCGTTCGCTGTCACGGGTCTGCGTGGCAGCATCAGCGATTGCGCCGCTGGTCGTCGATGGAGGCACCCGTCCTCAGCCTGGAGCTGCCCGATCCGGAGCGGGACGACATCAGCACCATGGAGTTCCTCTCCCGTCTGGAGGAGGCCTGGGCCGTCTGTGACCGCTTCGATCTGCAGACGGAGATCTGGCGGGGCAGGATCCTGCGGGCGGTGCGGGACCGGGAGAAGCGGGGCGGTGAGGGCCGCGGCACCGGTTTCCTGCAATGGCTTAGGGAGCGGGAGATCAGCAAGACCCGGGCCTACGGCCTGATCCAGCTCGCCGATTCCGCCGACAACCTCGTCGGGGACGGACTGCTGGAGGAGGGCAGCGTGAACAACTTCTCCAAGCGTGCTTTCCTCGACACGGCCCTGGCCGATCCGGAGGTTCAGCAGATGATCAGTGAAGCTGCCAATGATGGCCAGCAGATCACCCGCAAGCAGGTGCGGCGCCTCAGCGATGAATTCACCGCCGCCACCAGCCCGCTGCTGCCTGAGGAGATCCGCCAGCGCACCCAGGAGAACTTGCTGCCCCCGCGGGTGGTGGCCCCCCTGGTGCGAGAGCTGGCCAAGTTGCCCGAACCCCAGCAGGACGACCTGCGCCGGGCCCTGCGGGAGGAACCGGAGCTGGAGCGGGTCAAGGATGTGACCAGCACCGCCCGCTGGCTGAGCAAGGCGGCCGAGGCCGGCCTCGCCGTGCGCGCTTTTCAGCAGGGGAATCTCAACCTCGAGAAGGCCCTGCAGGAGGCTCAGCGGCTCGATGCCCTCGGCCTGTTCGCCGATGCGGTCGGTCAGGCCCAGCAGCTGGAGAGCGCTGTGCTCAAGCTGCACACCAGCTGGCGGCGGCTGGGGGGGCTGCAGGAACGCCTCTGGGTGGAGAGCGGCAGCAGCACCCCCCATCTGCGCGAGCTGCTCACCGCCCTGCAGAGTCTGAGCGGCACCACCTTGCGGGTATCCCTAGGAGAGCTCTCGGGGGGGAAGCGGGTGCGCCTGCAACTGGTGGAGGAGACCCCCGACCAGCTGACGCCTCCGCCCTTGCCCTGAGCGGAGCGAGGGTTAAGGTCGCAGCGATGCGGGGCTGACGTGGCGGTGGCGGCGGATCCGCTCGAATCGGAGCTCCAGCGTCATTTCGGGTGGACGGCCTTCCGCCCGGGGCAGCGGCCGGTGGTGGAGGCGTTGCTCTCCGGTCAGGATTGTCTGGCGGTGATGCCCACCGGAGCTGGCAAGTCGTTGTGTTTTCAACTGCCGGCTCTGGTACGGCAGGGCCTGGTGCTGGTGGTCTCCCCCCTGGTGGCCCTGATGCAGGACCAGGTGAGCCAGCTGCAACGGCGGGGCATCCCGGCGGCCAGCCTGCACCAGGGACTGGATCTGCCCAGCCGCCGGGCCTTGCTGCGCCGCTTGGAGCAGAATCGGCTGCGGGTGCTCTACCTGGCCCCGGAGCGTCTGCAGGCCGAGGCCACCCGCCAGTTGTTGGAGGAGGTGCTGGAGCAGGGGCGCCTGGTGGCCCTGGCGGTGGATGAGGCCCATTGCATCAGTGCCTGGGGTCACGACTTCCGACCCGATTACCGGCGGCTGGGTCAGTTGCGCAGCCTCTGCCCCGGGGTGCCGCTGGTGGCCCTCAGTGCCACGGCGGCACCCCGGGTCCGCGCCGACATCATCCGCCTGCTCCAGTTGCGGCGCCCCCTTGTGCAGGTGCGTTCGGCCAGGCGCTCCAACCTGACCTATGCCATGGAACGGCGTCCAGAGGACCCCATGGCCCTGTTGCTGGAGGCGCTGGAGCGGGCGCGGGGGGCTGTGCTGATCTACGCGCGCACCCGCCGCTCGGTGGAGCACTGGGCCGCCCGCCTTTCTGCCGCTGGCCGTGAGGCGATCGCGTACCACGCGGGCATGGACCCGGAGAGTCGCCAGCTGGCCCTGGAGCATTTCCAGGAGAGTCCGACGCCGGTGCTGGTGGCCACCGTGGCCTTCGGGATGGGGGTGGACCGGCCGGATGTGGGCCTGGTGCTGCACCTCGACCTGCCGGCCAGCGCCGAGGGGTATCTGCAGGAGTCGGGCCGGGCTGGCCGAGACGGGCTTCCCGCCCGCTGCCTGGTGCTGTTCGATCCGGCTGATCGGCTCTCCCTGGGCTGGGCGATGCGGGCCTCGGCGCGGCAGATGAGTCCGGAACTTCAGGACCAGGAGCGCCCGCGTCGTGACATCGCCCAGCAGCAGCTGCGGCAGATGGAGGCCGTGGCGGAGGGCAGCAGCTGCCGTGAACAGGCCCTGCTGCTGACGGTGGGGGAATTGGTGCCGCCCTGTGGCCGCTGCGATGTCTGCCGGCGGCCCCGCTCGATCAGCGACTGGTCGCTGGATGCGGTGCGGGTGCTGGAGGCCCTGGCCCAGAAGGATGGGGTGGACCTGCGCCGGCTGGCCGGGGCACTGGAGCAGGCCCATGCCGGCGATGAGCAGCGCTGGGGATGGCTGACTCGTCGTCTGGTGCAGGAGGAGCTGATCAGCGAAAGCGACGATGGCAGCCAGCGTCTCTGGCTGCGCACCGCTGGACGCCACTACCTCAGCCAGCCCTGGCCGCTGCGCTGGGCGGCCTGACTTCAGCCTGCGGTCTGCTTGCAGACGTCCTTGATCAGCTGCTCCTCGTAATCGGTGGTGGGATCTTCCCAGCTGGTCCAGGCGCCCGCTGCACCGGTGGCATTGATCTTGCGGGCGGCGCAGTTGATCGCCACGAACACCGGCTGACCGCCGCTGTTGAGAGCTGGAGCCACCTGGCTGCCGCCCATCGGCCGCCAGTTGGAGAAATCCACCTGCAGCGGACCGTAGGTGCGCCAGTCGGGGGGGGCGGTGTTGCTGGGATCGGGCATGGGTTGGGGCTTGGCGGCAGGGGGTTTGGCGGCGGCCGCAGGTGTGGTGGCCGGTTTGGCCTGGGGCTCAGGTTGCTTGGTTTGCTCGGGCGGATTAGGCGCTGGTTTTGGCTCTGGTTTCGGCTCTGGCTGGGCCGTCACCTGGGGGGCCGGGGTCGATTTGGCCGGCGCTGGTTTGGCTGCTGCTGGTTTGGCGGCTGGGGTTCCGCTGGCGGGCCCCAGGCTGAGCTTGGTGCCCACCTGCAGGTTGTCGGGAGCTTCCAGCTTGTTCAGGCTCACCAGCCGGGCCACTGGCACGTCGTAGCGCTCGGAGATCTCCGAGAGGGTTTCACCGGATTTGACCACGTGCACCCGAGCGGCCTTCGCTCCTGCCGCCGCGGGGGGCGCTGGCTTGGCGGCGGGCTTGGCGGGCTTCGTGGGCTTGGCCGCATTCTTCGCCGGGGGCACCTTCAGGCGTTGCCCCACCTGCAGCAGATCCGCGTCCTTGAGGCCATTGAGATCCTTCAGCTTCTGCACCGAAAGGCCATAGCGCTCAGCGATCTCTGAGAGGGTTTCGCCGGCGCTGACGGTGTGGCTGCCGGTCCCTGAAGAACCCGAACCGGCCCGCGGCGCTGTCTTGGCCCCATCGGGCAGCTTCAGGCGGGTGCCGGCCTCCACCAGATTGGGGTCCTTGATGCCGTTGAGCTGAAGCAATCGCTGCACCGACACTCCGTAGCGCTCGGCGATCTCCGAGAGGGTTTCCCCCGACTTGACCACGTGTTGGGGAGCCGCCACTGCCGGCAAGGGCAGAACCAGGGCCAGGACCAGGGCGGCCAGGACACGGCGCAAGGTTTGCGGGCTGCTCATGGATGGCGTTCGGCTGGGTGAACCTTACGGAGACCTCCCCGGAACGCCAGCCCCCGCTTCACCACGAGTCCCGGCCGACTTCGTTTCGGCATTCAACCCAGCAGCCTTTTGATCAGGCTGAGCCGATCTCCATAGGGCGGGTAGCGGAAGGGCAGATCGAAGCGGAAGGGTCGGCGCAGCACGCTGCGCAGGTGCGAGAAGGTGTCGAAGCCCGCCTGGCCGTGATAGCGGCCCATGCCGCTTTCGCCGACACCGCCGAAGGGCAGCTCAGGCACCCCCACCTGCATCACCACGTCGTTGAGGCAGACGCCGCCGGAACTGGTGCCGGCCAGCACCTGGTCCTGGGCCGTGCTGCTGCGGCTGAACAGGTAGAGAGCCAGCGGTTTGGGCCCCTGGCGGATCAGGTCGATGGCCTCGTTCAGCCCCGTGATGCCGACCACCGGCAACAAGGGGCCGAACAGCTCGCCGGCCAGGAGCGGATCGTTGATGCCGGAGAGGAGTTCGGAGGCAGGCTCGCAGGCGATCAAGGTGGGTGCGATCCGGCGGGTCTGGGGATCCACCTGGCCGCCGCTGAGCACCCGACCATCCCGCCTGGCGCCCTCCAGCAGGGCCAGCAGCCGCTCGAACTGGGCCTGGTTGATGATGCGGGCCAGGTCGGGGGAGGCGAGGGGATCGTCGCCGTAGGCCCGCTGGAACTCACCCCGCAGCCGCTCGATCAGGGCCGGCCGCACCGTTTCCTCCACCAGCAGGTGGTCGGGGGCGATGCAGGTCTGCCCGGCATTGAGACCCTTGCCCCAGGCCAGCCGCCGGGCGGACACCTCCAGATCAGCATCGGCCAGCACGATCGCCGGGCTGCGGCCGCCCAACTCGAGGGTCACCGGCGTCAAATTACGGGCCGCGGCGGCCATCACCAGCCGGCCCACCCGGCCGCCGCCGGTGAAGAAGATGTGATCGAAGGGGAGATCGAGCAGCTCACCGGCCACCTCGGCGCCGCCCTCCCGCACCACCACCACCTGGGGATCGAGGTGGCGGCCCGCCAGCCGGGCAATCAGGGCGGAGGTGTGGGGCGCCTGCTCGGAAGGCTTGAGCACGGCGGTGTTGCCAGCCGCAAGGGCGCTCACCAGGGGCTGGAGCGTGAGCGAGAAGGGATAGTTCCACGGCCCGATGATCAGCACGCAGCCGAGCGGTTCAGCCACCAGCTCCGCCCTTCCGGGCCGCTGGGAGAGGGGAACGGCAACGGGCCTTGGTGCCATCCAGCGCTTCAGCTTCTGCTGGGCCAGGCGGAGCTCCTGCCGCACGGCCACCACTTCGAAGTACGCCTCCACCGGCGGTTTGCCGAGATCGGCGCTCAGCGCCTCGAGGATGGCTGGCTCGTTATCCGCGAGCAGCGAGTCGAGGGACTGGAGCTGGGCACGCCGCCAGGCGAGCGGCCTGGTGGTACCCGAGCTCACCAGCTCCCTCAGGGCGGTTGTCGAGAACTGCCCGCCGGGGTCAACGGGCCCGCCTGCGCCAGCAGCGGTGGCGGAGGGGGTGAGGGAGTTCATGCTCATCGACGGGGTGGCAACCGAGCTAAGTCTGGCCAGAGATGGAGTCTGGCCGCGACAATCGATCCGGCCTGGACATCCCTATCGATGAGTGCGACATGGATGAGCGCTACGACCGATTCGGATGAATCAGCGCCGAGATTGAGAAGAAAGTCTGGTCATCTCGGGATTCATCAACAAGCCAGAATCAGCTGCAGAAAAAGGCAGCTCAATGCTGAGTTGAGCAGTACAATGGTGAGTTGAAAAGCCCTTGACGAGACTTGAACTCGTGACCTCTCCCTTACCAAGGGAGTGCTCTACCGCTGAGCTACAAGGGCATGTGGAAAGGTGGGCCGGGTTGGATTTGAACCAACGTAGGCAGAGCCAGCGGATTTACAGTCCGCCCCCATTAACCACTCGGGCACCGACCCGAACCACACCTCGACAACTTACCAGCCGACCTTCCTCATGCAGCTGCTCGCCCTCAATGGTCCGAACCTGAACTTGCTGGGCAGCCGCGAGCCTGGTCTCTACGGCACCTCGAGCCTTGAGGCCATCCGCGACGATCTCTCCGAGCGGGCCATGGCGCTGGGTGTTGAGCTGGCCTGGTTCCAGAGCAACCACGAAGGCGCCCTGGTGGACCGCATCCAGGCGGCTCGCGGCCAGAGCTCCGGCATCCTGATCAATGCTGCCGCCTACACCCACACTTCGATCGCCCTGCGCGATGCCCTGCTGGCGGTGGCCATCCCCTACGTGGAACTGCACCTGAGCAACACCCATGCCCGCGAACCCTTCCGCCATCACTCCTTCCTCGCCGACCGCGCCGTGGGAGTGATCTGCGGCTTCGGGCCCACCAGCTACCGGCTGGCTCTCGAAGGCCTGGTCGACCACCTGCGCAGCCGCTCGTGACTGCCCCGGCGGCTGCGGTGGCACGGGTGCGCTGGCTGGCGGCGCCCACCGGCCCCGAGTGGCTGGAGCAGGCCCTGGCCCATCCGCTGGATCTGTTGATCGATCACGCCCACTGCGAGCGCAAGGCGGCCGGGGCGGCTCTGCAGCTGATGTTCCGCTACCCCTCCGACGAGGCTCTGGCGGCCGCTCTCAGCCCCCTTGCGCGGGAGGAGCTGGAGCATTTCGAGCGGGTGCTGGCTCTGCTGGGGAGCCGGGGGCAGGCCCTGCGTCCGCTGGCGGCACCTCCCTACGGCGCGGCCCTCGCCAAGCTGGTGCGGCGCCCGGAACCCGAGCGCATGCTCGACAGCTTTCTGGTGGCGGGGTTGATCGAAGCCCGCAGTCACGAACGGATGGCCCTGCTGGCGGCCCACAGCCCTGACCCCGAGCTGCGGCAGCTCTATGGGGAGTTGCTGGCCAGTGAGGCGCGTCACTTCGGCCTCTACTGGGTGCTGTGTGAGCGCCGCTGGCCCCGCTCTGTGGTGATGGAGCGGCTGGAGCAGCTGGCCGCCCGGGAAGCCGAGCTGCTGGCCCAGCTCCACCCCCAGCCCCGGATGCACAGTTAGGGGTCGAGCAGGGGGAAGCGGGAGGCGATGTCGTCCCCGGTGAACCTGGCCACCCAGCCGTCGGGGTTGTTGAAGAAGCGCAGGGCGGTGAAGCTGGGGGCCGCGCCCATGTCGAACCAGTGGCGGGTGCCGGCGGGCACACCGATCAGGTCGCCCCTGGTGCAGAGGACCTGCAGCACCTCCTCACCGATGTGGAGACAGAACAGGCCCCGCCCCTCCACGAAGAAGCGCACCTCGTCTTCGGCGTGGGTGTGCTCTGCCAGGAACTTCTGGCGCAGGGCCTCTCGCTCCGGGTGGTCTGGGCCGAGCCGGATCGCATCGACGCTGGGGTAGGGCCCCTGGGACTGGATGTGGGCGACCTCGCCGGCATAGGCGCTGAGGATGGCCTCCTGATCCGCGCCGTCCGCCAGCTCACCCCGGGTCTGCCAGCGCTCGAAGCGCAGACCGCGGGCGGCCAGCTCGGCTGCGATCACCGTGCCGTCGTCGCTGCTGAACGGGGCATTGGCCGGGCTGCTCTGGACTGGGTTTGGCGGGTTGACGGGGTGGATCTGCAGGCGGCTCACGGCGGCGCAGCGGCGAGGGGATCGGGCTTCAGCCTAGAAAGCGTGCTGGCAGGCGCCGCCAGGAGCACCCCTGTGATCGATCGCTTTGATGCAGCCTCGGTGCTGGGTGCCGCCTCCGGTTCGGATTCCAGGCCGGGTCTGGTGCTTGTGGGGGTCGGCCCCGGTGACCCCGAGCTCTGCACCGTCGCGGCGGTGCGGGCGATCCAGGCGGCCGAGGTGGTGGCCTACCCGGTGGCGCGGCTGGAGGCCGAGGGGATGGCCGCCCGGATCGTCTCTCCCTGGCTGAGGCCGGAGCAGCGGCGCCTGCCGTTGCTGTTTCCGATGGTGGCCTCGGCGGCTCCGCGCCGCCGCGCCTGGCGCCTGGCCGCCGAGGCCCTGGCCATGGAGGTGGCGGCCGGACGGCGGGTGGTGCTGCTGTGCGAGGGCGATGTCTCCCTGTTCGCCAGTGCCTCCTACGTGCTGCTCGAGCTGCTGGAGCGCCACCCGGGCTGTCCACTGCGCCTGATCCCTGGGATCACAGCTGCTTCGGCGGCGGCGGCAGCAGGCGCCTGGCCCCTGGCCCTGCAGCGCCAGACCCTGCAGGTGCTGCCCACCCCGGATGATCCCGCCGAACTGCAGACGCTCCTGGAGACTGCTCTGGCCGGCCCTGAAGGCCAGAGGCCGGTGCTGGCCCTGCTCAAGCTGGGTGCCCGCTGGAGCTGGGTGCGGCCCCTGCTGGATCGCCTGGGGCTGCTGGAAGGCGCCCTTTTTGCCCGTCGGGTGGGCTGGCCCGAGCAGACGGTGGCGCCGGCCTCGGCGGTGCCGCCCGATGGCGATGGAGCCTCCTCCTACTTCTCCCTGCTGCTGATCCGCTGCGGCTGGCCCGAGGTGCTCCCCGACACCGGGGCGGACTGGGCTGATCACGGCCAGGATGCTTGCCTGAGTGAACCGCCTGGAGGCCCATGAATCCAATCGACTGGTTCGCACTGCTCCACCCGGTGCTGGTGATTCTGTTCGTGTATCCGGTGGTGGGGGCGACCATTCGCCTTGGAATCCTGGCCAGGGAGCGTCGGTTGAAGATCCACCCCCAGCCGCCCACGGTGGGGGTGGAGCATGCCGATCACGGTCGCTGGCTGACCGGGGGGATGGTGGTGGCGGTGCTGGTGGCCCTGATCTATTCCTTCACCAGCAAATTCATCACCCCCGAGCCCCCTTTCGCCGGTGGCGTCCAGCGCCTGGCTCTGCTGCTGGTGGTGAGTGCGGGCACCTTCGCCAGCCTGCTGGCCCTCTGGCGGGTGAAGTCCACCAATCTGCGGGCCTGCTTCGCGCTGCTCACCTGGGCGGGTTTGCTGGGGCTGGGCAGTCAGCCGGAGATCTGGCGCCTGAGTGATAACCCCTTCGAGGGGGCGTTCTGGGCCTCCCATTACTGGAGCGGTGTGCTGCTCACCGGCTTGATGCTGTTCTCGATGTCGGCCAAGCCGGAAATCTTCCGCTCCCTGAAGATGCGCCGCCTGCACGTAAGCGTGAACATCCTTGTGGCGGTGCTGCTGGCGGTTCAGGCGATCACCGGCAGCCGCGACCTACTTGAAATTCCGGTGAGCTGGCAGAGGCCGGCGATCTACTCCTGCGACTTCGAGAAGCGCATCTGCCCAGCTCCGGCCAGCAGCTCCAGCGCCGCCGATGGACTGGGTGCCCGCATCAGCTGATGGCGCAGCCTGGCGGCACCGGCAAAGCCCTGGCAGGTCCAGCCCAGGTGCTTGCGCGCGATCAGCAGCCCCTGCTCGCCCCGGGCCGCCACCAGGGCCTCCAGGTGCTCCCGTGCCAGGGCAAGCCGTTCAGGGGTGCCCGGAAGCGGCGGCAGCGGCCTGCCGCTCAGGGCGGCGTCGATGCGGCCCACCAGCCAGGGGGCTCCGAGTGTGCCCCTGCCCACCATCACGCCGTCGGCGCCGGTGCGCTCCAGGCAGTCGAGGGCCTGCTCGGGGCCGGTGATGTCGCCGTTGGCGATCAGGGGAATGGAGAGGACCTGCTTCACCCGGGCGATGGCGTCCCAGTCGGCTGATCCGGAGAATCCCTGCTCGCGGGTGCGGCCATGCAGGGTTAGGGCCTGGGCTCCAGCCGCCTGCAGGGCCAGGGCGAAGCCCACCGGATCGGAGGAGTCGCCGCACCAGCCCAGCCTGGTCTTGACGGTGACCGGAACCGTGACGGCCGCGCTTACGGCCTCGACGATCCGGCAGGCCAGGGCGGGGTCGCGCAGCAGGCCGCTGCCGCCTCCCTTGCGGGCGATCTTGCGCACCGGGCAACCCATGTTGATGTCGACCAGGAAGGCGCCTTCACCCTCGGCCCGCCGGGCCGCCTCCGCCATCGCACCGGGCCGGTGGTCGAACAGCTGAACGGCGATCGGCCCGGTTTCAGCCCCCAGCCCCGCCATCTTGTCGCTGCCGTGGCCCAGCTCCAGGCTGGTGGCGTTGACCATCTCGGTGAAGAGCAGGGCATCGGGCGCCCAGCGGCGCACGAAGCCACGGAAGATGCGGTCGCTCACGCCGGCCAGGGGTGACTGCAGCACCCGGCAGCGCAGGCTCCGCGGCGTTCCGCGACCCGGCAGGCTCAGGGGTGCATCGTTGAAGAAGCTGAAAGCCATGGCCACAGCGTCGCAGCCGGAGGGCGGCCCGGATCCCCAGCCACTCAGCCGCACTCTGTTGATGATGATCCTGGACGACCGCCTCAGCGACCGCTTCGTCTGTGAGCTGATCTGGCGGCGGCTGGGCTATCGGCCCCAGGCCGGCGCGGTCAGCGATCCTGCGGGCAAGCCAGGCACCAGCAAGCCCTGGCTGGCCACATCAGCCACTCCGGCCACCTGGGCCGAGGCCTTCCCTCAGGCACCGGAGCTGATCGCCACGCGCCCTGCAAGCGTGCGCCTGACCCGCTCCATCCCCGCGGAGCATAAGCAGTTGCTCAAAGGTCAGCTCGGCTTCGCCGGCTACCGGATCGGCGAACTGGTGCCGCGCCGCACGCGCCGGGCCACGGCGGTGAACTGGCTGCTGGCCGATCTGGCGGCCCGTGGGGAGGATCTGCCCGAGCAGGGGCCGCTGCCTGAGCCGCTGGTGCCACCGGAGTCGCCGCTTCAGGGGCACCCCGGCGATCCACCGGTGCACTGAAGCCGGTGGAATGAAGCCGGCTCACTGAAGATCAAGCACTGATGAGGGCTCACTCAAGACGCAGGAACCCCAGTGCTTCCGCCGCAAATCGAGGCGTTTTATCAAAGCGGCTTCAGTCTGTAGGGTTGAAGCAGGTAATCGTTGTTGAGATAACAGTTCTTGGCGCTTCCAGTCGTCGCCATCATCGGGCGGCCCAATGTGGGCAAATCCACCCTGGTGAATCGGCTCTGCCGCAGCCGTGAGGCGATCGTTCACGATCAGCCCGGCGTCACCCGTGATCGCACCTACCAGGAGGGGTACTGGGGAGATCGTCGCTTCCGTGTGGTCGACACCGGCGGTCTCGTTTTCGATGACGACAGTGAGTTCCTGCCGGAGATCCGGGAGCAGGCCAACCTGGCCCTGGCAGAAGCCGCCGTGGCGGTGGTGATCGTCGATGGCCAGCAGGGGCTCACCGCTGCTGATCAGGCCATCGCTGACTGGTTGCGCGGCCAGAAGGTGCCGGTGCTGCTGGCGGTGAACAAGTGCGAATCGCCGGATCAGGGCCTGGCCATGGCCGCTGATTTCTGGGGTCTGGGCCTGGGTGAGCCCTTTGCCGTCTCGGCCATCCACGGGGCCGGCACCGGGGAACTGCTCGACAAGGTGATCGGCTTTCTGCCCACCACTCCTGAGGAGGAGACGGAGGAGCCGATCCAGCTGGCGATCATCGGGCGGCCAAATGTGGGCAAATCCAGCCTGCTCAACTCGATCTGCGGCGAGGCGCGGGCGATCGTGAGCCCGATCCGCGGCACCACCCGCGACACGATCGACACCACGATCGAGCGGGAAGGCAAGACCTGGAAGCTGCTAGACACCGCCGGAATCCGCCGCCGTCGCAGCGTCAGTTACGGACCTGAATACTTCGGCATCAACCGCAGCTTCAAGGCTGTGGAGCGCAGTGACGTGTGTGTTCTGGTGATCGATGCCCTCGATGGTGTCACCGAACAGGATCAGCGGGTGGCTGGGCGCATTGAAGAGGACGGTCGCGCCTGCATGATCGTGGTCAACAAGTGGGACGCGATCGAGAAGGACAGCCACACCATGGCGGCGATGGAGAAGGAGCTGCGCGCCAAGCTCTATTTCCTCGACTGGGCGCCGATGCTGTTCACCTCCGCCCTCACCGGCCAGAGGGTGGAGAGCATCTTTGCCCTGGCCCTGATGGCGGTGGAGCAGCACCGCCGCCGGGTCACCACCTCGGTGGTGAACGAGGTGCTGCAGGAGGCTGTGAGCTGGCGTTCGCCCCCCACCAGTCGCGGTGGGCGCCAGGGCCGCATCTACTACGGCACCCAGGTGGCCACCAGGCCGCCCAGCTTCACCTTGTTCGTGAACGACCCGAAGCTGTTCGGCGAAACCTACCGCCGCTACGTGGAGCGCCAGATCCGCGAAGGTCTGGGTTTCGATGGCTCTCCGATCCGGCTGTTCTGGCGCGGCAAGCAGCAGCGCGACGCCGAGAAGGACCTGGCTAAGCAGCAGAGCCGCTCCGCCTCCTGATGGTGCTCTCCTGATGGACTGGCTGCGTCAGCTGCCCATCGGCCAGTACGTCGATGGGCAGCGGGGATGGCTGCGGCGGCTCGATGCCCGACTGAAGCTGGGCTGGACCCTGGCTTTCCTGGCCACGCCGGTCCTGGCAGGTCCCCAGTGGCGTCTGACCCTGGTGGCGCTGCTGCTGCTGATCACGGCCGTCTGCGGTCTGCCCTGGCGCCTCTGGCGGCGCAACCTGCCGGTGCTGCTGGCTCTCTGCCTGCTGGTGGGCCTGCTGGCCTCCCTGGTGCCTGTGGGTGTGGTGGCCTCCGCCAGCGCGATGCGCTCCCCCCGGGAACTCCTGCTGGCCCCACCCCCCGGAGGCGGGCCAGCTCCCCAGCGTCAAGGGCTGCCCTGGGAGGTGCTGCGCTGGGGGCCGGTCCAGCTCGGACCCCTGCCGATCGGGCCGCTGGTGGTGAACCGCCGCTCAGCCGAGCTCGGTCTGAACAGCGCCACGCTCCTGTTCACCCTGTTGCACAGCGCCAACCTGCTGTTGCTCTCCACCCCGCCGGAGGAACTGGTGTGGGCGCTGAGCTGGGTGATCACGCCGCTTGGCGCCCTGGGGCTGCCGGTGGAGCGGCTCGGCTTCACCCTGCTCCTCTCCCTGCGTTTTCTGCCGCTGGTGCAGGAGGAGTTCCAGAACCTGCTGCGCTCGATCGCCACCCGGGCTGTGAACCTCAAGAGCCTGGGCTGGAAGAGTGGGCTCGGGCTGCTGCTTTCCGTGGCGGAGCGCTTGCTCGCCAACCTGCTGCTGCGCTCGGAGCAGGGGGCCGAAGCCCTGATGGCCAGGGGCGGGCAGTGGGTGCCGCCGGCCCAGATGCGGCTGGCCAGGCGGGCGGCTCGCTGGCTCAACCTGGTGGCGGCTGGAGCCCTGGTGGTGTTCCTCGGACTGCGCTGGCAGTACGGTGCGCTGTAATTGGTAGCCATTGCAGCCGTCAGTGAGCGTCGACGCGACCACAGAGCGTTATCTCAATCATCCGACATTCGGTCTCCTGTATCGGGTGGCTCCAGCGGGTGAAGGTCGCGATCTATTCGCCACCCTCTACGCCCAGCGGATGTTCTTCCTGGTGACCCTGCAGCCACGCGGGGCCCAGTTCGAGGTGATTCCGCTGATGGATGCCCGCCACGTGGCGGAGCAGAACCTGGCGCGGGCCCGACGTGATGGCAGTGTGCATCTGCCCCGCTGGCGCCAGCTGTTCGATCAGACTTTCATCTGATCGGCGATGCCCGCTGACGACCTTGCCCAGCGGCTGAAGGCCCTGCAGGGGCAGTTGCCCCCCCAGGCTCGTCTGCTGGCGGTCAGCAAGGGGCAGCCGGCGGTCCGTCTGCGCGAGGCGGTGTCCCTGGGGCTGCGCAGCTTCGGCGAAAGCCGCCTGCAGGAGGCGCAGGCCAAGCAGGTGGAACTGGCCGATCTCGAGCCTCTCGACTGGCATTTCATCGGCAGGCTGCAGGCCAACAAGGCCCGGGGGGTGCTGCGCCATTTCGGCACGATCCATTCCGTCGATGGTCTTGCCCTGGCCGAGCGGCTGCAGCGGATCGCCGCTGAGGAGCAACTCAGCCCCCGGTTGTTCTTTCAGGTGAAGCTGAGGAGCGATCCCGGCAAGACGGGATTCGAGCCCGGGGAGCTGGAGCGGCTTTGGCCCCGGTTGCGGGCGCTGGAGCCCCTGGTGCCGGTGGGTCTGATGACGATCGCTCCCCTGGGGCTGGAGGCCGATCAGCGCTTCAGGCTGTTCCAGGACTGTGCTGCGCTGGCAGCGACCCTGGGCCTTGGGGAGCTCTCGATGGGCATGAGCAACGACTGGCCCGAGGCGGTGCGGGCCGGCAGCACCTGGGTGCGGATCGGCTCGGCCCTGTTCGGCGCCAGGGCCTGAACCTTGTGTCGGAAATCGGTATCCAGGTTGTGTCCAGTTGCAACCGAAGGCATGGGACGCTAAGTAAGTACATCTCCAACCGAAGGTGCCCACGGTGTCGTTGTTCTCCCGCCTGCGTGCCGTCGTTTCCGGAGACGACTACCTCGACGGTGACTACGACGACGAATTGGACTACGACCCCGGCGATTCGCCTGCCAGTTCGGCACCCCCCGGCCGGCCGGCCCTCTCCAGCGGCAGTGCCCTCGCCCTGACCAGCGACTTCAGCAGCGACGATCCCTTCGGCTCCGTCAGCTCCTCCAGCAACGTCATCGGCATGCCGGGGCTCTCCTCCTCGGCGGCGGAGGTCACCCTGATGGAGCCGAGGAGCTTCGATGAAATGCCCCGGGCGATCCAGGCCCTGCGTGACCGCAAGACCGTGATCCTGAATCTCACGATGATGGAGCCGGACCAGGCCCAGCGTGCGGTCGACTTCGTGGCGGGCGGCACCTTCGCCATCGATGGCCACCAGGAGCGGGTGGGCGAGAGCATCTTCCTGTTCGCCCCCAGCTGTGTCACGGTCACCACCGCCAGCAGCGAAGAACCCTCCTCGCCCACGATCGTGTCCAGCCGCGAACCCGCCGGCGGCGAGAGCGATCCGGCCGCTCCAAGCCCTGCCTGGGGCCGTCAGGATTCCGCCTCCGGTTTCAGCCTCTGAAGCCCTCCGGTCTTGGTGTGATCGGCCTGGGCCGCATGGCCCGGGCTCTTCTGCTTCCGCTGCTTGATCAGGGGGTGATCCCCCGTGATCAGGTACAGGCCGTGGTCGCCAGCGCAGACTCGGCCAGGCGCCTCCAGGCGGAGCTCGGTGTGGCCGTGGGTCGTGATCCGGCTCAGGCCTGGGCTGCCCCAGCTGTGCTGCTGGCGGTCAAGCCCCAGCTGCTCGCAGCGGTGGCGGCCGGCGCGCCGCCGCCGCCACCTGGCGACGACGCTCCACTGCTGATTTCAGTTCTGGCCGGCGTGACCCTGAAACGGCTGGAGCGGTCTTTCCCCGGTTGGCGTTGTGTGCGGGCCGTGCCCAACACTCCCTGCCTGGTGGGCGCCGGCATCACCGGTCTGGCCTGGGGCGACGACCTGCCGGCCGAGCAGCGCCAGTGGGTGTTGGATCTCTTCGCCCACGTCGGGGTGGTCAAGGAGCTGCCCGAGAGCCAGCTGGATGGTCTGCTGGCCTTGGCCTCCTCAGGCCCTGCCATGGCGGCGGTTCTGCTGGAGGCGCTCGCTGATGGTGGCGTGGCCTCGGGCCTGCCCCGGCCCCTGGCCCTGGAGCTGGCCCTGGGCATGATGGCTGGCTCGCTGAAACTGATACAGGAGCAGGGCCTGCACCCGGCCCAGCTCAAGGACATGGTAGCCAGTCCGGCTGGCACCACGATCGCGGCCTTGCGTCAGCTGGAGCAGGCGGGGGTGCGCAGCGCTCTGATCGAGGCGGTGCTGGCAGCGGCGGAGCGCAGCCGGGCCCTCAACGCCGGCTAGGGCATCCAGCTGGCCAGCAGGCTACCCAGAGCTAAGTCTTCTCTCCCAGCCGCGGTTCCTCGCCCGCCTGCAGCCGCTTCAGGTTGCTGCGGTGCCGCCAGACCACCAGCACGGTGGTGAGCGCCGCCAGGGCCAGGTAGGCCGGCCTCAGGCCGGTGCCGGCCCCGGCAAAGGCTCCCAACATCAGCAGGGGCAGGCTCAGGGCCGCCACGACGCTGGAGAGTGAGACGATCCGGCTGATGGTGAGGCAGGCCAGAAAGATCCCGAAGCAGGCGAGGCCCACGGCAGGCACCAGGCCCAGCAGCATGCCCAGTCCTGTGGCGACCGCCTTGCCCCCCTTCCAGCCCAGCCAAACGGGCCAGATGTGGCCCGCCAGGGCGGCCAGACCGGCCGCGACCACCCACCAGTCGGTGCTGGGGGTGAACCCGCTGGGCTGCAGCAGGGCCTTGGCCAGCAGCACCGCGGCGGTGCCCTTGAGCACATCCACCAGGAACACCACCAGGGCGGGGCCCTTGCCCAGCTGCCGCAGCACATTGGTAGCCCCGGTGGATCCGGAGCCCAGCTGGCGCAGGTCGATGCCTGCCAGCCAGCGGCCGGCCAGCCAGCCCGTGGGCAGCGAGCCCAGCAGGTACCCCGCAGCCAGCACCAGCAGGGGCAGGAGCGGCTGGCTCACGGCAGGTCCTGTTCCAGGGCCAGTTCGTTGGCAGTGGCGGCAAAGGCCAGCCAGAGGGGGAACTGAAGCACCGGTATGTCGACCACCTGCTCGGCAGCATCGATCACGATGAAGGGCAGTTCGCCACGCTCCTCGAGCCGGTCGGCCCGCTCGATCAGGGCATCGGGCCGCTCGAACAGCACGATGCCGCTGTTGGGGCCGAAGTCTTCCCGGGCCAGTCCCAGGCAGTCTTGAAGGCCGCGGCGCCACTCTCCGAGCCGCTCGGGCTCTCCGGCCAGCACCAGGGTCTGGAAGCGGTCGCCGTAAAGGTCCCCCAGGATCGCCACCGCACCAGCGGTGATCAGGGCATTGCGGTTGCGGCTGCCGGTGCTGGCCTGGGCACCCCGCCCGCCCTGGTTGAGGAACCAGTCTTCGAGCAGGCCGGCGGCAGCGGGCTCCAGGCTGCGGCGCAGCTTCCAGGGATCGGCATAGAAATCGGGCTGTCCCTGAAAGCGGGCGAGGCGATCGCGGATCAGTTCGGCGTCCTGGCTGAACTGGCCCGCCGCCGCCGGTGCGATCTGCTGGGCCGCCGCTGTCGGCACGGCCTCAGGCTGAGGATCCAGAGGTGAGGGCTGCACCTGCAGGGGCTGTACCACCAGGTCCATCAGCTCCGCCTGGCTGGCCAGATCCTGCAGGGCCACCACCAGGTAGTCCTGGAAACCCTTGAGCCGGCGGGCGATACCGTCGGCGCGGCCGCTGAGGCTCCCGTCGAGATCGGCGTCCAGCTGCTTACGACGCTGCTCCAGGGCCTGGATCTCGCTCAGCAGGGCCGCCCGGCGCTCGCGCAGATCGCTCAGGGCCAGCTCCAGCAGCTCCCCATGGGCCGCCGGCTGAGCGGAGGCGATCGGTTCGGCGGCAGCCGAAGAGGCAGCTGCCGCTTCGGGCTCGGGTAGTGGTTCGGAGCCGGTTTCGGGAATGGGGGTGATGTCGCTCATGGCAGGCCGCTCAGGTGCAGCTCCAGCTGCTGGCGCAGGGCGTTGGCATCAAAGAGCACCGGCAGCAGATGGGGACTCCGGCGTTCACGGAAATAGAACAGAACCGGCAGGGGTCCCCAGAACAGCGTCCAGCCGATCCATTCGCTGTAGGGGAAGCGGCGCAGCAGGGTGGAGCGGCTCCACACCAGCAGGGCATCGCCGCTGAACTGCAGCCGCAGCAGCAGGGTCTGCAGCAGCAGGACCAGCCCGAGCAGTCCGACCACCGCGGCGGCGATCGGGATCCAGCTCCAGACGCGCTGGAGGAGCAGCAGCGCCACGCCTATGGCGATCAACCCCAGGGGCACCCAGGGGCGGGGCGCCAGAATCATCCCGTTGGCTGGATCGGGGCCGCTCGGGGCAGGGCTCGTGGGAGTCGTCATCGCTCCATGCTGCAGCGCCTGCCCCCCCGTTGGCCAGCGCTTGCTGCTCGGGCCCCCGCCGGCAGCCGGCCCGATGACTCAGCCACCGAAGAGCACCTGGGTGAGGACCACATCCACCAGGCTCACCGTCACCAGGATCATCACCACGGCGCCGGTGGTGCTGGTGCCCACCTCCTTGGGGCCGCCGCGGGTGGTGAGGCCCCAGCCGCAGGCGATCACCGCGATCTGCAGACCAAACACCACGGCCTTCACCAGCATTGAAGGCAGGTCGGAGGGCTCCATCCAGGTGCGCACGGAATTCCAGAACACTGAGGGCGGAATCGAATAGAGGAAGGTGCTGCTCACCTGGCCCGACCAGATCCCCACCACGAAGAACAGCAGGCACTGCACCGGCGCCATCACCACCAGCGCCAGCACGCGTGGCACCACCAGGTATTCCACCGGATCGGTGCGCAGCATCGTGATCGCATCGATCTGTTCGGTCACCTTCATCGTGCCCAGCTGGGCGGCATAGGCCGTGGCCACCTTTCCGGTGAGCAGGGTGGCTGTGAGCAGCGGAGCGATCTCCCGGGCCAGCCCCAGGGCCAGGATGCCGCCGACGGAGAATCCGGCACCCTGGCGGGTGAGCTCCGCGGCAACCTGGATGTTGAACACCGTGCCGGCGGCCAGCGCCGTGATGATCACGATCAGGAAGCTGCCGGGACCGGCTTCCAGCATCTGCTCGAACAGGTCGTTGAGGTTGATGCGGCCCTTGGACAGGGCGGAGATCGCCTGCCCGCCGATCAGGCAGCTGCTGCCGAGCCGCTGGACATAGCGGGGAAGCCTCATGGTTGCAGTGCTGGACGCCGTCGCCGCCGCTCCGGCCAGCGCCGCATCACCACCAGCCCCACCACGATCAGCACCACCGGGATGATGCCCATGCACAGCCGGATCGTGAGCAGGGCTGAGTCGGGCTGGAGCAGCCCCTTGGCGGCCTTGTAGCCGCTGAAGCTGAGGACGTTGCCGAGCACGAAGACCGCCACGCCGATGCCCAGCTTCTGGGTGATCACCATCCAGGCGGTGTAGAGGCCGGCGGGTTTGTCGGGATCGGCATCGATAGCATCAGGCAGCAGGGCCCAGGGGATCAGATAGGCGGTGGCGGCGCCCAGTCCCACCAGCATGATCGTGACCACCAGCAAAGAGAGATTCAGCAGGTTTCCGGCTGAACCGGTGGGGGAGATGTCCGGATTGAGCGGCACCAGCACCATCGCCGCCATGCAGCCCACCACCCAGAGCCCCACGCCCCAGCGCAGGGCATGAACCCTGCCGTGCCAGTAGGCCACCCAGCTCCAGAGCTGCAGGCCCGCCAGGGCACTGAGCTGGAAGGGAATCAGAATCCAGGTGCTCCAGCTCTCGGGGATGCGCATCACCACCGTCAGGAAGATCAGCGACACCGGTTGCATCAGTTGCAGTGCGCACCAGAGCAGCAGGTAGAGCCCCAGCACCCGCAGGAAGCGACCATTGCGGCTGATGCGCCTCAACTGCTTGCCGAGCGGTTCGGGATGGCCGCTGGGGCGCTGGCAGTGGCGGGCGAAGGGGGCCAGCCCCCAGGCGCAGACCAGGCTGGTGATGGCGATCAGCGTGCCGGAGATCAGGCCCATGCGCTGGTACCCCTCGGCGCCGCCGCCCACCAGCAGGGCTCCCAGCACCAGCCCGCTCAGGCCGGCGATGATCGAGCCGGTGAAGCGCAGGGCATTGAGCTTGGTGCGCAGGGGCGTGTCGGTGGTGAGCTCGCAGGCGAGGGCCGAGTAAGGCAGGTTGACGCAGGTGTAGAGCCCCATCGCCACCAGCTGGATCAGCACGAAAATGGTGAACTTCTGCCAGTCGCTGCCGGGGGGCACCCACCACAGCGCCGCCATGCTCAGGCCGAGCGGCACGGCGCTGAAGGCGATCCAGGGAATGCGCGGACCCCAGCGGCTATTGGTGTGGTCACTGAGGAAGCCGACGATCGGGTCGTTGATGCCGTCCCAGACCTTGATCACCATCAGCACCAGGCCGGCCATCCAGGCCGGCAGGCCCGCCACACCGGTGTAGAAGACGAACAGGTAGAAGCCGAGCAGGGTGGCGGCCATGCCGGTGCCGGCGTCACCGAGGCTATACGACCAGAGCATGCGACGGCGAGCCGCGCCGCTGAGGCTGGATGCATCTCTCACCGATGTGGACGCCTGGGGGCTCAGCGTGGTCTCGGGAGAGGTCAAGAAGGGCTGTACCAGGCGCAGGTCATAATGCTGCAGGCAAGCGTTCGCCGTGGTCGTTGGGCCGGGCTGGGCGCCCACCGACGGTACGCTTGTACTGGTGCGGGCGTAGTTTAGTGGTAAAACCTCAGCCTTCCAAGCTGATGATGCGGGTTCGATTCCCGCCGCCCGCTTGTTTCTTCAAAGCCCCGTCGCCTCGATCAGGTGGGGAGCCGCCAGCAGCATGAGGCTGCGGCCCTGTAGAGCTGCCGTCTCGGCGCTCAAGGGCTGGGGCGACACCAGCAGTTCATCGCCAGCGATCTGGCCGGTGTCGATCAGCCGTAGCCAGCCGGCGCTGGGCTCAGGAAGCTTGAAGGTCATCGGCTGGTAGTAAGCATTCATGCCGCACCAGAGCAGGGGGCCGTGGCGCAGGTCGTGCAGGCTCCAGGCCAGGCTGTGGGACCAGCTGCCCCAGTCGGGTTGGAGCAGCTCCAACCCGTGCCACTCGCGCCAGATCAGATCCCGCTCGCCCGGCCTGGAGGGGGGGGGGTCGGCATGGGGGCTCTCAGGATTGAGCAGGCCTTCGAGGCGGCGGCGCAGGCCTACCAGCCGGCTCACGAACTGATGAAGGGCCTGGTCGTCTTCGTCGGGGCGCCAGTGCATCCAGCCCAGGGGATTGTTCTGGCACCAGGTGTTGTTGTTGCCCCCCTGACTGCGGCGCACTTCATCGCCCATCAGCAGCATCGGCACCCCGGGCGCCAGCAGGAGGGTGCCCAGCAGGTTGCGGATCTGGCGGTTGCGCAGCTCGCTGATCTGCGGATCGCTGCAGGGCCCCTCCACCCCGTGGTTCCAGCTGTTGTTGTGGTTGTCTCCGTCACGGTTGTCCTCGCCGTTGGCCAGGTTGTGCTTGACGCCGTAGCTGACCAGATCGGCGAGGGTGAAGCCGTCGTGGGCGGTTATGAAGGTGATGCTGCGGCCAGCCTTTGCCGGCTTGCCGCCATAGAGATCGGAACTCCCTGACAGCCGCTGGGCCATCGACCAGCAGCAGCTGTCGTCCCCCTTCCAGAAGCGGCGCACGTCGTCGCGGAAGCGGCCGTTCCAGGTGCCCATGCGGCGCGCCGGAAAATCATGGAGCCGGTAGAGACCGCCGCAATCCCAGGGTTCGCTCACCAGCTTGAGGTCGCTCAGCTCAGGGTCGGCCTCGATCTCCTCGAACAGCGGCGGCTGGTCGAGTGGGGCCAGCTCCTCGCCACGGCTGAGGGCGATGCCGAGATCGAAGCGGAAGCCGTCGATGCCCAGCTCCAGGGCCCAGCAGCGCATCGACTCCAGCAGCAGCCTCCTCACCAGGGGGCGGTTGGCGGCGATGGTGTTGCCGCAGCCGGTGACGTCCTGGTAGTCGCCACGGATGTTCTGGTGGTAATAGAGGTGGTCGGCCAGGCCGCGCCAGCTCAGGGTCGGCCCGTCCTGGTTGCCTTCGCTGGTGTGGTTGTAGACCACATCGAGCAGCACCTCCATCCCGGCCTGGTGGCAGGCGGTGACCAGCTGACGCATCTGCTGGCGCCCCGCCAGCGGGTCGTCGCCCACCAGATAGCCCTGATGGGGTGCCATCCAGCTCAGGGGGCTGTAGCCCCAGTAGTTCTGTCGCCCGTGGGGGGCGTCCTGGGGATCGAAGGCCATCACCGGCAGCAGCTCCAGTGCGGTGACCCCCAGGCTGCGCAGATAGGGCAGGGCGTCGATCACGCCCAGCAGGCTGCCCTGGCGCTCGGTGGCCACGGGGCTGCCCTGGCCCCGGCTGAGCCCGCCCACGTGCAGCTCGTAGATCACCGTGGTCTGCCAGCTGTGGCGGGGCCTCGGCGCGGCCACGAAATCGAAGCGATCCCGCTCCGTGACCACTCCCTTCAAGCAGCTGGCCGTGTTTGGGATGGCGCCGATTGCATCACGGCGGCGGTAGACATCCCAGCCGCTGATCGCCCTGGCACAGGGATCAAGCAGCACCTTGGAGGGGTTGAAGCCGTGTCCACCGGGCATCAATGGCCCATAAACCCGGTAGCCGTAGCAGGTGCCCTCGCCGATGCCCTCCACTTCCACATGCCAGTGGTCGCCGGAGCGATGGCGCAGATCCAGCGGAATGATCCGGAAGGGTTCAGGCGAGCTGCCGCGGGCGAACAGCAGCAGCTCCACCCTGGTGGCCGTTGGGGCCACCAGGGAGAAATTCACCCCCCGGGCGGTGATCGCTGCCCCGAGGGGCCAGGGATGTCCGAGCTGGATCGAAGACAAGGACTCGGGTCACCCGTCGCTACAAGTTAGTGCTGTGCGGGGCGTTGGCCCTCGGGAGGCTCGATGCCGGTTGAGGAGAGTGGCGAGACGACCATGGAGGCTGGGCGACCGCCCACGCCCGTGCTCCCCGGACTGTGGGTGTTCGCCCCCAACCGCGACAGCAGGGGGGGGACCTCCTGGCTGCTGGCGCCCCGGGGTCAGGCGCCGCTGCTGATCGATGTGCCGGCCTACACCGCCGCGAATCTTGCCGTTCTGCAAGAGGCCGGTGGCGGCAAGATCCTGCTCACCAGCCGGGAGGGCCATGGGCGTTGCCGCCGCTGGCAGGAGGCGCTGGGTTGGCCGGTGCGGTTGCAGGAGCAGGAGGCCTACCTCCTGCCCGGCGTGAAGGGGCTGGCCCCCTTCGGCGATGAGCTTGATCTGGGTGGGGGCCTGCGGGCGCTCTGGACACCGGGGCCCACTCCAGGGTCCTGTGTGGTCCATGCGGCCGGGGAACTCGACGTGCTCTTCTGCGGGCGCTTGCTGGTGCCGACCGCGCCGGGGGAGGCCCGTCCGCTGCGCACGGCCCGCACTTTTCACTGGGACCGGCAGCGGCGCAGCCTCGAAAGCCTGCACCGCTGGCTGCCGCCCGGTTCTCCCCGCTGGATCGCCAGCGGAGCGGGTCTTGGGGCACTGCAAGGGGAGAAGCTGATCGACGGCGGCCGCGGCCTGCTCGATGACCTGCTGAATGGTCTGCAGGAAGGTCTGCTTGATCCTTCCTGAGGCTTCGGTGGGCGGTCCATGGAGTCCGGATCGGGCGGGTTCGGGGCCGATTCGGCTCCAAACCATTGTTCAGCAGGGGTTTTTGGTTGCCCGAACCGCCCTTCCCCCATACGATTGGCGCGCTGTACCGTTCCGGCGCCGGCGAGAGGGTGTTTTTCCGCTCCGTCCAGCTCCCGCATTCTCCTGAAGGTTTTCGCCTCCGATGAACAAAGCTGATCTCGTCAACCTCGTTGCGGTTCGCACCGAATTGACCAAGACCGAAGTGTCCAAGGTCGTCGACGCCGCGATCGAGACGATCGTGGATTCCGTTGTGGAAGGGAAGAAGGTCTCGATCCTGGGCTTCGGCTCCTTCGAGCCCCGCGAGCGCTCCGCCCGTCAGGGCCTCAACCCCAAGACCGGCGAAAAAATCAAGATCCCGGCCAAGCGGGTGCCAGCCTTCACTGCCGGTAAGCAGTTCAAGGACAAGGTCCAGAGCTGAGCCCTGGGGCTTCCCCTCCCCGCACAGCTGGAGCGGCTGATCGAGGCGGCTGATCGCCGTCGGCTCGCGGGGCCCACGGGGCGATTCGCCCCCTCCCCTAGCGGAGTCCTTCATCTGGGCAATCTGCGCACAGCTCTGCTGGCCTGGCTGCAGGCTCGCCTCAGCAATGGGCGTTTTCTGTTGCGCCACGACGATCTCGACGGCCCGCGCCAGCGTCCAGGGGCCATCGAGGCCATCGAGGCCGACCTGGTCTGGCTTGGCCTCAGCTGGGATGGCCCATCCCTTCGCCAGAGCGAGCGCAAGGGCCTGTACGGCTCAGTGCTGTCAGCGTTGCGTCGCGGCGGGTCCCTCTATTCCTGCCGCTGCAGCCGCCGGATGCTCGCGGATCTCTCAGCCCCCCACGGCGGCTGGCCGCTCTACCCGGGGACCTGCCGCGATCAGTCCGTGGGCTGGGGGCCCCGGCAGGGGCGGCTGCCCAGCTGGCGGCTGAGGCTCGAGCCTGGGACCTTGTGTTGGAGGGAGGAGATCGGTCCGGAGGGCTGCCTGGACGCGGCCACCGAGGTGGGCGATGTGGTGCTGCGCCGCGCCGATGGTTTGCTCGCCTATCACCTGACCTCGGCCGTGGACGACCTGTTGCTGGCGGTGACCACCGTGGTGCGAGGAGCTGACCTCTGGCGCTCAACGGCGCCGCAGCTGGCGGTGAGCGAGCGGTTGGGGCGACCTTTTGCTGACACCTGGCATGTGCCCCTCTGGCTGGATGAGGCTGGGGAGCGGCTGGCCAAGCGGCAGGATGCCATTGGGCTTGAACCCTTGCGGCAGGCGGGCCTGGATGCGGCTGCGGTGATCGGCCGGATGGCGGCCAGCCTGGATCTGGTGCCCGCCGGCAGCCGCCTGAGCGCGACGGAGCTGCTGCAGGATCTGGATCTGTCGCGACTTAAGACTCAGTTGCGACGATGGAGTTGAGCCCCGGGATCTCTTAAGGAAGGTTTCGGGATCAAGGTCTGCCTTTCGGTTCAGACTTCAAGACGAACCCCTGGAGCATCTCCACGTGTCCAGCTCCAGCACCGAACGATTGATAAGTCAGTACCGCTCAACCCGTGATGGAGTGTCATCTCGGGTTGTGGTGTCGTTCCCCAGCGCCCTTGAAACAGATCCTGAGCTCTCAACTTCTTCTAGGTATCCCCACGTTCTCACCCATCCAGCTCGTTTGTCGCCATCGGTGAGGGGCTCAGCACAGATGGGTCTGAAGCGCTGCAGCCACTGCGGAGGCAGCGGTGTTCTGCGCATGGGTTCCAACAGCTTCCGCACCTGCCTTGAATGCCTCGGCCAGGGCAGCCTTGTTGATCATGGGGCTGCCCGCCGCGACATCAGCGCTGCTTGAGCTTTTTCTGGCGCCAGATGAAGAAGGCCGCCGTGGCCACCACCACCCCCAGCGGCAAGGCGGTCAACAGCAGCAGGATCACGGAGGTCCAGTCGGTGTACATGACTGCATCAAGGGAACAGATCCCATCATCCCTGCCCCCAGGTGCCCTGGCCCTCAGCAGATGCGCGGCAGCAGTTCGCCGCTCAGTGGCACCAGCACCCGCTCACTGCCGAAGCGAGTGCGCAGCAGGACCCGAGCGGCATTAGCCCGGACCTCTCCGATCAAAGCTCCACCGAGAGGTTCCAGGATCTGCAGGGTCGTCGCCGCTGACCGTTCAGGTACCACCGCCACCAACCGTCCCTCGTTGGCCAGATGCAGGGGCTCGAAGCCAAGCAGCTCGCAGGTGCGGGCCACCGGCGGCGCCACGGGGATCGCCTCCTCCTCCACCAGGAACTCCATGCCGCTCGCGCCGGATAGTTCTGCGAGGGCGCTGGCCAGCCCGCCTCGGGTGAGATCCCTCAGACAGTGAAGCTGCACCCCCGCCGTCAGCAGGGACTCCACCACGGGCCATAGCGGCGCACAGTCGCTGGCCAGGGGGGGGTGCAGATCCAGGCCATGGCGGGCCGCCAGGATCGCCACGCCGTGGCGACCGAGATCGCCGCTGACGAAGATCCGATCGCCAGGCTCGATCGCCAGCGGATCGATGGGCAGGTCGGTCGCCAGCAGGCCGATGCCGCTGGTGTTGATGAACACCCCGTCGCCCTTGCCCCTCTCCACCACCTTCGTGTCGCCCGTCACGATCGTGACGCCGCACTGCCGCGCCGTGTTCGCCAGTGACACGACCAGGCGCCGGAGGACAGCCAGCTCCAGCCCCTCCTCCAGGATCAGTCCCACGCTGAGGTGAAGGGGACGGGCGCCGGCCATGGCGAGGTCGTTGGCGGTCCCGGTGACAGCCAGGCTGCCGATGTCTCCTCCGGGGAATTCCAGGGGCTGCACCACATAACTGTCGGTCGTGAAGGCCAGATCGCCATGGGGCAGCTTCAGGCGAGCCGCGTCGTGGAGCACCTGGGTGGGATCGCTGTAGAGGGGGCGCAGCTCCTGGTCGATCAGCTGCTGCATCAGCGTGCCGCCGCCGCCATGGGCCAGCCGAATCCGCGCTCCGGCCGTCGCTTCAGTCATGGCGGCGGTAGAGGTGGTAAGCGGCGCAGGCTCCCTCGCTCGACACCATCGGCGCCCCCAGAGGATGCTCGGGTGTGCAGGAAGTGCCGAACGCCGGGCAATCCCGTGGACTGCGTCGGCCCTGCAGGATCAGGCCGCTGATGCAGGGGTTGCCGGGATCGCCGGCTGTGCCGCCGCCCAGGGAGACGTGGCGCCGGACATCGAGGCTGGCGTAGGCCTCGCGCAGGGCAAGCCCGCCGCCAGGGATCATCCCGAAGCCACGCCAGGGCTGATCCACCACGGCGAACACCTCTTCAAGCAGCGCCCGTGCCGCCGGATTGCCCTCCGGCTTCACCACCCTTGGGTAGGCATTCGCCAGCTGGGGTTGTCCGGCCTCGAGGAGCTCCACACAGCGCAGCAGGCCACGCATCAGATCGATGGGCTCAAAGCCCGTCACCACCACCGGCACACGATGCCGTTGCACCAGCTCGTTCAGTTCGCCGGTGCCCATCACGGTGCAGACGTGCCCCGCCGCCAGGAAGCCCTGCACCTGGTTGCCATCGGCGCTGAGGATCGCCTCCATCGCCGGGGGCACTCGCACATGGGCCGTGAGCAGCAAAAGGTTCCGCACCCCGCTGCCCAGGGCCTGGCGGGCGAGCAGGGCGGTGGCCGGAGCGGTGGTCTCGAAGCCCACCGCAAGAAAGACCACGGTGCGCTGGGGATGGCGGCGCGCCAGCTCCAGCGCCTGCAGGGGCGAGGTGAGCAGGCGCACGTCGCCGCCGGCCGCCCGCACCCCCAGCAGATCGTCGCTGCTGGAGCCGGGGACCCGCAGCATGTCGCCATAGGAGCAGAGGATCACCTCCGGCCGCCGGGCCAGTTGCAGGGCGGCATCGATCGTGGCTGCCGGTGTCACGCACACCGGACAGCCGGGGCCGTGGATGAGGCGCAGACCGGGAGGCAGCAGCTGGTCGAGACCCCAGCGCACGATGGCGTGGGTCTGGCCACCGCAGACCTCCATCAGGGTCCAGGGTCTGGTGGTGATGGCGGCCAGCCGGGTCGCCAGCCCGTTCACCGTGCTGGTCATGGCAGCGCTGTCGCGCTCAGCTCGTCAGAAGGGAGGGGCTCCCCGTCGGGCCGGTCGGCCTCGCCAATGGGGTGGAAGGTCTTGATGGCGCGCATGTATTGAGCACGCTCGTATTCGCTTGGATCAGGACAGCGTTGCTGGCTCATGCA
Organism: Synechococcus sp. J7-Johnson; assembly: GCF_024345795.1. GTDB lineage: Bacteria > Cyanobacteriota > Cyanobacteriia > PCC-6307 > Cyanobiaceae > Regnicoccus_A. The sequence continues at coordinate 29,996 of NZ_JAGQBU010000014.1, forward strand.
GCCGATCAGCTCCCGCGCTGTGGCGTGGTCGTGATCCTCCAGCCACTGGCTCAGCTCGGCTTCGATCACGGCGAGACGCTGGGGGCCATGGCGCAGCAGGGCTGCCACGATCTGCGTCACGCAGGCTCCTGCCATCAGCAGACGCACCACGTCGGTTCCTCTCTGGACGCCGCTGGTGGCCGCCAGGTCGAGGGGATGGCGGCCGTGCAGCAGGGCGATCCAGCGCAGCGGCAGGCGCAGGTCGTGGGGGGTGGAGAGCAACAGGTTGGGGCGCACCTCGAGCGTCTCGATGTCGATGTCAGGCTGGTAGAAGCGGTTGAAGAGCACAAGACCATCGGCCCCGGCAGCCGCAAGCCGCCGTGCCATGGCGCTGAAGTTGGTGAAGAAGGGACTGAGCTTCACCGCCAGGGGCAGCTTCACCTCGGCCTGCACTTCAGCCACCACCTCCTCCACCTGGTTCTCGATCGCGGCGCTGGAGAGGTATGGATCGGTGGGGATCGCATAGAGATTCAGTTCGATGGCATGGGCACCGGCGTCCTCCAGCTGGCGGGCGCAACGCACCCAGCTGCCCGGACTGGTGCCGTTCAGGCTGGCGATCACCGGAATCGACAGACGTTCACGGGCTTCGCTGACGTGGTTGAGATAGAGCTCGTATCCCACATGGAACAGGGCATGCTCCGGCACGTAGCTGAGGGCTTCGCCATAGCTCTCGGCGCCCTGCATCCCCATCTGATGCAGATCGAGCTGGTCGCGCTCGATCTGCTCCTCGAAGAGCGAATGAAGCACCACGGCGGCAGCCCCCGCCTGCTCCAGTGCCACCAGCTGGTCGATGTCCTCACTCAGGGGTGCCGCTGCACCCACCACCAGGGGAGAGCGCAGCTCCAGGCCGAGGTAAGTGGTGGACAGATCGGGGCTCATGGCTGGGACCTCCCTGCCGCGGTCGTGGTTGGGCCGCATTCCTGGGAGGCGAGGGCCCGGTAGAGGGCCCAGCGACGATCGAGCTCATGCTGGGCCTGTCGCCCCAGCTGCCGGGCCAGCTGGGGCTGGCTGAACTTGAGCATGCGGAAGCGGTTTTCCTCCGCCATCGTCTCGGCCAGCGGGCGGCTCGGAGCCCGTGAATCCAGCTGGAGCGGATTCTCGCCCCGTTCCGTTCGCCGGGGGTCGTAGCGATAGAGAAGCCAGCGCCCCGAATCGACCGCCGCCTGCTGATGGGCCATGCCCTTGGCCATCGTGATGCCGTGAGCAATGCAGTGGGAATAGGCAATGATCAAGGAAGGTCCGGGATAGCTTTCGGCTTCCAGAAACGCCCTCACCGTGTGTTCGTCCCGTGCGCCCATGGCCACGCTGGCCACGTACACGGTGCCGTAGGTCATCGCCATCAGCCCGAGATCCTTCTTCGGTGCGGCTTTTCCCGCAGCCGCGAACTTCGCCACCGCGGCCCGTGGCGTGGCCTTGGAGGCCTGGCCGCCGGTGTTGGAGTAAACTTCCGTATCGAGCACAAGGGCGTTCACGTCGCGGCCGCTGGCGAGCACGTGATCGAGTCCGCCGAAGCCGATGTCGTAGGCCCAGCCGTCACCGCCCACCAGCCACACACTCCGCTTCACCAGCGCGTCGGCCACGCTCAGAAGACGTGCCGCCGGTGAGCCTGACTCCGCATCCTGCTCCTGCAGCAGGGTCTTGAGCTGGGCGACCCGCTGGCGCTGGGCAAAGATGCCGGCCTCATCGCTCTGGTCGGCGCCGAGGATGGCCTCCACCAGCTTGGCCGGCAGTACCAGCAGGGACAGCAGTTCGCCCGCCATCTGTCGCTGCTGATCCACCGCCACCCGCATGCCGAAGCCGAATTCGGCGTTGTCCTCGAAGAGAGAGTTGCTCCAGGACGGCCCCCTCCCCTCCGCATTGGTGGTCCAGGGGGTTGTGGGCAGGTTGCCTCCGTAGATCGAGGAGCAGCCCGTGGCGTTGGCGATCATCATCCGATCACCGAACAGCTGGGTGGCGAGCTTGAGGTAGGGCGTCTCGCCGCACCCCCCGCAGGCTCCGGAGAACTCGAACAGCGGTTGCTGCAGTTGCTGCTGGCCGATCTTGCGCAGATTCAGAGCGGCGCGCGGGGCCTCCGGCAGGCTGAGGAAGAAGTCCCAGTACCCCCGGGCCTGCTCCCGCAGGGGCCGCTGTGGAGCCATGTTGATGGCCTTGCGTTTCGGCTCGGTGCGATCCCGCGCCGGGCACACTTCCACGCAGAGGGCACAGCCGGTGCAGTCTTCTGCCCCCACCTGAATGGTGAAGGACTGCCCCTCGAAGTCGTGGTCGCGGGCGGGGGCGCGGCGGAACCCCTCGGGGGCGGTGGCCAGTGCGTCGGGCTCCACCACCTTGGCGCGAATCACGGCGTGGGGGCAGACCATCACGCACTTGCCGCACTGCACGCAGAGATCGTCTTCCCAGACCGGGATCGACTCGGCGATGTTGCGCTTCTCCCACTGGGACGTGCCCACCGGGAAGGTGCCATCACAGGGCAGGGCACTCACCGGCAGCTCGTCGCCACGGCGCTCCAGCATCGGCACGATGACGTCACGCACGAAGGCCGGAGCACGGGCCAGGCGTTCGTCGCTGGAGGCGAGCTCCAGCCCGCCCTCGCCCATAACCATCGGGAGGTCGGCGTAGGCCAGCTCCTCCAGGTGGTCGAGGCTCGCATCGAGGGCCCTGAGGTTCATGGCCACGACCGCCTCCCCCTTGCGGCCATAGGTTTTGACGATCGCGGTGCGGATGCGCTCGATCGCCTCCTCCCGCGGCAGCACCCCACTCACCGCGAAGAAACAGGCCTGCATCACGGTGTTGATGTGGAAGCCCATGCCCGCCTCCATGGCCACCTGGCTGGCGTTGATGATCCAGACCTTCAGCTGCTTCGCCCGGATCGTGGTGCGCATCGCCTCCGGCAGCCGCCGCCAGCTCTCTTCGGCCGGATAGGGACTGTTGAGCAGCAGGATGCCGCCGGTCTCGAGGCCGGCCAGGAGGTCGAAGCGGCCCAGGAAATCCCATTGATGGCAGGCCACCAGGGTGGGGCGCTGGATCAGGTAGGTGGAGCGGATCGGCCGGGGGCCGAAGCGCAGGTGCGACACCGTCACTGACCCCGACTTCTTGGAGTCGTAGACGAAGTACCCCTGGGCGTGGAGGTCGGTGCTCTCGCCGATGATCTTGATCGTGCTCTTGTTGGCGCCCACGGTGCCGTCGGAGCCGAGGCCATAGAACACGGCACGCACTTCCCCGGGCGCTTCGGTGACGAAGTCGTTCTCCCAGGGCAGGGAGCGGTGGGTGAGGTCGTCGTGGATTCCCACCGTGAAGTGGTTGAGGGGATCCTCCCCGCAGAGGTGGTCGAAGACCGCCTTCACCATCGCTGGTGTGAATTCTTTCGAGGAAAGTCCGTAGCGGCCACCCACCACCCTGGGCAGCGGCGTTCCGCCGCCGTGCTGCCGCTCCCATTCCTCGGCCACCGCCGCCACGACGTCGAGGTAGAGGGGCTCCCCCCCCGCTCCCGGCTCCTTGCAGCGGTCGAGAACCGCGATGGCCCGGGTGCTGGCCGGCAGCGCCTGGATCATGAGTGCATTGCTGAAGGGGCGGTAAAGACGCACCTTCAGCACTCCGACCTTCTCCCCGTTTGCTCGCAGGGCCTCGGCGGTCTCAACCGCGGTCTCGCAACCGGAGCCCATCAGCACCAGCACCCGCTCGGCGTCGGCCGGCCCGACGTAGTCATAGGGGGCGTAGGAGCGGCCGGTGAGGGCGGCGAACGCGTCCATCGCTTCGGCCACCACGGCCGGTGCCGCGTCGTAGAAGCCGTTCACCGTCTCCCGCGCCTGGAAGTAGACGTCGGGGTTCTGGGCCGTGCCGCGCAGCACCGGGTGATCGGGACTGAGAGCCCGTTGGCGGTGGGCGGCGATCGCCTGCTCGGGAATCAGCTGCCGCAGCACCTCGTCCTCGATCGCCTCCACCTTCTGGATTTCGTGGGAGGTGCGGAAGCCGTCGAACATGTGCAGGAACGGCAGCCGTGAATGGAGGCTGGCTCTGGTGGCGATGGCGGCCAGGTCTCCCGCTTCCTGAACGTTGTTGGCGCAGAGGATGGCGCAGCCGGTTCCCCGCACCGCCATCACGTCGGAGTGGTCGCCGAAGATCGAGAGTCCCTGGGCGGCGAGGGAACGGGCCGCCACGTGCAGCACTGCTGGCGTCAGTTCCCCGGCCAGCTTGTAGAGGTTGGGGATCATCAGCAGCAATCCCTGCGATGCCGTGAAGGTGGTCGTGAGACTGCCGGCCTGCAGGCCCCCGTGCACCGTGCCGGCCGCCCCCGCTTCGCTCTGCAGTTCCACGATCTCGGGCACCGTTCCCCAGAGGTTGGGGCGGCCTTCTGATCTCCAGGCATCGGCCCATTCCCCCATCGGCGACGCCGGCGTGATCGGGTAGAGGGCGATCACCTCGTTGAGGCGATAGGAGACCCGGGCGGTGGCCTCGTTGCCGTCGATCGTGAGGGTGCTCATGCCTCTTCCTCCTCGACCAGGCTCAGCGCCATCCCCACGTGCACCAGCACCTGATCGCCCACCTGGGCGTCCGGGAGGCAGGCCAGGCTCACCTGCTGGCGAACGCCGCCGAAGTCGACATCGGCCATGCGCCAGATGTCGTCGTTGCAGTCGCCTTGGCCGCCTTGTTCAGGCGCCGATTGCGGTGGCCGGCTCGTGATCGAGAGGATGAGACCGGGAACGGCCAGGCACATGGAGCTGACTCTGGGATGGAAGGTCTTCCCTCTGGTTTATAGGCAGGCTGCAGCGAACCGCCCAGACCTGGCCGAGGGCCAGGCCGCCGTCGTTTGCGGGCACCCTCTCGCCCCAGAAGGGGGTGAGACCGCCGGCCCGAAGCGCACGGATGGAGCCTTCGAGCAGGATCCGGTTCTGAAAGCACCCGCCTGCCAGGACCACCCTGGCCGCTCCTGTGTGCCGGGATGCCGACACGGCCAGCGCCTGGAAGGCCTGGCTCATTCCGTTGTGAAACCGGGCGGCGCAGACCGAGGTGGGGACGCCTGCGTCCTGGTCGGCCAGCAACGCCTCGATCAGTGGCTGCCAGTCGAGCCGGCCCATCGCTGGCAGTCCTTCCTTTGCCGTCGCGGCCGCCATCCTGAGCGGCAGCGGATAGGCCCCGGGATCAGCAGGGGCCCGCGCTGCGGCTCCCTCCAGCAGCAGGCCTCCCTGGCCTTCGTGGCTGAGCACCTGAGCCAGACCCAGCAGCGAGGCCACCGCATCGAACAGTCGTCCAACGCTGGAGCTCAGCGGGCTGTTGCAGCGACTGGCGATCGCCTGCAGCAATAGTTGTCGTTCGTCCTGGGAGAAAGCAGCCAGCGTGTGGCGGGCGCCCGGATGGTGGAGCACGGCGGATCCGGCCGCGGCCAGCAGGCCCAGGGCGGCGCGACGCGGTTCGGCCATGGCGCGCTCGGCCCCCGGTAGTGGAAATGGGCGCAGGCTGGCCAGTCGGCGCCAGCCGTCGCCATCGATCTGCAGCAGTTCCCCGCCCCAGAGGGGCGCCACGGGGTCGTGGCCGTAGCCCAGTCCGTCGAAGCAGTAGGCCAGCACCGGAGCGTCGAGCCGATGCTCCGCCATCACCGCCAGGGCGTGGGCGAGGTGGTGGGGCACCTCACGGTGTTCAAACGGCTGGGTGGCGGCCAGTTGATGGCTGAGATAGCCCGGATGGGCGTCGCTGACGAGCAGGGCGCCGCCACCACCATGGCGTTCCAGCAGCTCCGCGACCCCCTCCGCCAGCCGTTGCTGGCAAGACCCCTCGGCCAGGTCGCCGAGGTGGGGGGCCAGCCAGACCCGGCTGCCGATCGCTAGGGCGGGAGCACTCTTCAGATCGCCGCCTAGCGCCACCAGCACTTGCGGCGCCAATTCAGATGTGGTGGCTTCGGCGCCAGGCACGGTCGGCAGGGGCAGGGCCTCGGGTGCCAGGCCCCGTGCCCGGCGGATCAGGGCCGGTCTGCCGTCGATCACCTGCAGCACCGAGTCATCGAGGGGGCGGGCGATCGGGCGGTCGTGGCAGAGCCAGGCATCGGCGATTCCCGCCAGGCGTTCGATCGCTTCGGCCGGATCGGTGCAGAGCGTTTCGCCGCTGCGGTTGCCGCTGGTGGCCACCAACGGCCGGCCGAAGGCGCGGATCAGCAGGTGGTGCAGGGGCGAGGCCGGCAGCATCACCCCCATGGCCGGACTGCCCGGGGCGACACCGGGGAAGGACTCCGCCACTGGCGCTCGCCGCCGCAGGAGCACGATCGGCGCGGCGAGATGCTGCAGGGCCTCCAGTTCGTCGGCGTCGAGCAGGCAGTGGGCTGAGATCCAGGCGGGATCGCCGACCAGCAGTGCGAAGGGTTTGGCGGGTCGCTGCTTGCGTCGTCGCAATTGGGCCACGGCAGCGGCATTGCTGGCGTCGACCAGCAGCTGGAAGCCGCCGATCCCCTGCAGGGCCAGGATCCGGCCGTCGCCGAGCAGTTCGCAGGCGCGCTGGATCAGGGTCGCGCTGTCCTCTCTTCGCGGACTCCCAGAGGTTTGGGGCTGGGCCGCCTGCGCCCCGATCCGCAGGCTCAGGCGGGGGCCGCAGGCGGGACAGCCGATCGTCTCGGCGTGGAAGCGGCGGTTGTGGGGATCGTCGAACTCCTGTCGACAGCTCGGGCACAGCACGAAGCTGGCCAGGCTGGTGTGGGCGCGGGCGAACGGCTCGGCGGTGGCAATGCTGAAACGAGGTCCGCAGCTGCAGCAGCTGATGAAGGGGTAGCCGAAGCGGCGATCGGCAGGGTCGCTGAGCTCCGCCAGGCAGGCTGCGCAGGGTGCCCGATCGGCCGCCAGCGATGGCGCCACCAGGCCGATGCCTAACGGCGTGGCGGCGCCTGCGGCGATCCGTACCGTCGCGGCAGGGGTGATGGCTGTGGGCGGCAACCAGCACGGCTCCAACGGTTCCAGCTGTGCCGGAGGGGGGATCTCGCGGGGCAGCCGCTCCAGGAAAGACTCCAGCCGATCCCGCTCGCCCTCCAGATCGATCCGCACCGAGCCGCGCACGTTCTCCACCTCACCTGCCAGCTCCAGAGCCATGGCCAGCCGGTGGACGAAGGGACGAAAGCCGACCCCTTGCACGATCCCGCTGCAGCGCAGCTGAAGCCGTGCCCTGGGCTTCACAGGGGCGCCGGGATCGGAAGCCCCAGTACGGCCAGAAGCTCGTCCATGCCGGCCCCCGACTTGGCCGACACCTCCACCACCCGGGCCCGGGGCGCCACCTGGGCGATGTGGCGCAGTGCCTGGCTGCGCTCGAAGCCGACGGCGGCACTGAGGTCGATCTTGCTGATCACCACCACGTCGGCGGCATGAAAGGTGGCCGGATATTTCAGGGGTTTGTCCTCCCCTTCCGTCACCGAAAGCATCACCACCCGCAGGCTCTCGCCCAGGTCGTAGGCCGAGGGGCAGACCAGATTGCCTACGTTCTCGATCACCAGCAGATCCAGCGCTGCCAGATCGATGCCGTCCGATTCGAGCGTCGCCAGGGCTTTTTGCACCATTCCCGCTTCCAGGTGGCAGGCCTGGCCGGTGGTGATCTGGATCGCCCGCAGTCCTGCGTTCTGCAGGCGTCTGGCATCGTTGTCGGTCGCCAGATCACCGACCACCGCCGCGATCCGATGGCTGGCGCCCCAGTCGCGGGCCATGCGCTCCAGCAGAGCGGTCTTGCCCGAACCAGGCGACGACAGCAGATTGATCACCGGCACGCCCGCGGCCCCGAATCGCGATCGGTTGGCCGCGGCCTGGGTGTCATTGCGGCTCAGCAGATCCTGTCCCAGTTCCAGATGGGTGTGGGCGTGCGTGTGGGTATGGGTGGGGGCGCCACAGTTGCAGTCGAGGCACATCGGCGGCGGACTCCCCAGGCGGCGGACGGTGAAGGGCTCGCAGCGATACAGAGCCTGATCAGACGCTAGTCAGCGCATGCAGGAGCTGCCATTCACTAGGGAAGTGCCATCGCGGTGCGACCTCATGGCTGAAGCGGATCGTCGTCGCAGTCGAGATCCAGCGAAGCGAGCTGCAGCTCCCGACCCTGAACCAGGTCGCGGCTGATCGAGCCGCAGTCAGGACATTCACAGACCCCGTCATGGGCCGGGAACGTCTGGCGGCAGGCGTAGCAGAACGCATGGGCCTGGATCGATTCGATCACCAGGGTGGCCCCCTCCCCAAGCGTTCCCGCCATGACCACGTCGAAGGCGAAACGCAGCGCGTCGGGCTCCACGCCCGCCAGGCTGCCGATCCGCAGGGTGATGGTGCTGATGCGGCGGGCGCGGTGCTCCCCCGCCCGCTCGAGAGCGAGATCACGCACCGCTTCCATCAGGCTCAGTTCATGCAAGGGAGTGGTCCAGCCAGGTGCGGAGCAGGCGCCGGGCCTCGGGCAGCAGGGCTGCCTGGGAGGCACTCATCGCCGTTCCATGGGGAAACGCGAAGGCCGGCATCAGCAGGATCGTGGCTGCAGGCCGGCTGCCGAACAGCAGGTCGGCCAGCGCCACCAGGGCGCCCGGCTCCAGGTGATGGCTGCTGCTGCCCGGCCCGGTAGGTGCGGAGGCCAGCGGACACAGCTGCGGTCGGGCAGCCTCCGCTGGGTCCGCCGCGGCAGCCAGCCAGGCATCGATGAACAGCACGCCGCTGCGGTCGACCAGGTCGGCGGCCAGCTCCGGCGTGAGCTGATGCACCATCGCGACGGTCAGATCGGAGTGTTCAACCAGATCGGAATGATCAGTCAGGGTTCCGGCCAGATGCCAACCCACGCCATCGTCGCCGCGGAGGGGGTTGCCGATGCCGATCACCAGCCTGCTCAACGCCGGCCTGCTCAACTCCGGCCTGGTCAACGCCGGCGTTCGGCCAGGATCTGCCCGTCGGCTGAAAGGAGCTGCAGGTGCAGGGGCATCTGCCCCGCCGCATGGGTGGAGCAGGAAAGGCAGGGATCGAAGCAGCGGATGCCCGCCTCGACCCGATTGAGCATGGCCTCGGGAATCTCGGTGCCGGCCGGCACCGGATCAGGGATGTACTCCTTGGCGATCTGGTGGACGGTCTTGTTCATCGCCAGATTGTTCTGGCCGGTGGCAATGATCAGGTTTACCCGGGTCAGCAGGCCGTCGTCATTGACCTGGTAATGGTGAAAGAGGGTGCCGCGCGGCGCCTCACTCACCCCCACCGCCTCGTTGCGGTTGAGGCTGGCGCGGGACCGGACCCGGCTGTTTCTGCACTCCGGATCATTCACCAGCTGCTCGATCGCTTCGAGGCAGGCCACGATCTCCACCAACCGGGCATGGTGATAGGCGAAGGAGCTGGTTGCCACCCGGCCGCTGCGGTCGCGCAACTCCTCGAGTTCCCTGTCGGCCCAGGGGGTGCCGATCGAATCGCAGACATTGAGCCGGGCCAGGGGGCCCACCCGGTAGATCCCATCTGGGTATCCCAGGGGTTTGTAATAGGGGAACTTGAGGTAGCTCCAGGGTTCCACCGCTTCCCCCAGGAAGGAGGCGTAGTCGTCCTCGCTGAGGCCATCCGCCACGATCGTGCCGTCGGGGGCGCGGAAGCGGAGCATCCCATCGATGTGTTCCCACCTGCCATCGGGGGTCACCAGACCCATGAACAGGCTGGGGAAATCACCGAAAACCCGCTGCTCCTTCTGCAGGGGGCCATCGAGAAGGGTCTTGTAGAGACCGAGCGCCAGGGTGATGGTGGCCTTCGCTTCGGGGAGGCGATCCAGGATCCAGTCCCTTGCTTCGACACTGAGGCGCGTGCGCACGCCGCCGGGGACCGCCCAGGCGGAGTGGATCTTGCGACCGCCGAGCAGTTCCAGGATCTGCTGGCCGAACTGCCGCAGGCGGATGCCAGCCCGGGCCAGATCAGGATCGGCTGCCATCAGCCCGAAGACATTGCGCTTCGCCGGATCGCTCTCCCAGCCCAGCAGGAAGTCGGGGCTGCTGAGGTGGAAGAAGGAGAGGGCGTGGCTCTGGGTGAGCTGAGCCAGATTGAGCAGGCGCCGCAGCTTGTCGGCGGCTGGGGGGATCTGCACGGCCAGGAGCTTGTCGCCGGTCTTGGCGGCGCAGAGCAGGTGGCTCACCGGGCAGATGCCGCAGATGCGGGCGGTGATGCCCGCCATCTCGGTGAACGGGCGGCACTCGCAGAATTTCTCGAAGCCGCGATATTCCACCACGTGGAAGCGGGTGTCGATCAGGTGGCCGGCTGCATCGAGGTGGAGGGTGATCTTGGCGTGCCCTTCGATGCGGGTGACCGGATCGATGACGACGGTGCGGGTCATGGCGGCAGCAGCGGGGGGACGGGACTCCATCAGCCGAATCGGATCATCTCGGCCCCTTCCATCACCGGCCGCTCTCCGGCCAGCAGCGGGGCGATCGCCTCCTTGATCCGCTGGGCCGAGGGTGGGCATCCGGGCAGGAACAGGTCGACGGCGATCACCTCATGCAGGGGCAGCACCCGTGGCAGCAGCTCGGGCACGATCCCGGGGGCGAAGGGGAGCTGGGCTCCGGTGTCAGCCAGTTCGAGATAGCCCCGCTCCAGAACCGCCTGCTGACTGCTGCCATCGGCGCTGGCCAAGAGGTTGCGCAGACCCGGCACGTTCGCGGTGACGGCGCAGTCACCGAACGAGATCACCAGCCGCGTGCGCTGGCGCACGATGCGGGCCAGCTCGAGATTGTCCACGTTGGCCACCGCGCCCTCCACTAGGCACACATCGACGTTCTCGGGGTAGGTCTTGGTGTCGATCCCCACGGGTGAAAAGACCACATCGGCCACAGCGGCCAGATCGAAGAGAAATTCGTCGAGATCCAGAAACGACATGTGGCAGCCCGAGCAGCCCGCCAGCCAGACGGTGGCCAGCCGCAGCTTGGGTCGATCCGGGAGCCCTGCGGCGGATGGCTCAGGCGCGGCTGGCTCAGGCGTGGATGGGTCGGGTGTGGTCATTGGTTTCTCCAGACGTGCTCGTCGCGGGCGGCCTTGAGCAGGGCGGGGCGGTCGCTGTGGCGCAGCTTCTCGGCGGTGGTGTCTTCCTTGTGGAAGATGGCTCCGGTGGGACATACGTCGACACACTTGCCGCAGTTGGTGCAGGCCTCCACTTCTCCCCAGGGCTGATCCAGCCCGGCCACGATGTGGCAATGGCTGCCGCGGCTGCCCACGTCCCAGACGTGCGCCCCTTCGATCTCATCGCAGACCCGCACACAGCGGGTACAGAGGATGCAGCGGTTGTGGTCGATGGCGAACAGCGGATGGGACGCGTCGACGACGCGCTGGGGGTATTGATAGGGGAAGCGGGAGTGGTCCATTCCCACCTGCACGGCCACGTTCTGCAGTTCGCAGTTGCCGTTGGCCACGCAGAAGGCGCAGATGTGGTTGCCTTCCGCGAAGAACAGTTCCACGGCCATGCGGCGGTAGTCGAGCAGCTGGTGGGTGTGGGTGTGGATCGCCATCCCCTCGCTGGCAGCGGTGGTGCAGGCGGGCATGAGCCGGTTGCTTCCCTCCACCTCCACCAGACACAGCCGGCAGGCCCCCACGGGCTCGAGCCCGTCGAGGTGGCAGAGCAGGGGAATATCCACCCCGGCGGCCCGGGTGGCCTCCAGCAGGCTGACACCCTCCGGGATGGCGACCTCCTTGCCGTTCACGCTGAGAGTGATGACGCTCATGGCTGCTCACACAGGGCGGGCTGACGGCAGGCCGCTTCGTATTCGTGGCGGAAGTAGCGCAGGGTGCTGAGCACCGGGTTGGGAGCTGACTGCCCGAGGCCGCAGAGGCTGGTGGCTTTCACCATGCGGCACAGCGCATCCAGCTTCGCCATGTCGGCGGGGCTGGCGCGCCGCTCGACGAATCTGTCGAGCAGCTGGGCGAGCTGCACGGTGCCGGCGCGGCACGGCACGCATTTGCCGCAGCTTTCGTTGACGCTGAAGCGCATGAAGTGGCGCGCCACTTCCGGCATCGAGGTGGTTTCTCCCATCACCACCATGCCGCCCGAGCCCATCATCGAACCCAGTTCCATCAGGCTTTCGTAGTCGACCGGGGTATCGAGCAGCTCGGCGGGGATGCAGCCTCCGGAGGGGCCGCCGGTCTGCACGGCCTTGATCGGCGAGCCGTCGGGGACGCCGCCGCCGATCACCTCCACGACGCTGCGCAGAGTGGTACCCATCGGCACCTCCACCAGGCCGGTGTTGGTCACGGCGCCGGAGAGCGCGAACACCTTGGTGCCCTTGCTGCCGGCCGTCCCCATCGAGGCGTACCAGTCGCCGCCCTCGCGCAGGATCACCGGCACGGCCGCCATCGTCTCGACGTTGTTGATCAGGGTGGGCGCGCCCCACAGCCCGGACTGGGCCGGGTAGGGGGGGCGGGGCCTGGGCATGCCTCGCTGCCCCTGGATCGACTGCAGCAGGGCAGTTTCTTCGCCGCAGACGTAGGCGCCCGCCCCGACGCGCACCTCGATCGTCAGAGAGAAGGAGGTGCCATCGATGCCGTTGCCGAGCAGCCCGGCGCGCCGGGCCTGCTGCAGGGCCTTGCGCAGCCGCTCCACCGCCAGGGGGTATTCGGCGCGGACATATACGTAGCCCCGGTCGGCACCGACGGCATAGGCCGCGATGGCGAGACCCTCCAGCAGCCGGTGCGGATCGCTCTCGAGAACACTGCGATCCATGAAGGCACCGGGATCGCCTTCGTCTGCGTTGCAGACCACATAGCGGGGACCGGGCGGCTGCAGGGCCACCGTGTCCCACTTCAGACCCGTGGGGTAACCCCCGCCTCCCCGTCCGCGCAGACCGCTGCGCTTCACCTGCTCCCGGACCTCCTCCGGGGTGAGTTCATGCAGGCAGCGGCGCAGCTGGCTGTAGGTCCCGAAGGCGATCGCATCGTCGATCGATTCGGGATCCACCTGGCCGCAGCCTTCCAGCACCACGGACGATTGGAGGGCGAAGAAGGGCAGCTGGGGGTCAAGCCGGCTGGTCTGAAGGGTGTCGTTGCCGTGGTCGCCGAGGCGGGCGGCCTCGATCAGGGCGCCCGCCTCGGTGGGTGGAACGGCGCCATAGAGGGTGGTGCCGCCGGGGCCGTCGCAGGCCACCAGTGGCCCCCTGCCGCACAGCCGCAGGCAGCCCACCGGTTTGATCGCAAGCTCCTGGGCCGTGTGGCCTGCGGCATCCCGGGCCGCTTCCAGGGCGGCCTGCAACTCCTCGCTGCCGGCGCTGCGGCAGCCGCTGGCCCCGCAGCAGCGCAGCTGACGGGCAGGGGTGGTTGAGCCAGAGCTGCTCATGCGGGCACCGCTCCTGCTGCCGGCATGCCCGTGCTCTCGAGCACGGCATCGAGGGCCTCGGGCTGATCAATCGGCAGCTTCGTGACCAGCACACCGTCGACAACCAGCACCGGCGCCTGGCCGCAGGCACCAAGGCAGCTCACATGCTGGACGGCCCAGATGCCGTTGCCGGCCGGGTCATCGAGTTTGACCCCGAGCCGTTGCTCGAGGCGGGCAGCGACGTCGGCCCCCCCTTTGACGAAACAGGCTGTACCCAGGCAGACGGCGCAACGGTGGGGTGTGGGGGGCTCCAGCGTGAAGAGGTGATAGAAGCTGGCCACTCCGTAGACCCGGCTCAAGGGCATCCGCAGCTGGCGGGCCACCTGATCAAGAGCCTGTTTCGGGAGATAGCCATGGATCTCCTGGACCTGGTGGAGCACCTCGATCAGGGCATCGGGCTGGGCCCCATGCCGGCGGATGACCTGGGCAATTTTGCGGCTGGCGATCTCCTCGGCCGAAGGGGATGGCTTGGATGCGGCGGGTCGGGCCGGGCTGGTTGCGGTCATGCGCTTTTCCGCACTCCATCCATTTGTTAGCCACGGTTTCGGCCGCAGGCATTCAGCCGGGGGGACGTGCGGGGGATTGCTGACATCGGCCTGATGCCGTTCGCGCTACTCGGCGCAACCCTATCGATCAGGATCGCGGCTGACTGGCCAGATCAGGCCGTCATCTCCAGGCCAGAAGGGCTCGCCACGGCCGTCGGCCTGCACCACAGCTCCACAGCACCACAGCTTCACATTGCGCCACACGCCATGGGTTTCCGCTTCCTCAACTCGATCGCCTCCCAGCACAACCTGCAGGACTTCCTCGAACTCGTCGACCTGGCGGTGGGGGGCGGTAAGGACGCGGGGAATGTGTTTCTGCTGTCCCATCGGTTGCGGGAGTCGAATCCGATGAAACTGTGCACCCGGATCCTGGAGAAGGACCCGGCCTCCGCCGCCCTGATCAAGGAACGCCGGCTCTGCGGCCCCTACGACGTGGAGGCCTTGGCAGCCCTGCCCAAGGGCACGCTCGGACACACCTACGCCTCGGTGCTCAACGCCCACGGCTACGACATCAACTTCTTCCCTGAACCAGCCTTCTACAACAACCTGGAGACCGAAGCCGACTACATCAATTACCGGGTGTTCGCCACCCACGATCTCCACCACATCCTCAGCGGCTACAGCCTCGACAACTACGGGGAGATCGGGGTGATCAGCATCAGCGTGGGACAGTTCAACCATCCAGGTCTGGGCTTCACCGATCTGGTGTCGCTGATGCTCAGCTGGCTGATGGGCAGCACCCCCGCCGCCGAACTCAGCAGCGTTGAGGATCAGGCACGCACGGCCAGGGCCATTCTGCGGCTGATCGTGGATGGCCTCGATACCGGTGCCGCCGCCCAGCGGCTCTTCCCGGTGATCTGGGAGGAGCGCATGGGGCAGGACCTCGAGGAACTGCGCGCCGAGCTGGGCGTGATCCCGGTGCGTGAGGGTGTGCGCAGCTGGTACAGCAACCCGGCGGTGGCCGCGGCTCTGGCAGCCTGAGTCTCCGGTCCCGGAGCCAGCGCGATCCCGCCGGTTCAGACCATCCAGAGGTGCCCTTCACCCGTCTGGGGTGGCTTTCTGTTAAGAATGGTGATCGCCAAGTAGGGAGCACGAGGCTCTTTGCGGGCTCGTTCCGAATCTCTTTGTCCGATATCACCATTTCCGCAGCGCCCGTCGAAGCTTCTGGTTCAGCCTTGGCATGGCCGCCTCTGGAGCCCCTGGCAGTTGCTCGTCAACTGCGTCCCTTGCTGCCTGCTGAGGCGTTTAAGACCGACCCGGCCAGGCTGGGTCTGATTCCTATCAACCTGGCAATCCTGGCGCTCGGATGGCAAATCGCTTCCCAGCTCGACCGTCTTCCCCTGGCCGCGCTGCTGCTATGGCTCCCCTTTGCGGTGGTGATGGGTAACAGCGTCTTCGTCCTGGGGCTATTAGCTCATGACCTGATGCACGGCAGCTTGCCGCGGCAGCGGCCGCTGCGGCGGCTGGTTGGGCTGGTGGCATTCAGCGTGTCGTGGATGACCCCAACCCTCTGGCAGGCAGTGCATAACCGCGAACACCATGGCCACACCAATGGCTTGGTGGATACTGATCGGAGCTATCTCGAGAGTCAACCCAGCAGCTGGGGCAAGCGCCTGTTTCGCTGGATCGCGCCCTCCAGCGAGGTGCATCCGTTGATCCTGGCCCTAGGTATGACCAGTGCCTGGCCGTTGCACCACTTCCGCACGACCTGTTCGGTGCTTCTCTTCAACACCGCCAATACTCTTTTCACTCCGGCAGCCTTTCAGGTGAGCAAGGTTGAGCGCAAGGCCATCGCCCTTGAGCTGATGGTTGTGGTTGCCCTCCATGCTGGGTTAATCAGCTGGATCGGTCTTCGGCCAGTTCCACTATTGCTTGGGTACTTCTTGCCCCTATGGGTAGGCTATGCGATTTCGATGGTCTATATCTACACCAATCACATGCTTTCCCCGCTCACCGAGGATAATGATCCATTGGTGAGTTCGCTCTCCCTTCTGGTGCCGGCATGGATCGATCTGCTGCACTTCAACTTTTCCCACCATTCCGAACATCATGTTTTTCCAGGTCTAAATACCAACTATTATCCTAAAGTAAGAGAGTTGTTGTTGGCTCATCACCCTAGTCTTTTTCAGCTGATGGGAATGGGTCAGGCTTGGCGGCTGATGCTCTCCACCCCGCGTTTTTACCGCGATGCCGTGACCCTGGTGAGTTCGGATGGAACGGTGACCATGCCTGTTCCCTGTCTGACTGCTGAGAAGAACCTCCAACAGCCCGAAGTGGCTGTCTAGGCAGACCCTGAGAGTCTCTTGCTGTCCGCCCCTATAACAGACGCCAGTAAATCTGCACAAATCCCTGTAGCTGCACCCCGTCAGGTGATACGCCCTCTCCAAGATCACCGTGCAGCCGTTGTTTGCCCAGAGCAAGGCGTCGCGCAAGCTCCAGTTTCCCTGTCTGATGGGGACCTCGGCAGGGCAGCTGGGACCGAGCTGGTGGAAAGCCCATCACCTGGCCCACCTCGCCGGTGAGCGGCCGTTCATCACCCTCGGCGAGGACTGGCACAACCTGAATCACGCCTGCCAATGGTCGGTGTGGCTGGGCGGATCGGCTGCGCCTGCCGGCTGCGGAGGATCTGCTGGCGCGGGCACGCCCATGAGTTGCTGCCACTGAGCCCGCAGGCTGTGGGGCAGTGGCCGCGGCCTGTAGTCGCGCGGGTCGGCAGGGCCGTGACGCAGCACGGCATTAACGACCGTGGCGTAGTGGCGGCTGCTGTTGACCGCCCCGTGGGGCACGCCCGGGGGGATGCGCACCAGCAGGGGTTCGTCTTCCCGCAGGGGAATGCGCACGAGCCGGCCGTCCTCCAGCACCACCAGCTCTAGGGAACCGCGCAGGAGGATCAGCTGATCGGTCTGGCGGCGGTGGCAGAAGAGCGAGACGGGCTGATGGGGGGCCAGATCGGCGATCAGGGTTTCGTCGCTGGGCTGGGCCTGGCTGAAGAGGGCATTGCCTGAGGAGGTGCGCTCCAGCGGCACCAGTTCGACGCGTCGTGCGAGGGCCATGGGGCGGGCCTCTCGGGTTCAATGGTTTTGTCAAGATTGTTGACAAATCACTGGAGCTGTCGGCGCTGCTGCTACCGAAATGGGGTCCAGTCAGGGAATGCTGGTGTGGCTTCTGGAGCGCCAGACGCCGGCGGGTGGGGGAACGGGCCGTGCTGGATTCGAACCAGCGACCGTGCGATTAGAAGTCGCATGCTCTATCCAGCTGAGCTAACGGCCCACTGCATCAGCCTAGATTGGGCTGCTGCGCAACTTGCTAGATGGCGGCCTCCCGGCTCAGTGACGCCCAGAAACAGGAGCTGGTGCAGCGGTGGCGGGCTGGTGAGTCCAGCGCGGCCCTGGCAGACAGCTTCGGCTGCAGCCCCAACACCGTGACCCGAGTGGTGAAGGGTGCCTTCACCCCCGAGCTCTACGAGCAGCTCAAAAAAGAGCGCGGCCGCCCCGCGGAGCTGCTGGATCAGCAGGAGATGCCCCTGCCGCTGGCGCCTGCCATCGCCGATCTTTCTGAAGCAGAACTTTCTGAAGCAGAACTGCCAGAGGTCGAGCTGTCCGAGCCCGAACTGCCAGAGCCCGAACTGCCAGGGGCAGAACTGTTCGAGGCTGAAGCCGACTTCGATCTGGTGGAGATCGAGCCCGACACTGACGAGGACGGCTCCGGCCCCGCTGTGCTGGCGATCGATGACGCTGATGATTTCGGCGAGGATGCCGAGGGCGACGACGTCGAGGTTGACGACGGCGAGAGCGACGACGGCGACGGTGATGACACCGACGCGGAAGGCAATGTGTTCACCATGGTGCCGGTGATGGCGGGCGCCAACCTCAGCTCGGGGCTGCAGCAGGGTTCGGCGGTGGTCTGCCAGCCGCTGGAGAACGCTCCCCTGCCCGCCAGCCTGTACATGCTGGTGGACAAGACGGTGGAGCTGCAGGCTCGCCCCCTCAGTGATTTCCCCGAGCTCGGCGCCCTCCCCGACGACGAACAGGCGCGCCAGGCCCTGGTGGTGTTCGCCAATCCGCGCCAGGCCAAGCGTCAGTGCGGCCGTACCCAGCGGGTGATCAAGATGCCCGACAGCCAGGTGATTCAGCGCACGGCCACCTACCTCGTGGGGCAGGGCATCACCCGGGTGGTGCTGGAAGGTGCGCTCTACGCCCTCCCCGGCGGCTGATCCCGGCGGGGCAGCAACAGGGCGGTGGCGCTGCCGCCGCTGATCACCCCAGCCGCCAGGGCCAGCCCCACCAGGAAGCCGCTGGGCAGGGGGGCGCTGCGGCCGATACCCAGCCGCAGGCTGGGGCGCTCCTCCAGGTTCTGGGCGCCGAGGCAGAGGATCAGCAGCAGCAGCAATCCGCCGCCGAGGCTGGTGAGCAACAGGCGCAGGCGCAGCAGCATGGCCAGGGCGGAGGGGAGTGGGGCAGCTCGGCCTTCAGCATGACCCATCCAGCTCAGGCCCAGCGCAGGCAGCGCCCGCTTTCACTCCGGCTGGTGCAGCAGGGCGTAGAGGCTGCGGCGGGAGAGGCCGGTTTCAGCCGCGAGCTGGCGAGCTGCATCACTGGCGCTCAGGCCTGCGGCCACCTTCTCGCGCAACTCCTGGGTCAGCTCGGCGTCGCTGAGCAGGGGTGGTTGCTCCGGTGCCGCGCCGCCCAGCACCAGGGTGCATTCGCCCCGGGGTGGCACCCGGCGGAAGTGTTCGAGGGCGGCGCTGACGCTGGGCCCGATCTGCTGCTCATGGCGTTTGGTCAGCTCCCGCGCCACCTGCAATGGCCTGTCACCCAGGGTGGTGAGCAGGTCGTCGAGCAGCTCGATCAGCCGGTGGGGTGCCTCGAAGAGCACCAGGGTGCGCTGCTCTGCCGCCAGCTCCTGCAGCCGCTGGCGGCGCAGGCCGGCCTTGGCCGGCAGGAACCCCTCGAAGCAGAAGCGGCCACTGGGCAGGCCGCTGCTCACCAGGGCCGTGGTCACGGCGCAGGGGCCAGGTACGCAGATCACCGCATGGCCGCCGGCGCGGGCGGCCGCCACCAGGACCTCGCCCGGATCGGAGATGCCCGGCAGACCCGCATCGCTGATCACCGCCAGGCTTTCCCCCGCAGCCAGGGCGGCGAGCAGTTCGGGGATACGGGCGGTCTGGTTGTGCTGGTGAAAGCTGAGCAGGCGGCTGCGGATGCCCAGGCCGGCCAGCAGCTGGCCGCTGTGGCGGGTGTCTTCGCAGGCGATCCGGTCGACCCCCTCCAGCACCCGCCGGGCCCGGGGGGAGAGATCGCCGAGGTTGCCGATCGGTGTTCCCACCAGGTACAACACTCCGGCGGCGGGCTCGCTGGCTTGCTCCACAATGCGGCTCTGTCCGACCCTGGCCGTATCCATGATGGCTGCCTCCTGCTGTCTGCCCGCCGGCCTCGATCTGGAGGAGTTGCTGGCGCTGTTGCGGCGCCTCTGCTGGGAGTCGGCGGCGATTCTGAGGGCCTACGCGCGCGGTGAACAGCCCCCCTTCGGCTACGGAGCAGCGCTGAGCGTGGATGAGGGGGGTGAGGGGCCGGTGACGGCGGCCGATCTGGCGGTGAACCAGCACCTGCTCGAGGGTCTCGCCCAGGCCTTCCCAGACGCCCCCTGGACCCTGCTGAGTGAGGAGACCGCCAAGGAGCAGCTCAGCGCTGGGGTGTCCCTGGAGGCCGACTGGCTCTGGATCCTTGACCCGCTGGACGGCACCAGGGATTTCCTGCAGGGCACCGGCGAGTATGCGGTGCATCTGGCGCTGGTGCACCAGCGCCAGCCGGTGCTCGGCGTGGTGCTGCTGCCCGAGAAGGAGGAGCTCTGGTTCGGTCTGGTGGGGGCGGCGGCTGAGGATCTGATCGGGGGTGCCTGGCGAGAGAATCCGGCCGGTGAGCGGTTTGCGCCCCAGCTGAGTGAACGCCGCGAACCGGCTGAGCTGGTGCTGGTGGCCAGCCGCAACCACCGCGACCAGCGGCTGGAGCAGTTGGTGCAGGCCCTGGACCTGGGCTCCTCGCTGGCGGTGGGCAGCGTGGGCTGCAAGGTTGCCACGATCCTGCGCGGTGAAACCGACCTCTACCTCTCGCTCTCGGGCCGCAGCGCCCCCAAGGACTGGGACATGGCGGCACCGGAGGCGGTGCTGCGGGCGGCTGGTGGTGCGTTCAGCCATGCCGATGGCCGCCCCCTCCGGTACAACAACGGCGACGGACTGCAGGCTGGCTGCCTGATCGCCAGCCATGGCCTGTCCCATGCGGAGCTGTGCGAGCGGGCTGCTGCCGCCATGGCGCGGATCGATCCGGGCTTTGTGGTGTGAAGCTCGCCTATGAATGAGTATCAGCAAGCTTGCTGGTAGCAGATAAGACCGCCTGTTGAAAAGCGGGTGATTACGGTTTGATTAATGACCGAGGGCTTTCCATGGCCTGTCACGCGTTTCTGTTTCACCTCGCCCATTCGCCTCCACCCAGCCATCACTCCAGCGTCACCCACTGCGCCAGGGGACGTTCTCACGCCGATGAATCTGCTGATGTCGGTTTCGTTCAAGGCGTCATGCTTTATGGCCTTGGATTGACAATTGTTCTTGTTGCTTGCTTACAGCTCTCCAGCCAGTTCCGGGATCGCCTCACTGAACTGACGCTGCGCACCACTATTCGCCAGCAGTTGCAGATGGCCCAGGTTCAGGGTGGAGCCTCCATTGACAACCCCTCTGCGGGACCGTTCGCTTATACTCTCGAAACCAGCCTGGATAGCTACCGGCTTAAGGCGGTGGGCTTGCCTTCCAGGGACTTTGCCGGGAAAGCCTTGGTTGGCTGTCTGCAGCGTTCATCCGGCCAGATGAGTCTGCAAGAGGGTTTTGATCAGGCTGAGCCGCCAGCCTGTGCTCGTCTGCTGGCTTCTGTCCCATGACCTGGCCTGGGAGGCTGGGATTGAAGCCTGGTTCGTCGCTCGCTAGCGTTGTGGTTCCCTGAGCGCACCAATGCTCGATCCTGCCCTCGAGGTTCTGCAGGCCCAGCAGATCCTCAACCAGTTTCTGGCCGAGCAGGGCCAGCCGGCGTTTGTTGATCCAGCGCTTAACGAGAACTTTCTGGTTGGTCAGGAGATCACCGGCACAGAGGGCAACGACACCCTCACCGGCACCGAGTGCATGGACACGATCCGAGGCCTGGCGGGCGACGACCTGCTGCTGGGCCGTCAGCTGGATGATGTGCTGCGGGGGAACGCTGGCAACGACACCCTGCGCGGTGGAGCCGGCTTCGATTCGCTTTCCGGAGGTCAGGGCGACGACTGGCTCTACGGCGGCGGAGGTGATGATCTCCTAAATGGCAATCGCGGCGATGATCGCCTCTTCGGTGGCCTCGGCGCTGATCGCTTTGCCCTCTCGCGCGGTAATGATCGCATCGAGGATTTCAATGCCGCTGAAGGCGACAAGGTGCTGATTTTCGGCTTCGGCAGCTTTCTTGATTACAGCAATCTGATCGAGTACGACGAAGTGGCTGATGGGGTGGCGATCACCCGGTATGAGCCTTCCACCGATAGCAATGGCCGCTTCATCAGGGATACCGACGGACTGATCGTGCGGGGCGATGTTCTTGGGGTGACCACCGTGGTGGGCGCTGACATCTACGTGTGGGATCCCACGATCGAGCGGACGCTGCAGGATCCGCTCTTCGACCCGAGCCTTCAGATCTTCACCGCTTCTGCCGACCTCTCGAGCTTTAGCGGTGGACTGTTGATCTGAGCGGCATAAGCCAATGTTCAGTCCATAAAAAACCGCCTTCAGCTGAGCTGAAAGCGGTTCGATTGTTGATTACTGGATCAGGCGCACCAAGTTCTGATCAGGCCACCGGCACAGTTTCCTGGGCCACGCCCCGCAGGGTGAGGTTGATGCGGCCGCGGTTGTCGATCTCGCGCACTCGCACGGTCACGGCATCGCCCACCTTGATCACGTCTTCCACCTTCTCGACCCGGGCTTCGGAGAGCTGGGAGATGTGGATCATGCCCTCCTTGCCGGGGAGGATCTCGACGAAGGCACCGATCGGGATGATCCGGGTGACGGAGCCGTTGAACATCTCGCCCTCGCTGATGCGGCGGGTGAGCCCCTCAATGATCTGCTGGGCTTCCTCGGCGGCGGCGCCGTCATGGCTGGCGATCGTGACTATGCCGCCGTCGGCGATGTCGATCTTGGTGTTGGTGCGCTCGGTGATGCCCTTGATCGTGCGGCCGCCGGGACCGATCACGGTGCCGATCAGTTCCGGGTCGATGCGGAAGCTGAGCAGGCGTGGGGCATGGGGGGAGAGCACGTCACGGGGCTTGTCGATCGCTTCGAGCATCTTCTCGAGGATGTGCAGCCGGGCCGGGCGGGCCTGGTTGACGGCCTCAGCGATGGTGCTCACTGCCAGACCGCTGATCTTCATGTCCATCTGCAGGGCGGTGATGCCCTTCTCGGTGCCGGCCACTTTGAAGTCCATGTCACCGAGGAAATCCTCGATGCCCTGGATGTCGGTGAGGATGCGAACCTCATCGCCCTCCTTGATCAGGCCCATGGCGGCGCCGCTCACGGGGGCCTTGAGGGGCACGCCGGCATCCATCAGGGCCAGGGTGCTGCCGCAGACCGAGCCCATTGAGGTGGAGCCGTTGGAGCTGAGGCACTCCGAGACCACCCGCAGCACATAGGGGAAGGACTCCTTGGGAGGAAGCACGGGCACGATCGCCCGCTCGGCGAGGGCGCCGTGGCCCACCTCGCGGCGGCCGGGGGAGCGCATCGGCCGGGTTTCACCGACGGAGTAGGGGGGGAAGTTGTAGTGGTGCAGGTAGGTCTTCTCACCCATGGGGTTGAGATCGTCCATCTCCTGGGCATCGCTGGGGGTGCCGAGGGTGGCGGTGGAGAGCACCTGGGTGAGCCCGCGCTGGAACAGGCCAGAGCCATGCACCCGCTTGGGCAATACGCCCACGGCGGCGCTGATCGGGCGCACCTCATCGAGGTTGCGGCCATCGACCCGCTTGCCATCGGTGAGGATCTGGGCGCGCATCAGCTTCTTGGTGATGCCCTTGTAGGTGTTGCCCAGGGCCTTGCCGGCGGCGGCCACCCGGATGGGGTCGTCGTCGGAGAGGGTGGCGATCTTGCCGGCCACCTCTGCCTTGATGGCATCGAGCTGGCTGTCGCGTTCGGCCTTGGTGAGGGAGAACTGCTTGAGCACCTCACCGATGCCGGCGCCGCATTCCTGCTCCAGGAATGTCGGCAGGGCGGGGTCCTGCACCGGGGCTTCAGGGAACACCTGCTCGATGCCCAGTTCGGTCAGCAGCGTCTGCTGGGCCTTGATCAGTTCACCCACGGCTTCGTAGCCGAACTCGATCGCCTCGATCACGTCCTGCTCGGGCAGCTGGTTGGCGCCCGCTTCCACCATCACCACACCTGACGGGGTGCCGGCCACCACCAGATCCAGCTCGCTGCGCTCGATCTCGCGGTAGCTGGGGTTGAGCACGAAGTCGTCGCCGAGCAGGCCGACGCGCACGGCAGCCATCGGGCCGTTGAAGGGGATCCTGGCCAGCAGGGTGGCGATCGAGGCGCCGGTTACCGCCAGCACATCGGGCGGCACCCGTTCATCCAGCGACAGACAGGTGGCTACCACCTGCAGGTCGTCGCGCAGCCAGGAGGGGAACAGGGGCCGCAGGGGGCGATCGATCAGGCGGGTGGTGAGGATGGCCCGCTCGGGGGGGCGGCCTTCACGGCGGAAGAAGCTGCCGGGGATGCGGCCGGCGGCGTAGAGGCGCTCTTCGTAGTCACAGGTGAGCGGGAGGAAGTCGATCCCTTCGCGGCCCTTGGCGCGGGTGGCCGTGACCAGCACGGAAGTGTCCCCGCATTCGATCAATACCGAACCCCCGGCCTGGGGGGCATACAAGCCTGTGGTCAGCTTGATCTCCCGACCGTCGAAGGAGATCGTCTGAATCTGTCCTGGCACTTCGTCTTATGTTCGTTTTTTATCACTCTCCATTCTCGCATTCGGGCCCGCGGGGGCCTGAATGCACAAAAAAGGGTGGCGCCTGGCCACCCTCGCGGTCATGCAGGCAGAAGCCAGGCCGGATTACCAGCTCGATTTGGTGACGCCGGGCAGCAGACCCTTGTGGGCGCGCTCACGCAGCTGGTTGCGGCAGAGACCGAAATCGCGGTAGACGCCACGGGGCTTGCCGGTGGCCCAGCAGCGGTTGCGCACGCGGGTGGGGGCGCTGTTGCGGGGCAGATTCTGGATCTTGCGGTGGATCTCCAGGCGCTGCATCGGATCGGCAGCCGCTTCGAAGGCAGCCTTGAGGGCCGCGCGCTTGTCGGCGAAGCGAGCCACAATTTTTTTGCGCTTCACATCCCGCGCGATCATCGACTTCTTCGCCATGCGGCTGCTGCACTTCTTTCGGTGAGGGGCAAGCTTAGCGCGTGGGATGGCTGGGGCAAAGATCGGCGAGGGGGCAGCCCGCGCACAGGGGCTTGCGGGCGTTGCAGATGGCGCGGCCATGGAAGATCAGCCGGATCGAGAAGTTCTCCCATTCCGGCTGGGGCACGAGCTTCATCAGGTCGGGCTCGATCCGGCGCGGATCGCTCTGGCGGGTGAGCCCGAGCCGGTTGCTCAGCCGCCGCACATGGGTGTCGACAGTGACGCCGGCGTTGATGCCGAAGGCATGGGCAAGCACCACGTTGGCTGTCTTGCGCGCCACCCCCGGCAGCTCTAGCAGTTCCTCCATCGAGGCCGGCACCGCGCCGCCATGGCGCTCCATCAACAGCTGCGAGGCAGAAACAATGTTCTTCGCCTTGTTGCGGAAGAAGCCGGTGGACTTCACGTAGGGCTCCACCTCGCTGGAGCTAACCGCGGCGGCGGCGGCGGCATCGGGGAAGCGCTCGAACAGGGCCGGGGTGACCAGGTTGACCCGCTCGTCGGTGCACTGGGCCGAGAGCATGGTTGCCACCAGCAGCTCCCAGGGGGTGCGCCAGTTGAGGGAACAGGTGGCGTGGGGGTAGTGGAGCTCCAGGCGCTCCAGGATCAGGGGAGTCCGCTGGCGGGCCGTGGCAAACCGTGGCACCTCAGCGGCCGAGCAGTTGCTGCACCACCGAGAGCTGGCTGGTGTCCTTGACGATCAGCACCACGCTCAGCCCCATCAGCAACAGGAAGCCCGATTGCATGAAGGCCAGCTGCAGGCGCTCGGGCAGGGGGCGGCCACGCAGGCCTTCGAGCAGCAGCAGGGCGAACTGGCCCCCATCGAGCAGGGGCAGGGGCAGGGCATTGAGCACCGCCAGGTTGATCGAGATCAGTGCGGTGAAGATGAACAGGCTGCTGCCGCCCTGGCGGGCCAGGCTGGCGCCCATCTCGACGATCTTGACCGGCCCCGACACCTGGGGAGCGGTTTCACCGAAGTGGGTGACCAGGGCCACGAAGCCATCGACGGTGCGGCGGATCAGCTGCACAAAGACGCGATTGGTCTGAGTGAGCAGTTCCAGGGGCCCTTTGGCGGGGCGGAACACTTCGCTGCCGTTGGGCTGGAGCTGGGCGCCGATACGGCCGATGCCGTCGCGGTCGGAGGGTGTAAGCCGCAGGCTGAGGGCTTCACCGCCGCGCTCTGCTTCGATCAGCAGGGTGCGCTCGGGGGCCTGCTGGATGTCGGCCACCAGATCGACCACGGCCTGTGAGCCGCCACCCACCGGCACACCGCCGAGGCTGAGGATGCGATCACCGGCGATCAGGCCGGAGGCAGCAGCGGCCTGGCCCGGTTGCACCGCGGCCACCAGCACACCGGGGGTGGCGCTGAAGCCCGCGGGCACGCCCACCACCAAGCCCTGACCGAACAGCACAGCCCAGGCCAGAAGCAGGTTGGCGATCACGCCGGCGGCGATCACCAGGGCGCGCTGGGGCAGGGGACGGTTGCGCAGCAGGTCGGGATCGTCGCTGGGGATGCCGCTGTCCTCGTCGTCGTCGGGGAAGGCCACGTAGCCGCCGAGCGGGATCGCCCGCAGGGCGAACTGCACGCCGCGGCGCTGGCGCTGCAGCAGAGCCGGCCCGAAGCCGATCGAGAAGCCGCTGACGCGGATGCCCTGCCAGGTGGCCGCGAAGAAATGGCCGGCTTCGTGCACCACGATCAGGCCCGCCAGGATCGCCAGTGCCGTGAGAACGCCCATTCAGGCTGTGTTGCGCAAGACACCCATTCTGGGGCTTTCAGCCGTGGGGCGTTCGCTTCAGGTTTCGCTGATGAGGCGATCGCAACCCATGTAGGGCACCAGGGCCTGCGGCAAGCGCACGCTGCCGTCGGCCTGCTGGCCGGTTTCGAGCAGGGCGGCCATGGTGCGGCCCACCGCCAGGCCGCTGCCGTTGAGGGTGTGCAGCAGGCGGGTTTTCTTGCCCTCCTTGAAGCGGATCGAGGAGCGCCGCGCCTGGAAATCGCCGCAGGTGCTGCAACTGGAGATCTCCCGATAGGCGCCGGCGCCCGGCAGCCACACCTCCAGATCGAAGGTGCGCGCGGCTGAGAAGCCCAGATCACCGGTGCAGAGCTCGATCACCCGGTAGGGCAGCTCCAGGGCCTGCAGCACCGCTTCAGCGTCGGCGGTGAGCTGGGCGTGGGCCTCGTCCGATTGATCGGGGTGGCAGAACCAGTACAGCTCCACCTTGTTGAACTGGTGCAGGCGGATCAGGCCGCGGGTGTCGCGGCCGTAGGAGCCGGCCTCACGGCGGAAGCAGGGGGTATAGGCGGCGTAGCGCAGGGGCAGCTGCTCGGCGGGGATCAGCTCATCGCGGTGGAAGGAGGTGATCGGCACCTCGGCGGTGGGGGTGAGCCAGAGGTCGTCGTCGGCGCAGCGGAAGCTTTCCTCGGCGAACTTGGGCAGCTGGCCGGAGGCGGTGAGGCTGGCGCTGTTCACCAGGATCGGTGGCAGCACTTCGCGGTAGCCGCGGCGGCTGTGCTGATCGAGCATGAAGCTGATCAGGGCGCGCTCCAGCCGGGCGCCCTGGCCAAGCAGGGTCACGAAGCGGCTCTGGGCGATGCGCACCGAGCGCTCGCTGTCGATCAGGCCGAGACGTTCGGCGATCTGCCAGTGCTCCTCGAGCGGCGCTTGATCGACAAGCGGCAGGCGGGGTGTGCCCCAGCGGCGTCGCTCGACGTTCTCGGCTTCGCCGGCACCCGCGGGGCAGAGGGGGGAGGGGAGATTGGGGAAGGCGAGCAGCTGCTCGCGCAGGCGGGCTTCAAGGGCTTTCTCCTCCTCCTCGAGCACCGCCACCTGCTGCTTGATGGTGTTGCCCCGGTCACGCAGGGTCTGCACATCGGGGCTGTGGGGGGCTTCACCTGCTCGGATCAGCTCGCCCACCTGGCGGCCGATGCGGTTGCCCTCGGCCTGCAGATCGCTGCGCTGCTGCTCGAGATCACGCTCATGGCGGGCGATCAACTGCAGGGCCGAGAGATCGAGAGCCATGCCTCGACGCCCGAGCTGCTCAACGATCAGCTCGGGGTTGTCGCGCAGCAGGCGCTGATCCAGCACGGCTCCAGGTGCAAAGGCGCGTGCAGCCTACGGACTGATGCTGGAGCAGGCCGCGTGGGAAGGCCTCAGAGCACCTGCACCACTTCACTCACCTCGGGGATCGATTCGCGCAGCTTGCGCTCGATGCCCATCTTGAGAGTCATGGTGCTGCTGGGGCAGGAGCCGCAGGCGCCCTGCAGCCGCACTTTCACGATCGGCCCGTCGATTTCGACGATTTCGACGTTGCCGCCGTCGGCCATCAGGTAGGGGCGCAGCTCATCTAGCACCCGCTCGACGTTCTCGATCGTGAGGGCGCGGGGGTCATTGACGGTGTCGGTGCTCATGGTGTCTCGGGGAGATGGTTTGACTTTAGAGAGGTCTCCTGACGGGCGTCTGGTTTCAATAGTGGTAGCGCAGCTGAGCGATCAGAAGATCGCCCGCTTCGATGCGGTAGACGATCCGGTGTTCGCCATCGATTCGCCGCGACCACCAGCCCGCCAGGGCGTGCTTCAGCGGCTCGGGTTTGCCAATGCCGCTGAAGGGCTCACGGCGGATCGCTTCGACCAGTTGGTTGATGCGTTGTTGCATCTTGCGGTCATGCTCCTGCCAGTGGAGGTAGTCCTTCCAAGCCTTGGGAGCAAAGATCAGTCGCACGAGAGGAGTTCGTGGACCTCGCCGTCGCCGGCGCCCAGGGCGGCAATGGATTCCAGCAGTTGCCGGGCATTGGCGGGGGAGCGCAGCAGGTGGGCGGTCTCTTCCATGGCTTTGAAATCATCGAGAGACAGCATCACCACGGCGGGCTCCCCACGACGCGTGATGATCAGGGGCTCATGGTCGTCGCAGACCTGTCGCATGGTCTGAGCCAGGTTCGCCCTGGCGGCTGTGTAAGACATGGCATCCATGCCAAACCTGAGCTTCCTGTACGCATTACTGTACGTCGCATTGTGGATCTGGTGGCGATGTCGGTTTGAGGCCCGTCACCGTTGGTCCACAGCCAGCCTTGGTGGGTCCGGCGCTGGGCCCCAGCCCCCTGATTCCTAGGATTGGTCCACTGGCTTCCCTGAACGGGCTTTCTCTACGCAATGACCGACGTTCCCGTTTCACGGATCCGCAACTTCTGCATCATTGCCCACATCGACCACGGCAAATCGACCCTGGCCGATCGGTTGCTGCAGGACACCGGCACCGTGGCGGCGCGCGACATGCAGGCCCAGTTCCTCGACAACATGGAACTTGAGCGGGAGCGGGGGATCACGATCAAGCTCCAGGCCGCCCGCATGGAGTACACAGCGGCCGACGGCGAGCGCTACATCCTCAACCTGATCGACACGCCGGGCCATGTGGACTTTTCCTATGAGGTGAGCCGCAGCCTGCAGGCCTGTGAGGGCGCGCTGCTGGTGGTGGATGCCAGCCAGGGGGTGGAGGCGCAGACGCTGGCGAATGTGTACCTGGCGCTGGAGAATGATCTGGAGATCATTCCGGTGCTGAACAAGATCGATCTGCCCGGCGCTGATCCTGAGCGCATCAAGGAGGAGATCGAAGCCATCATCGGCCTCGACACCTCCAAAGCGATCGCCTGCTCCGCCAAGACTGGCCTGGGCATTCCCGAGATCCTCGAAGCGGTGGTGGAGCGGGTGCCGCCGCCGGCGGATCTGGTGGATGAGCCGCTGCGGGCGCTGATCTTCGATTCCTATTACGACCCCTACCGGGGTGTGATCGTCTATTTCCGGGTGATCAGCGGTGTGATCGCTCGCAAGGACAAGGTGCTGCTGATGGCCAGCGGCAAGATCGTGGAGCTCGATGAGGTGGGCGTGATGGCGCCCGACCAGCGCCAGGTGCCAAGCCTGCATGCCGGTGAGGTGGGCTACATGGCGGCCTCGATCAAGGCGGTGGCTGATGCCCGGGTGGGCGACACGATCACCCTGGCCGCCAATCCGGCGGCGGAGCCGCTGCCGGGTTATGCCGAAGCCAAACCGATGGTGTTCTGCGGCCTGTTTCCCACTGACGCCGATCAGTACCCCGATCTGCGCGACGCGCTCGACAAGCTGCAGCTATCCGATGCGGCGTTGAAGTATGAGCCGGAAACCAGCAGCGCCATGGGCTTCGGCTTCCGCTGCGGCTTCCTCGGGTTGCTGCACATGGAAATCGTGCAGGAGCGGCTGGAGCGCGAGTACGACCTCGACCTGATCGTGACGGCGCCGTCAGTGATCTATCAGGTGAATATGATCGACGGCAGCACCTTGATGGTGGACAATCCCGCCACCCTGCCGGATCCGCAGAAGCGTGAATCGATCGAGGAGCCCTACGTGAAGCTGGAGATCTACACGCCCAACAGCTATAATGGCGCCCTGATGGAGCTGTGCCAGGAGCGGCGAGGTGAGTTCATCGACATGAAGTACATCACCACCGACCGGGTGACGCTGCACTATGAGATGCCACTCGCGGAAGTGGTGACGGATTTCTTCGATCAGATGAAGAGCCGCACCAAGGGCTATGCCTCGATGGAATACAGCCTGATCGGCTATCGCAAGAATGAACTGGTGCGCCTCGATGTGCTCATCAACAGCGAGAAGGCCGATCCGCTCACCACGATCGTGCACCGCGACAAGGCCTACAACGTGGGCAAGGGGCTGGTGGAGAAGCTTAAGGAGCTGATCCCCAGGCAGCAGTTCAAGATTCCGATCCAGGCCTCGATCGGCAGCCGCATCATCGCCAGCGAAAGCATCAGCGCCATCCGCAAGGATGTGCTGGCCAAGTGCTACGGCGGCGACATCTCCCGCAAGAAGAAGTTGCTTAAAAAGCAGGCCAAGGGCAAGAAGCGCATGAAGGCGATGGGCAAGGTGGATGTGCCCCAGGAAGCCTTCATGGCGGTGCTGAAGCTGAATCAGTAGGAGCGGGGCGGCGCGGTTCGCCAGCACCTGGAACTGTTCGGAGGTGATCGCCCCCAGCCGCAGACTTTTCAAACCCGCGTTCAGCAGTTCCACCAGCACCAGGTCTGGTGCCAGTTGCAGGGTGCCGGATTCAGCGGCTGTCCCGTTCCTCGCGGATCAGGCCCGCGACGTCAAGGCTGCGGTCTGCGGCCGGTGTGGTGGCCCGCAGGCGAGCCAGCTCACCGCGAAGGGATTCTTCCTGCCGGGCTGTGTCGGTGAGGAGGTTGCGCAGGCTCTGCTCCAGGGAGAGGCCCTGAGCCCGGGCGCGGGCCCTGAGCGCGGTCACCACCTGATCATCCAGCTGCCTGTTCGGCGACGATTAGGTAGGCGGCCGCCTTAGTAGTTGACATCGGGCAAGCTGCCGAATCAGGAGCTGCGCCATGGTGCTTCTGGGATTGCTTATCGACTACTGGCAGCGACGTTGTTGCGATTCCATGGCACCCGCCAATGCGCCAGCGAAGCTCATTGCAACCAAAACGGTTGCAGAATGGTTGCAGCGTTGATGAACTGGTGGCTGCCATGGCAAAGAGCCTCACCATCAAGAACCTGCCGGACGCACTCCACGCCCGCCTGGCAGCTGCGGCCAGGCAGCATCGCCGCAGCCTCAACAGCGAGGCGATCGTGTGCCTGGAAGCTGGGCTGACGCTGGCACCAGCCGGGGCGGAGGAACGGCTGACGGCCATTCGTGCACTACGCGAGACCTTGCCGCGCAATGGTTTTGCCCCCGCCGACAGCGACGCGTTCAAGCGTGAGGGCCGCCCGTGATCGCTGTGGACACCAACGTGGTGGCCTATCTGCTGCTGCCCGGCCCGCAGACAGCACAGGCGGAAGCCTTGCTGATCGATCAACCCAACTGGGCGGCTCCGCCGTTGTGGCGTAGCCAATGGCGCAACGTGCTGAGCGGATACCAGCGGCGAGGCGACCTGAGCCTCGATCAAGTGCTCAGCCTGCAGCAGCAGGCAGAAGACCTGGTGATTCGCCATGAGGAACCGGTGTGTTCTGACGCTGTGCTCCGGCTGGCGGCCACCAGTGGCTGCAGCGCTTACGACTGTGAGTTCGTGGTCGCTGCTCAACAGTTGGGCATACCGCTGATCACGGCGGACGGCGCTGTGCTGAGAGCTTTCCCTGATCTGGCCCATCCCCTGCCTCAGGCCACCTCCTGAATCAGCAGGGCTTGCGGCCTGGCCTGAACGATCTCATTACAGTTGGGTTCTGCAGGCGAACTGTTGATGACGCTGGCACCTCCAAGCCCAACGCCTGGCGTGCAGCCGCTGCAGCTGCCCTGGGACCTACGGCTCAACGCTGATCAGTTCGAGCTGGTGTGTCAGGCCAATCCCGATGCGGTGCTTGAACTGGCGGCCAATGGTCAACTCATCGTCATGACCCTTACGGGAAGCGAAACCGGCGCCCGCAATAACGAGCTCTCCTTCCAGCTCGAGCTCTTTGCCAAGGCCTCTGGAGGTTGGCAGGGGTTCGATAGCTCCACCGGATTTCGCCTGCCCGATGGCTCGGTGCTGAGCCCCGATGCCTCCCTGGTGCGCCTAGATCGGTGGCAGGCTCTCACCCCCGAGCAGCGCCGTGGCTTTGCGCCCCTCTGCCCGGATCTGGTGGTGGAACTGGCCAGCGCGTCCGACGAAGGGCCCCGTGGCGTGAGTGCGCTCCGCCAGAAGATGGACGCCTACCAGGCCAATGGGGCGCAGCTGGGCTGGTTGTTGCTGCCCGAGGAGAGGGCCGTGGAGATCTGGCGCGTTGGGGCCGCCTCCACCCCTGAGCGCCTCGACGATGCCAAAACTTTGGATGGAGGAGAACTGTTCCCTGGCCTGGTGGTGGATCTGGCTCCGATCTGGGACGTTTGAGAGGGCCTGTTTCATGCCACAGCGATCATTGAATGGGTCCGTGCTGCGCTGGCCCAGTTCCGAGAGCGTGCTTGAGGCGGCAGGGCAGTGGGCTAAGCGCCAGGCAGCGGTCCAACCGGAGCTGGAGGCGGTGGGTGTCTTCGGCTCCTACGGGCGCGGCGATGCCGGTGTGGGCAGCGACCTGGATCTGCTGCTGGTGCTGCGGCAGTGCGAGCTGCCGATCTGGGAACGCCTGCGCCCCTGGGACACGGCCGATCTTCCGCTGGCTACCGATCTGCTCGTGTACAGCCGCCGGGAGTGGGAGAGCCTCCCCCAGTGGAACCCGAAGCTGGCGGCAACGCTTCAGCGCGACCTGCGCTGGCTGATCGCTCCGTCGCCGCTGGCGGCAACGCTGAATCAGTAGGCGACCACAAATACATGCGGATCTGGCGACGCAATCGCCAGATCGGCTGCGTTTTTGGCGGCGATAGGGCGATTCTTCAAGGAGCCAGCGGGCAGCTTCTTCCTGTTCGGGCCGCGCGGGACGGGGAAGTCAACCTGGCTGCGCCAGACCCAGACCCAGACAGAGGCGCTCTGGCTTGATCTTCTCGATCCAGAGGCGCTGCTCTGAGCACGTGCAACGTTTATTGAAGCCATCGTCCAGGCCCGGCTGAATCGGGAAGCAATCACTCACTGGCTGGGAACGCTGGGGGAGTTGTTGCTGAAGGGGGCCGCCAATGGTGCCTCGATCTGTCTGTTTGTCTCGCCTGGGGGCGGTGCCTCTTGCCCGGCCGGGGGGGCAGGCGCCTGACGCTGGCTTTGTCCTGCCGCTGTCGCTCGGCGCGGCGTTGATGCTGCTGCTCACGAGCCTGTCGGTGCAGACGGCGGCGCTGCAGGGATCGGCCCTGGCGGCGGCTGAACTGAAGCAACGCCAGCAGGAGGATGCGCTGGATTCAGCGGCGCAGCGGGTGGCGGCCCAGCTGAGCGGTGCCTATGCCTGCCTGCTGCCGCAGGCTTCCGCGGACTGGGTGATGCCGGTGGCTGGCTGTGCGCCGGGGCTGAATCCGGCGATGGTGGCGGCGGGCCAGGTGGGGGAGAACGACTACCGGGTGGTGGGCTGGACACCGGCTCTGGGTGGTAAAGCGGCGCGGCCCGGTGAGCTGCGGCTGGAGCTGAGCGATGCAGGCAGCCAGCGGCTCTATGCGTTGGCGGTGGTGCCCGGCGACGGGGCGCCGCTGGTGCGCAGCGTGCGGGGGCTGGGGCGATGAATCTGGTGGAGGTGATGGTGGCGGCGGTGGTGTTCGGCCTGGCGGCCAATGCCTCGGCACAGTTGTGGGGGTCGAGTGCGCTCTGGAGCCAGCGCGCCGAGCAGCGGCAGGAGCTGATGCGCCGCCTTGATGCCGACCTGCTGCGGCGGGAGCATGGACTGCGCCGGGCAGCCCTGGCGGTGGCACCAGCGGCGGATTGCGCAGTGGCGGGCGATTGGCTGGAGGCCCAGCTGCAGGCGGCTGCCACGGAGCTGCCGGCGGGGGTGACGGCCACGCTGCAGCGCGAGGAGGACAACGGGGCCGGCGGACTCTGGCTGGTGCTGCGCAGTGAGCATCAGGCGATCGAGCGGCGGCGGTTGTTCATGGCGGCGGCCCATGGGCTGTGCCAGCCGCTGGCCACCGACACGGAGCTGGGGGCATGAGGAGCCTGAACAACTGCAGCCCGAGCACTTGGGCTGGCTTCACGCTGCCGGAGCTGCTGGTGGGGATCACGGTGCTGGGGATTCTGGCGGCGATGGCGCTGCTGGCCGGGGGCGAAACCCTGGCGACACAGCGAGTCGAGGCCGCCACCAGGCGGCTGGCGCAGGGCATCGAGCGGGGCCGCGCCCAGGCGGCGGAGCAGGGGCAGCCCTGCGCGATGAGCCTGGGTGCCACGGGCTGGGAGGCGCCGGGCAGCGGCGGATCGCCTGCTGCCTGCGGCCAGGGCCTCCGCAGCCTTGATGAAGGGGTGGGCAACGGAGCGGTGCAGGTGCGCCACAACCTGCCGGAGGCAGTGCGCTTCAGCAGTAACGGCCTGGTGCTGGATGGCGGCACGGTGGTGCTCAGCAGTGAGGGCACCGAACTGCGCCGCTGCCTGGTGATGGCCCTGCCGCTGGGGGTAGTGCGGCTGGGCCGCTATGGCGGCGCTGAGGGTGGGGCACCAGATAGCAGCGCCTGCCGGCCGGACCCTGCGTTATGAGAGCGATGGCAAGGCAACTTTTGCGATCGTCGCCAGCTTCTGTGTCGGGATTCGGACTGGTGGAACTGCTGCTGGCGATGGCCCTGGGGCTGATGGTCTGCGGCGGCATGATCCAGGCACTGGTGGGGGAGGGGCAGAACGCCCAGCGCTTCAGCTGGATGGTGCGGGAGCGGGCGCACCAGCGGCGGGCGATGACGCTTATCCGCGACGACCTGGAGCGGGCCAGGGCGGTGGTGGGTGCTGCGGATGCGCCGGATGCGGTGAGCTGCGGACTGGCGGGGCGCACGCCGGTGCTGCAGCTGCGGGTGCCGGTGAGCACGGGAGAGGCCACGATCACCTACTCGGTGGGAGCAGCACCGAGCGGCATCTGGCGGGGCCGGGTGTTGATGCGCTGCGGACCGGCCTATCGGCTCGATGGATCGGTGAATCCGGCCAGCACCTTCCAGAGCCTGGTGGTGCTCGATGGCCTCGCGGGCGACCCCACCCCCTGGAGCGGCTGCGGCCAGCTGAGCGGCGGCCAGGTGCTGAACAGCTCAGCTGCGCTGCCCTTCTCGGCCTGCCTTGATCCGGTGAGTGGGCTGGTGGCGATGCGGCTGGAGCAAAGCTCGGCCGCGGCCAACGGCCCCGTGCGGCGGGTGCGCAGCGAGGCGGTGGCTGGGGCGGGGTGAGGGACTACGCCCACTCGTTAGGGAACCCCTGAAAAACCCGCTAAAATCAATCCAGATCCAAGTCTGAGACTGGAACGGATGGCCGCCCCTCTCCAGCTGGGCTTCACGGACTACGAACAGATCTACGCCAAGAAACGAACGCGTCGCC
>NZ_JAGQBU010000015.1 GCF_024345795.1 Synechococcus sp. J7-Johnson
GAAGCGTTGGCCGGTGTAGCAGCGGCTGACTGAGGCCCATCGATGGGGCCCGGACAGCAGAAGAACGGAGTCTCAGCTGTTCAGCTCAGGGGTCGATCCGCTGTGGCCAGGGGTTCGCTGCTCAATTGGCAACAAACTCCTAGTGGATCTGCCCGATGACGCCTAACATGCCCCCTCGAGTGGTCAGGCCACCGCAAAATTCTCTGCTTGTGGTTTAGGCTGACCGCTTGCCACTCAGGCGCAGCGTTGTGGCCAAGTTATTGTCATCTGTTGATGGCTGCGCTCCTCGGCAGCGTCTGCAGGTCTTCGCCAGTGATCGCAGATAAGGCACCACAAGCCCGATGAATCAAGGGCACTTCTAAGAGTAAACGTACTTGACCGTCGAGATGACTGAGAACCGCTGCCGGGAGTGAAGCCAGATTGGCAATCTCTGCTGATGAATCGAGTTCTTCTGGGAGCTCATACGAAGTGGATGCTACAATAGGGCAAGTTAAAATCTCAGCCGAGCCAAGTCTGTTTGGCGGCCTTGGGTGACATTAAAAATCCAGGCCCAGCTCGCCCACTGACTTTGATCGGCGGAGCCTCATCGGGCATTGGCGCCACTTTCGCTGAGCGCCTTGCACAAGGTCAATACGATTTAGTTCTTGTCGATCGTCGTCGTGACCGCCTTGACGCTCTCGCGCAGCAACTGATAAATGTATTTGACTCATGCCGAAGTCTTGCCTGCTGGCCTTGCGTAATCCGATCAGTTGCAAGCTGTCGAACTACTCCTGATGCTAGGGCAATTGTGAGCCAGCGACAACCATGGTCAAGCCACCGATCCTGTCTTGGCCTTTAAACTGCCTTTGCGGATTGAACGAGTGATTTAACCTCGTGGCTGGCCGAAGCCAGCATGAGACGTCCAGCCTTGAATGTGAAGCTTCGAGCCTTTGCTCTTCCCGAAATGAGCACGTGCTGACCGTGATCCGCTGCCCGGATTGAAATCAGGATCCAGGGTTGGGACAACGGCAAGCAAGCTCCCGCTTCAAGACTCTGACCTCCTCGATGAGGCTGGTCACCGCAGGTGCAGCTAGGGTCTTTGGAGAGGATGCAGGGTCATTCCGAACTGGTGCTCGCAACGTGAGTATAGCTCAGCTCAGCTCAGCTCGGTGGGCTCTGCTATTTCTGGCCTTCCGAGAACAGGCTGAACCGTTACCTCGATGTGAAGCTCGTGATTGATGTCACGATCGAGGGGCATGATTCACCATTTCAGTCTGGTTACGATCGGACATCGCCCAGGGTCATGAGCAGATTCCGGCGAATCTGGCCATCGTCTGTCGCTGGAGCAATGTGTCCAGGACAGCCTCGTCAGCCTCGGCTACAACCTGCCGGGCCGAGCGGAATGGCCTCGGGGTGATGGTGCGCCGCCAGTTCGAGGCGGCGGAAGGTGGGGCTGTTCTTGCGCTGATGGTTCTGCATCCGCAGCACGATGTCGTGCAGTGTGCGCACAGTGGCGGCGATGTTGGGTCCCTTGTTCAGCATCACCCCCTCGGCGCGGGCGCCCATCGCGGCATCGCTGATCTCAGCGCGCGTCGGCGTGCCCCGCTGCGCCAGCTCCTCCAGCACCTGAGTGGCCCAGATGCAGGGGAGATGGGCCGCTTCACAGACCCGCAGCATCTCTTCCTGGATCTCAGCAAGCCGTTCCCAGCCGCACTCGATCGCCAGATCGCCGCGGGCGATCATCACGCCGAGGGGCGCCGGATGGCGCATGCCGGCCAGCAGCAGCGCGGGCAGCTGATCGAAGGCCTGGCGTGTCTCGATCTTCAGGATCACGCCGAGATCAGCTCGACCCAGGCGGATGAGCTGCTCCTGCAGGGCGTGCACGTCGCTGGGGCGGCGCAGGAAGGATGCGTTGACGATGTCGGCGTGGGTGGCGACGAAGGCGAGGTCCTCAAGGTCGCGGGAGGTCAGCGCCGCCAGCTGGAGCGTGCTGTCGGGAAGATTGATGCCCTTGTCGGCCCGCAGCCGGGAACGCTGCCGCCGCGCTGCGGTGATCTCCACAAGCAGTTCGGGGGCGCCAGCAGGGCCGGCCGGGATGGCCACGATCCGGCCGGCGATCCGGCCGTCATCGAAGACGATCCGCTCGCCGACCTTCACATCGGCGAAGACCTCCGGCAAGGTGCAGCCGATCACCGCCGGACTGGTCACGGCGCCACGAGCGTCAAGCACAGCGTCACGTCCCGGCTCGGTGCCCGCCACGACTCGCAGCCGATCTCCTGGCTGCAGAGTCACGGCGCCGGGTTGGGGCGGGATCACGCCCACCAGGATCGAGATCCCGGCCTGGTTGACGAAGCGCAGCCCGGGGATGAAGTGGCAGGTGCGGGTGCAGCTCAGCAGCAGGCCTTCCGCCAGGCGCCTCTCGACCTTGAAGCGCCGCTGACGGCCGGACGCATCGACGCCCTGCAACACATCACCGGTCTTGAACCGCTGCCAGTCATCGCCGCTGACCGGCACCACGGCATCGACCCCAGCTGGAGGCTTGAGCGGTCGCATCCCCGGCGCGAACAGGAGCCTCGCCGGCGTCAGCAGCCGGCCGAGAACGTCACGGCGAGGCTTGCAGACCAGTAGCCGCGGCCCCGCCTCAACCGGACCGGTGCGGAGTTTGGGCCCGGCCAGATCCATGGCGATCCGGCAGGGGCGGTCCGTGGCGGCGCTGGCGGATCGCACCTGATCCGCCATCCGTTGCCACACCCTTGGGTCGTCGTGGGCGCAGTTGATCCGGGCAACGGTCATGCCGGCTTCGAGCAGCTCGGTAATCAGGGCTGGATCAGCCGCGGCCTCGGCGGGCAGGGTCACCATGATCGTGCCCATCTCACCGAGCAGACGCCGGGTGTTCCCGGCAGCCAGGGCCAGGCCGGCCCTGTGCTCGAGCGGTGGCTCCGCTCCCAGCCGGTGGCCACCGTCCTCTCCGGAGAGTGCGCAGAGGATGGCCAGCACCCGCCGCAGCGTGGCGAGCACGCTGGCCTCACAGCGACCGAGTGAGGACAGTCCCAGGCAGGCGAGCTGCTCCTGCAGGTCGCGGATGTCGTGCTGCCGCAGCGCCACGTAGTGGACCAGATTGAGAGCGCTGGGCCGATAGGCCGGTGCCACCGCCTCCAGGATGGGGAGCTCGCAGCCCTCCAGGTCCACCATGGAGCGAGCGAGTTCCACCAGCCTGGGGATGATCCCCCCGGGATCCTGGCAACCGCCGAAGAATTCCACTGGAAGAGGCCGGCCGCCGGATCCGACCGCAGCTATCTCAAACGGCACCGGAGCCAGCACTGTGTCCATCAGACCACTCTGATCCGGCTGGCCTG
This sequence comes from Synechococcus sp. J7-Johnson, assembly GCF_024345795.1. GTDB lineage: Bacteria > Cyanobacteriota > Cyanobacteriia > PCC-6307 > Cyanobiaceae > Regnicoccus_A. The sequence goes on from NZ_JAGQBU010000015.1 coordinate 3,336, forward strand.
CGGCTTCAGTCTTGCTGCATACATGGGCCCGTTGGGCCGGCGCGAAGGCTCAGCGGACTCACGAACGCTCCGCCAGTCGGATCTTGAGATCCCGCAGGCGTTGATCAACCGAAGCGAGCAGATCGAGGGCGAACATCGGCGTCTCTTGAAGGGCAAACAGGAACTCCTCCCGGCCCATGACCAGCAGGCGGCAGGGGGTGATCGCCACAGCGTGTCCCTGGCGCCGGTGCTGTGGATCTACCAGTGCCCCCATGCCGAACACATCTCCCGGGGCGATGTCTTCACTGCAGGGAGCTGGGCCCCAGCTCAGCCGCACCGTGCCCTTGAGCAGGCCGAACATCTGGTCGCCGGGTGCCTCGGCTACGAAGATAGTGCCGCCTTCGGGAACCTCGAGCACGTCACCGTTCTGGGCCAGCGAACGCATGATCTCCAGGGGGGTCACGGTCATGACAGGAGGAAAGAAACTTGAAAAAGTGTGGCCCAGACGGGTTAAGAGCTGGTTGGCCGCCTTCTAAGCGGGACTTGATCGTGCCGGGAGCGTTTCCCCCAGGGCCAGCACCGGACTCGCATGAATCAGGTCGTGAAGACACTGAGGATCGCTCCGGAGAGTTACGTGCCTCTGCGGGCCTGTCCAGCCCGGCTGGTGATGTTCCTAGTTGTCGTCCTGCAGATGTAAAGTTGTATTTTCACTGGCGTCGTAGCTTTTGCCAGGGCTGGATGGCAGCGCGGCTTTGACACCCCTGCCCAGCGAAGGTTTGTTGACAGAACCTCCTGAGATGGCTGACAGTCGGCAAGCCGAAGTACCACCTGGAATCATGAGCGACACCATTCAAGTGTTTATCGAACGGTTAAGGGCCGAAGATGGAACAGAGCTGGAGCGGAAGGCCCGCGAGGCCACCACCGTCGGCGACTTGGAGGCCGTGGCTGCTGAGGCGGGCATCAGCCTGAGCGGAGCTGCACTGGTTAAGCATTTTGCCAAGCTGGTGGTGGAGAGCGACGATGCTTCTGCTGTCAAGAACTTCGACAGTCTCTGCTGGGACGTTGGTGAACTGCTTTGGACTTTGAACAATTGGAAACCTTGAGCCCCCACCCACAGAGGTGGCTTCAGGGGCCCAATCCGTAGGGAGCAGTGGTATTGCGGATCCGCTGAGCCAGCTCCCGGATCACTCCCTGCACGATCTCGGGCTGATCGGCCATTAAGTCGAGCAGCACCTCCTGCTCGATCCTGAAAAGACGAGTGGGCTCCAGAGCGGAGACAGAAGCCGAACGAGGTTCCGGATCCAAGGCCGCGAGCTCGCCCACGATTTCCCGTGGCCCGAGTTCCACGATCGTGTGATCGCCGATGTGCACACGAACCAGACCATCCACGATCACATACATGGAAGTGCCGAGGTCGCCTTTGGCGAAGAGCTGCTCCCCAGTGGACAGTGTCTCCTCCTCGAGGGCATCGGTCAGTTGCCGCAGCACATCGGCGGGGGTTGTGGAGAAGATGCCCACGCTCTTCAGCAGGAGCACCTTTTCCATCGTGACGATGCTTGTAAAGGGGGTGGAGTTAAGGGTCAATTCCGTGAGCAGATCCTCAGGATCCGTATCAGTGTGCAGAGTCATCCTCGCCATCTTCACGGATCCTTCCATGGCCAGAACCCATGGTGTAATCCCTGATTGGGCTGGTTGCGGCCGTTGTGAGAGTGCATAGGCGGTACAGCAGCGGATCCACTGCGGTATAGGGAATTCATCCCGGGACTCCATCAGGATCTGGCGGATCCGCTCTGTGGTGCCCAGCAGGGGAGGGACGTGTTTCCCAGGCAGGCTCCCCAGCGCCAGAGGAGCTGCCAGGCGTTCCATCAGTGGAAAGATCAGGTCGTGGTGGGTCGAGGAGATTGTGGTGTCGAGCAGCTCCAGTGCGAGGGCCCGTTCACGCCGACTTCCCCCCCAGTACCGGATCCTTGCCGGGCGGATCGCCTCCGTGGAGTAGAGCAACTCGAGCCGAAACAGCAGTCGTTCCCGGCAGCGATCGAGTTCGGTGGCGAGGGCATCGCTCAGCACTGGATGCATCGCCCCGACCCGCTCTCCTTGAACTCGCAGAATCCAGGCACCGAGCCTCACCTCCTGGATCATCCCGGTATGAATCTCGGCGCGCTGCTCCTCATCGGGCTCGAAGCCGCATGCACAGAGCGCGCGCAGGGCCGACTGACGAAGGGATGGATCCCTCGATCCCAGCCGCTGCAGCAGTGCCACGATCGCCCCTGGCTCTGGCAGACGGCCGAGCAGCCTCAGCAGGCGTCGCTCATGCTCAAGGCTCTGACCTCCTGCTTCCAGGGTCGTCAGCAGGGCTTCCGTCCCGGCGGTTCCAGCCCTGAGAAGCGCTGCCACAGCCGAACCGCGACATGAGAAGTCATCTAAAGCCTCGACCACCAGAGGGAGCAGTGCAGGCACTGGCCGGCTGCCTGCTGCGGCGAAGGCGGCGCGGCGCACGACAGGTTCAGGGTCCTTGCAAAGGTCTTCCAACAGGCCGGTATCACCTCGGTCAAAGGCTTCGTCCAATACATTCGCGGCAAGGACACGCTCTGCCGGCTTTGACGAGGCCGCCAAGCCAGCCAGCAACGCAGCGGCGCGGCCCTGGCTGTCGGGTTTGCCAAAACGCAACAGGGCTGACAAGGCGGCTTGCCGCACAGGTGCCTGGGAGCTGCATAGCTGCTGCTCGATGAGATCCCAGTATTGGAGTGATGCCTGTGTAGCAAGAAGAAGCATCGCTGCCGCTCTGACATCGGCGTCGGCATCGACTCGGACGATGTCCTCGAGCTGATTCACTATCTGCGGAATTTCGGCCTGTCCAAGCCCCCGGAGTACAGCCAACCGCACCTGAGGTTCCGGATGCCGCAGCAGATCACCGGCACGCACGATCAGGAATCCGGGGTCAGTGAGGGCCAGCAGCTCAAGGGCGTGCAGCACGCCGACCGGGTCAGGCCCCAATGCGGTGCGGTGCAGAACCTCCAGGGCGACCAGATTCCGCGTTGAAAACACCTCCCCCCCCAGAAACCGGCCGCGGAGGCCGCGGGCAAGGGCTCTTGGGTAATCACCGCGCAGCAGCAGGGCCACGACCAGCCAACCCAGGGCACCGGCTCCCATCACACAGGCCATCGGGAAGAGGCTGGACGGCCAGAGCCGATCGATCCCAAGCAGCAAAAGACCCGCCAGCCCCGCGGCCATCGGGTTGACGATCCCCTCGGCCAGAGTCTGGGCGCCGTACAGCTGCCGACTATGCAGCGGCTGGAACAGCATCTGTACGGCCGAGTGGTCGATCGAGTGGCGCAGCGTGCGATCGAAGAACTTCGCCGTGGCGACAGAGGCGAACAGAATCGAGGCGGGTAGTCCGAACGCAGCCGCCAGGCCACCGGCGAGCACCGATACCCCAAGGCTTGCGGGCAGGATCATCAAGCCCGTTCCCGGGCCCCAGCGGGCGAGCAGCGGTCCCGTCACGGCCCAGCGCAGGAGCAGGGTCACAGTTGCTGTGATGGCAAAGAAACGGCCGAAGTAGGACGCCGCCGAATCAGCATCCGGGAAGCGCTCATGGACGACCATCAGAAAGCTTCTGTCGACCAGCAACCGCAGCAGAATCGAGGCCAGGACCAGAAGCAGGATCAGACGCACATAGGGCGTCTGATCCACATGGCGGCGGTTGATCCGGGCGGGTCCAACCCCCTGCGGGTGGGGTGCCCATTTCAGGATCACAACCAGAAGCGGCAGGCAGAGGACCACGGCCACAGCCGCCACCAGTAAGAGGTTCTCACTGCCGATCCGATTGACGATGCCAGGCATGGCAAAGCCTCCGGTGGCCATCGCGGCGATTTCCCCCGAGCCGATCAGGCCATACAGCCGTCTGGCCTGGCGGACATCCAGCAGCGAGGCGGTAACGCCCCAGAACTCGAGATTGAGAAAGCTCTCCACAAGCCGGTACCAGACCAGCAGCGCGAAGGCGACAGGTACCGCCAGCCCGGTCGCCATCAGGCCACGAAATCCCACCATCACCACGGCGATGGTGAGCAGACTCAGCTGCCAGACCCTGCGGTCGGCCATCGACCGGGCCATCCGGAGTTGCAGGACGCTGCTGAGAGGTCCGACAACGGCCAGAGCAAGGAAAACGTAAGGAAGGTTCTGCGGACCGACCCTGGAGAGAAACAGGGCGTTCGCGGCTGTGAGCGTGAACAGCAGAGCCGTGCCCAGCAGCACGGAATGGGCCAGCAGAGCCAGAACAAGCTTCCGCTCTCCGGCATGAACAGCCAACACGGCGCTGATGCGCTCCCCGGTCTTTCGCATGCCCATCGGCGAGATCAGCCCCGTTGCCTGGCGCTGAAGACAGCCCCGCAACAGATACACAGCCGCATGCCACCCACTCCCTTCAGGCCTGGCAGGAAGGCCTCATCCAGCGTGAGACCGAGATCCTCACCTTCACGCACCAACTCTGCCCATCCTTCCGGATCGTTTTCAGCTGCCTCCTCGGGATTGTCGATTGTGAATCCGTGGATACGCGAAGAGCAGTTTATTGGCCGGCATGAACACAGCTCGATCCCAACCCAATCCCAACCCAATCCCTAACCGGTTGTTAACCGCACAGGCGGGGATGGACGCGCAGAGTGTGAGTGTTGGGAGTAGCGACCATGCCTGTGAGTCACACCCTGTCCGGTGGTCTGTTCTCACGCGCGAACCGGCTGTGGCTCCCTGGATCGGTTCTCGGTGTGGCGGTGCTGGCCTCCGCTTTCGCTCCGATCACGGTCAGCGCCCAGTCTGCGGCTGGAGTGGTCCGGATCAGTGGATCAAGCACGGTGTTCCCGATCACATCGGAGGCGATCAAGGCATTCCGCAAGACAGCTCCCGGCCGAAACGTCCGCTTCGAGCTCAAGGAAACGGGCACGTCGGCCGGATTCCGTGACTTCTGCGCCGGCAAGGTGCCGATCGCCAATGCTTCACGGCCGATCAACACCAGGGAGCTCAAGGCCTGCGAGGCGAAGGGGGTCAAGTTCATCGAGCTGCCGATTGCTTTCGACGCCCTGACAGTGGCTGTCCACCCGAAGAACACCTGGGCCAAGCAGATCACTGTCAAGGAACTGAACACCCTGTGGAACCGCCAGGCCACTGGACGGGTGAAGCGTTGGAAGCAGGTGAACAGCGCCTGGCCCGACCGCCCGATCAAGCTGTGCGGAGCTGGTTCGGATTCCGGCACCTTCGACTATTTCAACAAGGCGATCACCGGCGATGCCGAAAACAGCCGCAGCGACTACATCGCCAGCGAAGACGATAATGTGTTGGTCAGATGCGTGGCCAATGATCCCAACGCACTGGGCTACTTCGGTTTTGGCTACTATCTCGCCAATCAGAACAAGCTCAGGTCCCTCGCCATAATCGGACCCAAGGGAGCAACCAGGCCTTCAGTCGAGGCTGTTCAGAAAGAGCGCTACGCGCCCCTCTCCAGGCCGCTCTTCATCTATATCAACAATGCCAACATGCTTTCCCGTCCGGAGGTGCAGAAGTTCGTCACGTTCTTCGTTCGGAGGGGCCCCCAGATTGTCAGGGCCGCAGACTTCATTCCCCTTCCCGACTCCACCTACCTCCTGGTGGAAAGCAAGCTGTACCGCCACGTGCTCGGCACCTCCTTCGGTGGAGACCTGCCGATCGGACTAACCATCGGCCAGGCCCTTGCCCGCAGCTTCGACCAGCTCAAGCAGCCCCGGTCCCGCTGAACGACACTCCGCCCGCTCAGTGAGGATGAGTCCTGTCTTCCCGCCATCGCCGTGACGGCCTTCGAGACCAGCGCCAGCACCAGCACCGCGGAGGTCAGCGATCCCGCGATGGTCTGCGGGCTCTACGCAGCCGATCTGATCCAGCACCAGACACGCCGGCTGGGCAAGCTCCAGTCCGAAGTGCTGGCTGATCACGATCCTGAACCGCTGCATCAGCTCCGGGTGAGTCTGCGCAGGCTGCGCACGGCCCTCAGCCAGTTCGCGCCCGCTCTGCGGATGCCGGATGGGGTGAGCGATCGCCGCATCGCCAGGGTGGCCCGGCGCACCAGCCTCTGCCGTGATCTCGACGTGCTCAGGGATCGCCTGGAGGGGCAGTTGCTGCCCCCCCTGCCGGAGCAGGAACGCAAGGCGATGAAGCCGGTGCTGAAGCGGCTGTCACGCAACCGGCGGCTGGCCTTCGAAGACCTCGCGGAGGCGCTCACCGGCGGGCCCTATCTCAAGTTGCTCGCCCGTCTGCGCGCCTGGCAGCTGAAGCCTCGCTTCTCTCCGCTGGGAGATCTGCCCCTGGGGCCCTGGCTGTTCGAATGGCAGTCGCAGGCCTCCAGCGGCCTGTTCCTGCATGGCGGCTGGTTCGCCGCCGATCCGCACGATCCGGCCCTCCACGATCTGCGCAAGCGCATCAAGGGATTGCGCTATGCCCTCGAACATCTGGAGCCTTTCGCGGCGCCGGCGCTGGGCGAGTGGATCGCTCTTCTGAAAAAGGCCCAGGACTGCCTGGGGGATCTTCACGATCTCCAGGTGCTCGCAGCGATCCTGGGTGATCAGCTCGAGAATGGTGTGGCTGAAACCCTGCCGGTGTTGCAGGCCGGCATCCTTGCCCAGCAGGCTGAGCGCTGGAGCAAATGGAGCGACCAGGCGATCCAGCTTCGTGACCAGGCCAATCGTCACAGGCTCTACAGCAGCCTGATCCCGTCTGCCTGAGCCGCAAGACGGGGGGGCTTGACTCTCCAGTCCACTGGACACCTTAGCGTCAAGTCATCGCTTCTCCCGATCGACCCCTATCGATCGCCCGTCCCCGATGACCGGCCCACCCCCCACTCCGTCCTGCTGCCACGCCGATGGTCTGGCCCCCACGCCCGACCCGGAGCGGGAGCTGGCCCATGAACTCACCCTGCTGCGCCGCAAGCTCTCGCTGGCGGCTGTGCTCACGGCGCTGGTGGTGCTCGCGAGCATGCCCCACATGCTCGGTCTCCATTCCCTGCCGTTCCTGCCCGGCTGGTTCACCAGCCCCTGGACCCAGCTGCTGCTTTCCACCCCGGTGCTGTTCTGGTGCGGCCGGGAGTTCTTCACCGGCGCCGCCTCGGCCTTCCGTCAGCACAGCGCCGACATGAACACCCTGGTGGCCGCCGGCACCGGCATCGCCTGGCTCACGTCCCTGGTGGCCACCGTCGCGCCGCGGCTGCTCACCGAGGAAGGTCTGCCCGCAGACGTCTACTACGAAGTGACTGTGGTGATCCTCACCCTGGTGCTGCTGGGCCGCCTGCTGGAGGCCCGCGCCCGCGGCCAGACATCAGAGGCGATCCGCCGCTTGCTGCGCCTGCAGCCGCCCACGGCCCGGGTGCTGCGCGATGGCGCCCTCCAGGAGATCCCGGTGGAGCTGGTGGTGGTGGGCGATCTGCTGCAGGTGCGCCCCGGCGAGAAGCTGCCCCTCGACGGGGTGGTGGTGGAGGGCAGCTCCTGGGTGGAGGAATCGATGCTCACCGGTGAGCCGACCCCTGTGGAGAAGGGTCCCGGTGATGCGGTGATCGGGGCGTCGCTCAACCGCAGCGGCAGCTTCAGCTTTCGCGTCAGCCACGTGGGCACCGACACCGTGCTCGCCCAGATCGTCGAGCTGGTGCGCCAGGCCCAGAGCTCCCGCACGCGGGTGCAGCGCCTGGCCGATCAGGTGGTGGGCTGGTTCGTGCCGGTGGTGATCGCCCTGGCCATCGCCGCCTTCGTGGGCTGGTTCCTGGTGAGCGGCAACCCGGTGCTGGCGATGCTGTTCCTGGTCAGCGTGCTGGTGATTGCCTGTCCCTGCGCCCTGGGGCTGGCCACACCCACCTCGATCATGGTGGCCTCGGGCAAGGGGGCGGAGAACGGACTGATCTTCCGCAGCGCCGAGGCTCTGGAAACCGCCGGCGGCCTGCGCACCATCGTGCTCGACAAGACCGGCACCCTCACCCGCGGCCAGCCGGAGGTGACCGATTTCGAGCGGCTGGGCGGCAGCCAGCTGACGGCGGCGGCCCTGCTGCGGATGATCGCGGCCCTGGAGGAGCGCTCGGAGCATCCGCTGGCTGAGGCCATCGTGGGTTACATCCGCCCCCAGCTCCAGGATCCGCGCCTTCCGGCCGTGGAGGCGTTCGAGGCGGTGGCGGGCTTCGGCGTCAGGGGCCGCGCCGATGGTCGTGACGTGGTGGTGGGCACCCCCCGCTGGCTGGCGGAGCTTGGTTTCGGCATGGAGGCGCTGGAGCCCCTGGCCAGCCGGTTGGAGGGCGCGGCCCGCAGCGTGGCGGCGGTGGCGGTGGATGGGCGGATCGAGGCCTGCTTCGGCATCGCCGATCCGATCAAGCCGGGAGCGGTGCCCGCCGTGGCCGCTCTGCGGCGCCTGGGCCTGCAGGTGGTGATGCTCAGCGGTGACGCCCGCCGTACTGCCGAGGTGGTGGCCGCCCAGGTGGGCATCGAGCGGGTGATCGCCGAGGTGCGACCAGCCGATAAGGCCGATGTGATCCTTCGGCTGCAGGAGCGGGGCGAGGGTCCGGTGGCGATGGTGGGCGATGGCATCAACGACGCTCCGGCCCTGGCGGCGGCCGATGTGGGCCTGGCGATGGGCACCGGCACCGATGTGGCGATCGCGGCCAGCGACATCACCCTGATCTCCGGCAACCTGGCCGGGGTGCCGGCGGCGATCGAGCTCAGCCGCCACACCATGGCCAACATCCGCCAGAACCTGGTCTTCGCCTTCGCCTACAACGTGGCGGGTCTGCCCATTGCCGCCGGACTGCTGTTCCCTTTCACCGGCTGGCTGCTGAGTCCGATGATCGCCGGCGCGGCCATGGCCTTCAGCTCCGTGTCCGTGGTGAGCAATGCCCTGCGGTTGCGTCGCTTCAAGCCCACCCCCCTTCCCGTTGCCGCCAGCTGATGACCAGCTTCGTTGCCACTGCCACTGCCACTGCCATTGCCACCGGCGAACCGCTGTGGCGCACGATCGAGCAGCCCCTTGGCCTCAACGTGGCGGTAGCCGCCGGTGGCCTGGCGCTGATCGCCGCCGAACTCTGGTGGTTTCTCGGCCGCCATGGCGGCGGTGTGGCGGCCGGTGAAGGTGAGGGAGGGGTGCAGGAGATCACGATCACCGTGGATGGGGGCTACTCCCCAGCCCGGATCCGACTGACGGCCGGCCGGCCGGTGCGCCTCATCTTTCACCGGCTGGATCCCAGCGGTTGCGTCGCCCAGGTGATCGTCCCCGACTTTCGCCGCACGCTCGATCTACCCCTGAATGCCCGCACCAGTCTGGAATTGCCGCCGATGCAGCCTGGGGAGTACCCATTTCATTGCGGCATGTCGATGGTGCGGGGTGTGCTGGAGGTGGTCTGAAGGGCTCCGGCTCCGGCCTCTGCTGCTGGTTCGTCCACCACCCAGAGCAGAACAGCCGAGAGCATGGCGGTGAGGTAGCACCAGACCGAGCTGAAGGCGTGAAGGTAGGCCACCTGGGCAGAGATAAACGCGATCACGATCGCCGCCGCGAACCAGCGCAGCCGCCTGATCGGTGTCAGCAGCAGTGGCACCGTCACGATCAACCCGTAGATCAGGCTTCCCAGCCCATGGCTCACCAAGCCATGGGCAGGACTCCTGATCTGGTATTCGATGCTGCCCAGACTCACGGCCGGTGTGACCTGGGAGGGATCCAGCAGCAGCGGCACCCAGAGCCACAGGCCCAGCATCAGGCCCATCACCAGGCAGATCCGGATCAGCCAGCGGGGCTGGCCATCGCCCGTGGCGCCGGCCTTCAACGCGCACCAGGGGAACCAGGCCAACCAGAAGCCAAGTGCGAAGAACAGATAGGCCAGTGCCGCCCGCTGGGTGAGCGGCTCCAGGCTCCCGCTATCTAGACCGACCCACACAAGGCCCTCCAGACCCTGCTGCAGGCCGAACAACACCGGGGTCAGGGCCAGGGGCAGCAGGTTGCTCGATGGCTCACGCCAGCACCGCTGCACGGTCAGCCCGCCCAATGGCATCAGCAGTGCCGCTGCCGCGAAGCTGGAGCTGCTCGAGAAACACATCGACAGGGGGCCCTGCCCAGGGCAATGGTGCCATCAGCCTCCACCATGGTCGTTGGCCCGCTGCAGGCTCTCAAAGGCCTGGCAGAAGGGTTCACCCAGCGCCTGGCGCAACACCGTGTCGGCGGCGAAGGCGCTGAGAGCCTCCTCGAGACTGGTGGGCAGCGCCGCCGCCGTACCGGGGGCCGGCGGATCGGTGTAGAGGTTGGCGTCGTTGCGTGGGCCCGGCTCGAGCTCCCGCTCGAGCCCGTCGAGGCCGGCGGCGAGCACGGCTGCCGGCAGCAGGTAAGGGTTGGCGGCACTGTCGGCCAGGCGCAGCTCCAGTCGCTGGTCGTCGGGGATGCGCACCATGTGGCTGCGGTTGTTGCCGCCGTAGGTGATCCAGCCCGGTGACCAGGTGGCGCCGGAGTTGGTGGTGATCCCCCCCAGCCGCGCATAGCTCTCGGCGATGGGATTGGTGATGGCGCACAGGGCCGGGGCGTGCTCCAGCAGGCCCCCCAGAAAGTGGTAAGCCAGCCGCGAGAGGCCCAGCTCACCGCGGGGGTCGTGGAAGAGGTTGCGGCCCGAGCTGTCCCAGAGCGAATGGTGCAGGTGCGCGCCGCTGCCGGTGAGCTGGGGGAAGGGCTTGGGGCCGAAGCTCACCCGCCAGCCCAGTGGTTCCGCCATCGACTGGGCCATCACCCGGAAGAAGGCGTGGCGGTCGGCGGTCACCAGGGCGTCGGCGAAGGTCCAGTTGATCTCGAACTGCCCGTTGGCATCCTCGTGATCGGCCTGGTACGGACCCCAGCCCAGCTCCTCCATCGCCTCCAGCAGGCCGCCGATCAGCTCGAACTGGCGCATCAGCGCCAGCTGGTCGTAGCAGGGCTTCCTCTGGGTGTCGTGGCCATCGGCGATCGCCGTGCCGCCCGGCTGCAGCAGGAAGAATTCCGCTTCCACCCCCGTGCGGAAGCTGTAGCCCATGCGGTTCACCCGCTCCAGCTGGCGGCGCAGCACCCAGCGCGGCGACTGCTCCAGGGGCTTCCCCTCCACCTGCAGATCGGTGGCCAGCCAGGCCACGCTGCGCTGCCAGGGCAACACCGCCAGGCTGGCGGGATCCGGCAGGCCGAGCACATCGGAATCGGCCGGGGTCATCGCCAGCCAGGCGGCGAAGCCCGCAAAGCCCGCGCCATCGCGGGCCACCTGATTGATGGCGCTGGCCGGGACCAGTTTGGCGCGCTGCACCCCGAACAGGTCGGAGAAGGAGAAGAGGAAATGGCGGAGGCCGTGGTCGGAGGCGTAGCGGGCCAGGTCGGTCATGGGCTCAGCAAGCGTTCGAGGGAGGCGCGGATCATGGCCTGCTCAGACGGGGCATCACGGGGATTGCCGGCCCTGTGCCCCAGCACCGACTCCAGCCGCTCGAAGCGGGCGCCGGGGATGCAGGCGGCTTCAGCGGCGCAGTCGTCAGGGGGGAAATAGAGGTCGTGGGAGCCGGCGATCACCGTGGTGCGGGCCGTGATCCGCCCCAGGGCGGCGGCGCCGAGATCGTTGGCCAGCCAGGTGTCGAGCATGGCCAGCAGATCGCGGGGATCATGGCGGCGGTAGGCAGGCAGCCAGCTGCGCTCCACGTAGTCGTCCACGCTGGTGTAGCCCAGCGCCTCGTGCAGACCCTGCCGGTAGAAGGCCTGGCTGGCGGCCCAGCTGGCGTAGATCAGGGCGAAGCCGCGCAGCCCCTGCGCGGGAGTGGCCCTGAAGCGTTCCCCATCCCAGGCGGGATCGCTGGTGAGGGCCTGGCGCAGGCTGAGCAGGAACAGGCGGTTGTGGGGCGTGGTGCGGGCCGTGCCGCAGAGGCAGCAGATCCGCTCCACCGCCTGCGGCTCCAGGGCCGCCCAGTGGTAGGCCTGCTGCGCCCCCATCGACCAGCCGTAGATCAGGGCGAGGCGCTCCACCCCGAACACCTCCTGGATCAGCCGTTTCTGGGCGGCCACGTTGTCGGCGTGATGGATCACCCAGCCCTGCTCAGCCAGGCCCATCGCCGCGTTGCTGGGGCTGCTGGAGCGGCCGTTGCCGAACTGGCTCACCAGCAGCACGCACCATCGCAGGGGATCAAGAATCGGCCCCACCACCCAGTCGATGTCCTCGGGCCAGGCGCCGTAGGAGCTGGGGTAGAGCACCAGGTTGGAGCGCTCGGCGTTGAGCTCACCGAACACCCGGTAGGCCAGACGGGCGTTGGCGAGTTCCTTGCCGCAGCTGAGCGGCAGGTGACCCAGCTCAAACACGGCATCCCGGCCCTTGATCGCCGCGGCCACGCTCATCCGGCTGGTGCCGGCAGAGGGGCCACCCCTGGCAGCGCCAGTCGTGAGGGATCGGCAAGGAAGGCCCGGTGCACCGCCAGGTAGCCTGGGTCGTTGTGCTCCAGCTGCGGGGCGATCCAGCTGTGGGCTGCCGGCAGGGCATGGAAGGGAAGCGAGGCCATCAGGTGATGCTCGACGTGGAACGGCATGTTCCACATCAGCCAGCGCAGGGGCGCCAGGGTGTGGGTGGTGCGGGTGTTGCGCAGCACGTCGGCGGCGGTGCTGCAGCCGCCGTGCTCAGCCAGCAGCACGAAGCGGAGCAGGGGCTGGCCCAGGGCCAGCGGCAGCAGCCACTGCCAGAGCAGGAAGCCATTGGCGCCCGGCAGGGACAACAGCAGCACCAGCCCATAGACGCCGAACTGGAGCCGGATCGAGCGGCGCAGCGCTGGAGCGGCCTCGGCCGGGATGTAGGGGCGATCGCGGAAGTTGCCGCTCAGACCGGCGGTGTGGCTGCGCAACTTGCCGATCCACCAGGGCAGAGCGCTCAACTCCAGCAGGTAGGCCCAGCGGCTGGTGGGCGGCGCATCTTCCAGCTCCGGGTCCAGGCCCGGCTGGTGGGTGTGGCGGTGGTGCCACTGGTGGTAGCGCCGGTAGAAATCGGCGTTGTAGAAGCTCAGTACCCCGGCCCACCAGGCCAGGCCGTCGTTGAGCCGGCGGCTGGCGAAGGCGGTGCGGTGGCCGCACTCGTGCATGGCGCAGAAGGCGAAGGCCAGGCCCCAGCCCAGCAGCAGCAGGGCCGGCAAGCGCAGCGCCCAGGGCAGGCGATCATCCCCCCAGACCAGTCCGCTGACCAGGATCAGCGCCCCATGCCCAGCCGCCTGCCGCCAGCCGGCCGCATCGGAGCGGAGGTTGAGCTGGCGCAGAGTATCGGCGGGAATCAGCTCGGCAGAGGCCGCCTTGACGGCAGGTTGGCTCGTGGTCACGGACCTCAGGATCCCAGTAACGCTGTGCATTCCAACCGTTCCTGGCTGGCATCGCGGCGATCCTCCAGGCGGCGGATCAGGCCGGACAGATAGGCCGCGTCGGAGCCGATGCCGCAGAAGCGGCCCGAGCCCCAGGTGTGCAGCCAGGGCAGCCCCAGGAAGTAGAGGCCGGCCGCCGGCGTCACACCGCGCTGGTGCAGCGGTTCCCCAGCGCCATCGAAGACGGGGACCTCCACCCAGCGGAAGTCGGAGCGGTAGCCCGTGCACCAGATCACGGCCGCCAGTGGTTCATCGCCAAGATCGATGGGTTGATCCAGCGGCGGCGGCTGCCAGCAGGGTTCGTAGGCGGGGTCTGCGGGGGCTTCGAGACCGTTGGACTCGATGTAGGTGTCGATGCTGGCGCGGATGCGCTGGTAGACCGCGTCGGCTCCATCGAGATTGGCGGCCAGATCAGGGGCAAAGCGGAAGCCGCTGGCAGTGATCTCCTCCAACCGGCCGTGCAGGACCATCCCTTCGAGGGCACGACGGCGCAGATCGATCTCCCGGCCACCATCGCGGCCTGTCAGGTAGTGGTTGGTCTTGCGACGCACCGAGCGGGGATCCGGGTGCTGCTCGATTGGTGTGTCGTAGTAGCTCATCCGATCGAGCCAGTCGACCACGTCCTTGCCGCGATAGCGACGGGGTGAACGGGGAGCCGAACCCACGCTGAGGTGAACACGGCGGCCGGATAAGAAGAGGTCTTCGGCGATCTGGCAGCCCGACTGGCCGCTGCCCACCACCAGGACGGGCCCATCGGGCAGTTGGTCGGAGCGGCGGTAATCGCGGGCATCGAGCTGGAGCAGCCCAGTTGGCAGCCGGGTTGCCAGCGGATGGCGTCGGGGGCGGTGGTAGGCGCCGGTGGCGATCACCACCTGCCGGGCCTCGATCACCCCGTCGCTGGTGCTCAGGCGATAACCACCGGTTTCGAGGGGCACCAGGCGCTCAACGGCAATGCCCTCGCGCACCGGCACAGCGGCGTGCTCGGCAAAGCGGCGCAGGTAGTCGACGATCGCGTCGCGGCCCATGAACCCCTCGGGATCATCGCCGTCGTATGGGAACTCAGGCAGGCGGCATTGCCAGTTGGGGGTGACCAGACAGAAGGAATCCCAGCGCTGGTGCTGCCAGGAGTGGGCGACCTGGTGCCGTTCGAGCACCAGTGGCGTCAGGCCCTGCTGTTGGAGGCAGCTGGCCACCGACAAGCCGGCCTGGCCGGCACCGATCACCACGACCGGCACGCGCAGGATGGCTGAGCTGGACGGGGGATGATCTGAACTGGTGACGATTCCGGTCAATCCACCCTTGATTCAATCCACCATTCTGGAATCTCTGGAGGTGGTTGACCGTAGCGATCGTGACGAACGGCGGATGACGCTCCGCCACAGCCTGCTCTCTCTGGTGGCCTGGCGATTCTGTGGCAGTGGTTACACAGGTCGAAACATGGGCTGTGCAATGGTCGCTTTCGTTGCTTCCAAGCCAGGCCGTTCATCGATGCCCGAGGTCACCCATCCAGCCCATCAAGCAGGAGATTTTCTCGTTGATTACGAAGAGAAAGTCTTTCCTGATATCAAGGCCGAGCCGGGGGAGAAGGCACTGGTCACCTTTCACACCGTGGCCTTCGAGGGCTCCATCGGTCTGGTGAACCTGCTGCAGGCCAGCCGCCTGATCAACAAGGGCTTCGAGACCTCGATCCTGCTCTATGGCCCTGGGGTCACCCTGGGTGTGCAGCGGGGTTTTCCCAAGCTTGGTGATGCCGCCTTTGACGGCCATCTCAATTTCAATGCCCGCCTCCAGAAGTTCATGGATCAGGGCGGCAAAGTGTATGCCTGCCGTTTTGCCCTTCAGGCGCTCTACGGCCATGGCGAGGGTGCGCTGATTCCGGGAATTCGCCCAGTCAATCCTCTCGATGTGCTCGACATCATCCTGATGCACCGTAAGGAGGGTGCCTTCATTCTCGATACCTGGACGCTCTGAATGAAGGCGCCGATCATCGTTGCTGCCGCCCAGATCCGTCCGGTTCTTCACAGCCTGGACGGGTCAGTTGCACGGTTGCTGGAGGCCATGGCTGAGGCGGCTGCAGCATCGGTGCGGCTGATCGTTTTCCCGGAAACCTTCCTTCCTTACTACCCCTACTTTTCGTTCATCGAGCCGCCCGTGCTGATGGGCCGCTCGCACCTACGGCTGTATGAGCAGGCAGTGGTTGTTCCCGGCCCAACTATCGACAGGATTGCCGCAGCAGCCCGTCGGTATCGGATGCACGTGCTCCTGGGCATCAACGAGCGCGACGGCGGCAGCCTCTACAACGCCCAGCTGCTGATCGATGACAGTGGCGAGGTGCTGCTCAAGCGCCGCAAGATCACCCCCACGTATCACGAGCGGATGGTGTGGGGCCAGGGCGATGGCGCCGGACTGACGGTGGTGCCCACGGACCTCGGCAGGGTCGGTGCGCTGGCCTGCTGGGAGCACTACAACCCGCTGGCGCGTTTCAGCCTGATGGCCCAGGGAGAGGAGATCCACTGTGCCCAGTTCCCCGGCTCGCTGGTGGGGCCGATCTTCAGCGAGCAGACGGCCGTGAGCCTGCGTCACCACGCCCTGGAGGCGGGCTGCTTCGTGATCAGCTCCACCGCCTGGCTTGATCCCGCGGATATGGCCACGATCACGCCGGACGCCTCGCTGCAAAAGGCGTTTCAGGGCGGTTGCCACACCGCCGTGATCAGCCCTGAGGGCCGCTATCTGGCCGGCCCGCTCCCGGATGGCGAAGGGCTGGCCATCGCCGAGCTTGATCCTGCGTTGATCACCAAACGCAAGCGGATGATGGACAGCGTGGGCCACTACAGCCGTCCCGATCTGCTTGGTCTGCGCATCGACCGCACACCGGCCCGTCTGATCGAAGACAACCCCGGGCCTCCAGTTCAGGCCCCTTCGGACGTGCCCATCACCGCCAGCTCGCTCCCCCCTCTGGAGGTGGCCTCCCATGGCTGAAGGTGCCTCCGCCGCACTGGGCCGGCTGGTCACCGAGCTCCAGGTGAATGGCGTGGTGGTACCCGCTTTTGGCGGCAATCCTGGCCGTCGTGGCGGGGCCGGCCCCTCCGATCACCGCGCCATCAACGTTGATGGCACCACCGTGATGGTGCCCGTCTACAACACAGCCGCTGAGGGTTCTCCCTATGCCCTGGAGCGCCACGCCGACGGCGAAGTGTGGTTGACGCACCGCGACCGGAGCGGCTCCCTGCAGTTGGTGGACACCCCGCCTGAACCGCACTTCTACGGGCTCAGCACTGCCGACGGCACGCCTTACCGCTCGATTGCGCTGCTGCATGGCCGCGATGTGCTGGCCACCACCCTGCTGCAGACCTGCATCCGCTTCCGCGACCGCAGCCAGTCGTGCCAGTTCTGTGCGATCGAGCAATCGCTCGACGACGGCCGCACCCTGGCGCGCAAGACCCCACAACAGGTGGCCGAGGTGGCTGAAGCGGCTGTGCGGCTCGATGGTGTCAAGCAGTTGGTGATGACCACCGGCACTCCCAACTCCGACGACCGCGGTGCCCGGCTGATGGCCGAAACCGCACGCGCCGTCAAGGCGCTGGTGCCCCTGCCGATCCAGGCCCAGTGCGAGCCCCCGGACGATCCGATCTGGTTCCAGCGCATGCATGACGCCGGCGTTGACAGCCTCGGCATGCACCTCGAGGTGGTGGAGCCTGAGGTGCGCCGGCGGATCCTTCCAGGCAAGGCAGAGCTCAGTCTCGAGCGCTATTTCACCGCCTTCGAGCAGGCGGTGGCGGTGTTTGGCCGGGGTGAGGTGTCCACCTACCTGCTCGCCGGGCTGGGTGATCGCGCCGAGTCGATCGTGAGCTGCAGTGAGCGCTTGATCGCCCTGGGTGTCTACCCCTTCGTGGTTCCGTTCGTGCCGATCGCCGGAACCCCGCTGGAGCACCATCCAGCCCCCAGCACCGACTTCATGGTTGAGATCTACACGGCGGTGGGAAGACTCCTGGAGGCCTCCGATCTGAGTTCCGCCGCGATGACGGCGGGCTGTGCAAAGTGCGGCGCCTGCTCCGCCCTGTCCCTGTTCGAGTCCAGCGGACCCGGCCCCACCTGAACCGACGGCATGTTCTTCATCGACCCCTCCAGCCATGAGATCGGCCGCAGTCCAAGCTCCGCTCCGGCGGCCTACACGCCCTCGGTTCGCTGGGGACTCGGTGTAGATGCCGACGACTTCCGCCTCTCCCCAGGCGCCTGCTCGGATCGGTTCTCCTTTCATCTGCTGCGCCACAGTTCCCCCCTGCTGGCTGGCTACTGGGGCCTGCGCAGCAGCATCTTCTGCGAGGAGCAGCACCTTTTCGAGGCCTCCGACCGCGACGCGAGCGATGACCTCGCCTACCCGATCGCGGCCCTGACCCATGGCGGGAGCGCTGCTGGTTCGGTGGTGGGGGTGGTGCGCATCCTCGAGACCAGCCCAGGCCTCTGGTATGGCGGACGTCTGGGGGTGGCCGCCGACTTCCGAAGGCACAATCAGATCGGCAAGGGCTTGATCTGGAAGGCTGTGACCACGGCCCATGGCTGGGGCTGCCGGCGATTTCTGGCCACGGTGCAGATTCAAAACGTGCGCTTCTTCAGGCGCCTGCACTGGTGTTCGGTGGAGACCCTGGAGATCCGTGGCGTCAGCCACCATCTGATGGAGGCCGACCTCGACTACTACGTCCCGTCGCATGAGCGGCGACCGGAGTTGCCCCCGGTGCAGCCCTTGCCCCAGGCGGCATGAGCGAGCCCGATCTGGAGGTTCTGGTCTCCCGGCTGCGCCAACTGGCTGGGTGGCGCGGCAAGACCGACATCCAGCGGCCCGCGGCCCATTTCCCCCATCTCCCCTTCCCGGCCCTCGGTATTGCGGCTGCCCTGGGCGACGATGCCGCCCTGTTGCCCGCCGTCGCAGGCTCGCTGCTGCTGGCCTGTGAGGGGCTCCATCCCGAGCTGGTGGAGCAGGACCCCTGGTTCGCGGGCTGGAGCGGAGTGCTTGTGAACCTCAGCGACATCGCTGCCATGGGCGGGCGGCCGCTGGCGTTGGTCAACAGTCTCTGGAGTGGTGATGCCAGGCACGCCGATCGCATCTTTGAGGGCATGCGCGTGGCTTCGGAGACGTTTCAGGTGCCGGTGGTGGGAGGACACACCAACCTCCACAGCCCCTACAACGCCCTTTCAGTGGCCGTGCTGGGAGTGGCGGCCGGCCCGGTGCTCTCGGCTCGCTTCGCACGCCCAGGCGACCATTGCCATCTGCTGATCAACACCAGCGGCCATGTCCACCACCCATATCCCTTCTGGGATGCGGCCACCAGGGGGGAGCCCGCTCTGCTGCGCCGTCATCTGGCCCTGATGGCGGAACTGGCGGAAGCCGGCACGGTACATGCGGCCAAGGACATCAGCATGGGAGGGCTGATCGGCACGGCCGTGATGTTCGCTGAAGCCGCGGGCTGCGGCCTGGAGCTTGATCTCGACGCCATCCTTCCGCCGCCGGGGCTGAGCATCGACGACTGGCTCAGCTGCTTCCCCAGCTATGGCTACCTGCTGGCCGCCGTTCCTGAGCAGGACGGGCCCCTGGAGGCGGCCGTGGCGCCGTTCGCTGACCTGCAGCTGGCCTGCATCGGTCGGTTTGGTCCGGTTGGTGGTGGGCTGAGCCTGCGACAGGCCGGGCGCTGCCATGAGCTCTGGCGCGGCGGTGAGACGCTCACGGGATTCGGGGCCCGGTGCTGACGCCTACCACCGGTGTTGGCTGCTTCGGGGAGGATCCGCCCCAGCTCGTCCGCCCCAAGGCTCAGTGCCCGAAGTCCATCTGAACGTGGAGTGGCCCGATGGCCGCAACACGGTGCTCTACTCACCCTCCACCGTGATCCTGAACTACCTCCAGCCTGGCCAGAGCCTGGCGGTGGCTGAGCTGACCAGCCGGGGGACGGAGGCCCTGCGTCTGGCCTCCGAGCGGGTGCGGGCCCGTTATGGCTTCGCATGCACCCGGACCGACGAGGAGGAGCGCCAGTTGCTCCATACCGCCGCGGCCTACGCGGATGATCAGCTGGTGCGTATCAGCGCCCAATGAGCCATCGTGCTGTACGGCAACATTTTCCTTGACAGTCTTACCGCAAGGTTGTTTCAGGTCCAAGTGATGCCTACCTTGCCATGATTTGAATGAACCATCAGATTGCGAACGATCGCGTCTTCCTCAGCTCCTCTTCGAGAGACAGGGTGGCTAGTTACCCTGTAGTGCGTAATGTCCTTGTATTGCTTCTCCATAACTTCCGGCAAAGAGTGGCCTTCCCTCGGTAGCGCTCGATACGTAGTGAGGCCGTGGATTCAGTTAGCCATTGATGGATCAATATAATTCCTGTTTTGACCGAGATCACGCCCCAGGTTGCGAAACCTCCGCTGCCACCGTTCAACCAGGAATCGGCGATACAGAAAGCAAGAATGGCGGAGGATGCCTGGAATTCCAGGGACCCCCTCAGAGTATCGCAGGCATACACGGAAGACAGCTACTGGCGTAATCGCTCAGAATTCATCACGGGACGCCAGGATATTGTGGCGTTCCTGAAGCGCAAGTGGGCCAAGGAGAATGGCTATCGGCTGATCAAGGAGGTATGGGCCTGGCACGACAACCGCATTGCGGTCCGCTTTCAGTACGAGTGGCATGATGAAATCGGGCAATGGTATCGGGCCTATGGCAACGAAAACTGGGAGTTCAGTGATCAGGGTCTGATGAGGCGGCGTGAGGCCAGCATCAACGATGTGCAGATTGCCGAAGAGGAACGCAAATTCCTCTGGCCGCAGGGACCGAGGCCACAAGACCACCCTGGTCTCACAGAACTCGGCCTTTGATGGGAGCTGTTCGGGTCACCACTTCTTGTAAGCAAGGAACTTGCCGCACATGGTGACCTTGACTCGGTCGCCAGCTGGATGTTCCACTTTATCTACTTCCAGGGTGAAGTCGATTGCACTCATGATGCCATCGCCAAATTTCTCCTGGATGACATCTTTCAACGGCAGACCATACACCTGCATGATTTCGTAGAAGCGATAGATAAGGGGATCGGTGGGGAGCTCAGGGTCGAGACACCCCTTCACTGGAGGTGTGGAGAGTTCGCTGGCCAGGCTGGGATCAAGATCCAGCGCTGCCAGAAGGATCTGTGCTTCCTCCGGGGAGGCCGTGGCCTGGCCGTAGAGCAGGCTCGCAATCCATACTTCATCACGATTCAGAAGTGATTCCAGCTCGGTGAAGCTGATACCTTTCCGGCGCTTGGCGTTCAACAGGGTGTGGCTGAGAGCGGTCAGTGGGCTCATGGCTTAATCGAAAAGGTGGGTGAGCTTTGAAAGCGGGAGCGGCCTTCTGGCTTGCTTAGATTAGCCGCAACAGGATTCTCCATGTTACGGGGCCTCCCATTCAGCTACCACTGCCCTACCACTGCCCTGCCACTGCCTCCCACGCGTCTGGAGTACCATCACCATGGCTACCCTTTCAGACCGCGACTTCGCTGCTTGATGAACCCTTCTGTCGTTGCTGAGTATGTTTGTCAATATAGAGAATCCATGGACTGGTGTTCCCCGAGTTGCTCGGGCCAGAGTGGTGGGCCATCTCCATCTGCACGCTCCATCCACTGAAGGGCTCGAACCCGGGATCGTGTTTCTGCTGCAGCCCACCCTGCAGCTCGATGGAGGCTACGGACCCTCGGAATTCGGCTTGGCTATCTCCTCTGCGGGTTGCTGCCTGCCCTGATCGTGGACGACCTGCTGCAGCACCCGATGTGGGAAGGGAATCTCGATGCCCTCCTCGTGGAAGCGGTGCCAGATGGCGCTGCTCACCTCGCTTTTGATGCCGGCGTTGTTCATCGGATTCTCGATCCAATAGCGCAGGCCGTAGTTGATGCCGGACTCGCCATAGCTCAGCAGCAGGGCCTTGGGTGCGGGCTGCAGCAGCACCCGCGCCGTGGAGCTGGCGACGGCCTCCAGCAGTTGGATCACTGTGTCGGGATCGTGGCGGTAGGCGGCCGACACTTCCACCTGGCTGCGGCGTAGCCGGTCGCTGCCGGTGTAGGTGGTGGTAGTTGTCGTGAAGAAGTCCTGGTTCGGAACCACCAGTTCGGCGTTGTCGCGGTCGCGCCAGAGCACCGCCGCCCGTAACCCGAGGCTGCGCACCTCGCAGGGGTCGCCATCTATGAACAGGATCTCGCCTGGGCGCACCGACCCCTCGAACAGCAGCCAGAGCCCACTCACGAAGTTGGAGAACACCTCCTTGACGCCGAAGCCCAGTCCTACAGACAAGCCTCCTGCCACCGCTGCGAGAGCGGTGCTGTTCAAGCCGATGCGCTTGAGCACCCACAGCAATCCCAGGGCGATCACCACATATCGGCTCACCAGCTCCACTGCCACCCTGGTGCTGCTGGAGAAGCCCAGCAGTCGCTGCAGCAGACTTCCAACGACCACCACCGCATAGCCCGACACCACCACCAGGAAGTAGGGGATGGTCAGGAGCAGGACGATGCCGCTGGCGTTCAGCGGCTCGCCGAACAAGGTGATCAGTGGAATCTGGCCCACATCGATGAGGGAATCCAGCTGGTTGATCAGGGATCCCACCACCACCAGGACGGCCAGAGGGCGTACCAGCTGGGTGTAGAGGCGTTCAATGGCTTCATCGCGGAACCAGCGCCGCGACAACAGCCGCACCAGGGCCAGCAACAGCCAGAGGCCGAACAGTTGAGCCGTGTAGTGGGCCAGGCCATTGGGGAGCCCCCACCAGCCCAGCAGCACCGCGCTGAGGCGCAGTGTCAGCAGCAGCCCGAGGCTGCCGAGGAACTCCAGCCGGTGGCCGCGGCCCAGCAGCCGAGGGCGGATCCAGATGGAGTAGGAGGCGAACAGCGCCATCCCGACCAGCACCTGGATCAGCACCTGGGGCCGGGCCAGATAGCCCAGCCAGCCGGAGATTTCGTAGAGGAAGAGGCGCATCGTTGATCGGCTGGACGGCGTACTTCAGGGCAGGGTGGAGCTCTGCTCCGGGGGTGGCCCCGCCTCCAGGATCCCCATCACCACAGCGGGTGGCTCAGCGTTCACGATCGCGCTCTCCAGCACACCGTCGACCCAGGCCAGGCGGGTTTCGATCCGATCGGGATCCTTGAAGCTCATCAGCTCAGCCCGGTCGAGGCTGCCCGCCAGGGCCGCGAACACACTGGAGCTCTTGCTGGGGATCAACACGGTGCTGTTCACGGGCAGGTTGCCGGGGGCGGTCAGCATCAGCCGTTTCTGATTGAGCCGGTTGAGTGTGAACAGCACGAACTCTTCGGCCAGCTGGCGCTGACGGGGTGTGGAGTGCCGCCCGAAACTCCAGACCTTCAGCCGGGTGAGCCCATGCGCCGGCTCGCCAGCGCGACCCGGCAGCTCCGACACCCCAAACGACGGCCCCAGCGCCTTGCCGAGCCGCTCCAGCCAGAGGCTGTTGCAACTGATCCAACCGAGCCTGCCCTCCTCTAACCGCTGCACCAGGTCAACCGGTTCATCCGCGAACTCGACGTTCTGCTGCAGGTTGGCGTTGTTGAGCCAGCTCAGCCAGCGCAGCAGGTCCTGGCGGTCGCTCGCGCTGATCGTCAGGCCGGCGTCAGCCGTGGCAGGCGCCTCCAGCAGGCGCTCAACAGCTGCATTGGCCTGGAGCCCGCTGCTGGTCCAGTAGAGATCCGTGAGCCGCAGGGGCAGGCCGATCCTCAGGCCCTTGGCGCTGAGGCCGATCAGCTCATTGAGATCGCGCGGGGGTGTGGGCACGCGCCGCCGGTCGAAGCAGGCCAGTTCCGGCTGCGCCAGCAGGGGTACGGCCAGCAGTTGGCGCCCGACGCGGAAATCATCGAGAAAACGCGGTTCGATGTCTTTGAGCCGTTGGGGATCCAGCTCCACCGGCTCACTCAGCTTCTGTTGATTCAGGCGCAGGGCCGTCACCACCCGGGTCACCATCAGGTCGGGCCCGAGCCCACGGGAGGTGCGGAAGGCCGTGGAGCGCAGGAAGGCGTCGCTGGGCAGATGGCGGACGTGGATGTTCACGCCCGGGTTCACCTGGCGGAACTCCTCGATCAGCCTGCGGGTCCGCTTCTGGCTGTCTCCCAGCTCCACTGCATTGGTTTTGACGGAGTCAGTCTCCACATAGAGAAAAAGGCTGTCGGGCCCGCCCCAGCCCTGGCAGCCGCCGCAGAGCAGGATGGCTGCCAGGGCCCCGAGGGTTCTGGCAGTGGCCCCGCTGCTCATGGGGCCTGAGCTGGAACGGCCTGGCTCACCAGCTGCTCACTCACCTCCCAGAGGCGCCGGCGGATCTGGGGGTCGAGGGCCGCTGGCGCGATCCGCACCTGGGTCGGCCAGCCCCGCATCCCTCCCCATTGATCGGGCCCGTAGTGCTCACCGCCCCGGGCTTCGGGGGCGGTGGCGGCGTAGAGCTGGGGCAGGGCCCCCATGGCGGCGCTCTGGAAGAGGGGATCCATCAATCGGTAGGCCAGGCCTTCAAGTTTCGAGTTGGCGGCTGCCACCGATGCCGGTTGCAGGTTCGTGCGGGCCAGGCCCGGGTGGGCGGCCAGGGAGGCCACTGTGCTGCCTGCCGCCGCGAGCCGTTGCTGCAGCTCAAGAGCGAAGGCCACATTCGCCAGCTTGCTCTGGCTGTAGGCGGCCCAGCGGTCGTAGCGCCGCTCCGATTGCAGGTCGTCAAAGGCGATCCGCCCGAAGTACTGGGCGCCGGATGTCACCGTCACCACCCGGGCATCGGTGCGCCCCTCCATCAGGGGCAGCAGAGCTGCTGTGAGAGCGACGTGGCCCAGATGATTGGTGCCGAACTGAAGCTCGAAGCCATCTCGCGTGAGCATCCGGGGCGGGGCCATCACGCCGGCGTTGTTCACCAGCAGGTCGAGGCGGCCGTAGTTTTCCTGCACCCAGTGGGCCCCGGCGCGCACGCTGGCCAGATCAGCCAGATCCAGCTCCAGCACCTCCAGCCCAGCCGCAGCTGCGGGCAGCAGCTCGGCGCGGGCCTCCTCCCCCCGGCGGCGGGAGCGGCAGGCCAGCACCACCGTGGCCCCGCGGCTGGCCAGGGCCCGTGCCGTCTCCAGCCCCAGCCCGCTGTTGGCTCCGGTGATCAGGGCAATGCGGCCGCTCTGATCAGGACTGTCGGCCATGGTCCAGGGCATCGGGCTACTCGTCGCTCAAGTCAGTCATCGTGTCGCGCGGGTTTCCATCAGCGTGGGCCCCACCCAGAAGGTGCCTGGATCCTGTCGCGCTGCCGCCATCTCGGCCTGGGCCCGCCTGGCCTCACCGTCGCTCCAGAGCCCCTGGCGGATCAGCTCCGGGCCGTAGGTGGTCACGAAGCGCTCCAGCCAGCGCGCCACACCGTCGCCCAGGCGCCCAACCACTGTCAGAGGCCGCAGTTCATCGATGCGGAGGCCTCGCTGCGCCAGCAGCCCCGGCAAGCGCCGGTTCACGTCCGGATCCCCGCCGGCGGCCAGGAAGCTGGCGTGGGCGGCACGGCCGAAGCTCGCCACCCCATCGGCGCCTGGATGCAACCCGAAGCTGCTCCAGTGGATGTACTCGTGAAAGATCAGCCGCGCGCCCGGACTCAGCTGGGCGGCGAGCCGATCGAGCAGGGGGTCGAGTTCGCCCAGGAACATCAGCACCCAGCGGCACCACACCAGGTCGAAGGGTTCCTCGGGCAAGGGATCCCGGCAGAGGTCGTGCTGGCGCACCTCCAGCTGGTTCAGGCCCGAAGCGGCGCCACGGGCAACTGCCACGTAGGCCGCACTCAGCTCCAGGCCCAGCACGCGGCCTTCAGGTCCCACCTCCACAGCCAGCTCCCGCGCCACGAAGCCCGGACCAGCCCCCAGATCGAGCACCCGCTCCCCAGGTTTCAGGTCAGCCCGGCGCCAGGCCCGCCGAGCCTCCGGCAGCCAGAGCTCATGCTGAAGCCGCAGCCGCTCGAGTTCGCGGGGGTCGGTGCCGAGCAGGTAGGTGTCGCTGGCCACCGGTGCGTGCGTGGTGAGCTCAGGTCAGTGTGACCCGGAGTTCAGTCTTCGCCGGGGAAGAGCAGCTCGGCCAGCTCGTCGGGATCGACGTCGTAGACGCGGGCCAGGGAGGTTTCGATCGCTGAGGTCACCTCACCGGGCAGGAAGCGCATGGCGTTGAGCGCGTCCTCGGTGATGTCGTCGTTGAGCAGCTTCTCTTCACCACCGAGCTTCTCGTCGTTGATGACCGCCATCACCCAGCTCTGGTAGGCGTAGACCAGATCGGAGAACTCGAGCTCCGGGTCGTTCAGATCCAGGGCCATGGGCGTGTCCTGTGCAAGCCCATGCAGTTTGCCCCCAAGGGCGGCCCTGAGGCGGTTCAGGGCCACCAGCCGTGGCTCCTGTGCGGAACTCCTGATCAGCACCATGCTTGCGGCAGCCTTGGTTTCCCCGCCCTGCCCTCTGTGACCCCAGCCGGCGCCAGTAATGACCAGGCCATGGCCCTTCAGGCCGGTCTGTTCGATTTTGCCCTGGGTGAGCTGGTGCGTCAGCATCGCGCCAGCTTCCCGCCGCTGTGGACCGCCGAGAGCTGGGCAAAGCTGCTGATCTGGCTGGCGCTCAACTGCGGTGCCGATGGCAGCCGCGAGGGTCTGGAGGCCTTCGCCGGCGCCATCGGCCCTCGCACCATGGCCCGGATGCGGCGGCTGTTCTTTGAGCGGGAGCTCGTGGCGATCAATCTCAAGCTGATGGCAGATCCCGCCGAAGCCCAGGTGCTCGCCCTGCCCCTCGAGCCCGCCGGCGGTGAGGGCGGGCTGGACGCCGCCACCCTCGCGGAAGCCCTGGAGCAGGTGGGCCTGGCGGAGCGGGTGAGCACCGATCCGCACAGCTGGGTGCGCCATGAGTCCCTCGTGACCATCCCCTGGCTCGGCTGAGAGCGAAGTGGGCCTGTTCCTACGAGTTGGCCTGTTCCTACGGTGCCAGCTTGAGGGAGGCCCGCCATGCGCCTGATCGCCACCTACAGAAATCCCGGCTACGACGCTCTCGCCGAGGCGGCCCTGGGCTTCTATGAGCGGCGGGAGGATCTGCGCCGCCCTGGCGTCGCCTTCGGCCACGATCCCGCCCAACCCGCCAAAGTCTCAACCGATATCAGCCTGGTGGCGATCGATCGCTCCGACCCCGAGGCCCATGGCCTGGCCGAACTGATCGTGCGCGGGGTGTCCGCTGGGCTGGATCGATACCTCAAGGAGCGTCCGCTCCTCCTGGAGGTGTGCCCGGAGCGCTCCCTGTTCGTGAACCCGATCTTCAACCTGCAGCGCTACGCCCCAGGCGAGGGCTTCCGCAGCTGGCACTGCGACTGGACCATCAGCGAGGAGGACACCGAGCCGATCCGGCGTGTGCTGGCCTGGATCCTGTATCTCAACACCCTTCCCGATGGCGGCACCGAGTTCCACTGGCAGGACCACCATGAGGAGGCCGAGCGGGGCAAGCTGCTGATCTTTCCCGCCAGCCCTTCGCACACGCACCGGGGCCGCGTCAGTCAGGAGCACACCAAGACGATTGCCACCGGCTGGATCAACGCCGGCACACTGGAGGCTTACATCCAGCGGCTGGCGGCCAAGCCGGTGGCCGGCTCCACTTGAAGGTCGAGGCCCCATGAAGATCGATCCCGACCTGCGTCGCCGCACCCTGAGGGCCGCGGTGGGCCTGCTGGAAACCGCCCACGACCCTGAGCACGTCTTCCCTCATGCCGTGCCGCTGCTCGATGCGCTCGGCAACTCGCCGCTGGGGGAGATGGGCCGGGAGCAGCTGCTGCAGGATCCGGCGCTGAGGCAGCTCGCCGATGATCAGTACTGGGGCCCCTGGCCCTCGGCCGAGGGGCTCCGCGCCCTGCCAGCCGGCAGCCTGGGCCGTCTCTACCAGGCCCGCTTCGATCGGCTGGGTCTGCACGCCGTTCCCCCGCCCGACACCAGCCGCATGGATGGTCCCGGCGCTTACCTGCAGCAGCGTCTGCGCGCCACCCACGACATCCACCACACCATTCTGGCGATTCCAGTGGATGTGCCTGGGGAGGCGGCGGGCTCGGCCTACTACGCCTCGGCTCTACGGCAGCCCCAGTCCGCCGCCGTGCTGACGGCCTGGATCTTCCATGCCTTCAAGGATCCGCTGGAGAACGAGCGCCTCTGGGACGGTGTGCGTTTCGGCCTTGAGGTGGCCCGCCTGGGCCCCACCCTGCTGGCTTCGCGCTGGGAGGAAGGCTGGGACACCCCGATGAGCATCTGGCGTGAACGGTTGGGGCTGACAGCTCTTCTGCTGCAAAGCCCCTTCCAGGAGGAGCTGGCGCTGCTCTGCTGAGAGCTGTGTCGGATGGCACGGGTGAGAAAACGTACCTTGGCCTGTCTGTCTAAGTTTCGGGCAACCCTCCGCCCCGGCTCGATGCCGCTCAACGAATACCGGCCCGGCTCCGCCTTCCCCGGTGTGATCGGCCGCACGGCCGACGTGTCGACCCCGGCCTGGCCCGAGCCCAACCGGGCCCGGGAAGGGGCGCCGAACGTGCTCTACATCGTTCTGGACGACACGGGTTACGGGCAGCTCGGCTGCTACGGCAGTCCGATCGCCACCCCGAACCTGGATGCCCTGGCGGCCGATGGGTTGCGCTATAGCAACATGCACACCACGGCGCTGTGCTCGCCGTCGCGCTCCTGCATGCTCACGGGGCGCAACCATCATTCCAACGGGCTGGCCTGCATCACGGAAGGCTCGATGGGCTACCCCGGCTCCAACGGATACATCCCCTTCGAGAACGGCTTCCTCTCTGAAATCCTGCTGCAGAAGGGTTACAACACCTACGCAGTCGGCAAGTGGCACCTCACGCCTGCGGAAGCCACCTCCGCGGCCGGACCCTACGACCGCTGGCCCCTGGGCCGAGGCTTCGAGCGCTTCTATGGCTTCCTTGGTGGCGACACGCACCAGTACTACCCGGAACTGGTGCGCGACAACACCCAGGTGGAGCCGGAGACAACTCCAGAGCAGGGCTATCACCTCACGCCGGATCTGGTGGAGAAGGCGAAAGCGATGATCGCCGATGCCAAGCAGGTGGCACCGAACAAGCCCTTCTTCATGTACTTCTGCGCCGGCGCCATGCATGCGCCCCACCATGTGCCGAAGGAGTGGGCCGACAAGTACAAGTGCCAGTTCGACGACGGCTGGGACGCCTATCGCCAGAAGACGTTCGCCCGCCAGAAGGAGCTGGGCATCATTCCCGCCAACACCGTGCTGTCACATCACGATCCCGACGTGCAGGACTGGAACTCGCTCTCGGCCGATGAGCGCCGGTTGTATGCGCGCATGATGGAGGTGTTCGCCGGCTTCCTGGAGCACACCGACCACTACATCGGTGAGTTGATCCAGTTCCTCAAGGATCTGGGTGAATACGAGAACACCCTGATCATGGTGATCTCCGACAACGGCGCCAGCTCCGAGGGCGGACCCACGGGATCCGTAAACGAGGGCAAGTTCTTCAACAACGTTCCCGAAAATCTGGAGCAGAATCTGGCGGCCATCGATGACATCGGCGGGCCGAAATATTTCAACCATTACCCCTGGGGCTGGACCCACGCCGGCAACACCCCGTTCCGGCGCTGGAAGCGCGAAACCTACCGGGGCGGCACCAGCGATCCCTTCATCGTGAGCTGGCCGAAAGGTATCAACGCCAAGGGGGAGATCCGCAGCCAGTACGCCCATGCCATCGACATGGTGCCCACCGTGCTCGATGCGCTCGGCATCGAGGCTCCAGCCACGATTCGCGGGGTGACCCAGAGCCCGATCGAGGGCTTCAGCCTAGCCTCCTCCTTCGACGAGGCCGCTGCGCCGAGCAGGCACATCACCCAGTACTTCGAGATGTTCGGCCATCGCTCGCTCTATCACGATGGCTGGCGGGCCGTATGTCCCTGGCCCGGTACATCCTTCAGCGAATCGGGCCGCCGCTTCGGCGATCCGATCTCCTACGACCAGCTGATTCAGCTCGATGCTCACGGCTGGGAGCTCTTCAATCTCAAAGATGATTTCGCCGAGACCAACGACCTTGCCGCCAGCGAGCGCGATCGCCTGATCGCCATGATCGGCATGTGGTACGTGGAGGCGGGCAAGTACAACGTGCTTCCGATCGACAGCCGCGGCACCCAGCGGTTCGGTGTGGAGCGTCCTCAGATCGCCCCCGATCGCCAGCACTACATCTATTATCCCGGCACCCAGGTGGTGCCCACGAACGCCGCCCCCAGGGTGATGAATCGCCCCCACTCGATCTCGGTGGAGGCCGTGGTGCCCGAAGGCGGAGCCGATGGGGTGTTGTTCAGCATGGGCGGCAACGACGGTGGCTTCGCGTTCTACGTACAGAACGGCATCCTCACCTACGGCTACAACTACGTGGCCGACAGCCACTTCCGCATCACCTCCACGGCGTCGATTCCCAGCGGCCATCACATCTTCAGCATGGAGTTCACCCCCACCGGTCCGGCGGATATCGCCAACGGCAAGGGCACTCCTGCGGACATCAAGTTGTTCGTGGACGGCCAGCCGGTGGGTGAGGGCCATCTCCCGGTCACCATTCCCCTCAGCCTTGGCCTGGCGGCTGGTGCCGCCGTGGGCGCCGATCCCGGCTCGCCCACCATGCCCGATTACAAGCCACCCTTCGCGTTTGCCGGCACGGTGAAGCGGGCGCTAGTGGATGTGACCGGCACATCGGTGGAATCGCTGGAAGAGAAGATGCGCATGATCCTGGCGCGCCATTAATGGCTCTTCGCACAAGCGTCGGTTGCGCAAGTTGAATCAAGCCGGCACATTCTTCGTTCTTTGCTCTATCCCCACCAGGAATCCCAACCATGGCAGCAGCTGACTCCGTGCAACGCCAGATGCTGCCGATCCCCGATCAGTCCTATGGCGGCCTGATCACCTACGACGCCAGAGATCCGGATACCACCTATCCACCGATCCGGGATCTGCGGCCGCCGGCGGGAGCACCCAATGTGCTGGTCATCCTGCTGGATGATGTGGGGTTCGGGGCCTCCAGTGCCTTCGGCGGACCCTGCCACACCCCGAACATCGAGAAGCTGGCTGCCGGTGGGCTCAAGTACAACCGCTTCCACACCACTGCCCTCTGCTCACCGACACGGCAGGCCCTGCTCACCGGCCGCAACCACCATTCGGTGGGGATGGGCGGCATCACCGAGATCGCCACGGCCGCGCCCGGCTACAACTCGATCCTGCCGAACACCTGCGCTCCCCTGGCGCGCACCCTGAAGCTCAACGGCTACTCCACCGCGCAGTTCGGCAAGTGCCATGAGGTGCCCGTCTGGCAGACAAGCCCGATGGGCCCCTTCGATGCCTGGCCCACGGGCGGCGGTGGCTTCGAATACTTCTACGGCTTCATCGGGGGCGAAACCAACCAGTGGTATCCGGCGCTCTACGAAGGCACAACGCCGGTGGAACCGAAGAAGACACCCGAGCAGGGCTATCACCTCAGCGAGGATCTGACCATCAAGGCGATCCAATGGATCCGCCAGCAGAAGGCGCTGATGGCCGACAAGCCCTTCTTCACCTATTTCGCGCCTGGGGCCACCCATGCTCCGCACCATGTGCCGAAGGACTGGGCGAACAAGTACAAGGGCCAGTTCGACCAGGGTTGGGACAAGTTGAGAGAGGAAATCTTCGCCCGTCAGAAGCAGCTGGGGGTCATTCCTGCCGACTGTCAGCTCACCGAGCGCCATGGGGATATTCCCGCCTGGGACACGATCACGGCCGAAATGAAGCCGATTCTGGCCCGCCAGATGGAGGTTTATGCGGGCTTCCTGGAGCACACCGATCATCACATCGGACGCTTGATCGATGCACTTCAGGAGCTGGAGATTCTCGAAGACACGCTGATTTACGTGATCATCGGCGACAACGGCGCCTCAGCGGAGGGCTCTCTGCAGGGCTGCTTCAACGAGATGGCCCCGCTCACGGGCTTTGCCCACCTCGAAACCGCCGAGTTCCTCGCCGAGCGGTTGGACCTGCTGGGTGGAGTCGAGGCCTATAACCACTACGCGGTGGGCTGGGCCCACGCCATGAACACGCCCTACCAGTGGACGAAGCAGGTTGCCTCCCACTTCGGCGGCACCCGCAACGGCACCATCGTCCACTGGCCCAGGGGAATCCAGGCCAGGGGAGAAATCCGCAGCCAGTTCCATCATGTGATCGATGTGGCCCCCACCATCCTGGAAGCGGCGGGTCTGCCCCAGCCCACCTTTGTCAATGGAGTGCAGCAGCGTCCAATCGAGGGGGTGAGCATGGCCTATTCCTTCAACGATCCACAGGCGGCCGAACGGCGCCAGACCCAGTACTTCGAGATGGCGGGCAACCGCGGCATCTACCACAAGGGCTGGACGGCGGTGACCCGGCACCGCACCCCATGGGTGACCGGCCAGGTGCAACTGGCCGCTTTTGACGACGATGTCTGGGAGCTCTATGACACCAGCACCGACTGGACCCAGGCGCATGATCTGGCAAGGGAACATCCCCAGAAGCTCCATGAATTGCAGCGGCTGTGGCTGATCGAAGCCACCCGATACAACGTGCTACCGCTTGATGATCGCTTCGCCGAGCGTGCCAATCCCGAGATCGCCGGCCGGCCGCAGCTGATCAAGGGAACACGGCAATTGCTGTTCGGCGGCATGGGGCGGCTGAGCGAAAGCTCGATCGTCAACTTCAAGAACAAGTCGCACGCGATCACCGCCGAGGTGGTCGTGCCCGAAGCCGGTGCCGAGGGCGTCATCATCGCCCAGGGTGGTCTCACCGGTGGCTGGAGCCTCTATGCCAGAGAGAGCAAGCCGAAGTACTGCTACAACTTCTATGGCGTGAACCGCTACACGATTGCGGGCACAGCGGCGATTCCACCTGGAACTCACCAGGTGCGGATGGAGTTCGCCTATGACGGTGGCGGCCTGGCGAAAGGCGGCACGGTGTCGCTCTATGTGGATGGGCAGAAGGTCGGGGAAGGCCGGGTGGAGCAGACCGAACCGATGGTCTTCTCAGCCGACGAGACCTGCGACGTCGGTTTCGAAGCCGGTTCGCCGGTGACCGATGACTATCCGAGCGTCGGCGGCGCGTTCAGCGGTGAGGTGAACTGGGTGGAGATTGCCGTCGACAAGGACGCCGAGGATCTCGATCATCTGATCAGCCCGGAGGAAAGGCTGTGCTTAGCCATGGCTCTGCAGTAGATGGCGTGATCCAGAGCAAGTCCGTCAAATCCCTGCGCATCGAACTGCGCTGGTCCGCCGTTCTCGCCGTGGTCGTCCTCTGGGCGCTGGAGAGGGGGCTGCCGAACCGGTTCCGGCTCCTTCCTGCCGGCTTCGACTTCATCCTCTTCGGGACGGTTCTGATTCCGATGCTGGTTGTCGGGCTGACGGCCGGCAGCAGGAGGTGGTTGCGCATCGAGCGTGTCACCACCTGGCTCTTCGTTGCGGTCACCGGCAGCATCACGCTGGCGAATCTTGTCGTTCTGATTCAGGAGATGCTGTTCGGCCGAGGACAGCTCAATGCCATTGAACTGCTTGCCTCCGGCATGGCGATCTGGGTCTCCAACGTGGTCACGTTTTCCCTGGCGTTCTGGCATGTCGATCGCAGCGGCCCCGAGGCGAGGCTCAATCGTCTGCCTGTCCGGGCGGACTGGTTCTTCCCCCAGGAGGGGGTGCCCGATGCCGTGAGCCCTGACTGGCGCCCCACGTTCATTGATTACCTGTTCCTGGGCTTTTCGACGGCAACGGCCTTCAGCCCCACCGGGGCCATCCCGCTCAGCGCGCGGGCCATGCTGCTGATGATGCTCGAAAGCTCCATCTCCCTGTTGACCATCGCCGTGATCGCGGCCAGGGCCATCAACATCCTCGGCACGTGAGCCCAGGGCCACGAAGATCGATCCCGACGCGCCGGGTGAGCCCTTCTCGGTGGTGATCCCGCCGCCGAATGTGACCGGCAGCCTGCACATGGGCCACGGCTTCGAGACGGCCCTGATCGACACGCCCGCGACCGCGAGGCCCTTGATCACAATGGGTCCACTCCGCCACCCTTCCGATGGCTTCCGCCGCGGACTTCGATGCCCCCCTTCAGAAGCAGGGTCTGCCCCCCGCCTACCGCTACGAGGCCGCCGTGCACCAGGCTCAGGAGGCACTGCCGGGCAGCCTCGACGCCGTGGAGGCCTTTCGCTGCGGCCTGCCTGCCCTGTTCGAGCCCTGCCGGGTCGATGCAAACCGCGACGGATTTGCCGCCATGGTGACCTCCCAGCCCGAGAGCTTCGGTTTGACGGCCGGCGCCTCAGCCGAACAGGTGCGTGCTGTGATCGTGCGCGGGCTGGCCGCTGATTCCGATCTGGCCTTCCAGCTGCTGCCTGCCGGCGAGGAACCGCAGGCGGCCGACGGCGCGCTCCTCTTTCCACCGGAACAGGGCGAAACGGTGGCCGAGCACTGGATCTGGTGTGTGCATGCCCCTGCCTTCTTCCCCGGCCCCGCCTGGCTGTTGGTGCCCCGTCACGGGACTGAGCCTCCGTATGCCTACGGCTACCTGTGATGGATCGTCGTCGTCTCCCCTGAGGGCCAGGGAAGGATCAGCTGCGTCCTGACCTGCGAGGACACTCCCGCGAAACGGAGCCCTTGCGCACGGTGGGCTCAGCTTTTCAAGCTACGGATCAGTGCTGACGTGACCCCCACCAGCGTCCCCATGAACTGGGTTGGTGGTGGTGGTGGTCTTCAGGGCAGGGAGAGGATCAGTTGCAGTCGCTCTTCTTGGTGTACGTGATGGCCTGATAGCGGCCGTCGGTGGTGCGAATCGACACGCAGTTGCCCGTTTTGGGTTGCTGCCAGTAGGTGAAGGAACTGTCGGCCAATTTGGTGCCGCCGCGATAGGTGTAGCCCTTGGAGGTGAGGGTCCCTTCGGCCTGCCCCCCCTTGGCTCCTACCAGGGATTGCAGGTCGGAGACGGGAGCGCCTTCCCGAGCAGGCTCGGTTCTGGCGACAGGCTTGCCACTGATCAAAGCGCCGATCAGAGCGCCGATTCCAGCCCCGACCAGCTCACTGGAGTTGGCTTTCTGGGGCTGATCATCAAAGCGGGCATCGGGATTCTCGGCGCGGTCGAGACGCACGGAGAGCCTGCGCGCGGTGCCATCAGTCCAGCTGAAGACATCATGATCAGGCTGTTCCTTGTGCTGGACGCTGCGGATTCCAGAGTAGGTCTGCACACTCAGCGCCTGCACATTGGGGCCCGAGAAAATATATTCTGTGCCATCATCCAGCTTCACAACGTAAGCATCGACGCCGCCGGACTGTTTGTGCTTGAAGCCGCAATGTCCGTTGAAGGCTTCAGAGTTACCATCCATCAGCTTGCAACGGCCTTGCGCCCTGACCAGGACTTCGGCCATGGCCGCCGGGGCGAAGGGGGCGGACAGCCCTGCCAGGAGGAGGCCCGCGCCGCCGAGGGCGATGGATCTGCGACGAATCGAGGAAATCATGGCTGGTTAGGTGTGTTGCCGGCAGTCCCGATTGGAGCAGGGATGCTGAACGGGAGATTAATCTGCACCTCGATGCATCCGTTATCCTGAAATGGTGGTCACTCCAGCCTCCGTCATCGCCGCAGGTTGGTTCATTCAGTCAATCGTCGCTCTGGAGGCCAACAGGGGTCTGATCAGGCCAACCAAGGTCACCGGAGCCAGCAGTGGCCAGATCAGCAACAGGTCGAGGCGGATGTTGGCTTCTGGTGTCCGAACCAGCACCAACTACTCCCACGCCGCATAGATGATCCAGCTCGAAGCGGCCAGAAGGAGTGGGCGGGTGCGCCGGCGACTGGCACCTCCCCACCTGCGTAGCACTCCATAGTTCAATAGAAAAAATAGAGCCACCACAAGGATGTGGAGTGGTTGTGCGATAAAGATCTCGGCCAGCCATTGCATCGTTGATCAGCGACTCGGCAGCAGTGGAAGGCCATCAGCAAAACCGGGATCACCGACAAGAATCGGCGTCCCTGCCGGCGTCGGCTCGGCCGGAACACGCTCCTGTTCTACGTAGCGCTGGCCGTCAAATGTGTGGCGCAGGTAGGTGGTGGGGGCCCCGCCACCGGACTCCCGTTTCCAGAGATCTTGCCAGCCGCGTGTGCGCTGAGCTGAAACGATGATGGGGAGGCGCGTGATCGCCCAGCTGTCGATCAAGTGATACTCGATGCCGCTCTGTCGAAAGATCTGCAGGGTGCATCCCCCGGTTCCGCAGAAGGCTGGGCCCATCAGATACACGAACACCTCCTCGCTGCCATCGCCATTGAGGTCGTACCGGGCATGGACG
This sequence comes from Synechococcus sp. J7-Johnson, assembly GCF_024345795.1. GTDB lineage: Bacteria > Cyanobacteriota > Cyanobacteriia > PCC-6307 > Cyanobiaceae > Regnicoccus_A. Next base: position 39,024 of record NZ_JAGQBU010000015.1, read on the forward strand.
TAGCGGGTGCGGCTTGCTCCCTGCTCCCCAGCGTTCCCCTGGCCCATGACATCAGGCGAGGCCCTCATGATGGCGGCCTCCAGCTTGGGATCAGGGCTGGCTGAGAACTGGCCTGCGGGCTGTACGGGCTCCCAGACGAGCAGCCCCCCATCAGCCAGCAAGCTGAGCGTCAGCCGGCCATCGTTCAGCCGATAGCCACGCACGAAGGCAGCCTGGGCGCCAAGCTTTTCGCCCAGGCTTGGAGGCGGGCAGAGGGCCCTGGTGGTGGCCAGTGGGCCCAGCCGCAGACTGCCGCTGCTGGGGTCGGCGCTGGGTTGGGCCGACCAGCCGCCGTTGGCCCGGTTGCAGTCGAGCCGCAGCTGCACCGTGCCGTCGCCGTTGAACTGAAGCGTGTACCGGGATGGATCGGCCGGCCGGGTGGTGCCCTGAGCATCGTCCATCGACTGCATCTCAACCAGGCGCCACTGGGTGCCTGCCAGGGGGGCGGCGGTGGCCGGTTTGGCCTGACTCCTGCCCGCCGCGCCAGGCAGAAGGGTGGCCGCCGTGACGGTGACAGCGGCCAAAACCAACGCGAGTGCTTTTCGGGCCATGTTGAACACTGGACGACCAGGTATCTCCACCATTGCAGCCCTGCAGGACCTCAGGGCGCTGCGACGCGAAGCACGTTGCCATCGGTCCCCTGCTCCACCAGCTGGAAGGAGCTGTTGCCGGAGAGCAGCCAGGTGCGTCCCTGGACGTCGCGGTAGGGGCGCCCCTTGCTGGTGGCAGCGCTGCTGGGCGTGAACACCCAGAAGGGCCGATCCCCGGAGGAGAAGTCGATCCTCAGCACCTCGCTGCCTTCCGCCTTGGTGATCACGCAAGTCTGCTGAACGGTGTTGAGCCTGCAGGGACGCTGGCTGATCCGCAGGCGACCGAAGTCTGAGGCATTGAAGCGGGCCGGCTGTGGGGCGGCCGCCACAGGGGAGGCCAGCAGCAGGGCGACCAGGGTGAGCATGGATCGGATCATGGCGACGGCAGGAAAGCTTGATTCGCTTCCATCCTCCATACAGACGAAGCAGGGGGCTCAGCCCTTCAAGAGGCGGCTGTAGGTCGGGACCCGTCGCTGTATCCAGGCCGCCATCGACCAGAGACCCAGGGAACTCGCCGCTCCCAGGGCCCCCATCACGCCGAATCCGATCACTCGATCGAGCAGCGATGGCGTCACACTCGGTTCACCGCCCCCCACAACCAACAGGAACAGCCAGAGGGCGAGACCGGCGAGGCAGCCTTCAAGCCCCGCCGCGGAAGCCTGTCCGCCGCCTGAGACGCGTCGAGCGCCAAGGTGGTGCTTCAGCCTGAGATGGGCTAGTCCCGAGAGCACAGCGAGCGCCACCACGAGCCAGACAAAACGGAGCGGTGGTGGCCGGTCGGCTCCTGCCAGCGCCACAGAGGTGCTGAGCAGGAACAGCCCACCCGCGCAGATCGCTGCAATTCGCGCTTCTCCTCGTTCCCTTCTCCCTCGAGCCTCGATGCTCCCCATCCCGACATCCCTCCGGAATCGCCAGCCCAGCGTTCAGCATGACCAACCACGTCATGGTTGAGCAGGGGAGCCTGCCGCCACGAACCAGCACCCGGCCAGCACGGCTCACCGTGTTGCTGTGCGGCGTCTCGGCCTTGCTCACCCTCACGCTCGCCCTCACCAGCGCTCCCCGCTGGCGAAGCAGCGATGGAGCGTTCCTGCTGCTGGCGCTGACGCCCTATCTGGGTGTTGGGGTACTGGCGATCATGCTGCTGCGCTCGCGGCGATGGGCCTGGAGCCTGTTCGGCCTCGCCGTGGCGCTGTCCCTGGCAGGCGTCGGGTGTTTCGCGCTGGACAGCTGGTCCTTCCACACCGTGGCCGAGTACCGGATGGTGCAGCGCTTCACCGTGATCGTGGTGCCGTTGCTGCACCTGGTGATCGTCGCCCCCTTCGCGCTGGTCGTCCTGCTCAGGGGGGCAGAGCATGGTCGTTGATGGAACCCATCAGAGTGGTGGCTACGGTCCCTGACAGAGAGGAAGGGGTCGTCCCGTTCCCTCTCGCCATCCCCTCGCTCGACGCCCATGAGCCTCGAAGACCAGATGAAGGCCACAGCCAAGGACGCCGAGGGCAAGCTCCAGGCCGCTGCTGGTGAACTCACCGGTGATCAGGGCTTGAAGGCGGAAGGCGAGGCCAAGCAGCTCCAGGCCAAGGTGATGGGTGCCACCGGCGACCTCAAGGACAAGGCCCAGGATGTGGCCCAGGCGATCGGTGAGGCCCTGGGCGGGAAGGGGGGCTGAGCTTTTCCGGAGCCGGGGGGTGGCACTGGTGCCGCCGCTGAAGGTCTTGCTCGCGCTGCTGGCGGCTGGGTGGTGGGGTTGCTGCCAAGCTCTCGGCGCCGTTCCGCCGCCGCCGGAACAGGGCACCGCGAACTGCTCCAATCCCACCTACGCCAGTGACCAGCTGGTGTGTGCTGATCCGGATCTGCTGGCCCTCGATCGCCGGATGGTTGTGCTCCTGGCTGAAGCCAGCCCGGCGGGCCCCGGTTCGCCGCTGCACTGGTTCGAACCGCAGCCCGACTGGTTCCGCAGGAGAAGCCTCTGCGCCTTCTCCGAACGGCATGCCGCCTGCCTGATAGCCGCCTACAGTGAGCGGATCGACCTCCTTGCCGCCCTGGCAGGGCGGGCTTCCGGCCAGACGCGCCCGGCCTTCCTGGCAACCTGCCCGGGCGCCCCCTGGGGCAACGGGCCGGTGCGCCTTCACCAGCCTGATCCGTCGCCACTCAGCATCCAGGATGGCCGGGGCAGGTTGCTGGTTTTGGCCAGCGCCCTCCAGCCTCAGGACGACTGGTCCCCGTTCGTTCGCATCGGCAATGACGCCAGGGGGATCCGGCTTGAGCCCCCTGGGGGCAGCGTCGTTCGCTGCCGGGCGCTTCCCGTTCGCCTCAACCCTTGAGCCGGAACTGAGATCGCCCCTGCACCGCCCTTTGAGACCATGGGGTCGACCTGCCTCCGCCCTGCCCGCCGTGACTGAGGCCCTGCCCAAGACCTACGACCCGGCCGGCACCGAGGCCCGCTGGCAGGCGGCCTGGGAGGCAGCGGGTGCCTTCCACCCCGAACCCGACGCGCCGGGTGAGCCCTTCAGCGTGGTGATCCCGCCTCCGAACGTGACCGGCAGCCTGCACATGGGCCACGGCTTCGAGACGGCCCTGATCGACACGATCGTGCGCTTCCAGCGGCTGCAGGGCAAGAACGTGCTCTGCCTGCCCGGCACCGACCACGCTTCGATCGCGGTGCAGACGATCCTGGAGAAGCAGATCCAGGCCGAGGGCGGCAGCAAAGACGATCTCGGCCGCGACGCCTTCCTTGAGCGCGCCTGGGCCTGGAAGGCAGGCAGCGGCGGCACGATCGTGGGCCAGCTGCGGCGGCTGGGCTACTCGGTGGATTGGCGCCGTGAGCGCTTCACGCTCGATCCCGGCCTCAACAAAGCCGTGGTGGAGGCCTTCGTGCGCCTGCACGAGCAGGGGCTGATCTACCGGGGCGAATACCTGGTGAACTGGTGTCCGGCTTCGGGATCGGCGGTGAGCGATCTGGAAGTGGAGATGAAGGAGCTCGACGGGCACCTCTGGCACTTCCGCTACCCGCTCAGCGGCGGGGCCGGCACCGACGGCACCGACCACCTGGTGGTGGCCACCACCCGCCCCGAAACTCTGCTGGGTGACACCGGCGTGGCTGTGCACCCAGGCGACAGCCGCTACGCGGCCCTGATTGGCCAAACAATCACCCTGCCCCTGGTGGGCCGCCAGATTCCGATCGTGGCCGACGAGCATGTGGATCCGGTCTTCGGCACAGGCTGCGTCAAGGTCACCCCTGCCCACGACCCCAACGATTTCGCGATCGGTGCCCGCCACGGTCTTCCGCTGATCACGGTGATGGCCAAGGACGGCACGATGAACGCCGCGGCCGGACGCTTCGCCGGACTGGATCGCTTCGAGGCGCGCACGGCGGTGGTGGCGGCGATGGAAGCGGAGGGGTTCCTGGTGAAGGTGGAGCCCCACCGCCACAGCGTGCCTTTCTCGGATCGCGGCAAGGTGCCGGTGGAGCCGCTGCTCTCCACCCAGTGGTTTGTGCAGGCCGAGCCGCTGGCAGCCCGCTGCCGCGAAGCGCTCGATCAGGGCGAGCCCCGCTTCGTGCCGCAGCGCTGGGAGAAGGTCTACCGCGACTGGCTCACTGACATCCGCGACTGGTGCATCAGCCGCCAGCTCTGGTGGGGTCACCGCATCCCCGCCTGGTTCGTGGTGAGTGAAACGGGCGGGATGATCAGCGAGTCCACCCCCTATGTGGTGGCCCGCGATGCGGCTGAGGCCCAGGCGAAGGCGGAGGCCCAGTTCGGCGACGCCAGCCGGGCTGCGGGCCGCCAGCTGCAGCTGGAGCAAGACCCCGACGTGCTCGACACCTGGTTCTCCAGCGGCCTCTGGCCCTTCTCCACCCTGGGCTGGCCCGACGAAACCGCCGCCGATCTGGCTACCTGGTACCCCACCAGCGTGCTGGTGACCGGCTTCGACATCATCTTCTTCTGGGTGGCGCGGATGACGATGCTTGCCGGTGCCTTCACCGGCCGCATGCCCTTCGCCGACGTGATGATCCACGGCCTGGTGCGGGATGAGAACAACCGCAAGATGAGCAAGAGTGCCGGCAACGGCATCGATCCGCTGCCGCTGATCGAGCGTTACGGCGCCGACGCCCTGCGCTTCGCCCTGGTGCGCGAAGTGGCCGGCGCCGGCCAGGACATCCGCCTTGACTACGACCGCGTCAGTGGCAGCTCGGCCACAGTGGAGGCAGCGCGCAACTTCGCCAACAAGCTCTGGAACGCCAGCCGCTTCGCGCTGATGAACCTGGGCGGTGAAACCCCCGCCAGCCTGGGGGAACCCGATCCGGCAGCGCTCACCCTGGCGGACCGCTGGATCCTGTCGCGGCTGGCACGGGTGAACGGCGAAACGGCGGACCGCTACGGCAGCTACGCCCTCGGTGAGGCGGCCAAGGGGCTCTACGAGTTCGCCTGGAACGAAGTGTGCGACTGGACGATCGAGCTGCTCAAGCGGCGGCTCAATCCCCGCCCTGCCACCGAGGGGGACCCCATCAGCCCTGAGGCTCTGGCCGACCAGCGCGTGGCCCGCCAGGTGCTGGCCAAGGTGCTCGCTGAGCTGCTGGTGCTGCTGCATCCGCTGATGCCCCACCTGAGTGAGGAGCTGTGGCACGGTCTCACCGGCGCGCCTGAGGCCACCTTCCTGGCCCTGCAGGCCTGGCCGGCGGTGGAAGAGGCCGCCCTGGACGCCCCCCTGGAGGCCCAGTTCGCTGAGCTGATCGAGGCGATTCGGGTGGTGCGCAACCTGCGGGCCGTGGCAGGCCTCAAGCCGTCACAGGCGGCACCGGTGGTGTTCGTCACCGGCCGCCCGGAGCTGGCGGCCGTGCTGCGGGAGGCCACCGGAGACATCACCGCTCTCACCCGTGCCGCCTCGGTGGAGGTGCGCGAGACCAAAGCCACCGGCGCGGACGATGCTGTCGGCAGCACGCCCGTGAGCGCCCGCTGCCTGGCGGCCGTGAGCGGCGAACTGCAGGTGCTGCTGCCGATCGAGGGCCTGGTCGATCTCGACGCCCTGCGCGGCCGCCTGGAGAAAGACATCGCCAAGGCAGAGAAGGAGATCAAGGGCCTGAGCGGCCGCCTGGCCAACCCCAACTTTGCGGGCAAGGCCCCACCGGAGGTGGTGGCCGAATGCCAGGCCAACCTGGCCGAAGCCGAAGCCCAGGCGACGCTGGCGCGGGGGCGGCTGGAGGGACTGGGCTGAGCGGTCGCCGCCGATCAGCTCCTCGTTGCCCCTACAGCCCCTTGCGGTCCAGAGCATCCGCCAGGCGGGTCACCGCCGAGGCCAGCTGGGCCTGCACGTCGGGGGCTGCCACTGCTTCTTCCTTGCGCTTGATTGCCTCGATAGCCCGCACAATCAGGTACACGACGAAGGCAATCACCACGAAATTGATCAGCGCCACGATCACGGCACCGGCCGGCCAGGCATTGATCGAATCGACGTTTGCCGCCTTGAGCGCGGGGGTGAGCAGTGTGCCCATAACCAGGCTCACCACCGCGTCCACCACCTTGCCGAAGGCGCCGGCGATAACCACCGCCACGGCGAGGTCAACCACATTGCCCTGGTTGATGAACGCCTGGAAATCGGCGAGAAAACTGGATCGGCGGGCCATGGCCAGATGAACAAATAATCCGGCCACCTTACGCCTGTGTAGTGGGGCATTCAGTTCCATACAAGCGGTGAGGCCTGAGTGAGGTGATGATGACCAGGGACTGGATCCTCTCCCGATCAGCCCCAAGATTTTTGCTGAGGCCTTCCCTGTATGGATGTTCCCATTCTCTGGAATTTTGTGATCACATCCTTCGCCCTGATGAATCCGCTGGGCATGGTGCCTATTTTCCTGACTTTAACGGCAGGTGAGCGGAAAGACGTTCAGCGGCTGGTGGCGTTGTTCGTTGCAATCACGGTGCTGGCGCTGCTGCTGGTTTTCATGTTCCTGGGAACGCCCATCCTCAACTTCTTCGGGATCTCGCTCGATTCCTTCCGGATCGCAGGTGGCATTCTGCTGCTTGGGATCGGGATCAACATTGTCAATGGCGTGGAAGTGAATCCATCGCGGACATTGATCAACAAAGGTGCTGAAGCTGGAAGCTGGGCCGAGGCCAGATCTGTCTACCAACAGATTGTGATCCCGATGGCGATGCCGCTGCTGGTAGGGCCTGGAGTGATTGCCAATGTCATCCTCTATGCCAATGAGATCGAATCCATGAAGCAAGATCTGCTCAACTTCGAGCTGGTGGGCGGAACGCTTCTGCTGAGCCTGGTCGTCCTGTTGATCTTCTGTTCGGGAAAATGGTTGCAGTTGGTGTTGGGCGACGTTGGGATGAGCATTCTGCAGCGGGTGATGGGCCTGTTCGTGGCGGCGATGGGGGTTCAGTTCATTGCTACTGGTTCTGTCAACACCATTCTCAAGCAGCTGGTTCCGGCGTTCCGTTAGTCCACAAAGGCTGACTGGTACGAAGCCCCCCGGATGCAGGCCCTGGAATTCATTTGTACATCTCCCGGGTCACACCAGTCATGGCCACCACCCACCTCAATGTGGTCGAGAGCTGGGTGGCCTGGAGCGGTGGCCTAAAGCAGCGACGTCTGGTGATCCACCGGCTCCAGCTGGGGAGCCGGTGGCCGCTCCTCGGCCTCACCGGCTTTCACCTCCAGGGCCTGCTCGATCACACGGTCGGTGAGGGTGTCGAAGTAGGCGGTCAGGGTCTGCTGCAGTTCCAGGAATTCCGGCCAGAGGGTTTCATTCACGAAGCTGCGGCTCAGGCGTGCCATCACGGTGGTGCGCCGCTGGCCGCGGTAGCGGTATGGGGTGATGCCGTAGCGCCGCATAAGCGCCACGAACAGATGGCGCGACCACTGATCGGCGAGGGAGAAGCGGAACTCCACCGGCGGCTCCTCGGATGCCAGCTGGGCGAGGCGGGCCTGGATCCGCTCGCGGGCCCGCTCGGCCGCCACCCGTTCACCTTCGCTGCCGGGCCTGGCGAACAGCGCCTCAATGCGGCGCAGCTTGTCCACAAGCTGGTCTTCCGGGCTGCCCGGAGGGGCGCTGACGGTTCGGATGCGGCGGGCGATGGGGCTTCTCTCCGGGGCGCTGGCCTGCCAACGTAAGGCTGTCTGCCGGGTCAGTCACCCTTCGTGCTGAGCACTTGACGTTGGTCACGCGGCCCAGCCCAGGGTGTTGGCGATAACCCCCGGGGCAGGTAGAGCGGGTGCATCGGATGGCCAGCCTGGCTCAGGCGAAGACAGTGCAGGCCCGGCAGGCGCGCGGCCAGCTCGGCATCGCGGCCCAGATGGCGGCCGTGCACGCCCCAGGCGGCAAGCTTCAGCGCGGCCTGACCGGCCATGGCCAGCAGATGGTGATCGTTCTCAGGGCCAACCGGATCCGCTGCCGCTTTCATGGCTTCAGGAAGCCTCGCCCGAAAGGCGAACAGGTTGGTGAGACACAACCCGCCATAGCCCCAGTCCCTGGCGTAACCGATGCAGCGCCGCACGGTTGGATCGTCGCTCCGGGCGTCGGCCGTGCTGGGGTTCAGGCCGATGACCATCATCAAGGCCCCGGCAGGCTCCCACCGCCGCCAGAGGCTGTAGCGGTAATGGCCACATGGGCTGAAAACAGCGCTCCTCTCCATGGGCCCATCCTCCGGCCATCCCTCCGGCCCTACCTCCAGCCATCCGTCCGCCACGCTCATCGGTACCCCTTTCAGAAATCCAACCCCCTTCTTGCCTTGAGCTGATGCCTGAGCCCCCGGACCGTCCAGCGCCCATCCGGCTCGCTCCGCTCTGGACCCGGGCCTTCCATACCTTCAACTTGCTGGTACTGCTGGTGATGGCGTCCAGTGGCCTGCAGATCTACAACGCCAATCCGGTGTTCGGTGGCCGCGGCGGCGCCACCGTTCCGGAGTCCCTCACCCTGGGGGGCTGGCTGGCTGGCGGCCGCGACTCGCACTTCGGTTTCATGGGGCTCTATGCCCTCAACCTCGGTCTCTGGATCGTCCTGCTGCTGGTGCAGCGGCGCCGGCGTCTGGCCAAGGGGGGTGACTTGATCACCATCAAGGGCAGCGGCAACAGCGGCAAGCGCCGACTGGCGAGCCACCGGGTGGTGTACAGCCTGATGCTGGTCCTGCTGGCCTTCAGCCTGATCACCGGCTTGGCCATGTTCAAACCAGCGCAGTTCTGGTGGCTTTCGGGGCTGTTTGCTTTCGGTGAGGCCTTCGGCGTCAGCGCCTGGCAGACCCTGAGGGTGTGCCATTTCGCCACGATCCCCGCCATCGCTCTGCTGTTGATCGCCCACGTGCTGCTCTCATGGCGCATCGGTGGCCTGCGCCTGCTGCGCTCGATGCTCGCTTGAGTTCTGTCATGAGCCGCCACCTGGATCCCCGCCATCTGATCAGCCGCCGCCGGCTGCTGGGCTTTGGCTTGTCGGGCGGCTCGAGCCTGCTGCTGGGGGGCTGTGCTCTCAATGGCTTCAGCGAGAAAGTGGGGGAGGCCAGCGAGCCCCTCAATCAGCGCCTGGAAGCCCTGCTGCAGGGCCGAGGGCCGGTGCCGGAATTCCGGCCCGATCAGGTCGATCCCGCTGCTCTGTTGGTCAACAGTTTCAACGGCATACCCCGCCTCAATCCCGCCAGCTATCGGCTACGGGTGGAGGGTCTGGTGAGTCGGCCGCTCCAGCTCGATCTGGCGGCCCTTGCGGCCCTGCCGCAGCACAGCGTGATCATGCGCCACGTCTGCGTGGAGGGCTGGGCGGCGATTGTGGCCTGGTCGGGGGTACGCCTGGCCGATGTGCTCACCCTGGCGGGGATCTCCCCCCTAGGCGGCTACATCGAGATCGACTCGGCCGATCAGTACTTCGAGAGCTGGGACCTGGCTTAGGCTCTTCACCCCCAGACCCTCCTGGCCACTGCCATGAACGGCGCGCCACTGCCCGTGACCAATGGTGCCCCCGTGCGCCTCGCCACCCCGATCAAGCTGGGCTACAAGCTCAGCAAGTGGGTCACGGGCCTGCGGGTGGTTTCAAGTCTGGGGATACGTCGTGGCACCTGGGAAGACCAGGGCTACGAATGGTTTGCGGGTCTCTGAGCACGGCAGCCCCGCCGTCCCTGCCAGTGTTGGGTCATCTGCGCGGTCCTGCTTGTGGACCTCTCTCCCTGGCTAGAGGGGCTGCTGCCAGCCCTGCGTTCACCAGCCGGCGCCGTGGCTTTCGTGCCGCTTTATGCCCTCTGGGTGACGCTGCTGCTGCCAGGTGTGTGGGCTTCGATGCTGGCCGGTGCGCTCTACGGCGCCCTCTGGGGCAGCCTGATCGTGTTCGTGGGGGCGTCGCTGGGCGCCATGGCCGTTTTTCTGCTGGGCCGGCACTGGCTGCGCACCTGGACCCGCCGCCGGCTGCAGGCTTTCCCGAAGCTGTTGGCGATCGAGCGGGCGGTGAGCCAGGAGGGCCTCAAGCTGGTGCTGCTCACCCGGCTTTCGCCGGCCTTTCCGTTCAGCCTGCTCAACCTGGCCTATGGCCTGAGCGAGGTGAGCCTGCGTGATTACGTGATCGGGCTGATCGCAATCCTGCCCGGCACGGTGCTGTTCTGCGTCCTGGGAGATCTGGCCGGCGATGTGGCCCGCTTCGGCGATGTGCTCCATGGCGAGGCCGATGCCGGTACCTGGGCTCTGCGGATCCTGGGCCTGATCGCAACCGTGAGCTCGATCTGGCTGGCCGGCCGAGCAGCGCAGCGGGCGCTGGAGCGGATGGAGCCGCGCTGAGCAGATCACCAACCCCCAGCCTGCGTGATGGCCACCAGCGGCAGGATGGGTGCCATTCACCTCAGGCTTCACCGGCTGGCACCTTGATCAATTGTTCCCAGCTTCACGGCGCCAGGGGCGCAAGTGCCTTTGGCTCCCTAACCACTCTGCTGCTGATCGCGCCGCCAGCCATGGCCGGATCTACTGCGATCGGTCCAGCACCGGTGCTGGCCACCAGCTTCCAGGCCCTTTGCGGCGGCAGTCCATGCACAATCGTGCTTGATCAGCGTGGGATCGCCGGACCGGCGGGCTTCATCCCTGCTGCGGGGATCAGCCGCTGGGTGACCACCGGGGCGGGGGGAGATCCTCCGGGCCTGGGGGAGGTGGTGGGTGCCAGCACCCTGAACATGATGAAATCGGCGGCGGGCCTCGTGGTGCCGGTGTACATCACCGCTCCCCTGGGCTTGCTCGGTGGTCTGCTGCGCGGGGCTGGTGCCAACCGCGACGGGGAGGACGGACCGCGGCGCTTCCTGGTGGTGGGCCAGGACCGGGATGGGCGGACGATCGAGCACCAATTCGAGTTCGTGAACCAGAAGCCGGCCCGCCAGGTGCGCATTGCCCTGGCGATGGTGAGCGGGTTGGCCATGGGTGAAACTCGCCGGCCGGCGGATGAATCGCTGCCGTTGGAGGGGACCGCGGCCTCTCCCAGCAGCAGCGGCGACTGGCCGGCCTACCTGCAGGACCGCGGCCTGGTGGAGTGGGCCGCCAGCAACCCGCAACTGGCCGAGGCGTTGCGGCAACGGCTGTTCCCGGCACCCTGAGTTCCGCGTCGGACTGGGACTTACCAGCAGGGCGATCTCCCCGCCTTGGGCACGCTTCCATACGTCGCCGCCTTGAATCCCTCTCTACTTCCGCTGGGTGACGCTATTAATGCCGGAAGAGGTTCGTTATTCAATGCTGGCTCGGCGCCCTTTGCGGTGCCTGGCTGGGCAACCGCGAATCGCGGATTGCGGCGATCAGCACAAACCAGGCCAGCCGCAGCTTCGCTGCCAGCCCAGGGCGGGAGGCGAGTTCGGCGTACTTCGCGCGGCCACACTCTGATTTGATCCAGCGGTGAATGGCCGGTTCGCTGAGAGGAGCGTTCATGGGGATATTCGACTCGTTAATAGAGCCCGCTCTTTGACGGAGTCTTGCTTCTTGACCACTCTGGCGTGCGCCACCCCTGCTCTGGGCAGACCCTGGGCAGTCCCGGCACGATGCGGCCACCTGCCTGCGGCTGGAATCAGCCCCGACTCCTGGTGCGCCTCCGCTCAGCTGCCCTCGTCGTTCTGCTGGCGCCGGCACCGGCGCTTGCTACCCCCTACGCGGCCCTCTGCGGCGACGGGCCGTGCACGATCCGCCTCGATGCCAGCGGCATCGAAAGGCCTTCGGGGTTCATCCCTGCAGGCCGCATTGCCCAGTGGTTCAGCGACAGCGAGCAGCGTCGCGGCAACGGGGTCGGGAATGCGGTTGCAGGCGCCGGCAACCTCCTGGTGACGTCCGCGGCCTACGCGGCACCGCTTGCCCTGGGCTCCAGCTATGTGGCGGCACCGGTGGGTCTTGTCAGCGGCCTGGTGCGTGGGATGTTCTCCGGTTTCCGATCGGGCGACAGCCCTGACTTGAGCTTCAACGTCGTCGGTTATGACCCCAGCGGGCAGAAGATCACCCATCAGTTCCGCTTCGTGAACCCGAAGCCGGCTGGCCGCGTAAGGGCCGCGTTGCCTCTGGTCAGTGGGCTGGCGATGGGGCAGACCCGGTCACTCGATGCACTGCTGCCTGATCGGCTCGATTTGATCGACCCAGCTGCCGCTCCTTTTGCCGATCCCACTTCAGTTCAAGCCCCTGCGCCAGCGTTACGATCCGCTGGCCAGCAAGGCCCGTAACCCCGCTTCATCCAGCACCCGCACCCCCAGGCTTTCGGCCTTCGCCAGCTTGCTGCCGGCTTCCTCACCGGCCACGAGGTAGCTCGTCTTCTTGCTCACGGATCCAGTCACCTTGCCGCCGGCCGCTTCGATCAGCGCCTGGGCCTGGCTGCGGCTGAGGCTCGGAAGGGTTCCGGTGAGCACGAAAGTGTGGCCGGCGAGCGCTGCTCGATCATCCACGCCCGTGGCCTCCACGCCGCCGTTCGTACTGGCCGCCAGCTCCCCTTCGCCGGCGGCCATGGAGATGCCCAGCTGCTCGAGCTGGTCCAGCAACCCCTGGTTGGAGGGGGTGGCGAACCACTGCTGCAGCGACTGGGCGATTTCGCCGCCGATGCCGTGGATCGCGGTGATCCGCTCGGGTGTCTGCTGGACGGCGCCGGAGAGCTCAGCCGCGCTCGGGAAGCCCTTCGCCAGCAGCTTGGCGTTCACCGTCCCCACATGGTGGATGCCGAGGCCGTAGAGCTGGCGATGCCAGGCCTGCTGCTTCGAGGCCTCCAGGGCTGCCACCAGATTCGCCGCCGACTTCTCCCCCATCCGCTCCAGACTGGCCAGCAACGCCGCGTCGAGGCGGTAGAGATCGGCGATCGAGGCCACCAGGCCCCGGTCCACCAGCTGTTCAATCAGTTTGCCGCCGAGGCCGTCCACATCCAGGGCCCCCTTGCTCACCCAGTGGCGCAGCGAGCCGCGCAGGATCGCCGGGCAGCTGCTGTTCACGCAGCGGGTGGCGGCCTCCCCCTGCTCCCGCACCAGCGGTGAGCCGCACTCCGGACAGCTGGCGGGTAGCTGCAGCGGCGCGGCCCCCGGCAGGCGCAGTTCGCTCAGTACCCGCACCACCTCGGGGATAATCTCACCGGCCTTGCGCACCACCACTGTGTCGCCGGCATGGAGATCGAGCTCCTCGAGCCGGTCGGCATTGTGGAGCGTGGCGCGGCTCACCGTGGTGCCGGCCAGAGGCACCGGCTGGAATTCGGCCACCGGTGTCACCACCCCCGTTCGCCCCACCTGGGCCACCAGGCGCAGCAGCCTGCTTGGCGCCTCCTCGGCGGCGTACTTGAGCGCGATCGCCCAGCGCGGCGCCTTCTGAGTGAAGCCGGCATCGGCCTGCAGACGCAGGTCGTCGAGCTTCACCACCACCCCGTCGGTGGCATAGGGGAGCTGCGCCCGCCGCGTCTCCCAGCCGCTGAAGAAGGCCTCCACAGCCGCCAGATCAGGGCAGAGGTCGGCATTCGGATTCACCCGGAAGCCGGCGGCGGCCAGCCATGCCAGCGATTCCCACTGACTGCGGGGCCGCGCGGGATCGGCCCCGACCGGACTCCAGTCGTCCGGCAGGTGGAGCGTGTAGGCGAAGAAATCGAGCCGCCGGCTGGCCACCACGCCCGGATCCAGCTGGCGCAGGGTGCCGGCGCAGGCGTTGCGAGGGTTGGCGAAGAGGGGTTCACCGCGGGCCTCCCGTTCGGCATTGATCGCCGCGAAGGTGCCGTCGGGGATGAAGGCCTCGCCGCGCACCTCCACCCATGCCGGCGGCCGCTCCAGCTGCAGCCGCAGCGGCACGGCCTGGATCGTGCGCACGTTGGCGGTGATCTCCTCGCCGCGCTCACCGTCGCCGCGGGTGGCGGCCCGCACCAGCACCCCCTGCTCGTAGCTGAGCGCAAGGGCGTTGCCGTCGATCTTCAGCTCCCCCACCATCGGCAGGCGCGGCTGGGGCTCACAGGCCTCCTGGGTCCGGTCCAGGACCTTCAGCAGCCGTGCAAACCAGGCTTCGAGCTCTTCGCTGGAGAAGGCGTTGTCGAGGCTGAGCAGCGGGATGCGGTGCTCCACGGTGCCGAAGCCGTCGGCCGGCGCGCCACCCACCCTCCGGGTGGGGCTGTCGGGGCTGACCAGCTCCGGATGGGCCACCTCCAGGTCGAGCAGTTCGCGGTAGAGGCGGTCGTAGACCGGATCCTCCAGCTCCGGAGCATCGAGCACGTAGTAGGCGTGAGCGGCACGATTGAGCAGGCGACGGAGCTCCTCGGCCCGGCTCGACTCGGCGGCGGTGGGCGGCATGGCAGGCCGGCGCCCCGGTCTCAGGCCGCGGCCAGTTTCTGGATCCGCTCCACCCGCCAGTTGTCTTCCACTTTCACGAAGGTGAAATCCAGGGGCAGTTCATCCTTGGCTTCGGATTTGAGCTTCACGGTGAGGATGATCTGGCCCTCCTGCAGCCGGGGCCGGCCCGATTTGAGGTTGCGGTACTTGTTGAGCTGCAGCCCCGCCAAAAAGCGGATGAACTGCTGCCGGTTCACATGCGAGCGGTAGTTCTTGGTGGTGAGCAGATAGGCGCCGTCGATCTGGCCCGAGGCCACCTGGGTGAAGAACTGCTTGAGCAGCGGGTTGATGCCGCGGGCGCTGATCACCAGGCGCACGGCGGTGTAGGTCCAGTAGAGGAGCAGGGCGGTCGCTCCGGCCAGCAGGGCCTTGGTGCCGATCGTTTGGGCCAGACCCCAGTCCATCGTCTGCATGCGCACGTTCAGGTTGGAGAGTCTGACCGACGGCCCGGCCACCTCGGTGGCGAACCCTGCACACTGGGCGCACGGTTGAGCCACCTGCCTGCGGCATGCCCCTGGCGCCCCTGCTGCCCCTGTTCCATCGCCTCGACCGGGAGCACTTCGGCGGCGCCCTGGCTCCAGGCGGCCGCGCCCTGCTGGATCTGCGCTGGAGCGACGGGCGCATGAGCCGCACCGCCGGCCTCTACCGTCGCGGCCGCCGGCGTGATGGCTCCGGCCTGTGCGAGATCGTGCTCTCGCGGCCGGTCCTGGCGCCCCTGCCCGCCAGCGCCACCCTGGGCACTCTCTGCCACGAGATGATCCACGCCTGGATTGACCGCGTGCTGCAGGCGTCTGAGGTGCACGGTCCCCACTTCCGTGCGGCCATGGCCCGGATCAACGCCGCCCAGGGGGAGTTTGAGGTGAGCCTGCGCCACCACTACCCGCTGCCGCTGGCATCGGCCCCCTGGATCGCCCGCTGCCCCTGCTGCGGCGTCAGCGCGGCCTACCGCCGCCGGGTGCGGGGCCTGGCCTGCCGGCTCTGCTGCGAGCGGCTGCATGGCGGCCGCTGGGATGCCAGCTGTGCCCTGGTGTTCGAAGCGCGTGCGGCCTAGGGTTCCGCCAATCGGCCGGGGCCCGTGGATCTGTTTCTGTGGGTGCTGCAGGGAGGGGGGGTTTCGATCGCCCTGCTGGGTCTGGGCCGAGAGCGCTGGATGAGGGCCCACCGCCTTGGCCTGTCTGATTCGTGTGCGCGGCCGATCGTCGGCCGTTGAGTGGCCGTTAAGGTCGGATCACATCGATTGCGATGGCACAGGCGAGGGCCATGAACGGTTCGGGTGATCCTCCCCGCCGGGGACGCCGCCGCAGCGGCGGTTCTCTGGATCAATGGATGTCGGCGGGTCGGCAACTGGTCGATGGTGTGGCAGGGGCTCGCCCTGGCTCGCGTCCCCAGGCCCGTGGAGCCGAGCGTCGAGCCGGTGGCCGCCCGGGCCTGGAGGGTCTGGGCCGCTGGGTGGAGAACCGCATCGACTGGTTCCTCGAAGGTGACGACGACTGGCCGGAGCCCTGGCAGGAGCGGGCTGAGATTCCGGAACGAAGAAGGCCTCCGCTGAACTCAGATGTGGCGCCCTGGCAACCCCAGAGCGAGCGTCAGGCTCAACCGCAACCGCAACCGCAACCGCAACCGCAACCGCAACCCCAACCGCAACCCCAGCCGCCGGCCCGGGCGTCGGCGCCTGCGGAAGGGATTCGCCGTCCCCTGGAGGCCATCTCCCGCCGCACGGCCCCCCTGCTGCCTCCGTCCCGGGGCCAGTCCTCCGTTCAGCCGCCGCCTGCACCGTTCGAGCCGCCACCGCAGCCGGAGACCAGCGGGGAACTCCCCCCTGGAGCCCGGCCTCTGCCTCGCTCCAGCCGGCGGCCCCGGCGTGAATGAAGCCCTAGCCTGAGCCTCAGTTCCGACATTCCCCAGCGTCCATGAGCAACCTGATCGTGGTGGGTTTCCCCAAGGTTGATGAGGCAGAAGCCGTGCGCAAGGAGCTGGTCGCCATCCAGCAGGAGCATCTGATCTCCCTCGAAGACGCCGTGGTGGTGGAGCGTGATGCCGATGGCCAGGTGCAACTGCGTCAGGCGATCAACCTCACCGCCGCTGGCGCCCTGGGCGGTGGTTTCTGGGGGTCGTTGGTGGGGCTGCTGTTCCTCAATCCCCTGCTCGGTGCCGCAGTCGGCGCCGGCATGGGAGCGGCTTCAGGCGCGCTCAGCGATCTGGGCATCAACGACGGCTTCCTGCGGGAGCTCGGTGAAACCTTGCCCAAGGGCAGTGCCGCCCTCTGCCTGCTGGTGCGCGATGCCACGCCTGATCGCGTGGTGGAGCGCCTGCGCAGCTTCGCGCCCCACGCCAAGTTGCTGCGCACCAGCCTCAGCCACACCGATGAGGCCCAGCTCAACGAGCTTCTGGAGAACAGCCGCAAACAGGCTGAAGCCCTGCGCCTGGGCTGAGCGCCCCGGAGCAGGACGCTCAACGCTCAATGGCTAGGGCGCACCCTGCTGCGGCCAGGGGCCATCTGGCTGTGGTGCTGGGCGGACTGCTGGGGCCTGGAGGGATGGTGGCTTACCTGGAAGTCCCATCCTTTGTCCTGCAGCTGACGGTTCACGGCCCCCACCAGCTCATGGGGAAGATCTTCCGCCATCTGCTCGGCGGAGGTGGTGATCGAGGGGGTGCCCTGCTTCAGGGCCCAGAGCAGTTCCGCCCACTGCTCCACCAGGGTGGGCTGTTTGACGTGCCGTTCAGAGTCACCCTCAAGGACGGCAGCGCAGCCTCTCTGCTGCCAGAGGGTGGCACGACCCCGTTGCAGGCCCTGGCCACTGGCCTGGGCCAGGCCTAGTTGCAGTGCCCGCTCGGTGGGTCGGCCATCAAGCTGGCGCAGCCCGGCCTGAATCAGCAGGCGGCCGCAGCTCACGGCTGAGAGGCCGAGGGAGCGTCCCAGGTCGGTGAGGGAGATCCACTGATCCCCTGATTCAGCGGGCCCGTGCCCGCCTGGGGTCCCAGGCATGGTGGTCGTCATCGTCGAACAGGTGAAACCGATGCGGCCATCCTGTTCAGATCGCCCGAAAGCGCAAGTTGTCAAGTGGAAACCGCCACAAGTGGTGACGGTTTCATAAAACTTTATGGAGATCTGCGTTGTGCTGGCTGGGGCCAAGCCAGCGCTCCAGTGCTGGTGAGAACACTTCCCGGATCACCGTGAGTTCCCGTCCCTGCCTGAAAAAGCGGTAGTGGCGGCTCCAGAAGGGACCCTGGGCGGCGAATCCCTGCTCCAGCCAGTCGGCGTTCACCTGGGCCAGGCCGTCCACTTCCCGAAACAGCTCCGCCCGCTCACTGGTCAGGCTCAGCCAGATGGGCTGCTGCCGGTCGCGCAGAGACTCCTCGGCCTCCGCCTGATTCCACCAGCTCTCGGCCCAGGCCAGGGCCTGGCCGTTGCAGCGCAGCCACACCTGCCGCAGCAGCAGGGGTGGGACCAGTTCCGCCACCTCGGCGGGCCGAGTCTGGGCGGTATCAGGGCCTGGTCCTGGGCGCCGGAGCTCCTGCTCTGGTCCCATGGCGATCAGATCAATCGTGACCTGCCTGCCGGTGAGCAGGTGCAGATGGCGGGTGGGACTGCCGTCGCCGAGGAGCAGCAGTTTCCAGGCGCCGCTGAGCTGGGCTCCGGCCCGGGCCTTGAGCACCTCGCTGATCGGGGCTTCCCAGAGCGGTGTCGGGGAGACCGATGGCCTGGTGAGCAGGGAGTCAGCCATCAGGCTCAGCTCGGGTTATTCAGGCTAATGAGGGCCGAGAGGGCATTTGGACGACGATCCAGGAGCCTGACCTACGACGTGTGGCTGGTCGGGAGCCTGAGCCTCAGAAGCCTCCGCTGATGCTCACTCGTTGCTGTTGGCCGTTGCGCTCAATCACCACGGAGTTGCCGCTGGCCGAGCGCAGGCGCCAGCCGGTGGAGCCGATCGCCTCCCCCACCGCTGCGCTGGTTGAGCTGCCGCCCATCTGGAAGATGGCGGAGCCACTCTGGCCAGGTACCTGCACAACCCCCACCAGCTCGGGGGAGCCACTCTCCGCTCCAGCCCCGCCGCCATCATCTGAGGGACCGGAGCCGCTGGCTGCTCCAGCTGTCGGCATGGCGGGGGCTGGTGGAGCCCTCCGCGTGATCGTGCCACTGACGGGAACCCGCAGCGGCGGTGCGGATGAGGCACGGGAGGTGCTCTCCAGCGGCTCCAGTTCCTGCACCCAGGCTTCCTCAGGAGGCGGAGGCGGCAGGCCGTTGACGGCGCCATCGACCGCATCGCCAGGAGGCTGGGTGGTGGCGGCGGCCGTGGTTCCAGGCTCGGCAGCCTCCAGGGGGCCCACCGAGCGCAACCGCTCCAGCAGTTGCAGGGTGCGCTCCTGTTGAAGGGCGATGCTCGCCTGGGTCCAGCCCCGCCAAACAAGCAGGGTGCTGCCGGCCCCCAGCACCGACAGGAGCGCCATCGATATCAGCAGTGGACGCTGCTGTGGGGACCGTGCCGCTGCTGAAGAGGGGGCTGCGGAGCTACGGGTCCTTGCTACGGATCGGCTTCCAGGCCTGGCTGACTGCCGCAAGCACGGTGGCGCTTCGTGCACCACCACATCGATGGGTGCGGGATCGCAGCCAGGCTCCATGGCCAGGTTCGGCTCCGGCTGATGCGGGTCGCGGCTGTAGCCCTCGAGGGTCAATCGCTCCCCAGAGCGGATCCCCAGGGCAGGCAGACCGGAGGAAAACACGCGGTCCATCACCTGCTCGGCCTTCAGCTCCCAGAACGCGCGGGAGGAGGAGATGGGACGCGGATCACCGCCCATGGCCGATGGGCTCAGGAGCCAAGCCCGGTGAGTGTACCGGCAGTTTGCTGATCGGACAATCGTTCCTGCTGAGCCCCACGGCGGCGGTGCAGCTCCAGCCACAGCAGCAGGGCCGTGGTGTCAGCCGGGCTCACCCCAGGGATGCGGGAGGCCTGCCCGAGATTGAGCGGTCGCACGGCGGCGAGCTTCTCGCGGGCTTCCTTGGAGAGGGTGGCGATGGTTGTGTAATCGATTCCCCCCGGGATCGGCCTCTGGTCCTGCTTGCGAACCTGATCGATCTGTTGTTGCTGGCGGGCCAGGTAGCCGCTGTATTTGAGGTCGATCTCCGCACCCTCACGCACCCCATTCGGCAAGCTGGCCTCCGCCAGGCCCAGCTCCACCAGATCATTGCTGTGGAAGCCGGAACGGCGCAGCAGATCGGCGAGGGTGATCGATCCCTTGATCGGTGCGCCCGAGCGAGCCTCCACCTCGGGCGCCACCGGGTCACTGACCTTGAGCCGCACAGTTTCTAGGCGCTGCTTTTCGGCGGCGATGGCGGCCTGCTTGGCCTCGAACAACCCCCAGCGGCGGTCGTCGATCAAGCCCAGCTCACGGCCCAGCGGGGTGAGGCGTCGGTCGGCGTTATCACCGCGCAGCACCAGACGGTATTCACTGCGGCTGGTGAGTACCCGGTAGGGCTCATGCAGGTCCTTGGTGACCAGGTCGTCGATCATGGTGCCGATGTAGCTGCCCTCCCGCGGGAAATGGACCGGTTCCTGGCCCCGCAGCAGCCGGGCGGCGTTGAGGCCAGCCACCAGCCCCTGGGCGGCGGCCTCCTCGTAGCCGGTGGTGCCATTGAGCTGGCCGGCGCTGAACAGACCCCGAAGCCGCTTGGTCATCAGCGAGGGCAGGCACTGGGTGGCGGGAAGGTAGTCGTACTCGACCGCGTAGGCCGGACGCAGCATCACGCAGTGCTCCAGGCCGGGGAGGGTGCGCAGCAGCTCCAGCTGCAGCCGCTCCGGCAGGCCGGTGGAGAAGCCCTGGATGTAGAGCTCAGGGGTGTCGCGGCCCTCCGGCTCCAGGAAGATCTGGTGGCTCTCCTTGTCTTTGAAGCGCACGATCTTGTCTTCGATCGAGGGGCAGTAACGCGGGCCCTTGCTGTCGATGAAGCCGCCGTAGATGGGGGTGAGGTGGAGGTTGTCGCGGATGAGCTGGTGGGTGGCGGCGGTGGTGCGGGTGAGATGGCAGGACATCGGCTCACTGCTTACCCAGGCGGCTGGATCGAAGGAGAAGAAACGGCCATCGGCGTCGCTGGGCTGCTCTTCGAGCTGATCAAGGCGGACGCTGCGGCGATCCACCCGGGCCGGGGTGCCGGTCTTGAGTCGGTCGGTGCGGAAGCCGAGGGCCTGCAGCGCTTCGGTGAGCCCTTCAGCTGCCTGCTCGCCGGCGCGGCCGGCGCTCATCGACTGGTTGCCCACCCAGATCTGGCCACCAAGGAAGGTGCCGGCGGTGAGGATCACGGCCGGCGCGGCATAGACGCTGCCGAAATAGGTGCGCACGCCGGTGATCCGGCCCACCGCTCCGTGTCCTGCCACGCTGGGGTCGTCTCCATCCAGCTCCACCTCCAGCCCCGTGACCATCGCCTCGCGCAGCTGCAGGTTTGGCGTGTGCTGAAGCAGCTGCAGCATCTGGCGGGCGTACTGGCGCTTGTCGGTCTGGGCGCGCAGGGCCCAGACGGCCGGGCCGCGGCTGGCGTTGAGCACCCGCTTCTGCAGGGTGGTGGCATCGGCGAGGCGGCCGATCACCCCGCCGAGGGCATCCGCTTCATGCACCAGCTGGCTCTTGGCCGGACCGCCCACTGCCGGGTTGCAGGGTTGCCAGGCGATGCGATCGATGTTGAGGCTGAACAGGGCCGTGGAGATCCCCAGCCGCGCCGCGGTGAGCGCCGCCTCACAGCCTGCATGGCCGCCACCGACCACGATCAGCTCGAAGGTTTCGCTGGGGGCTGCACTGAGGGCCATCAGGTCAATGTATGGCGCTCAGATCGTTGGGGGATTCCATGGAGGCGTCGTAACTGGAATCTTCGGTGCCTCCGATCCGGTCCCAGTGCGTGAAGTAGAGCCCGAAGTGCACACCCGGATGGCGATGGTGCAGTGAATGGTGGGCAGGTCCGATCACCCAGCGGCCCAGCCAGTGGTGGGGGAATCCGCTCGGCAGACGGTCAAGGCCGAGGTGATTGACGATCGCCCAGATCGTCATGGTGCTCAGTACAGCCATCAGGGTGATCAGGTGCAGCGGCACAAGCATCACCAGGAGCACCAGCACCAGCGCCTGCAGGATTGCTTCAGGAAGATCGAAGGCGAAGGATGTCCAGGGGGTGGGCTGGTGCGTGCGGTGGTGACCGTGGTGGCACCAGGAGTAGAGCCAGCGGTGGTGCATCAGGCGATGGGTGGCGTAGTAGATCCCGTCCTGAAGGATCAGCACCACGCCGTAGCTGAAAGCGAGGTACCACCACCCGTAGGTGTCAGGCCTGGCATAGAGACGAGTGAGCCCATGGCTTTGTAGCGCCAGCACGGCGACGGTGGCCAGAGCGAACACGGCGGCGGATAGCACCGAAAGGAAAATGTCGGCGCGGATGGCATCGGCATTGTGGTGCGACTGATGTGGCTTTTTGGTTTCAGGTGGCTTGGTTTCAGGATCTGTTGCGGTGGTGCGGGCATACAGCCACCACCAGGACCCACCGGCCAGCAAAAAGTAGCGGGCCAGAATGATGCCGAAGAAAACAAGTCCGTAGAACACGAAGGAGTGACCACCGAGTGAGCGGATTAGTGTTTCGGTATCGATCTGGGCGATCGGCATGGACTGGTTGGCCTTGCGGCAGCGTGGACACCCAGTCTAGAGGCCTGCGCCGGTCTGAACCGCTACGGGTTATGGGGAGCTATCGGATTCTGCACCTCCTCTAGCCTTCAGACTCCAAGTCTGGCCAGGATCGGGGAGCCAGCCGGCAGGTTGCGACGCACCAATGCCTCAATACTCTCGGTTGTCTGGATTAGCTCCAGTCCATAGGGTGTGAGGCTGTCGGCGGTGTGAATGTTCTTCGAGAGGAGTGGGTTGGTATAGATTTGAGTGAATGCATCGTAGGAAACCATCGTCAGCAGAAGGCTTCCAAACAGAGCTCCCGGCTGGGCGTCTTCAGCAAACAGGCCAATCACAAACTCCAGCGTGTCGATATCGCCGTAGAGAGCTTCCAGTTGCCTCGCCAAGACGCTGTTGCTGGTGAGTTCACTGAAGCTTCTGAGTCTTTTCAACCCGAATCTCTCGCGGTAAACATTATAGCTCTGCAGCCTGAAATCTCTACCCATTTTGATCGTCTGGTATTCCGACTCCATCAAGAAGACAGGATTGTTGCCCAGGCTGACTCGGCCTGCTGCCTGGGATGAAGCGTTGCTGATGATCGAGCCCACCCCAGTCTCTTCAAGCAGCTCATTATTCCAGCGATAGAGTGCGGCCTCTACTGGCGCTCCGTCTACGATCAATTCATCCGGCACCAGCCCATGCCAGCGGTAGAGAAGATCGAATTCCAGGGCGATCCAGTTGGTACGGTACCAGGATTGTTGCTCGGCAAAACCTGGATCAAACCGAAACAATCGTTCGCCGGTGATATGATTGATATAGTCTTCTACGGTCAGCTTCAGAAGCAGGCAGATATTAATCATCCTGGCCGTCTGAAACAGCCGTTCGTCAGCATCGTCCCAGCTTGAATAAATGTTGCTGAGCTCCTGGCAGATTCGGTTGTGTTCCCGGAGAAAGATCAAGCTGAGTGACACATAGCCCACCGATGAGTTGCCCCGCTCCAGGCCTGTGGCATAGAGTTTGTCCAGTCTTTTATTGAGTTGCTGTGGTGAGAGGCTGCCAGGGGGGAAGCTGCCCGCCAGAGAGGTTTTCGTCCATTCGGTGTTGCCATGCGGATAAAGGCCTTTGTCCCTGACGACCTTCCCATGTGCATCCAGGCAACTGTAGATCTCCTTTACACGCCAGTCACCAGCATCATTCCGCTCACCGAGATAATCTGGATACTCTTCCCCGTTGATGATCTGCGAGCGCAGGCGCCCGCCACTGCCACTGCGCAGGCATCGGGCTTCCTGTTCACTGAGGCCATAGATCTGGCAGAGATCCACATCATGGTTAGAAGTGTTCTTTCGTCGATCGGTGGGATCGATTCGCAGCACACTGTCGGTGAACCACTGGGCAAAGAACATGAACAGAACTGATGACCGGTCCGCCTGCATGGACTCCCCGCGGGCAAACAGGGAGGTCACGGGACCCCAACGGCTGGCCCCGACCCTCTCGTCAGCCGGCAGGGCGGCCACGCTGGCGGCGCTGGCTGGAGCAAGATGGCGTGCGGAAAAGTGACGATCGGTGAGAGAGGGCCAGGACGTGTAATCCGTGATCGGTCCATTTGATCTGTCTCCGGGTGCGGGGACGGCAGACCAGAGGCTGAAGGGTCATGGACGGGGCGTAGTGGAGCTGGCGATGAGGTTGGTGGCAAATCGATTGATCAGTGTTCCCAGCCAGGCGATCGAATTTGCCCAGGCGAGAAATCTTCTAATCAGGCGTGACCGCTGCAGAAGCGATAAGAACATTGAGGGAAGCTCTGATCAAGACGGCTTAATCCAAGCAACCCAGTCTCATTCTCGACAATGAGACGATCCTGAGCAAATTTTGCCTGCTTTTCGCTCACAGCAGTACCCACAAAGATGTCCAGTCAGTTT
>NZ_JAGQBU010000016.1 GCF_024345795.1 Synechococcus sp. J7-Johnson
AAAAATAGCTCAATGCCAGGATAAAATAATCTGAACGCTCTACATCTGATTTCAGCGCTGCTGAGATCAGTTTTGTTCAAAAGCCACCTTGGGGTGGCTTTTTTTGTGCGTAGCGTCAGGTAGCGCTCGGGTTTGGGCTAGCGCTGGGGGCTGGTGCCTGCGCTCCTCGGCTCATGCCGCTGACAGGCTGGTAGGGACCGTTTAGGCTGAAAATGGTGCTTACCTGCTTGGCAAGACTTGGATGCTTCGGAAGCCGATCAAAGTGTAGGGCGTGCTGGGTGGTGGATGAAACTGTTCATGCGTCGCATTTGGTGGTCTTGTCGACTCTGGAATCACTTTGGCTGCGTTGATCTAAGTGCTGCTTTTGCTTATCACACCCTTCAATCCTTCTTTCCGGTCCTTCTGATTATTCTTTCGCTTGCAAGTTGGGTCTTAGGGCGAGACGAAGGATTGACTGGCCAAATCCTCGATTGGACATCCCAGCTATTACCGGATTCCGCTCAGCGGGTTGTGCAATCGACCTTGGTACAGCTTTACAGGCAACGTGGTGGGGCGGGCTTCCTAGGTGTGGTTGTGTTGTTGATTACCGCCAGCAATGCCTACCTCAGCCTGCAGCGCGGCACTGATCATCTCTGGTCCCTGCGCTTTGAAAGGGATTCTCGTGCCCGGGGAGCGATGGCATCCCTGCCCGTTGTTCAGAACATTTTGGTCGTGGCCAGGCGGTTCCTGATGCTGCGGGTAAAGGCCACGATGTTCTTGCTGGCCGTCGGCAGCTTGTTCGTGATGGATCAGTTGACCGTCAACCTTCGCTTGATGGGCTTTGAAACCTGGCGTGGATTAACGGCCGCACCGCTTGCGTGGGTGTACCGCTACCTGTTCCCAGTATCGGCGCTGGCTGATTTGCTGGTGTCTTTGCTGATTGCTTCATTGGTGTCTCTTGGTCTGCTGCGGTTATTGCCTTCCCGGCGGATCACTTGGCACTTGCTCCTGCCAGGCTCAATGCTTGTTGGATCTGCGTATACCTTGCTGAATATTGCCGTTGGGCGAAGTATCGTTTCTCTGGGCACCCGCTTTCAGGCGTATGGATTGATCGGTGGGGTACTGGTGCTGACTCTATGGGTGTGGCTGTTGGGGCTGATTTACTATTTTGGCGTGGCCTACAGCGTGGTGTTAGCAACCGCAGGTCCAATGACGGCCGAAAGCTTTGGGCTTCGCCTTGGCCTCATTCAGGAACCTCCTCCTGAGGAGAATCCCAATGACCTGCCAACTTGATGCATCTACGGAGATCCGCACCCGCCTCTCATTCAACAATGGGCGTGAATGGGCGACGATGATGGAGTGTGTTGATCCTGCGGTGACCAAATCAAGCCTTGCCTTGCGTCCACTCCCCACAGCACTCCTGCTTTTGTGCGCTGGTGTTGGCGCCTGTGTCGTGGGGACGTTCTTCACCCTGACTTTGGTTCCAGTGCTCATGGCGGCTGGCCTCATCGCTGCTTTTCTGGTTGGCGCCCTTGTCTGTGCCTGGGCTGGAGTAGAGGCGCTTGCTGCTCTTGAGCGCTGGTTGGAGCGTGATTCTCGCTTTCAACGCTGATGAACCGGCAGTTGCCCTGGTTCTTGATCCTGTTGGCTGGTCTGCTGCTGGTTGCTCCCACCCCGCTGAGTCGGCTGTTGCTCGACCTGCTGGGCGGACTGACCCTGGCTGTCCTGCTTCTGCCCTTGCTTCTGGCTGGAGCTGGTGCCCTTGCCTTTCAGCTCCTGAGACGGCGGGTGCGCACTTGTACGGTCTGCGGTCTCAGCAGCATGGCCACGACCACCTGCCCCGCTTGTGGTGCCCCACTTCCGAGTGCTGACGCCTCCTCTAGAACCCACAACACCCAGTCTGGTCCGGTTGATCAAGCGCTGCCTAAGGTCTTTACGAGTTGGTTATGGCCAGAAGGTGTAGTGCCCTCTGAAGAGGCCTCCAGTTATGATAATCTTGATGTGAGCGATGTTACTATTGATGTTGAGTCGAAAGATGTTGACTCTCGCTGAGAGTTGGCAGACCCAGATGAAATTAGCCAACTCCAATTTAGCAGGCTCTGGTCTTCAGCCTGATTGGCGGCCTGTTGATGAGGGCTCAGTGGATATCGGATTGATCAGCTCTTGGTCGAGATGCCTCGGCTGATCTCCAATAGGCGTCGTTCCCTCAGAAACAAAAAGAATGGAGCCGCAAAGGCGAAGGCGATCGTTACGCTGCTAAGCAATACGAGCCAGAGTCCGCGCATTTTCAATCGGCGTGTTTCGCTGACGATCCAGATCGTTACGGCAGTCGCTCCGATCAGCAGATCTCGAGACAGAGATCGGGCCGCGGGGTTGGCGTTGGCCAACTCGATGAACTGAGCCAGGTTGAAGGCATCGCCGTAGTCGCGAATGAATTGAACGTTGGCCAGCCAGGGGAAGATGGCACCAAACACTGCCAGGGAGAGGTAGATCCACTGCAGCCAGGGTGTGTGCATCATGGACGTGTTGAGCCCATCAGTAACAGTGGCTTTGTCGCTGGACATGGAGCTGTCTTGATGGTTCGTTGGCGTCATGCTCAGGATTCCAAGGAAATCAGGTCTAGCTCCTCAACCTGCTGTTGCACTTGCTGGAGGACCTGCTCACAGCGATCGGCGTAGGCCACGGCTTGTCTGTAAAGCCCGGCCATTGCCTCCACTTCCAGTTCTTCCGATTGCAGTGCTGCCAGGGTGAGATCAAGGGCCGTGCGGCTCTGGGCAAACGTCAATTGCTGTGTCTCCTTCAGCCAGTTGTCTTCGATCGGATCCTGGGACGGCGGCTGACGCTTGCGGTTGCTCATGGTTCTCGGTGCTCGTGACGACGCTCGGTGACGCGGGCATCTGCGGTTCCATCCAACCACTGAACCCGCAGGCTCTGGCCTATTTCCACCTGCTCGATTGAGCGCAGCAGCTGGCCGGCTTCTCCGCGGACCAGACAGAATCCACGCTTGAGCAATTGTCTGGGTGAGAGAGCCTCCAGTAGCTGCAGGCGTTGCTGCAGATGTGCTTGCTGCAGCTGCAATACCGCCTGGGGGTGAAGTTGCTTCAGCAGCATGACCTGCGCGGCCAGCTTTTGTTGTTCGCGCTCCACTCGCCAGCGCAGGGTCTGTCGCACCTGCTGCTGCCGTTGCCGTAGCTCCTGGCGCAGAGTGCGCTGGTCGGGGAGCAGTGCCACGATTGCCGCCGTGGGTGTAGCGGCCCGGTAATCAGCCACCAAATCGGCGATCGTGGTGTCGTCTTCGTGGCCAAGGCCGGTGACTACCGGCAGGGTCATGGCCGCCAGGGCCAGAGCCACCTCTTCGCTGTCGAACACGGCGAGGTCTTCGCGGCTGCCGCCGCCTCGAGCCAATACCACCGCTTCGATGCCGAGGCGCTTGGCAGCCTGGGCTACCAGCTCGAGGGCCGTGCAGATGCTGGCCTCAACGGCGCCCTGTACGGGGATCGGTATCACCAGGACCTTCGTGGCTGGCCAGCGTTCGGCGGCGGTACGCAGCATGTCGGCCAGGGCGGAGCTGGGGCTGCTGGTGAGAAGTGCGATCACCGCAGGGCATTCAGGCAGGGGCCGCTTGCGGGATGGATCAAAGAGGCCGCTGCTCTCGAGGCGTTCCCTGACACGCTCGAATTGGCGGAGGACGCTGCTAAGGCTGGGACGTATGTCGATGGCCTGGACGCAGAGACTGGCGCGTGCCCCCCAGAAATTGAGCTTGCCTACGACGATCACCCCATCACCATCGGCTGGTGTGAAGGTCAGGCGCGGCAGCTGTGACGCCCAGACCACTGCCGAAATCGAGGCGGTCTCATCCAGCAGCGTCATCCAGAGGTGGCCTTTCTTCAGCTGCGGGCGCGACACTGTGGCCTCCAGAAGAAAGCGGGGGGCGAAGCCTCGCTCCAGCAGGGTGCCGATCGAGCGGTTCAGGTCAGTGACGCTGTAACGAGGCAGGGGCTGGCCACTGGTGTCAGCTGCCAGCTCTGGGGCACCGGTGGAAGTCACACGGGTCAATGCTCCAGCCGTCCGTAGCAGTAGCCCCAGTAAAGGCTGATCGCCGAGGCCGTCAGAAAGAGCAGGCGGCCGATCGGGTGGTCGAAACGAATCAGCCCCGTAGTGGCGATCACCAGGGCCGTGCTCAACAGGCGTGAGCCATCACGCCTGTTCTTGACGAAGAACGGAGCCAAAGGCACGATCTGTCGAGGGAATCGATAAGTCTGGCTGACGGCTCAGACGATCCATGGCATGGAGTCTGTGCCTTCAGCGACAACAGGAACCGAGATGGCCCCAGCCACTGAAAACCCCACCGCCTCCACCTGACGGAGACGATGGGGTTGCCTGAGCGAACCAAAGCTGAAAGCCGAGTTGGATCCCGGCGGTTCAACCCAGACCGATCTGAGAGAGAATGCCTTGGCCGGTGAGCAGTTCGGTGGCCAGGCCGATCACGAAACCGAGCATGGCCAGGCGGCCGTTCCAGGTTTCAGCAAAGTTGACGAAACCAAAGCGGGGTTGGGTGGCGTCAGACATGGGTGTATCCAGTGGACCGTCAGATCGTAACGAATCTTGGAGCTGTCTTGACGCCTGGCCGAAGTCAATGACGGTGTTCGGATTTCCCGCCTATGGATCGGCCGGCTTCCAGGCAGGCTCTTTCCCGTCCCTGATCGCTTGCTTGGCGAAGGGCAGGCAGCCGCCGCCTTGTGGGAGCGCCGACCCTGTTTGGCTGTGGAAGCTCCAATGACCAGCGTTCCCGTCGGCACACGACGACGGCGTCTGCAACGGCAGTTGTCCGCTCCACTACCCAGCAGCCCGGACTTGGTCCTGGTCACGGATCTCGATGGCACGCTGCTGGAGGGGACCATTGCCGGTCGCCTGAAGCTCTACGACTGGCTGGGATCGCGCCGGGAGCAGGTCCTGCATGTGTTCTGTACGGGCCGTGACCTTGGCTCGGTGGCCCGCTTGCTGAGGCAGGAACCGCGGCTGGGGCTCGGGGCTCCCCACCTGGTGATCAGTGATGTGGGCTGCACGGTGGCCTGCGGCGCCAGCCTCGAGCTCGTGCCACTGGCGGTCGATCCGATCGAGCGTCGCTGGCAGGGGCTGCAGCAGCGGCTCGAGCCCCTGCTGCGCGGGCAGCCAGGCCTGAGTCCCCAGCCCATCAGTGTCGATCGACGTCTCGCCTACGACTATGACCCTGGGAGTTTTGACCATGGTTTGGTGCCCCGTCTGGAGGCCGAGGGTGTCGACTGTCTGCTCTCCGGCGGTCGCTACTTCGATGTTCTGCCAGCCGGGGTCAACAAGGGCTCCACCATGCTGGAGCTGTTGAACTGGCTGGAGTTTGACCCGCGGCGGGTGGTGACAGCCGGGGACAGCCTCAATGATCTGGCCATGTTTCAGACCGGCCTTGCCGGGATCATGGTGGGCAATGCCGAGCCAGCCCTGCGTCGCCATCTGCCCGCCTTGCCAGCCACCTTCGCCGCGGCTGGCCATGGCTGCGATGGCATCGTCGAGGGGCTCCACCACTTCGGTTTCGCCCATCTCTTCGACTGACTCATGGCCCACCGGTCGACCCCTTAGTGCTGCGGGCCTGGGCCCGGCTTGTGGCGGCAGTGGGCACCGCCTGAGCCGGATCATCGGGCCAGGGATGTCTGGGGTAGCGCCCCCGCAGCTCCCGGCGCACCTGGGCGTAGCTTCCCCGCCAGAAACCTCCCAGGTCCTGGGTGATCTGCACCGGCCGTCTGGCTGGGGAGAGCAGATGCAGGCTCACCGGCAGCTCACCCTCCAGAACTCTGGGCCCTTCGCTGAGACCGAACAGTCCCTGAAGTTTCACGGCGAGCACAGGCTCGCCACTGCCGTATTCCAGTCGGGCCCAGCGTCCGGTAGGAAGCATGACCTGATTGGGGAGCAGGCGCTCCAGCTCCTGGCGTTGCTCCCAGGCCAACCCTCTCCAGAGTCCCTCCTTCAGGTCGAGCTGACGAAGCTCGTCCAGGGCACGCAGGCCGCTCAGCTGATCCCCCAGCCACTGCTCCAGATCTCGTTCCAGTGCGAGCTCGCTGCGATCGGGCCAGGGCGCACCCCGGCGAGCATGGGCCAGGTTGAGCCGGTGTTGCAGTTCACGGCTGTCCCTGTCCCAGGGCAGCACCCCCAGACCGAGCGAACGGATGCCTTCCAGCATTGCCGCCAGCACAGCCGCTTCGGGTGGATTGTCCCAGGGGCGACGCTCCAGCACCAGGGCCCCGAGTCGCCGCTCGATGACGGTCCTCACCCTGCGCTCGGCTGGCTGCCAATTCACCAGCGGCAGCTGGCAGCCCTGCTCGGCCTGGAGTGCCTCCAGGATCTGGCGCGACAGGGGCAAGGCCTGCAGGATGCGCACGTCGCTGCCGCTGTTGTCCACCGCGGCCACCGCCAGCACGGTGTGGCTCGCCAGGGGGTCGTGGGTCGGCAGTTGGGCGCCCCGGCCACTGCGCATGAGGAAGCGACCCTGCCCCTCGAGGCGTGCAAGGGCGATCCGCTCTGGATAGGCACAGCTCAGCAGCAACGCCGCTGTCTCAGCCTCTGCCGGAGAGGAGACGATTGCTCGGGGTGTGGTGGCGGCTGATGCTCCTGCGCGGTCAGGCCCGCGATTCCCCTGCAACTGTTGCTGGAGCTGCCGGCAGAGCTGCCTGATTGTGCCGCGCCGGGGGTCTGGGCGGTCCTGGCGGAGCCAGTCGAGGCGGGCCATCAGATCGGCGCCTGCCCCCTGGCCCGCCAGAGGGTCGCGTTCATTGAGCAGCGTTGCCAGCTCGCAAGCCAGCTGCGCCCTCCCCAGGCGCTGGCCCTCCAGCAGCATGTGAGCCAGGCGGGGATGGAGTCCCAGCTGGGCCATGGCACGGCCATGGGCGGTGAGGATCCCCTGCAGGTCGACGGCACCCAGCTGCGTGAGCACCTCCAGACCCTGACGCAGGGTGGCCTGCGGCGGCGGGTCCAGCCACGTCAACGTTTCCCCGAGGCCGGCCCCCCAGCGGGCAAGCTGCAGCACCAGCGGCAAGGGGTCGGCCTCCAGTAACTCGGGCGGGTCGTAGGCCGGCCGCTGTTGCTGTTCCGCGGCCGACCAGAGCCTCACGCAGCGGCCGGGTCCCAGGCGACCGGCCCGTCCCCTGCGCTGCTCGGCGCTGGCCAGGCTGGCGGGCAGGGTGACCAGCCCGTCCATGCCGGTGCGGGGATCGAAGCGGCTGCGCCGACTCAGGCCACTGTCGACCACCAGGCGAACCCCCTCGATCGTGAGGGAGCTTTCGGCGATGGAGGTGGTGAGAACCACCTTGCCGCCCAGGTGATGGCTGGCGCCGATGGCACGGCTCTGGGCCGCCAGGGACAGTCCACCGTGCAGGGCGTGGAGCTCTGCCCGCTGGCCCCAACTGGTGGATTCGATCGCCCGCAGCGCCTGCTGGATCTCCCGTTGGCCCGGCAGAAACACCAGGGCCGTACCGGCCTCGCCTTCGTCCTGCAGCCAGTGGCTCTCCAGGGCACGCACCACCTGGCGGTCCAGAGGCTCCCGCTCCCGCGGCGGTTGGTGGTGCAGCTCCACGGGATGGCTGCGTCCCTCGCTGCTGAGCACCACCGCCTCCGGCAGCTGCTGGCTGAGGGGTTCGAGGTTGAGTGTGGCCGACATCACCAGCAGGCGCAGCTGGGGATTAAGCAGGGCACGGGCCTCCCGCAGCAGGGCCAGGGCGAGATCGGCGTCGGTGCGGCGCTCGTGGAACTCATCGAAGATCACCGCCACCACGCCGCTGAGGGCCGGGTCGTCCTGAAGGCGGCGCAGAAACAGTCCGTCGGTGAGCACCTCCAGGAGGGTGGTTTTGGAGCAGCGCTGCTCCAGCCGCACGCGATATCCGACCGTGGCGCCCACCGGCTCGTCGAGGGCATCAGCCAGGCGGGTTGCTGCGGCTTTGGCTGCAAGCCGACGCGGCTCGAGCATCAAAATGATTCCCACCTCGCCGTTGTCTGAGGCCAGGTGCTGCAACAGGGCCAGCGGGACGCGGGTGGTTTTGCCAGCCCCGGGCGGGGCCTGAAGAAGAAGGGTGCCGCCGGGGGGAAGTTGGTGCAGGATCTCCGGCAGAAGCGGGTCGATCGGCAACGCTTCCCCGTGGCGGCTGCAGGGGAAGCCCATGGAGTTCAGCGGGGGGAGATGGCTCCCGCCGGCGAAGCCATCTCGAGAGTTTCTTGACAGCTCAGCCGAGGAGCCGCAGAACGATGGCCAGCAGGGCGGTGCTGAGCAATCCCAGGGAGGCCAGCAAGCGCACAAGCGGCCCGACGGACAGGCCCAGAGAGGACATGAAGAAAATCGGAAGAAGTGGATACTGCAGTTTTAACGCCGCCCGGTGGGGTGGTTGGTGTTGATGGCCACGTTTCGTCGCCACACGTTGGAATGACCACAGATCCGAAGCGCCGCCGATCAGCGCACGTGACGGGCCCCATCCACCGGGTGGTATGCCTCTCCGGTGGTTTCCTCGTAGACAATCGCCGGCAGACCTGTTTCGAACATGGTTTGCAGGGCCTCCTTGAGATACGGGTTCCAGCCACCTGTGCTCACTTTGCCGTGGCGGACGGTCCAGTCCCAGGTGCCCTGCAGGTCGCGGGGGATTCGACCTTCCCGGTCGCGACGGGCTACCAGATCCTGCGACTCCACCAGCCCCACCAGGATCGGGT
Source organism: Synechococcus sp. J7-Johnson (assembly GCF_024345795.1). Lineage (GTDB taxonomy): Bacteria > Cyanobacteriota > Cyanobacteriia > PCC-6307 > Cyanobiaceae > Regnicoccus_A. The sequence goes on from NZ_JAGQBU010000016.1 coordinate 8,701, forward strand.
CCTTGCCGTAGGCAGGAGTCAGGCTCAGTTCCAGACGAATCGGATCGTCCTTGATCAGGTGAAGGCGGAAGCGGGGCGGCAGCTTCAGGCCACGCAGCACAGCCGCCACGATGCGTGTTTTCTGATCCAATTCTCGGCCTCCGCCAGAACTCGGGTTCGCCAACCGGTTGTACCAGCCGGACGGGTCGCTCCAAGATATGAAGGGGCCGGATCAGTCGGACTGGGCCGGAAGCCTGGTGGAGTCGTTGTCGCCACCGAAGCGCACTGTGAGCAGATCCTCGGATGTGATCTGCCCATCGGCATCAAGCAGCTCGGGGTGGATGGTGAGCCTGCCGGTGCGGTCTCCATTCGCTTCAGGATCGTCAGCCGGGAGTGGACCCATGGGTGCGGATGAAGCTGTATCACCCGGGCGAGGCACAGCTGAAAAGCCCCTGGCCATCACCTTGAAGGCTTGCCAGAGCAGCAGCAGCACGCAGGCGCCGTAGAGGATCGGAAAGATCTGAGACAACAACTGTGCCATCGGCGGCTCGGCGGTGCTGGGGGAATCCCGTTCACACCCTCATCATTGCCTGGATGTGGCTCCCTGAGCGATCTTCCAGGCCCAAAGGCTGCTGCAAGCGGCACCGAAGGCAAGAAAAATCAGCAGAAACGAACTGGTATCCATGGATTTCTGTAAATCTTTGTAAACTCTAGGTGGTTGCCAGGCCCTCTGGGTGGATTGACCCGCTGCACTTCGTCACACCTTGGCGGCTGACCGGCCTTTCGTGCAGCCCGCCATTGCCGTTACGGTCCAAAAAACGAGAGCACTCCTGACGTGATGACGAAGAACTTCTTCTGGCATCGGTCCCTGCGTCCTGTACTGCCCTTGGCCCTGCTGCTGGGAACCCCGCTGCTACCGGTCGCTCCCCTCCTCGCCCAGGCCAGGCCTGCGGCTGCGGCGTCCCTGTCTCGCCAGTCGTTCGTGGCGGATGCCGTGCGCCGCTCAGGGCCCGCGGTGGTCACGATCGACACCGAGCGCACCGTGGTTCGCCCGGGCAGCGGCGGACTACCGCCTGGAATGATGCTCGATCCATTCTTCAGGCGCTTCTTCCCCCAGGCCCAGCAGCCGAGTCAGCGCACGGAGCGTGGCCAGGGCAGCGGCGTGATCTTCCAGTCCGATGGGCTGATCCTCACCAACGCCCATGTGGTGGAGAAAACCGACAGGGTCTATGTAGGGCTCAAAGATGGCCGGCGCACGGAGGGGAAGGTGATCGGCCTGGACAACGTCACCGATCTGGCTCTGGTGCGGCTGATGGAGCCAGGCCCGTGGCCGGTCGCCCCTCTGGGCAATTCCGATGCTCTTCAGGTGGGTGACTGGGCGATTGCGGTAGGGAACCCCTTTGGCCTCGACAACACGGTGACGATGGGCATCATCAGCAACCTCAACCGCAACGTGGCCAAGCTGGGCATCACCGACAAGCGGCTGGATCTGATTCAGACGGATGCGGCGATCAATCCGGGCAATTCCGGTGGCCCCCTGCTCAACGCCGACGGTGAAGTGGTGGGGATCAACACGCTGGTGCGCTCTGGTCCGGGGGCAGGCCTGGGCTTTGCCATCCCGATCAACCGGGCTCGAGAGATCGCCACTCAACTTCTGGCCACAGGCCGGGTCAGCCACCCGATGATCGGAGTCGGGCTCGATAATCTTCCCCCCGAAATGAAGCGCAGTCTCAATGGGGGTGCGCTGGTGCGTTCAGTGATGCCCGGAGGCCCGGCCTCAAGAGCCGGTCTGCGCAGTGGAGACGTGATCGTTGCGGCGGCAGGCAAGCCGGTGAACGGTCCGTCTCAGATGGTGGAAGCGGTGGAGGCCAATGGTGTGGGACGGCCGATGGCGCTCAGGGTGATGCGTGGCGGGACCCCGGTTCAGCTGGAGGTGGTGCCTACCGGCATGCAGAGTGGGGGAGGCCAAGCCAGGTAAGCACCAGCGTGAAGCCCACGCAAACGAGGGGATGACCATGGGGCCCATGGACTCCCCTCCTCTGCACTGAATCGGGACGAAACCCTCGCTCCGGTTCAGAGCACATCCATTGAGCCGTTGACTTTCGTCTGGGAGGAGCTGTCGACGGAGGTTCCGGCAGCGGACTTTGCCATCCCTCCGAAGTGACCCGGGTTTCCCAGCTGCTGGCGCATGATCCATTCCGTAGCAGCTTTCTGGGTATGCCAGGCCTGCAGTAACTGCTTGGCCAGACCCCGCAGCGACTGGGGGTCCCCAGTGGAATCGATCATGCGGGTCATGCGCTCCAGCTCAAATTGTTGGCCGAGGCTGAGGGCGAGCGGTTCGGACATACGAGGCATCGCGACGGGGCAGTGAAGCCACACCAATGCTACGAAGTGTTTCGGGTGCTCGCGTATCGACCGGTACAGAGTTACCGGTTTTTTGTCAGCGTCTGCCCATGGGGCAGGCGCTGGCGGAAAGCCTCAGTGGTGCTCCCGAAGCTGCTCCACGCAGTGGGTGATGCACTCGCCATCGTCGAGGGAGCAGGTGGTGATGCACTCGAAGTAGCTCTCCACCGAATCACCGCCTTCATCGTGGCCGAAGCTGGCGGCAGTGGTTGTCATCATCAGGCCTGCAGCAGGTTGCAGAGAGCCTGTTCCGCCTGGGCTGGCAAAGGGATGGCCGAAGGAATTGGTCATGCGCCGGACCTGGGGAATGGGGATATGGTCAGGATATGGAGATCATTCCGGTGGGTCCAGATAATTGAGTCTTCTTACCTACTGAAGGATGAAGTTGTTTGTGCTTGCTTTAGAGATTCTGCTGATTCAAGGCTGAAGGCTGCTCTTGGCCGATCCGTTCAGCTGCCGGAGCGGGCGCGGCGCCCCTGGCTCTTGTCTTTCTGCTTCTGCCGGTTGGCCTCCTGGCGGGCCTGTTTCACCCGGTCCTGCTGGGCGCGGTTTTCGGCTTCGGCCTCTTCAGCTTTTTTCTCAAGGTAATAGGGGTAATCGCCGCGGTACAGCACCAGTTCGCCGTCCCGCACTTCCACAATGCGATTGGCCACCTGGGAGATGAAGTAGCGGTCGTGGGAGACGATCAGCGCGGCCCCTTCGTAGTCCTGCAGAGCTGACTCCAGCATCTGTTTGGCGGGAATGTCGAGATGGTTGGTGGGTTCATCCAGCACCAGCAGGTTGGAGGGGGTCAGCAGCATCAGCGCCAGGGCCAGACGGGCCTTCTCACCGCCGCTGAGCTGGCCCACTTCCTTGAACACGTCGTCGTTGCTGAAGCCGAAATTGCCCAGAAGCGAGCGCACCTGGGTCTGGGTCCAGTCGGGCACGGCCTCGAAGAGGGTGTCGACGACAGTGCGCTCGAGATTGAGGGCTTCGGCCTGGTTCTGCTCGAAGTACCCCGCCACCACGTTGTGCTCACCCAGGCCGGCCCGGCCCCCGTCAGGGGCTTCCAGCCCCATCACCAGGCGCAGCAGGGTGGATTTGCCCGCCCCGTTCGGACCGACGAAGGCGATGCGATCCCCCCGCTCCACCTCCAGATCGGCGCCCAGAAAGAGGATCTTCTCCCCGTAGCTGTGGGTGAGGTCCTCGATCAGGGCCACCTGGCGCCCCGAGCGAGGTGCTGGCGGGAACTGAAAGCGGGGGCCTGAGAGTCCCTCGAGCGGGGCCTCGATCCGCTCCACCTTCTCCAGCAGCTTCTCGCGGCTCTTGGCCTGGGTGCTGCGGGTGGCGCTGGCGCGGAAGCGGTCGATGTAGGCCTGCTGGCTGGCCAGTTCCTTCTGCTGGCGATCGAAGGCGGCCTGACTGGCTTCCCGCTCCAGGGCCTTCTGCTCCAGGTGCTGGCTGTAGTTGCCCAGGTAGGTGCGCGAGACGCCCCGCTCCGTTTCGACGATCAGATTGCAGACCCGATCGAGGAAGGCTCGGTCATGGCTGACTACCACCATGGGGACCTCCTGCTCAAGCAGATACCCTTCCAGCCACTGGATGGTCTCCACGTCCAGGTGGTTCGTGGGCTCATCCAGCAACAGCAGGTCCGGATCCTGCAGCAGGATCTTGCCCAGGGCGATGCGCATCTGCCAGCCGCCGGAATATGCCCCCACCGCCTCTTCGGCCCCCTCGGGGGTGAAGCCGAGGGTGGGCAGCAGTTTGTCGATGCGAGCATCGAGCTCATAGCCGTGCAGTGCTTCGAAGCGGCTGTGAAGCCTGCCCAGTTCATGGATCAGCTCATCGAGGTGGTGGGGATCGCTCGCCGCCTGATCGCTGGCCATCTCGTGCTCCACCTGATGCTGGCGGATCAACACGTCGGCAGCCTCGCCGAAGGCCTGGAACAGCTCCTCACGAACGCTGCGCTCCAGATCCACGTCAAACTCCTGGCGCAGGTAAGCGATGCGGGGATTTCCCTGGCGCACCACCTGGCCCGTGCTGGGTTCCTCCAGGCCGGCGATCAGTCGCAGCTGGGTGGATTTACCTGCCCCATTCACCCCCACCAGACCGACCCGGTCCCCGGACTTGACCTCCCATGTGACATCCCGCAGCACCTCGCCGGTGGGGTAGATCTTTGAGACACGTTCCAGACGGAGCACGGTTTGGGCGGATCGGCTGTGAAACGTCATCATCTCCGCTCGGCCCGATCGCGGTGGCTTGATCCATCCCCAAAGGGCGGATCCGATCGGCTGCGGGGCAGACTGACAAACCCATCCCCCCACCTCACTTGATGGTGAAACGTCTTGAGCAGGTGGCGGCGCTTGTGGTGGCAGCTGGACTGGCGATCGTGAGCTACTGGCTGTTCTTCAGCTGGGCCCAGGGTGGCCGTGAGCTGCGCCAGACACCTCGTCAGGTTCCTGCCATCCAGGCGGAGCCAGCCGCCCCCGGCGGCCGGCGGCTGCCCTGAGCAGAGCGAGGGACGACCCTCCTTGGATTAGAGCCCGCCGCGGGCCTTGATCAGCCACTGTTTGCTGTCCAGATCGTCGAGGGAGGCCAGATGCTCCCGAACCGACGCCTCGGTGACGGGGAGATCGAAGTCGGCTCCCATGGCGATGATCCGCTCGATCGTGCCTTTGGGGTCCTGCAGTGCCTGGCGGAACAGGGACTGGGTGAGGGCCTCATCGGAGCGAATCCGCTCGTAGAGCGCGGCGGCATTGGCCGCGGCGGCCGGTTCGGGCGGGTGCTCGGTCATGGGTGCGGGCCTGGCGGTGGCTGCCGGAGCTGTCTGATTGGCACCTTATGGCGGCTCTTCAGTGGTAGCGAGCATTTGTTGGCTGTTGTTGGTTGTTGGAGGTGTCACCACGACCGGCGCCGACTCAGGCTGCTGGAATAACCCCAGAGCTGGCTGGGCAGGCTCCGGAATTGATCATTGGGGCAATTCGGTGTCGGCATCGAGGATCAGCACAACCTCGACCTCGCTGACGACAAGGCCTTTGTTGATCGAATCCCCTTTGCCTCAGTGCTCCAAGAGGAGCAGCCGCAGGCTGGAATGATTCCTGGATCGGCGCAGTCGTCCCTCGCTGTCGAAGCCGTAGGCCAGGCTCGCCAGGGTGTTGTCCCCGGAGCCGTCGCCAGACATGACGGACCAGCAGGAGGATGCCCAGTGCCTGGAGGCTGTCGTAGCTCACCATGACTGCCTTGGGGGATGGCCCCCTGTCCTGGTCTTGGCATGCTGCCGCTGACCCATTGGCCAATGGGAGTACCCAGCTCGAAGGGCGTTCAGGCAGCCTGCGGCGGCTTCACTGATTCGCTCGATTCGGGACCGGCGGCGGGGCTCTCCAGGCTTCGGGCCTCCAGGCAGAGCAGCTGGCGCAACTGGGCGTAATTGGCGGCCAGGGGCTGGCGCCCCTCCTGAAGGGCGTTGAACTCGGCGCGTTGCAGCACGTGATGCAGATGGGTGAGCAGGTAGGTGCTGATCACCGCCGAAACTTCGACATTGCTGGAGCCGGCCGCGCGCGCGCTGGGGGTCCCTGGGGAGCCTTGACGCTCCTTTGTGCGACGCGGCTTCGGGGTCTGTCCCGCCGCCGACGTGAGCGCGCTGTTGGGCATGGCTCGTGCTCGGAGCGTCTCAATCTTAGTGCCGGATACTATCCGTTGGGATCTCTGTACACTGGTGTGTAACGCGTGGGATCTGATCCGCTGTGGCCACTCGCCAGACCTCCACGAGTGGCCGCCCCAAGTCCCCCCGTATTCAGGTGGTGCTGCCTGAGGGGCTCTGTGACCGCCTCACCGCAGCGGCCGAGGCCGAGTCCCGCACCGTCAGCAACATGGCCAAGGTGCTGATCCAGCGGGGACTCGACAGCCTTGAGCAGGCAGTGGCTCCGCCCTCCCCGGGGATGGGCGAGCGCGCCAGCGGCACCGGCAGGCCCACCGAACGCTTCCGCGAGGTCCTGGAACGCCAGGAGAGCAGGCAGCCCCGCCGGCTGCGGGGGCTGCCGCGGAGTCTGCGGTTGCCCCGCTCCAGCGCCTGAATGCTCTCCCAGCAGTTCAAAGGCTGGGATCGGCCCTGACTCCCATCACCGCTGCCCGACTGGCCCCAGTCACCGAGGGCAGGGCCCCGGCATGCCGATGCTGGTGCCACCAGGCGAACAGGGCAAAGCCAAGGGCCTCACGGGCGGCCTCATCAAGGCCCAGCTCCGCCAGCGGGCGTACCCACAGTCCCCGGCAGCGCCGCCTGAGCTGATCCATCAGCATCCCGTTGCGGGCTCCGCCTCCGGCCACCACCAGCTCCAGCGGCCGCGGCCCATGGCGCAGATCGGCTGCTACCACCGCTGCGCTGAAGGCTGTGAGGGTGGCCAGAGCATCGGCGGGCTCGAGGGGGGCTCCAGCGGCCACCGCCCGCAGCTCAAGCTCCACGAGGCGCCGATCCAGATCCGGCAGGCCGAAATCTTCCCGGCCGGTGGATTTCGGCGGCGGTAGCTGGAAGAAGGGCTCCCTCAACCACGACTGGATCAGCTCCTCCTGCACCGTGCCCCGACTGGCCCAGGCTCCCCCTTTGTCGTAGCTGAGGTTGCCATGGCTGAAGCGGCTCACTGCCAGATCAATCAGGCTGTTGGCCGGGCCGCAGTCCCAGCCGCGTACCGGCTGGTGGCGCTCCGGTCCCTGGGCTGGCGGCAGCAAGGAGAGATTGGCGATCCCTCCGAGATTGAGCACAGCGCGCCAGCCTCCGATCGGTGGCAGCAGGGCGTCATCCGCCGCTGGCACCAGCGGAGCACCGTGGCCCCCCAAGGCCAGGTCGGATGCGCGCAGATCGAACACCACCGGCCGCTCCAGCAGCTGGGCCAGCAGTGGCCCCTGCAGCAACTGCCAGCTGGCACCACGCCGTCCCCCCTGGGGTGCCCGGTGCCAGATGGTCTGGCCATGGCAGCCCACCAGCTCGGCGCGGCCGTCTGGATCACAGCGGCGGGCACACTCGGCCTGCGCTTCGCTGACGGCTTCGGCCAGATCCAGCAGCGCGGACGCCGCCAATGGCTGACCCTGCCCCACCGCGATCAGCTGGGCCCGCAGATCGCTGGGGTAGGGATAGAAGTACTGGTTGAGCACACGCCAACGGGGGCGCGCCAGAGGGGGCTGGAAACTGGCGAGCACCGCGTCCACCCCATCGGCGCTGGTGCCGCTCATCAGCCCGAGCACCAGGCTGGGCCGCCCAGGGACCCTCACAGCTGGGGCAGGCCTTCGAGCGCCTGAACAGTTCCCATCACCACCAGCAGATCCCCTTCGCTGAGCACGTGCGAGGCCGGTGGATTCACCGAGAGCCGGTTCTCCGGACCGGCGGCCAGAACGCTCACCTCATAGTTCTTGCGCAGGTTCAGATCGCGCAGGGAGCGACCGATGAAGGCCTGGGGCACCTTGATCTCCTCAATGCTGTTGCGATCGTCGAGCCTGAGCCGCTCCAGCAGGTTGGGGCGCACCAGCTGACGGGCCAGCTGCTCCCCCTGCATGCGCGAGGGGAACACCACCTTGTCGGCCCCCACCCGGCGCAGCATCTTCTCGTGCAGATCGCTGGTGGCCCGGGCGATCACCTGCTTCACCTTGCTGCCCTCACTGTCTTTGACGATCAAGGTGGCTGTGATGCTGGCAGCGATCGGCTCGCTGATGCCCACCACCACAGTGGTGAGGTCGAGAACGCCCGCTTCCCGCAGGGCCTCTTCATCGGTGCAGTCGAGGGCGCGGGCCTCGATGGCTGGATCGACCTGCCGCAGAGCGTCAATGGCGCGCTGATCCCTGTCGATCGCCAGCACCTCGGCGCCGCAGCGCACCAGCTCCTTGCAGACGGCTGTGCCGAAACGCCCTACCCCGATCACCGCGAAACTGTCCGGTGCGGCCGTTCCGGCTCCTTGCCAGCGCCACCAGTTGGTCATCAAGGCTCATCTGTGTGCGGCGCCATTCTGTGGCCCATGCCCACCGGTCGCCGCTCGGCCTGACATCTGCCTGCGACTGGCCAAAAAAAAATCCCGCCGCAGGCGGGAGAGAGGGGGGTGCGAAAAGCCAGCTGGCAGGCCGTGGCCACTCAGGCTGGCTGATTATCACTTGTTCGGCTGGGGGGTCATGCGCAGGTAGGGCTTGATCTCGGTGACTCCCTTGGGGAACTTGACGCGGGCGTCCTCGGTGGCGATCGAGGGCACCACCACGCAGTCCTCACCATCTTTCCAGTTCACCGGTGTGGCCACCTGGTGGTGGTCGGTGAGCTGCAGCGAATCGATCACCCGCAGGATTTCAGTGAAATTCCGACCGGTGCTGGCGGGGTAGGTGATCTGCAGGCGCAGCTTCTTGCTGGGATCGATGATGAAGACCGAGCGCACCGTCAGATTATTGAGGGCGTTCGGGTGGATCATGCCGTAGAGATCGCTGACCGTCTTGTCGGAATCGGCCAGGATCGGGTAATCAACGACGGTGCACTGGGTTTCGTTGATGTCGGCGATCCAGCCCTTGTGGCTTTCGGCCGAATCCACGCTCAGGGCGATCGTTTTGACGTTGCGCTTCTCCCACTCGGGGCGCAGGCGTGACACCTCGCCCAGCTCGGTGGTGCACACCGGGGTGTAATCGGCCGGATGGGAGAAGAGCACGACCCAGCTGTCGCCGGCGAAGTCGTAGAGGTTGATCGGACCCAGTTGGGACTCCTGGGTGAAATCGGGCACTGTGTCGCCGAGTTGCAGCGTCATGGGAAAAAGCTTGTTGGGAGGGAGAGGAAAAGGATTGTGCGGGAAGGGGCGCGCTGCCGCGGCCGCATCCCTGCCTGGTACAGGTTAGGCACCGGAGGGCCTAGATCCCGAACTGTCTGCAGACCAGCCAGGGGACCAGAAGGGTCATCACCACGGTGAGGGGGAATCCGTAGCGGGCCACATCGAGGAAGCGATAGCGGCCCGGTCCGAACACCATCAGGTTGGTCTGATAGCCCACCGGGCTGAGGAAGCTCTGGCTGGCGCCGAACAGCACCGTGAAGATGAAGGCCATTGGCGGCAGGCCGAGGCCGATGGCGACTTTGGCCGCAATCGGAATCACCATTGCCACTGTGGCCGCGTTGCTCATCACCTCCGTGAGCAGGGTGGTGAACAGGAACACCCCGGCGAGGGCCCAGAAGATCGGCCAATTCTTCAGGCCGATCAGCAGGGACTTGGCCATCGCTTCGGCCAGACCGGTCTTCTCCAGTGCAACACTGAAGCTGCCCAGCGATCCGAGCAGAAGGATCACATCCAGCCGGATCGAGCGCAGCAGTTCCCCGGTGCGGAGGCAACCGGTGGCCACCATCGCCACGGTGCCCAGCAGCACCGCCGCCACCAGGGGCAGCAGCTTCAAGGTGGGCAACACGATCACCAGGACGGCGATGACCATGGCGATGCCCTTGCGGCTCACGGTGGGCAGATCGTCTTCGATCTGCTCGAGGACCACCAGGTCATTGTTGGCCTGAAGACCGCGGATGGCGTCCTGGGGTCCTTGCAGCAGCAGCACGTCGCCCTCCCTCAGGGTTGCCCTGCCAAGCCGCTCGCGCAGTACCTCATTGCCGCGGCGCAGGGCCAGAACGGTGGTGTTGTAACGCTGGCGGAAGCGCAGATCGCGCAGGCTTTCCCCGGCCAGGGTCGAGCCGGCGGGCAGGAGCACCTCGACCATCCGCAGATTGGCCAAGGACTGGGACGCCAATTCGGCTTCTTCGGATTCAGGAACAGGAGCAAGAACAATGGTGTGGTCCTGCTGCAGCCTGAGCAGGTCGTCCCGGGTGCAACGCAGCACCAGGCGATCCCCCTCCAGCAAGCTGCGGTCGGCCAGCGGTGGGGTGAAGCGCTCCGCATTCCGATGGATTTCGAGCACGTCGACGTCGAAACGCCGCTGCAGGCGCGTGCCATGCAGGGATTTCCCCACCAGCTCGGAGCGCGCGGGGATCATCACTTCGGTGAGGTATCCGCTGCTGCTGAAGCTGCGCGCCAGGTCGCGATCGTCGCTGCCGCGATCCGGCAGAAAGCGGTCGGAGAGCAGCACCATCACCAGGCTGCCCACCAGCCACACCCCGATTCCGATCGGTGTGAAGCTGAACAGGTCGAAAGCGCCGTAACCCAGCTTGCTGCTGACTTCGCTGGCCAGCAGGTTCACCGAACTGCCGATCAGCGTCAGCGTGCCGCCCAGAACCGTGGCGAACGAGAGCGGCAGCAGCACCTTCGAAGGCGAGATTCCGCGGCGATGGCACCAGCCCTCGACCACGGGCAGCAAGGAGGCCACGATCGGGGTGTTCGGCACGAAGGCGGAGACCGGTGCCACCAAGGTGGTAAGCAGCACGATCATCCGCTTTGGGGTTCGCACCGAATCGGAGCCGATCATCCCTCGCAGTCGATCAAGGCCGCCGGAGCGAAACAGACCCGCCGAGAGCGCGAACAGGCCCAGCACGGTGAGCAGAGCAGGACTGCCGAATCCCTCCAGGGCTTCAGCGGGTTTGAGCACTCCTGTGGCCATCAACAGACCGGCGACCAGAAGACCCGTGACTTCTGGGGCAAGCCAGCCGGTGATGAACAGCACGATCGCCAGGGCCAGCACCATCAGGGTGATCAGGGCCTGGGGCTGGAGGGCGGCCTGAAGCAGGTCGTCCATGGACGTAATCCCTATGTTGAATGCGGCCAATCTTGCAGCACATCGCGCAAGTGCTGCAATCCCAGCCCTGCTGTTGCGGAAATGAACATCACATCAGCGTCGAACGATCGGGCCTGCTCCAGGGCGCCGGCAGGGCAGCGATCAATCTGGTTGGCCACCAGGCGGCGGGGGGCCTGGCAGCCGAGGGAATCGAGGATGGTGTGAACGGTCCTGAGCTGCACGGGCCAGGCCGGATCGGACAGATCCACCACAATCAGCAACCCGTCGGCCTCGAGTGTTTCCTCCAGGGTGGAGCGGAAGGCTTCAACCAGGGGCGGCGGCAATTCGCGGATGAATCCCACCGTGTCAGTGAGCAGGAGGCGCCGCACCGCTCCACTCCCATCTGCCAGCTCCAGCCGGCGGGTCGTGGGATCCAGGGTGGCGAACAGCTTGTTCTCTGCCAGCACCTCCTCCCCGGCCGCTGGCTGGGTCAGGGCGTTGAGCAGCGAGCTCTTGCCCGCATTGGTGTACCCCACCAGCGCCAGCCGCTGCAGTCCACCCCGGCCCTGGCGCAGGCGAGCACGGTGCTCCCCAAGCCGCTCCACGTCGCGTTGAAGACGCTCGATCCGGCGGGCAATGGTGCGGCGGTCCTTCTCCAGCTGGGTTTCGCCCGGCCCGCGGGTGCCAATGCCGCCCCCCTGACGCGAGAGGCTCAGGCCGCGTCCGCTCAGCCGGGGCAACCGATAGCGCAGCTGGGCCAGTTCCACCTGCAGGCGCCCGGCGCTGCTGGCGGCCCGCTGGGCGAAAATATCGAGGATCAGCTCGCTGCGGTCACTGACGGGCAGGTCCAGCAGGCGCTCTAGGTTGCGGGCCTGCACCGGCGTCAGCTCCCGGTCGGTCACCACCAGGCTGGCCTCCAGCCGGCGGGCCTCCAGTGCCGCTTCCCTCAGCTTGCCTTCGCCCCAGAGGGTTTGGGGGGCAGCTTGCTGGCGCTTCTGGCGCACCACTCCCACCGGCAATCCACCAGCGCTGCGCACCAGCCCTTCGAGTTCGGCGATGTCACGCTGGCTCTCGCTCTCCTCGCCGCTCACCAGCGTCAGCAGCATCACCCGCTCCGGCCCCTGCTGCGTCTGCTTGATCGCCCCAGCCCCGTCCAGGTCGCTGGTGTCGGCAGGGTTGATGGCGGGATCACAGAGGTCGGGGAGCTCGCCTTCCAGCCGGCAGCTCCAGGGCTGGGCCTCCTCGTGGCTGAGCCCGTAAACGGCAGCGGGCCAGCGTCCACCGGCGCGGGCACGGTCGCTGAACCGCAACCAGAACAGGGGTTGCAGATCCATGCCCACGAGGGCTTCGCTGCCCAGGGGCTCCAGCGACTGACCTCGGCCGATGCAGCTGAGCAGCCGTAGATCCTGGCCCTGACGCCGCTCGGAGCCGGGCAGGCGCTCGATCAGCCGGCCGGATTGCTCCAGGGGACCCACCCACAGCAAGCGGCAGAGGCCGCGGCCATCCACCACCAGGCTGAGGGGCAGCTCCAGCTCGCGGGCCTCGGCCGCCAGCCGCTGCAGTCCCAGCAGGTCGGCGCCCCCCTGCTCCGGGTGGCGGCGCTGGGCGAGGCGCTCCAACCGCCGTTTCTGGGCTGGCCGCAGCCCTGTGACGCGGCCGGCGAGGACGGACTGTTTCAATGACGCTGGATCCGCAGGCAGGTAATTCCAGCCGCCCGGGCACCCTCCACATCCTCGGGACTGTCGCCCACATGCCAGGCTTGGTCGGGCCTGATCCCGAGGCTGTCAAGGGCCAGCTGGAAGGGCTTTGGACTTGGTTTGGCGGCACCGGCCGCACTCGAGACCACCACCAGCTCCAGCAGATCCGCCAGACCGAGGGCCTCCAGCAGACCATGAAGCCGCTGGTCGAAGTTGCTCACCACGGCCAGGCGCAGACCGGCCCGGTGCCAGCTGCGCATGGGGCCGATCACATCGGGGTACACCTGCCAGAGATCAGGTTCGGCGAAGCGATCGAACAGCTCGAGAGCCAGCTCCGGGGCCAATTCAATCTCGGCCAGGTTGCCACCGGTTGCGTGAAAGGTGTCCTCGATCCGCCTGGCCCACCATTGCCGCTCGGCCGCCAGCAGCTCCGAGCCCTCCAGGCCAGGAAACGCCAGGGGGGGAGCCAGGCGCAGCACGGCGGGTAAGGCCCGATCGATCGCTGCTGGATCCACGATCACGCCGTGCTGCCGGGCCACATCCGCGTAGGTGTGGCCCACCGAGCTGCGCAGGCCGATCAGCGTTCCCATCGCATCCAGCAGCAGTGCGGCGGGGGCGCCCGTGATCAGGGGGTGCCTCATCGAGGCGCGATCAGAGGGCGGCCGAGATCGCTCAACCAGCCTGCCGCCACCCTGAGCTGGTGCGGCAGGCCCGGCAGCCTCGAGAGGTAGGTGAGCTGGCGGATCCTGTAGGCGGCAGGTCCCGCCAGCGTCAGGCCCAGGCCCGTGAGGCTGGCCTCGCCGATGCCCAGGCTGATCATCTCGCCCAGATCCTTCCAGAGGAACGGCTGCAACGGCTCACCTTCGATTGAGCGCAGCAGATTCTCCGCCAGGCAGTCGGCCTGCTGGAAGGCCACCTGGGCCGTGGCCGCCAAGGGCGCTCCATCGGCATCAGCGACGTGGGCCACATCCCCGATCGCAAAGACTCCGGGGTTGTTCTGGAGCTCCAGGGTCGGTTCACAGAGCAGACGCCCCCGATCATCGAGGTTGGCGGCAGGCTCGATCGGGGGGGGGGCCACCGTCACCCCAGCGGTCCAGATCACGCCATCCACCAGAAGGGTTTCGCGGCTGTTGCCCTCCTCTGCCGCCGTGAGGCTCAACTCCAGGCGGCCGGGCTCCAGGGCCAGCACCTTGGTGTGGGTGCGCAGACGGATGTCACGGCGCAGCAGCGCCGATCGAGCTTGCTCGCGGTTGAAGGCACGGGCCTGGGGCAGCAGATCGGCGCCCTGCTCGATCAGTTCGATCACTGTGCTGCCCCGGAGCAGATCGGCCAGCTTGCAGGCCAGCTCGACCCCGCTCGGTCCTGCCCCCACCAGCGCCAGCCGCTGCAGGGGCCTGGGGTGGCCGAGCAGATGTTGCACCAGATCCTGCAGGCGCTCCACGTCGGCCATGCTGCGGAAGGGGATGGCCAGCTCCTCCACCCCGGGGATGCCGTAGCTGGTGCCGCGGCTGCCGGTGGCGATCACCAGGCGGGAATAGGGCAGAGTTCGGCCTTGCTCGGTGATCACACAGCTGGCGCTGGCATCAATCCGGCTGATCCCGTCCCGCAGCCAGGCCACTCCGCGGCTGGCCAGCAGGGTGTCGTAGCGGGGGGCTACTTCCCAGCCGCGCAATTCCTCGGAGAGAAGTTCGTAAAGCAAGGGCAGGAACAGGAAACGCTCCTGGGGCTCGACCAGCAGGATTGGCGGGTGATGACGGTGGGAAGCCAAGGCCAGGGCGGTATAGAGCCCGCCGAAGCCACCACCGGCAATCAGCACCGGCCGGGTGGAGCCGGGCGCCTGTTGGGAAGGGTTGGCCTGGCTCCTGCTGGGCTCTTCCATGGGCGAAAGGCCTTGCCGTCTCGGGTTGTTCGAACCCTAACCAGCGATGTTGCCCCGGAGGAGATGATGGGTGCCATGACCAGCCTCACCACGACCCCGTTGCCGACGGATCGGCTGGGCCGGACCATCGAGCCGGAACCGGCACGCCGCCATCTGGAGCCCCTGGATGCTGCTGGGCAGTTGGCCTGGGGGTATGAAACCTTCGGCGAGGGGTTTGCGCTCACCACCAGTTTCGGGATCCAGTCGGCTGTGCTCCTGCACATGGCCACTCGCCTCAGTGAGCGGATTCCCGTGCTCTGGGTGGACACTGGCTACCTGCCGAACGAAACCTATCTCTATGCCGACAGGCTCTGTACTGCCCTCAACCTGAATCTGAAGGTGGCGCAGTCGGATCTCTCCCCGGCCCGGATGGAGGCGCTCTACGGCCGCCTCTGGGAAACCGGTCGGGTGGAGGACCTGCATACCTACCACCGGTTACGCAAGGTGGAACCCCTTGATCGACTCTTCCAGGAGCTGGGGGTTCACTGCTGGGCCAGTGGGGTGCGCGGTGGCCAGACCGATCATCGCGGTGCCATGGCCCCGCTTGGTGGGGTGCGTGGGCGCTGGTCGCTTCGACCCTTGCTCTCCTGGGGTCCGCGAGAGGTCTTCTATTACATGGAGAACCATGCGTTGCCTCAGCACCCGCTGTTTGAGCAGGGTTACTCCAGCGTGGGCGACTGGCACTCCAGTCGCCCTGACGATGGTGACGGCCGCTCCAGTCGTTTCGGAGGGCTGAAGCAGGAATGCGGCATTCATCTGCCGGGCGTGATGGGAGAGGGCATCTGAGCCGTGGGCGCCGGTGATCTCTGGTTGTTGATCGGCAACAGCCGTTGGCACTGGGCTGAGGCCCTGGCCGAGACCGCCGCCGAACCTGGGACGGCTGCACTGCAGTTCAGCCATGGCCCGCCCCCACCTGATCTGGCTGTAGTGCAGTGGAATCGGCTGCGGGCCTGGGCAGCTGTAGGCCCGCTGCCCATTCAGGGGGAGGAAGGCAGCCGTCGGCTCGAGCGACTGGCGAGCCGGCGCCTGCTGCTCGAGCGGGTGCCCCTGCAGCAGCTGCCTCCCTGGTTGGGCATCGACCGCGCTCTGGTGGGCTGGCAGGCCTGGCGGTGCCAGGTCCAGCGGGGGGGAGGGGCCGTGCTGGTGGCCGATGCGGGCACGGCCCTCAGCCTCACCCGGGTCGGGGCGACCGGCAACTTCGCGGGAGGGCGGCTTCAGCCTGGAGTGAGCACCCAGATCAGCTCTCTGGGGCGGACGACGGCGCTGCTGCCGCTGCTGGTACCAAGCCCTGACGGGTTGGGACCTCTTGTCGAGGTGATGGACCCCTGGCCGATCGAAACGGAGCAGGCGATGCGGGTGGGATGCCTGCTGGGATTGGCGGCGGCTGTGGCCCAGGCCTGGCGCGACTTGCAGAGGCTGGAGCCCACCTCGCTCTGGCTCACCGGGGGGGACGCCCCGGGGCTAGCCCCGCTGCTGCAGCAGGAGCAGGTTCCCTTCGAGCTGGCACCGGAGCTGGCGATGAAGGCACTGGTGGCCCTCAGCTCAGGCCCAGATCCGAGAGGATCTGTTGGGCCATCTCCTCTGCCTTGACCTTCCAGTAGATGCGCTCCAGCTTCCCTTCAGGGTCGATCACGAAGGTGTGGCGCATCATCCCCATGAATTCGCGTCCCATGAACTTCTTGAGCCCGTAGCTGTTGTAGGCCGCGGCCACCTCACAGGGCTCGGGATCACTGAGCAGGGTGAAGGGCAGCTGGTACTTGGCGATGAACTTGGTGTGGCTGCCGGCTGCGTCCTTGCTGATGCCCAGCACCTTGATGCCGTGCTGCTCGAAGCTTGCCCACTGGTCGCGAAAACTACAGGCTTCCTTGGTGCAGCCCGGTGTGTCGTCCTTGGGATAGAAGTAGAGAACCACCCGCTGTCCACGAAGGTCGGCCAGCGACACGGATGTGCCGTTCTGGTCGGGAAGGGTGAATGTGGGGGCCGAGTCACCGATATGCAGCGTCATTGGGTCGACGATTTCGAGAATTGAACTTAGGTCGCCGGTAGGGTCGGACGATCTCCCGAAGCCAGATGGCCCTCGCTCTTCGCCTCGGCGTCTCCACCCTGCTGGCGCTGATTGGCGTCGCCGGTCTGGTCCAGCTGACCCTGCATCCGCCCCTGGCCAGCCGCCCGGGGACTTCAGCGTCCGTTGTGTTGGCCGATCTCGAGGCCCAGGAGGCCCTGCTGGATCAACGTCAGCAAGCGGCCCTGCTGCTGAACCGCTTCGTGGGAGCCCAGATCACCCGTTACTTCTGGGGGGGCTTCAGCGGCTATCTCGATGTGCTGGGCCTTGAAGTCCCCCAGGATATGAAGGCAGATCTGAAGGTGGAGGACCAGAGCGCCCAGCTGAGGCTCACCCCGCGAACGGGCAAGGAGACCTATGTGGCGCGCGTGGAGGCCATCGAAAGCGTGCCGCGTGGGGTGGTCTGCCGCGGAGAGGCCAAGCCGGGAGCCTTTCCCTTTACGTCCGACCGTCTCGGTTGCCCGCCGGGATGGCGCCCGCTCGGCAGCCTCAGGCGCCTTCGCCCCAACCCTGAGGGGTAGTGAGGAGTGGGCCAGCCGAAGGTCTGTCTTCATTGGCACAGCAAGTTGTTGGCAAGTGCAACTCGGCTGTCTAGGTTGATGGAGATGTGTCTTCGCTATCCCGTGCTGAAGCGTCTTGCCGCCGGTCTCCTTGCTGGAGCCGCTTTCTCAGCCACAGCTCTGCCCGCTTCGGCAGCTGTGGACAACGACCTACCTGTGCGCTGGAACACCGGCGGTGCCGTGTGGTCCACCAATCTGGATGCGTTCAAAACGTTCATCGAAGACGGTGATGTGGTCGATCGCGGTCTCGCCGGCGGAATTTCCCGCTCCGGCTGGACGGCCAGCGAACTCCGCACCGGTCTGGCCAAGAGCTACAGCGTCGATGTGGTGGGTGTGACCCGCTTCCTGTACTCCGATGCTGGCGTCAAGTTCCTCAAGAACCAGACCCGCAGCTACTTCCCCTACTGGTCGATGTCGACCTACGCAGTTCAGGGTCTGCGTGGCGCGATCATCGCCGACGCTGCCGACGGCTCCATCTCCTCGGCCGGCATCATGGCTGCCCTGCCCACCGACTTCCGTCTGGCTGATACCTGCGGCACCTACGACGGCAAGCAGAACATCTGTGCAGAAGGCAAGTGCCAGGGCGAAGCCCAGTGCACCTCCCTGCTGTCCTGGTACGTCTTCCTGCCGGCTTGCATCCAGGCCAACCAGATGCTGGATCCCGTGGCTCAGGTGCGCACCGCCCCCGCGCCGACCTTTACCCCTGAGGCCGAGCCCATCCGCGGCCTCTGGTGACAATCACTTCCTGGTTCCGGCCAGGAATTGTTGATCTCAACCCCGGCAATGCCGGGGTTTTTTCATGGGCCGGCTTTGGCTGGTGGCTCCGTCGGCTGAGATTTCGAGCGGCGGGCGATCAGGCGCTGGTGGCGCAGCCGCTGGGGCAGCAACACCCTGATCTGACTTCGAAACCCAGCTTCAATCCTGGCGATTTCCGCACCGTTAATCACGGCCTCAAGCCGGCTTCGGTAGGCCGCACCCGGGCCGAACCAACGCTGGCAGGTGCTCTCGCTCAGCTCCAGGGTCAGCGACTCCTGCCAGCTCTCGAGCTCCACCAGCCAGTGCAGCGCCTCCAGAGCTGCCGTCAACTCGGCTGAGCCTGGCGCTGGCGAGAGCCAGGCTTCTTCTTCGAGGCTGACCCGCTGCAGCAGTTCAGGCAAAGTCGCGTCGGCCAGGGCAGCACCTGAGCCCCCAGGCCTGGTCAGCAGTTCCGCCAGCGCCCCGGCGGGACCCAGCAACGGCCGGCTCAGCAGCAGACGCCACTGCGCCCTGGGGCTGGCCAGCCGATCCAGCTCCTCCAGCCACGGGTGCCAAACCGCAGCCTCCTGTTCCTGGAAGGGCGAACGCCCCACCAGCCACTCGAAGCGCTCGCCTGGTTCCATCACTTCGCTCAGGCTCTCGGGCCTTGTGGGCTCCAGCAGCAGCAGCCGGGGGCTGCGCAGGCTGTCGAGCAGCTGGCTATGGGCCTGCAGGCGCTGTTGATCAGCTGCGGTATCCACGCTGATCACTACCCCCCCCTCCGGACAGCTCTCCAGGGGATCCAGGGCCCAGAGCAGGGAGCGAGCCCCCAGGATCAGGGTTCGGTCCTGCCGCTTCCAGTCGGCTCCCTGCCAGAACCGCTGGCGCAGCTGATCGAGCCGCTCGCCCTCCGCTGCTGCCTGGCGTTGCAGCCAGCGCTCCAGCTCCGCGTCGCCTGGGCCGCTGCTGAGCAGAGGGCCGGAGTTGGCGCTGCTCTCGGCCGCGGCAGCCAGCTGGGCGGCACGGCGCCGCTGCAGCCGGCTCTGCAAGCCTCCCTCCCAACCGAGCTGACCCGGCAACCAGAACACCTCCCCCTGCAGGGCGGCCGGGAGGTAGGTCTGGGCGACCCAGTGCTCGGCGTAGGCATGGGGGTAGCGATAACCCACCCCGTCGCCGAAGGCCGTCCCATCGCGGTTGGCGTCGCGCAGGTGGGAGGGCACCTCCTGGCGGTTGGTGGCCCGCACGCTCTTCAGGGCGTCAAAGAACCCCAGCAGGCTGTTGCTCTTCTCGGCACCGGCCAGGTAGAGGGCTGCCTGGGCCAGGGGATAGAGCCCTTCCGGCAAGCCCACCCGCTCGAATGCCGCCGCGCAGGCTTCCACCACCACGATCGCCTGGGGGTCGGCCAGACCGATGTCTTCACCGGCGGAGATCAGCATGCGCCGGAAGATGAAGCGCGGGTTCTCACCGGCCTCCACCATCCGCGCCAGCCAGAACAGGGCGGCGTCGGGGTCGGATCCCCGCAGCGACTTGATGAAGGCGCTGATCGTGTCGAAATGGGCATCCCCCTGCTTGTCGTAGTGCACGGCCCGCTGCTGGATCGATTGTTCAGCGATTTCCAGGTCGATCCGGACCACCCCGGTGTCATCGGCGGCGCTGCTCTCCACAGCCAGCTCCAGGGCGTTGAGCAGGCTGCGGGCGTCACCGCCCGCCACATCGAGCAGGTGATCAGCGGCCTCGGGGCTCAGCTCCACCGACCGGCCGCCATAGCCGCGCTCTCTGTCGGTGAGGGCCCGCTCCAGCAGCACTCGCAGATCACGGGGCTCAAGCGACTGCAGGCGGAACAGCCGCGAGCGGCTCACCAGGGCCTTGTTCACCTCGAAGTAGGGGTTTTCGGTGGTGGCTCCGATCAGAGTCACGGTGCCGTTCTCCACCCAGGGCAGCAGGGCGTCCTGCTGGGCCACGTTGAAGCGATGCACCTCGTCGATGAACAGCAGGGTGCGCAGGCCGTGGCGCTCCAGCCGCTGGCGTGCCGCTTCCACCTCCATGCGCAGGTCCTTGACCCCGGCCAGCACCGCATTGAGACTGGTGAAGTGGGCACGGGTGCTGCTGGCGATGATCCGCGCCAGGGTGGTCTTGCCCACTCCCGGCGGGCCATGCAGGATCAGGTTCCCCACCCGATCGGCGTGGATCGCCCGCCGCAGCAACCTCCCGGGGCCAAGGATCTCCTCCTGGCCCACGAATTCCTCGAGACTGCGGGGGCGCAGACGATCGGCCAGGGGGGCGAGAGCCCGGCGGTTGATCTCCCCCTGGTGGCTGAACAGATCGCTCAAGACGCGTGTGGCGTGATGAGGACAATCCTGGGATCAACCCTCAGGGCCTGCAGCTCAAGACACGGGCCTGCAGAATCGGGCAACTCTTGTCACCGTGCGTGAAGCGTTCCTGTCTGGTGATTCCGGCCGCAATCGGTCTGCTGGCGACTGGTCTCAGTGGCTGCGGCGATCCCCCCAAGCCGCCGCCCAGACAGGTCCAGGTCAGGACCGAACCGGTCGCCCTGGCTCGCTTCAGCGATGACGTCGACACGATCAGCACCCTTGAGGCTCTCAGCGTGGTGCAGTTGGCAGCCCAGGCAGGCGGCCGTATCGAGCGCCTGCTGGTGCGTCAGGGGGATGTGGTGCGCCAGGGCCAGCTGCTGCTGGTGCTCGATCAGGTGCAGGTGGGTGCCGATGTGGCCAGTCTGCGCGCACAGCTGGAGAAGGACGAGCTCAACTACAAACGCTTCGAGTTTCTGGTGCGCCAGGGGGCAGCCAGTGCCCTTCAGCGCGACCAGTTCCGCGCCCAGTTCGTGCAGTCGAGGGAGGCCCTGAGGGCTCGTGAGGCCGATCTGGCTTTCCGCGACCTGCGCTCCCCCAGCGATGGGGTGATCAGTGATCTGCAGGTGAAAGTGGGCGATGTGATCAGGGCCGGGGATCCCTTCACCAAAGTGGTGCGCAACGATCGCCTCACCGCCCGCATCGACGTTCCCGGCGTGCTCACCGCCCGAGTGAGGCCCGGTTTGCCGGTGACGTTGCAGGAGCCCCAGTCGCCGAGGGAACTGGCCCGTGGCGTGGTGAGCTCCGTGGATCCGGTCGTGAATGCCGGCAACCAGTCCCTGCTGGTGAAGGCCGAATTCGACAATCCCAATGGTGCTCTGCGCACCGGCCTGCGGCTGCGCACCCGGGTCCAGCTCGATGCGGCCGATCTGCCGTCGGTGCCTTTCGCCGCCGTCACCCAGACGGCTGGCCAGAGCTTCGTCTTCGCCCTCGGCACCCTGCAGGATCTGGAGAAGAACCCAGGCAAGGCCCCCCTGGACCAGTTGCGTCAGTTGCCCCCAGGCAGCAGCTTCGCCCTGCAGCGCCCGGTGCAACTCGGACCCCTGCAGAACAACCGTTATGCGGTCCTGCGCGGTGTGACAGCGGGTGAACGTGTGATCACCACCAATCTGCTCACCCTGCGTCACGGCACGCCCGTGACGGCGCAGTAGGAGCTGCAGCCAGATGTCCGCTTCCGACAATTTCATCACCCGGCCGGTTCTGACCACGGTCTGCAGCCTCCTGCTCGTGATCGGCGGCCTGATCGCCATACCTCTGCTGCCGATCGAAAACCTGCCTGACATCGCCCCACCCACGGTGACGGTGAACTCCCGATACAACGGCGCCGACGCGGTGTCGGTGGAGGAGGGGGTCACCAATGTGCTGGAGCAGCAGATCAACGGGGTGGAGAACATGGACTTCATCACCTCTTCCAGTGCTGCCGATGGCAGCAGTGCGATCACCGTGTCATTCGCCAGTGGCACCGACGGTGACATCAATCAGGTGAATGTTCAGAACCGGGTGGCCCTGGCCCAGCCTCAGTTGCCCGAGGAGGTGAGACAATCCGGGGTGATAGTCAATAAAGCGTCAAACTCGATTCTGCTTGTCTATAATTTTGGTAGCGAAGATGCCAGCAACCCCTACAGCACTGAATTCATCAGTGGTCTGCTCGATCAGAACCTCACCGACAGGATCAAACGGGTCAAGGGTGTGGGTAACATTGCCTATGCTGGCAACCGCCAGCTGGCTTTCCGCCTCTGGCTCGACCCCGACCGCCTGGCGGCTAACAAGCTGAATTCATCCGATGTGGTGAATGCCCTGCGCAGTCAGAGCCGCCTGGTGCCCGCCGGCCAGGTGGGCGGAGAGCCTGCCCCTGATGGTCAGCAGTTCACCTTCACCGTGCAATTGCAGGGGCGGTTGCGCAGCTCCGAAGAGTTCTCCAACCTGATTCTGCGCAGCACTGACGATGGGGGGCTGGTGCGCCTCAGGGACGTGGGCCGGGTGGAGCTGGGCGCTGAAACCTATGCCGCCAACGCCACCGATCTGAAAGCGGTTCCGTCGGTGGGCCTGCTGGTGTATCAGTTGAGTGGAAGCAACGCTCTGGAGGTGTCACGGGGCGTCGAAGACGTCCTCAAGGAATTCAGTCTCAGCATGCCTCCCGGCATGAAGGTGGAGAAGATCTACGACAACACTGATTTCATCAACGCGTCGATCCAGGGCGTGACCAGTTCCCTGCGTGATGCGGTGGTCTTGGTTGTGCTGATCCTGTTTCTGTTCCTTCAGAACTGGAAGGCCACACTCGTGCCCGGCATCGCCATTCCCGTGGCCCTGGTGGGTACTTTCCTGTTCGTGAAGGTGGCGGGCTTCTCGCTCAACCAGCTCACGCTCTTTGGTTTGGTGCTGGCCACGGGCCTGGTGGTGGATGACGCCATCACCGTGATCGAGGACACCTCCACCAAAAAAGCTCAGGGACTCTCGGCGCTCGATGCGGCCAAAAGCACCATGAATGAGCTCTTCGGTGCAGTGATCGCCACTTCGCTGGTGCTGTTCGCCGTGTTTCTGCCGGTTCTCTTCTTCCCAGGCGCCACCGGAACAATTTATCAGCAGTTTGCCGCCACGATCATCTTTTCAGTGGCCATTTCAACTTTTAATGCACTCACTTTCTCGCCGATGCTCTCGGCCTTGCTCCTGGCACGCGAAGGGGCATCACCCACTCGCCGTGCCTATGCCATCGCCGGAACCTCGATCGGCTTCGTCTATGGCCTGCTGGTGAGTGGCGGTGGCGCCCTTGTGGTACTTGCCTGGGTAGTGGGAGGATTGCTGCTGGGTTATCTGCTCGGGTTAATCACCCGCTTGCCCCTGCGGCTTCCCATCACGATCACGGCAGCGGTGCTTGGATTGCTGCTGGGGAGAGTATCGAACCCTGTTGCGGTGGGGGTGTTCAGCCTGATCGGTCTGCTGCTGGGGGCCTTTCTGACCCCGATCTTCAACCGCTTCAACAGCTTTTACTCAGCCGGTGAAGGCTGGTATCAGCGTGCCTTGGCCTGGGTGCTCGCCCACCGCACCCTGATGATGGGTGTGCTTGTGGGAGGCATCGCTCTGACGGGTGTGGCCTTCACCTCAATCCCCTCTGGTTTCGTGCCGGTGGAGGATCAGGGCTATGCCATCGGTTTCGTTCAGGCCCCTGATGGAGGCTCTGAGCAGAACACACGCAGGATCAATGCCCGGGTGGCGGAGATCATCCGCACCGAGCCAGAGATCTCCACAGCCGTGATCATCAGTGGCTTCAGTCTGGATGGCAACGCGCCCAACCGGGGTCTCTTCTTCGTTGGGTCCAAGAACTGGGATGATCGCCCCAATCCTGATCAGTTCATGGATCAGATCGTGGAGCGGCTGAACCGCAAGCTCTCCGTGATCGATGGGGCCAGGATCTTTGTGGTGGAGCCGCCGGCCATACCCGGCTATGGAACTTCCGGGGGTTTCGAATTCCAGATGCTGGATCAGAGCGGTGGTGCGCTCACTCTCCCAGAGTTCTTCTCCAACGCCAATCAGCTGATCGCCAAGGCCCTGCCGACGGGTCTGTTCAGCCGGGTCTTCACCCAGTTCACGCCTGAATCGCCCCAGCTCAGAGTGAGCGTGAATCGTGAGCAACTGGCGGCCTTGAACGTGGATTACGGGCAGGCGATGCAGGCTTTCAGCTTTTACTTCGGTGGCGCCTACATCAATGACACGTTCCAGGAGGGCAGGATACGTCGGGTGTTTGTTCAATCGGATGCCCCCTTCAGGGCTACGCCTCAGCAGCTCAAATCGCTGTTCGTGAACAATCGCCTTGGGGAGCCGGTGCCCCTGGCCGAGGTGTTCATGGTGGAGACCACAACCGGACCCGCTGTGATTCCTCACTTCAATCTTTTCCGCTCCATCAAGATCGACGGATCAGCTGCCCCTGGCCGCAGCTCCGGTCAGGCCATCAAGGGGATGGTCGACACCTTTGCCGAGCTTGGTACCAACGGCCTCGGCTTCGACTGGACCGGCCTCTCGCGGGAGGAAGTGAAGGCCGGTGCCCTGGCGGTGGTGATTTTCGCCTTCGGCATCCTCGTGGTGTATCTGGTTCTCGCGGCTCAATACGAGAGCTACGTTGACCCGCTGATCATCCTGATGACTGTTCCCACCGCGATGCTCGGAGCGTTGGCCTTCCTCGCGGCGCGAGGGGAGGTGCTCAACATCTATGCCCAGGTGGGCCTGGTGATGCTCATCGGTCTGGCCGCCAAGAACGGGATTCTGATCGTCGATCTCGCCAACCAGCGCATGGCCGCGGGAGCCACTCCGTATCAGGCGGCGAAGGAAGCGGCTGAATCCCGCCTGCGGCCGATCCTGATGACGGCGATCTCTTCCCTGTTCGGCTTCCTGCCCCTGGTGCTGGCCAGTGGGGCCGGTGCTCGCAGCCAGGCGTCCCTAGGCACCGTGGTGTTCGGTGGTCTGATGGTGGCCACGGTGCTCTCGTTGTTCGTGGTCCCGGTGTTCTATGTCGTGATCAAGCAGCTGGGTGCGTCCGGCAACGACAAGACACGCCCCCCCGCCGTCGCTTCCTCCTGATGGCCAGCGCACCGGAGCCCCTCAATGGACGCCGCATCGTGCTCATAGGTGTGGTCGGAGGTCTGTTTGGCCTGGCCGTCAGCTTTTTCCTTCAGGCGATCGTGGCCAACACGACTGTCACGGTGAGCTCCTATGCCATGTTCTGGTTCCGGCTGCTGCTGGGTGCCTTCGGCACCATGGCGGGCATGGCGATCGAAACTGTGCGACAGCTGCAGGTCACCAATCCGGACCCTGCTTACCGCAAACCCGTTTTGCGCGGCGGGCATCCTCGGGAACGCCCGTGACAGGTGTGCTCCCTTCAACCGATTCAACTGAGGCGATGGACAGAGAGTCCGAGCTGCGTCAGCCTTGGATCATCTCGTGACCAGCCTCTTGCGGCCCCGCCTGAGCCTTCTGGCGATCACCACACTTGTCGTTCTGGTGTCCCTGGCAGGCTGCGGTCGGCCTGAACCAGCGGCTCCCCCACCGCCTGCAGTCAAGCTGATTTCACCGCGTTCCCAGCTGTTCGAGGATTCCGCCGACTACCAGAGCACCCTCGAGGCCATCCGTGAGGTGAAGCTCGCCGCCGAAATCGATGGGCGCATCGTGGCGATGCCGATGCAGGAAGGTCAGCGAGTCAGTCCCGGGCAATTGCTGTTCCGGCTGGATCAGGTGCAGCAGCAGGCCTCCACCGATGCCGCAGCCTCGGAAGCCCGCAAGGATGTGCTCAACGCCGAGCGCTACATCTTTCTGAATGATCAGGGAGCGGTCTCCACCAAGGAACGCGACTTCTACATCACCCAGGCCCTGCAGAGTCGCGACCAACTGCGCTCCACCCAAGCCACCCTTGGCTACAAGAATGTGGTTGCGCCGATTCCCGGTCAGGTTGGCAGCATCAATGCCAAGCTCGGCGACGTGGTGCGCGCCGGCGGTGTGGTCACCAGCGTGATCGACAACTCGATCCTGTGGGTCCGCCTCGATGTGGCCGGCGAAGATGCTTACCGGGTGCGCCAGGGATTGCCGGTGCTGCTGCGGGTGCCGGGGCGGTCCGAGTTGGTTGCCAGGGGCGCCGTGAGTTTCGTCGCCCCCTCGCTTGATAAGGAACGTCAGACTCTGCTGGTCAAGGCCACCTTCGCCAATGATCAGGGCTCCCTGCGCAACAACCAGCGGGTGAATGCCACCCTGGTGTTCGACCAGACCGGTTCTCTGGCCATCCCAGCCCAGGCGGTGCTGCTGCAGGCAGGCAAGACATTCGTTTTCCTGGCTCTGAGTCCCCAGGAGGCGCGTCAGCGCCTGGGGCGGGAGATTGAGCCGCCGCCGCCGGCAGGTTCCCTGGTGGCCGTGCAGGTGCCCGTGACCCTGGGAACGCTCCAGGTCGGTGTCTACCCGGTTGAAGCGGGACTGCAGACCAGCGATGCGGTGATCCTCGGCAACCTGGCCCAGCTGCGCAGTGGCCTGGCGGTACGAAGGGCCACTGGCGCTCCGCCTCCCCAGACTCGTCCATGAGCCTGTCGGATACCTTCATTCGCCGCCCAGTGCTCAGCACGGTGTGCAGCGTGCTGATTCTGTTGGCGGGGGTGATCAGCCTGCCTCTGCTGCCGATCGAGAACCTTCCCAACATTGCCCCGCCCACGATCCAGGTGAACGCCAACCTGCCGGGTGCCGATGCACTCACGGTGGAGAGTGCCGTGACTGGTCCGCTGGAGGAGCAGATCAACGGCGCGCCGGGGATGGATTACATCACCTCCACCAGCACGGGTGAGGGCAGCAGCCAGATCAATGTCTATTTCAAGCCGGGCACAAATCCTGATATCGATCAGGTGAATGTGCTCAACCGGGTACAGACAGCCACTCCCCAGCTGCCCCCCCAGGTGAATGCCCAGGGTGTGACGGTTCAACAGACTTCAGGCAGTTATCTACTTGTTTACAATATCACCTCCAGCGAAGGCCAGTTCGATCGGAACTACCTGAACGGACTGGTGCAGCTCAACTTGCTGTTCCCGCTCACCCGAGCCGATGGAGTCGGCCAGGTGAACATCTTCGGTGCCAGTGATCCAGCCTTTCGGCTCTGGGTGGACCCGCTCCGACTTTCCCGCTTCAACCTCGCCGTCACCGACGTGGTGAATGCGCTGAAGTCGCAGAACGTGGTGGTGATAGCTGGCAGCATCGGTGGCCCACCGTCCCTGCCGAGCAACCGCAGCACATTCCCGATTCTGGTGAATGGTAATCTCAAGACAGTGGCTGAGTTTGAGCAACTCATCCTGGCGAAAGGACCCGATGGCGGACTGATCCGGCTTGGGGATGTGGGGCGGGCTGAGTATGCCTTTCAGAATTTCAATCAGGCGGCCGTGAATGCCATCAGTGGCCACCCTTCCGTCGGCTTCGGTGTGATCCAGCTGCCGGGAAGCAATGCCATCACCACCGCCAAGGCCGTTGATCAGGTGCTCAGCCAGTTCCGCAACACTTTGCCCCCTGGCGTGGTTCTGGAGAAGGTGTTCGACCAGACCGACTTCATCAATGCGTCGATCGAAGGGGCCCTCGATGCCCTGCGCGATGCAGTGGTGCTGGTGCTGCTGATCATTTTTCTGTTTCTGCAGGACTGGAAGGCCACGGCCGTGCCTGCCCTGGCACTGCCGATTGCGCTGCTTGGAGCGATGGTGTTCGTGAAGTCCTTCGACTTCTCGATCAATGAACTCACCCTGCTCGGAATCATCCTGGCCACGGGCCTGGTGGTGGACGACGCCATCGTGGTGGTGGAGGCTGTCTCGGCCCGGATCGAGGCTGGAGAGCCTCCGTTCCTGGCCGCCTCCAATGCCATGAAGGAGCTCACCGGCGCGATCCTCGCCACCGCCCTCGTGCTCCTGGCGGTGTTCGTGCCTGTGGCCTTCTTCCCCGGCGCCACCGGGGTGATCTATCGCCAGTTCGCGCTCACGATCGTGTTCTCGATCCTGGTGTCCACGTTCAACGCGATCACCGGCAAGCCCCTGCAGTCGGCACTGCTGCTCGGCGGTGGCAAAACCGAACCCCGCGGCTGGCGCTGGACCGCCATCGGCGGTGCCCTTGGAGCCTTGTACGGCACCCTGGCCGGTGGCTGGTTGCTGGCCCTGGTGCTCGGGGTGGCGGGTGCGGTGGTGGGCAGCTTCCTGATGCCCATCTTCACGGCGTTCAACAAGGCCTTCGAGCAGGTGGCCCGCGGCTACGCCGCCCTGCTCCATCAGGTGATTCGCCTGAGAACGGTTGTGGCCGTGGCGCTGCTGGGAGGGGTTCTGGTCACCGGTGCCGCCTTCGTGCTCATTCCCACCGGCTTCGTGCCCACCGAAGACCAGGGCTACGGCCTGGGCATCATTCAGTTGCCTGCCCAGGCTTCGATCGAGGCCACGATGGAGGTGGCGGATCAGGCCCGAAAGGTCATTGCCAAGGAAACCGATGTGGTGTCTGGGGAGATGGTGGGTGGAGCCGGCTTCAACGGCGGCTCACTCAATCAGGGCATCTTCTTTTTCGGCCTCAAGCCCATCGAGGAGCGCACCAGGCCTGAGCAATCCGCCGACGCGATCATCAAGCGCTTGAACAAGGCCTTCTCTGAGATCCCAGGTGCGATCGTGCTGGCCCAGGCGCCGGCCGCCGTGCCTGGCTTCGGCGCCCAGGGGGGGCTGTCCTTCCAGTTCAACGACCTCAGCAATGGCGGCTACAGCCCCACCGAACTGTCCGGCCTGGCGCGGGAGCTGATCGCCAAGGCCCGCTCCACCGGCATTTTCGGCAATCTCTACACCCAGTTCGTGAGCGATGCCCCGGTCTGGCGGCTGGATGTGGACCGCGACCGCATGGCCTCGCTCGACATCGATTACAGCGCCGCGATGGAGGCTCTGGGTACCCTCACCGGCGGCAGCTTCGTGAATCAGACCTACGAACAGCAGCAGTACCGGCAGGTGGTTGTCCAGGCGGATGCCAGCCATCGCGGCATGATCCAGGACCTGAACAACCTCAACATCAGCAACCGCGCCGGCCAGCTGGTGCCGCTCTCCAATGTGGTGAAGGCCCGCCTGGACAGTGCCCCGCCGATCATCAGCCACTTCGACCTCTACCGCACGGTGCTGATCCAGGGGGTGGAGGCCGCCGGCAAGAGCAGCGGCCAGGCGATCGACACCATCTCCGAGGTGTTCCGTCGCTTCAATTTCGCCAACATCGGCTCGGCCTGGTCGGCCCTGACCCGATCCGAGGTGCAGGCAGGCGCCCTGGCGATTCTGGTGTTCGCTCTGGGGATCGTGGTGGTGTACCTGGTGCTCTCCGCCCAGTACGGAAGCTACATCGATCCGCTGATCATTCTGATGACGGTGCCCCTGGCCATGCTCGGGGCGCTCATGTTCCTGGTGCTGCGCGGCCAGGTGAACAACGTGTATGCCCAGGTGGGCCTGGTGACCCTGATCGGCCTGGCGGCAAAGAACGGCATCCTGATCGTGGATCTGGCCAACCAGCGCATGGAGCAGGGCATGACGGCGGCGGAAGCGGCGATGGCGGCCGCCTGCTCACGGCTGCGACCGATCCTGATGACGGCGATGGCTGCCCTGGCCGGTTTCTTTCCCCTGCTGGTGGCCAGCGGAGCCGGTGCCCTCAGTCAGCAGTCCCTGGGGGCGGTGATCTTCGGCGGTCTGCTTGTGGCCACAGGCCTCAGTCTGTTCGTGGTGCCGTCCTTCTATGTGCTGATGAAGCAACTGGAGGCGGCCTGGTTCCCGGCCAGCCAGGCCACTGAGCCGGTGCTGCCGGCGGGACCTGTCCCCTGAGATGCCCCTGCCCCGGCCATCTGGATATCAACCGAGGCGCCAGTTGCGGGTCGATCGTCGCCGCATCGTGCTGGCGGGGATGATCAATCTGGCCGCGGCATTGGTGCTGCTGACCCTGGCCCACCGGGTGTCTCGAACGCCCGGTGAATTGCTGCCACCGATTCATCCCCGCTTCTGGGTGGTGGTGGCGGGGATGGCGGCGTTCTGCGGTGTCTGGGGCGAGAGCCTGCGTCAGATCAGCCTCACCCGCCGCGGCGAGCCCGGTGCCCCGCTCGATGAGCGGAGCGACTGAGACAGGGGCGGCAGCTCAGGTGATCACAGTGGGCCGCTCCATGCCGGTGCGGCTGCGGATCTCGGCAAGCTGGTCGGCGGCGGTGATCAGATCGGCGAGGGCCTGCTGGGGATCCTGATCCAGGTTGCCGCCGGACTCCACGTAACTCTCCAGGTAGAGGCGCAGGGTGGCCCCCTGGGTGCCGGTGCCGGAGAGGCGGAACACCACCCGACTGCCGTCATCCAGGAGCAGGCGCAGACCCTGGCCGCTGGTGAGGGAGCCGTCCACCGGGTCGGTGTAGCTGAAGTCGTCGGCAGTGGCGATGCTGCGGCCGGCGAAGCCGGTCCCCACCAGGGAGGGCAGCAGGCCCTTCAGGCGGTCGTAGAGACCATGGGCCCTGTCGCTGGCGATCGCTTCGTAGTCGTGGCGGGAATAGTAGTGGCGGCCGAAGCGGCTCCAGTGACCTGCCATCACCTCGGCCACCGAGCAGCGGCGGGTGGCCAGGATCTGCAGCCAGAACAGCACCGCCCAGAGACCATCTTTCTCGCGGATGTGGTCGCTGCCGGTGCCGAAGCTCTCCTCCCCGCAGAGGGTGATCCGGCCGGCATCGAGCAGGTTGCCGAAGAACTTCCAGCCCGTGGGCGTTTCGAAACAGGGAATGGCCAACTCCCTGGCCACCACATCCACCGCCGCGCTGGTGGGCATGGAGCGGGCCACTCCGGCGAGCCCGCCCACGTAGCCGGGAGCCAGACCAGCATTGGCGGTGAGCACCGCCAGGCTGTCGCTGGGGTTCACGAAGCAGCGCTGGCCCAGGATCATGTTGCGGTCGCCGTCGCCGTCGCAGGCGGCCCCGAAGCGGTAGGCGTCAGAGCCCATCAGCAGCTCGGCCAGCTCATGGGCATAGGTGAGGTTGGGGTCCGGGTGGCCCCCGCCGAAATCCTCCAGGGGAATGCCATTGCGTACCGTGCCGGCCGGTGCTCCGAGCAGCCCCTCCAGCAGGCGGCTGGCGTAGGGACCGGTGACGGCATGCATGGCATCGAAGGCGATCGGGAAGTCGCCCCGCAGCATCTGGCTGATCGCGTCGAAATCGAACAGGCCCTGCAGCAGAGACACGTAGTCGTCGACTCCGTCGATCACCTCGATGCTCAGCCCGCCCAGGGCGTAGGCCCCCGGCGCTTCCAGGGATGGCGTTTCGGCGTCAACGATCCGGTAGCCCTCCAGCTGGGTGGTGGCGCTGTAGATGGCATCGGTGATCGATTCAGGGGCCGGCCCGCCATTGGCGCCGTTCACCTTGACGCCGAAATCGCCCTCGGGGCCGCCGGGATTGTGGCTGGCCGAGAGGATGATGCCGCCGATGGCCTGGTGCTTGCGGATCAGGTTCGAGGCGGCGGGGGTTGAGAGGATCCCGCCGGTGGTGGTGATCAGTCGGGCCACCCCATGGGCGGCGGCCATGCGCGTGATCACATCGATGGCGCGGCGATTGCCGTAGCGGCCATCGCCGCCAAGGATCAGCGTGCCCCCCGCCACTCCGGGCACCACCCGGAACACCGCCTCCACGAAGCTCTCCAGGTAGTGGGGCTGCTCGAACTGTCGGCTGCTCTTGCGCAGGCCGGAGGTGCCGGGTTTCTGGTCGCTGAAGGGGGCGCTCAGGAGCACCTGACGAACCGATGGTGATGGAGAAGAGGTGGCCATGGCAGCGGCCGGAGCATCGGAGGAGGCGCTGCTGGTCATTGGTGCCAACCTGGGAGTAGCCAGGCTAGCCCTGGACCCAGGCCCCACCTGCCAGGTCACTGCCCACTGGCTAGCTTGCGCTCATTGCATGATCTCCACGCCGATGGTTTCCCCCTCGTCCCGGTCGAGCAGGATCCAGGTGATGCTGCTGTCCCTGGTGGCCCTCAGTCTTGCTCCTGCCCAGGCCGGAATGCTGGGCGCTGCGCCGGCCAAGCCGATGGCCCAGGCCATCAGCGTGACCCGGCAGGCTGCCACGGCCGTTCTCGAGAAATCGGGCACCTCAAGCTGCCTCACCGGCAAGCTCACCAATGCCCTGCTCAGCCTCTCCTCCAGTTGTGAGGCCGTGGGCGATCGCTCTCCCATCTGTGAGTTGGCCAATCAGGCGGCGGTGACCACCGGCTGGTCGATGGATTTCATGGAACGCACCTCCCAGGAGTTGCTGAAGCTCTCGGATACGCCCGTGGCCACAACTCCCTGAACTTTTACCGGCCACCGGGCTTGGACCGCCACTCAGCGGCTGCCTGATCCAAATCCGAAGCCAGAACCGGATGGTCGAGCGCCACCCGATCCCCCTGGCGCATCACTGGCTGCGGATCCAGGCCCACCAGGGCCGGACCCATCCTTGGCAACGGGCTTGCTCACCGGCCGGCAGCTGCTGACCACCCGGTCCGCAGCGGCATCGATGCCGTCCCGCCGGGTGAGGCTGTTGCTGGGGCCTGTCACGGCGATCTGCACCACTCCCCAGAGGGCGTCCTTGCAGAAGCCCGAGAGAAGGGGGTGATCCATCAGTGGATCCGCCAGCTTGCGGGCCCGATCACAGGTGGCGGCGCTGTTCTCCCTGCCGCAGTCGAGGGCGGCCAGTTGCACCCGGCGCAGGGTCTCACTGCTTGGGTAGATGGCCAAGCTGTCGTTGGCCTCGGCCGGGCTCCAGCCGAGTCCGGGCGCAG
Source organism: Synechococcus sp. J7-Johnson (assembly GCF_024345795.1). Lineage (GTDB taxonomy): Bacteria > Cyanobacteriota > Cyanobacteriia > PCC-6307 > Cyanobiaceae > Regnicoccus_A. The sequence goes on from NZ_JAGQBU010000016.1 coordinate 41,339, forward strand.
CGAGCATCACGGCGCTCAACAGCGAGGCGGCAAGGCTTGATCGGGCCATCGATGCACGGCAGCAACTACGTCTCATCATGGCGGCGGCTCATACCGTGATCTCAACCGTGGCCAGACCCTGCCGCAGGGGAATCTGGCGCTGCCGCCAGGAGTGTCCGATTCGCTCCCCCAGCCATGGAGCCAGCTGCACCAGAGCACGGCGCAGCAGGGGCGATCGACGCAGCAGCTGGGCCTGGCGGGCCTCCTGCTGCTGCAGGGTCTGGGCTCGCTGGATCTCCGGCAAGCGCTCGGCCTGGATCTGCTCCAGGCTGGTGTCGACGGCTGCGGTATCGCCCGCCATCAGGGGAGCGAGGAGCAGGTTGGCGGCCACGACCGCGTCGCGCAGGGCCATGTTGATCCCCTGGGCCCGGATCGGGCTCATCGGGTGAGCGGCATCGCCCAGCAGCAGCAGGCCTGGGCGGTGCCAGCGGCGGCAGCAGCCCACCTGAACCGAGAGCTTCAGCGGTGCGCTGATCGCTGGGGCTACCTGGCGAAGGTGATAGGCCAGCCAATCGGGGGCCATGGCCGCAAAAACTTCGCCCCAGGCCTGGGGGCTGCGCTCGAACCGCTCGCCTGGGCTGAGCACCCAGCCCAGCTGCAGCTCCCCAGGCTGGGCGCCATGGAAAAGGCTGCAGGCAGCTCCGTCTTCACCCAGCAGCATGGTGAAGGCGTTGTCGCTCTCGAAGCGGGGGTGGCTGGGAAGGCGGAACCAGAGCAGGTCGATGGGGCTGTTCTGGCGCTCAAGCTCCAGGCCCGAGCGCTGCCGCACCAGCGAGGAGCGGCCGTCGCTGGCAACCACCAGGGATGCCGCAAGCCGACTTCCATCACTGAGCACGACCCCGGCGACGCGGCCCTCGGCCTCGATCACATCCACCACCGAAAGCCCCTGCCTCCATTGGAAGCCGCTGTCCCGGCTGGCACGCTCCAGCAGGGCCTCCAGCAGCGCCGGCTGGGAGATCAACGTGCAGGGTCGCTGGCCCTCCATGGGTTCCTCGACCCTGAACAGCTTCCGGCCGTGCAGATGGAACGACCAGGCGCTCAGGGACCGCTGGGGCAGGCGGGCCAGTAAGGGGCCACAACCCATGGCCTCCAGAGCCGCCAGGCCCGATGGCATCAGCCCCTCGCCCCTGAACTGGCGTTGGAAATCCCGCGCTGCTTCCACCAGGGTCACCTTCACCCCCCGCTCAGCCAGCAGCATCGCCAGCGCCGCTCCCGCGGGGCCAGCCCCCACGATCACGACGGGCTGGGAGTCTGGGGCTGGGGTCATGGCTGCTGCGCTGTGGCGGCCAGTGGCCGAGGTGTGCCTTGGCCGCAGGTCTGGCGGACCCGCTTCAGCTTGCGCCGCAGCCGAGAGGTGATTCCCAGCTCCGCCCCCTGCCACATCCGGTCTTGCTCACGGCTGAAGTGGGCCGCCAGCTGGGGCGACTCCAAGACCATCAGGGTTTCATCGTTGCCGTGGGCGGCGGATGGGCTCCAGTTGAACGAACCGGTGATCACTGTCTTTCGATCCACCACGGCGAATTTGTGGTGCAGCTTGTCGCCGCGGGCCAGGCGTGGCGTACCCACTCCGGTGATCGGCTGCTGCCAGGGGCTGTTGCCCAGCTCCAGTTTGCAGAAGCGATCCGGCATCGAGACCCCCAGCAGATCAAGCACCTCCGAAAAGCTGCGGTTGGCGAAGCCGGGATCGGCCAGCAGCCGGATCGCCACCCCCCGCTGCCGCAGCTCGGCGAGGCGGTTGGTCAGTCCCTGGGCTGAGAGCACGAACAGGTTCAGATCGAGCTGTCGCTCGGCCCGGGCCAGGCGCTGATCGAGCAGCAGAAGGCCATGGTTGGGATCCTTGCGGCGGTGGGGAGCGAAGAGCACCTCGACTCGGGTGGGCCCCACCATCACCGCCTGCACCGGCCCTCCCTCCTTGGCGATGCCGAACCGGCTGTCAGGAAGGCCGCCGGGGCCATCCCCCCACATCCGGTTGAATTCCCTGTTGAACAGCGCGGCGAGGTCCTGGCTGTCGAAGCGCAGTAGGTGGTTGACGTTGCCCCGGGTGCGGCGGTCGTCGGGATCGCCGTGTATGCAGGAGGGGGTGAAATTGGTGGAGCCTGTCACCACCCAGCGCTGGTCCACCACCATGAATTTATGGTGCATCAGACTGCTGCCCGCACTGCCGTCGGCGGTGTCGTCGAGCATGGGAATGCCGCCCCGTTGCAGGATGCGGACGGCATCGCCGCGGTCGCGCTCGCTGGCGCTCAGGTGTCCGTCGCGGTCGGTGTCTGCCAGGGCCATCAGGTGGCGGTGGCGCCCGAGCTGGTGAGAGCTCAGCCCCGCTGGCAGCTGCTCACTGAAGGGAGTGCTGTAGGTGTTCTCGAGGATCACGAGTACGCGCAACCCCTGGCGCTTGCGTTCCACCAAGGCTTCGGCAACCCTGGGCAGAGAGATTTCTTGCACAGCCACCAGGATGTCGCTCTCGGCCCGCTCGATCGTCTCGAGCAGGAACTGCTCAAGGTTGTCGCCGCTGCGGCGCTCGCCGCTGATCGGACTGCGGTAGTGGCGGTCGGCGCGATGGTTGAAGGCCACCTCCACCCCCGCCGGCAGGGGCAGATCCGCCGGGGGTGAGCCCAGGATGCGGGCGGTGGCGGAGCAACCGCCAAGACCGAGAGCGGAAAGGCAGGAGATCAGGGCGACCGCCCGGGCTTGGTTGGCGGTTTGGACGTCTGACAGGGGGCTCACGGACGGCGCGTTGCGACTGCCCTGAGCATTCCCCGCTGTGGAGGAGTTGGTCTGGCCTCAGTGGTGACCTGGCATCTCAGCGGTGCGCAACATCACAACGAACCAGAGGGTGCTCACCAGTACGGCCATGCCCACGGCCGTGCCGATGCCCACTTTGACCATCAGCACTGGCACCAGGAAAGGCAGGGCAAGAGTGCCGGCCAGGGGTGTGAGGGCGACGAAGGTGCGCATCAGAACCACTCAGCCACGGCCTGGTTGGAGGGATTGCTGTTGTCTTCAGGGGTGGTGCGCTCGAACTTGAGGGTGATGCTGCGCTTCTGCTCGCCATCGGCGGCCACCGCCTGGATGGGATAGAGCTGCTGGCCGTCGCGGAATGGCACCTGCACGCGGAAGGTGCCGTCGGGAGATAGGGGCACTTCTTCATCGCCGATGGTGAGTTTGGCGGTCGGATCGGTGGCGCCGTAGACGATCAGCTCCGCATCGGCCACAAGCCAGAAGGAACGCTGACGGGGAGCAACACCACCGATGCCTGATTCGTTGCGGCCACTGGCCCAAAGGCCGATGCCCGAATCGTGAAGACTGCGCAGGCCTGCGGCGGAGTCGGAGTCTTCGAGCTCATGGAAGGCTTCGGAACCGCGGCCAAAATGCTTCCAGCGCACCGTGGCGGTTTGGTAGAGGCGCTCATGCAGGCCGCTGTCGACTCCTCCGGCCGCGTGGAGACCGCTATGGGGATAGGAGGTGGCCAGGGTGGTGTCGCTGGGTGCGGCTTCCAGAGAGAAGGGGACGAACTGATCGAGGATCTGCTCGCTGGGATGCAGGGAAGGTACCCGGGCTATGGCTGAGAAACCCAGGGAGAGCCAGCCACCACCGTGCTTGCGGTACCCCAGCTCAACGCGGTAATCGCGATCGCTCAGTGGAACGGGCAGGTACCACTCGGTGGCATGGCTGTCGACGGGAACCTCCTGGAGCGTGTGTGGGTGAGCGGCGCCCGAGGGCAGTCCGGTCACGTCGGCGACACGAAGGCAGAGCTGGCCAGCACCAGCCTCGATGGCCTTGAGGCGCTCGGCTTCGGCGATCTCCCAGAAGACATAGGCCCACTGGGGGTCCCTCGGCAGGAAGACAACCTTGGTTTCAACCTCGGGCCGCGGTGCTGGAGTGAAGCCTGCCTCCAGGATCTCCAGGCTTGGCGTGGAGGCGACAGGTGGCATCACTGGTTCGCTGCGAGATCGTTCCCCTTCGCCCTTGGAGCTCTGGATCTCGTTGAGCAGCTCCTCCTTGGTTTTGCGGCTGTAGAGGCTCACACCGAGGTCACTGGCGATCTGGCGGAGCTGGCGCAAGGTCATGCGAGCCAAGGACGAGAGAGCCTGAGTCACCGTTTCTCCGGATTTCGTTTGGGATCAGTTTGGGCTGAATCCTGCTGATCTCGGCCATCCAGCCGCCCTCCGTCAGCAACAGCTGACTGGGCCTCCGCTGGATGGCCATGAAAAAACGGCGGTGTGAGCCGCCGTTGCTGAGGGAGTTTTGGGTTGCAAACCGCTGAACTCAGCGGCCCACACTGCGATAGGGGACCTTGGAGAGGTAATCCATGCTGGTGTTGCCTGACGATGCGGCTCCGGTGCGCATGGCAGGCATGGAACGCACCCAGGGAAGGTAGTCCTCGGGGAAGCCACCGCGACGTTGACGTGCTCTTGTGGGCAGAGACTTGACGGTGCCGGTGTAAACAATCTGGGGGAATCCCAGGATGCTTCGGTAGTAGGCCTCGTAGCGCGGCGAGGTGATGTTGAAGGGGGTTTCGCCCACTTCGCGGGAGCCAACCACCCGGTTGCGGTGGTAAGGCACGGTGTCGTAGCCAAAGTTCTCGAGATACTCGTCGCTGTCGAGGATCTGATCCACGGCGCCGGCCACGCCCTTGGTCATGATCACAGCCGACCAGGCGATTTCTTCGGCTTTTCCGTACACCTGGCGGCCCAGCAGTTTCTCCACAAGGTGGCGGGCCACCCGGTAGTTGCTGTTCAGGTTGTAGAAACTGCGGGTGAAGGTATCCGAGAGGCAGAGAGCCCGGATGAAATCACGCACTGTGATCTGACCATCACGCAGCTGCGATTCAAGAATCGTGTCGCGATCGACCTTGAAAGCGTGGAAGAAAATCTGACGGTAGGCCGATTCGATCACCACGTTCTGAGCGTTGCGATCAAAGGCCTTGTCAAGCGAGACGCCTTTCGGATCCTCGTCGGAGCCCACGCGGAAGGCCTTCACTCGAGAGTTCTGGCTGGTGGGTGCGTACTTCAGAAGCGGGATCGCCACGCGAACATCGTCATCCGTCGCTGTGGATCGTAGAAGTCAGCCCCGATCGAACCCCGCCAGGGGCGGCAGGGCTCACAGTCCGTAATGTTTGACAGGCATGCAGGGGCACGCTCCTCACCAGCCGAAGGCCGAAACCAATGGCCTGCGGGGGGGCTCCGATACGACTGTGGCGCCATCGTCTGAGTCGTTGGTTTCCTTTTCGCCGTCGATAGGCAGGCAGCGGCTTTCCATGCAGAAGGAGGCCGTGTTGGAGAGCCCCTCCACCGTGCTGGTGCGCAGGCGCAGATTTGGGTTGGGAAACCAGAAGCGCTCCAGGCTGCTCATCGTTTCGTAGGCCGTGGTCAGCAGCAGGCCGTCGCGCTCATCCATGCGGAAGTGGCCCGCCACCGGAGCGGTCTCCGCGTAGCCCCGGTCGCGCAAGAGCAATCCCGCGCGCCCTGAGGCGTCGGTGGGGATCAGGCCGAACACCGACTCCCCCTGGTGCGCTTCACCGGCCTTGTCCCAGGCCATCGAGCCGTTCCAGCGCACCTGGCAGCCCCCCACCAGCCCTGCCGGGTCCTGGCCGTGCAGTTCGGCGATCGCCTGGAGGCGCGGGTCGCTGGCCTCCACCTCCGTGACTTCGATCAGAGAACCGCCGGCCTCGGCGCGCCTGTGCAACAGGTGATGGCTGGTGCGCTGGGAGCGCCAGCGGCCGCAGCTGAGCCTGAAGAAACTGAGGGCATCGGAGATGGGAACGCTCACGGGGGCAGCACGGCTGTAGCGATGATCGCAACTCCCTCACCCCAGCCGTTGCCCGGTGGCCACAACGGGAGTCGTGGCGGCCCTGGCCGCAGCCCTCTGCTGGGCGCTCTCCAGCAGCCTCTGGCGGCGGTTGCCCACTTCCTTGAGCGCCGCCCAGCTCAACCTGGTCAAGAACCTGATTGCGGTGGGTCTCCAGTTGCCGGCTCTGCTTCTGGGGGGCTGGCTGGTCTCTCCCGTGGCGCTGATGCTGCTCCTGGCCAGCGGCGTGGTCGGCATTGCCCTGGGGGACAGCCTCTACTTCGCGGCCCTGCGCCGGCTGGGGACGCGCCGCACCCTCACCCTCGAGGCGGGTGGTCCGGCGCTGTCGCTGCTGGGCGGGGCCCTGTTTCTGGCCGAGTGGCCCCGCTGGCCCCAGGGGCTTGGGGTGGCGCTGATCTGCCTTTCGGTGGCGCTGGTGGCCCGTCAGCCGTCCCCGTCCGGGGGGCCTGACGTCGTGCCCTTGCCCCCGGGGGGGCAGCGCCTGGGCCTGCTGCTGGCCCTGGCCGCCCTGGTCTGCGGCAGTGTCGGTGCCCTGCTCTCAAGAGCGGCCCTGCGTGATTCGGATCTGCCGCCGCTGCAGTCGGCCACCCTGCGCCTGGCGGCGGCGGCCATCGTGATGTTGCCGTTGCTGCGGCGGCTGCCTCCCCCGGGCATGCGCCCGCGGACGCTGCGGCTGCGCTGGCCCCTGGTGCTGCTCGCCACTTTGCTGGGCACCAGTGCCGGCATCGTGCTGCAACAGACGGCTCTCCAGCACCTGCCAGCCGGCCTGGCCGTGGCCCTGCTGGCCACCGCTCCGGTGCTGGCCCTGCCCCTGGCGGGCCTGGAGGGTGACCGGCCAGGCCTGAGTGGGTTGCTGGCGGCGGTGCTGGCCCTGGCCGGGGTCAGCCTGGTGGTTGGACTGGGGTGGCGAGGCTGAGCCGGTTTCTGGCTGCCACCTCCGCCCAGGCGATCAGGTCACCGATCTCGAGGGCGAGGGGGTCGCATTCCAGGCTGATCGCCAGCTCCTGCAACTGCAGGGCGCCGGATTCCAGCTGGTTGAGAAACACCTGCTGAAAGTCGGGATCGGCGGCCAGGGCGCTCTGCCGGGCGACCCAGGCGAGCAGGGCGGGGCGGGAAGGCAGGGGTCCAAAGCGGCTGCCGGCGGCCTCCTGCAAGGTGCGCAGGCAGTGGGCCAGCAGGCGCAGGTGGTGGCGCTCGAGACTGGGGAGCAGGGTGGCCTCGATGGCGGCCAGGTCGTCGCTGGCGAGGGGGCCGGCCTGGGGCTCAGCCATCCTGGGAGAGCTGGGCAGATCCCCCGTTGTCAGGGGTGATGCGGAAGCCGCAGGAATGGCCCGCTTCGAGACGCCAGTGCACCCGCTCCACGCTGCAGTCGGGAAAGGTGTGGCGCATCTGTTGCAATTCCTGGTCGCACAGCACCGGGAACTGTTCAGCCAGGCGGGAAACGGAGCAGTGGAATTCGCTCATGCACCAGGAGAGCCCGTCGGGCTCGGGGTGGCAGTCGCTCACGTAGCCCTCGCTGCAGCGCAGCTCCACCAGCCGCTCCAGCCGCTCCGGCAGGGAGCCTGTGCCGATCTGCCGCCGGTAGTCGAGCGCTTTGGCAATGGCCTGCTGGCGCAGGAGGGTCTGCACGGTGTCGGCGGGAAGGCTGTCGGCCAGGGAGGTGAGCAGACCAAGGGCAAAGTGCTCGCTGCCGTTGGGGAACTGGTCGTGCCCTGCAGGGGTGAGGTGCCAGTGATTGCTTGGGCGCCCAGGGCCTTCGCCGCTGGGGCTGCTGGCCACCAGGCCATCGTCTTCAAGGCTGCGCAGATGACGGCGCATCACCTGCACCGACACACCCAGAAGGTCGGCGAGCTGAGCTGCCGTGGCCTCTCCTTGGCGCAGAAGGAGGGCAAGGGCTGCTTCTCGGGTTGGTGTCTGGGTGGAAGCGCTCATCGGACACTCAGCCCGGCTCGTCTGGTCGCGAACCTTCTCCACACATTGCCACGCTCCTTCAGGTGTTGTGGCAACGGGCAGTTCAGAATGGCGCCAGCCCCCATAGCCAGCTCGGCTGCCCTAGGGTTGTTGGTAACGAAACGATTGTGTTTCGTAATTCAATCGTGCCGCCAGCCCGGTGCGATGACCCTCTTGGGGAATTCCGCCAGCCTCCCGCAGCCGTGCTGTTGTCGGGTTCTGTCTCAATCCTCCCGCCGCCTGGGGCTTCCGCTCCGGCCTCGGTGACTCCCTCGTTGTTCTGAATTCATGTCCGACGCCCCCTCCGCCACGGCCGCCCCCAGCAGCGAGAGCCTGGAGTTGATCCGGCGTTTCGCTGAGGCTTACGCCAAGCGGACCGACACCTATTTCTGCAGTGACCCCGGGGTGACGGCGGTGGTGCTCGAAGGGCTGGCCCGCCACAAGGAGCAGCTGGGGGCTGCTCTCTGTCCCTGTCGCCACTACGAGGACAAGCAGGCCGAGGCGGAGCAAGCGTTCTGGAATTGCCCCTGCGTGCCGATGAGGGAGCGCAAGGAGTGCCACTGCATGCTCTTTCTCACCGAAGACAACCCCTTCCGTGGCGAGCAGCAGAGCATCAGTCTCGAGGAGATCAAGACCCATACCGAACCCCCTGCCGCCTGAATGCCATGAGCAGCTCCACCAGCGTCGGCGATCTTGTCAGCCAGCCCTACAAATATGGGTTTGTCACCGACATTGAAACTGACAAGATCGATAAGGGTCTCAGTGAAGATGTCGTACGGCTGATCTCTTCCAAGAAGGGTGAACCGCAGTTTTTGCTCGATTTTCGTCTGCGGGCTTATCAGCAGTGGCTGCGCATGGAAGAGCCCAACTGGGCGGCCGTGGGGCATCCGGTGATCGACTATCAAGAGATGATCTATTACGCTGCACCTCGCCAGCAGGAGAAGAAGGCAAGTCTGGATGAGGTGGATCCCAAGCTGCTCGAAACCTTCGATAAGCTAGGTATTCCTCTCAGCGAACAGAAGCGGTTGAGCAATGTGGCTGTCGATGCTGTCTTCGACAGCGTTTCGATCGCCACCACCTATCGCGAGAAGCTTGCCGAGCACGGCGTAATCTTCTGCTCGATCAGTGAGGCTGTCAAGGATCACCCCGAGCTGATCGAGCGTTACCTCGGCACTGTGGTGCCCAGCAAAGACAACTTTTTCGCGGCCCTCAACTCCGCCGTGTTCAGTGACGGTTCTTTCGTGTTCATCCCGAAGGGTGTGGATTGCCCGATGGAGCTTTCCACCTACTTCCGCATCAACTCCGGCGATACCGGTCAGTTCGAGCGCACCTTGATCGTGGCTGAGGAAGGCGCTTCTGTGAGCTATCTGGAAGGCTGCACTGCCCCGATGTTCGACACCAACCAGCTACATGCTGCGGTGGTGGAGCTGGTGGCCCTCGACGATGCCTCGATCAAGTATTCCACCGTCCAGAACTGGTATGCAGGTGATGAGAATGGTGTGGGAGGTATTTACAATTTCGTGACCAAGCGCGGTCATTGTCGCGGTGATCGCAGTCACATCAGCTGGACCCAGGTGGAAACCGGTTCGGCGATCACCTGGAAATATCCCAGTTGTGTGCTCCAGGGGGCACATTCGGTGGGCGAGTTCTATTCTGTGGCACTCACCAACAACCGCCAGCAGGCCGACACCGGCACAAAGATGATCCACGTTGGCCCCCACACCCGCTCCACCATCGTGAGCAAAGGCATCAGCGCTGGCCATTCCTCCAACAGCTACCGAGGTCTGGTGCAGATTGGTCCCAAGGCCCGGGGTGCGCGTAATTACAGCCAGTGTGATTCGATGCTGATCGGCGATCAGGCGGCCGCCAACACCTACCCCTACATCCGCTCACAGCAACCCGAAGCCAGCGTGGAGCATGAGGCCAGCACCTGCCGCATCTCCGCCGATCAGCTCTTCTACCTCCAGAGCCGGGGCATCGGCTTCGAGGAAGCCGTGTCGATGATGGTGAGCGGCTTCTGCCGGGATGTGTTCAACCAGCTGCCGATGGAATTCGCGGCTGAGGCCGACAAGCTCCTTGCCCTCAAGCTGGAGGGGTCGGTGGGCTGAACACCCCGGCCTTGTCCAACAGATCTTGTTCTCCTGGAGCGTGGCTCCTTCCCTTGTCTTTTCCCTTGTTTCATCAGCCGTGATTCGCCCCGAAGCCGATACCCTCCTCGAGATCGTTGACCTGCAGGCCCGCGTAGAGGACAAGCCGATCCTCAAGGGTGTCAATCTCACGATCAAAGCCGGAGAGATCCATGCGGTGATGGGCCGCAACGGCAGCGGCAAGAGCACCCTCTCCAAGGTGCTGGCCGGCCACCCCGCTTACACCGTCACAGGCGGCAGCGTGCGCTATCGCGGCGCCGACCTGCTCGATCTCGAACCGGAGCAGCGGGCCCGGCTGGGGCTGTTCCTGGGATTTCAGTACCCCGTGGAGATCCCGGGGGTGAGCAATCTCGAGTTCCTGCGGGTGTCCACCAATGCCCGCCGCATGGAGAAAGGCGAGGAGGAGCTCGACACTTTCGCCTTTGAGGATCTGGTGCGTGAGCGACTGCAGGTGGTGCAGATGGATCCGGCTTTTCTTGAACGCAGCGTCAACGAGGGCTTCTCCGGCGGCGAGAAGAAGCGCAACGAGATCCTGCAGATGGCTCTGCTCGATCCGCTGGTGGCGATCCTCGATGAAACCGATTCCGGCCTCGACATCGACGCCCTGCGGATCGTGGCTGGTGGTGTGAATCACCTGGCCAGCCCCGATAACGCCACTTTGCTGATCACCCACTACCAGCGTCTGCTGGATGTGATCACCCCTGACTACGTCCATGTGATGGCGGGCGGCCGCATCCTGCGCACTGGCGGCAAGGAGCTTGCGCTGGAGCTTGAAGATCGCGGCTATGACTGGGTTGATCAGGAGCTGGCCGTGCTGGAGGTTGCCTGATGGTGGCTGCGATGTCCAACTCCGCGGCTGTGACCGCTTCCACCTGGATTACCAATTTCCTGGAGCGTTTGCCTGCCCCTGCAGGTGAGCTGGAAGCGGTGCAATGGCGCGGCCGGGAAGCCCTCTCCCGCCAGCCGCTGCCTTCTCGCCGCCAGGAAGACTGGCGCTTCACCGACCTCGCCCCGCTCACGGCTCTGGCCCCGGTCCCCTCGCCCTCCAGCGCCCAGGTCGGCTGGCCTGCGCCTGCGACCGATGTGTTCCGCCTCTGGCTTGATGCCCCAGATGATTTCCTGAACGGCCAGAGCCTGCCAGCTGGCCTTTCGCTTCTGAGCTCTGATGAGGTGCAGCAGGCTCTGGGTCACACCCTGGCCGCCTGCAACTGTGAGCAGCACTGGCCCGTGGAGTTGAACCAGGCCAGCGCCACCCGGGTGCTGGCGCTGCGGGTGAGTGGTGCGGTGGCCCCAACCCTGGAGCTGGTGAGCCAGGCCGCCGAAGACGGTGTGATGCGCCCTGTCCGGGTGTTGCTGCTGCTGGAGGAGAAGGCCAGCCTGGAGGTGCTGCAGATCCAGCTCGGCTCAGGTTGCAGTCTTTCGAGCCTGGTGATGGAAGCCCATCTCGGCCGCGAATCCAAGCTGCGCCATGGCCTGCTGGCCCTGGGAGAGGGTCAGGCCTGTTTCCTGGGCCACCTGGCGGTGGAGCAGGAGCCTCGTAGTCAGCTTGAGTCGGTGTGGGCCAGCCATGGCTGGGCGCTCTCGCGCTTCGAGCCCCGGGTGGTGCAGGTGGATGGTGAAGCCACCACCACCCTCAAAGCCCTGCAGCTGGCCGACGGCCAGCAGCTGGTGGATACCCACAGCCGCGTCGAATTCCGCGGCCCCGAGGGCCAGCTGGATCAGCTTCACAAAGCCATTGCCGATGACCGCGGCCGCAGCGTGTTCAACGGGGCTGTGAAGGTGCCCCGGGCCGCCCAGCGCACCAATGCATCCCAGCTCAGCCGCAACCTGCTGCTCTCCAACCAGGCTCGGATCGACACCAAGCCGGAGCTGGAGATCGTGGCCGACGACGTGCGCTGCGCCCATGGCGCCACCGTGAGCCGCCTCCAGACCGACGAACTTTTCTATCTGCAGAGTCGGGGGCTCTCGGCGGCGGTGGCCGCCGGACTGCTCAAGCGCGGCTTCTGCGAGGAGGTGCTTCGGGCCCTGCCTGCCGCTGCGGCTGCCTGGAGGCCGCTGCAGCGAATGCTGGGGGAGGACTGATCACGATGCCCTACACCACCTCCGCTCCTGTGTCCACGCCCGCCGAGCAGGTGGTCGACGGCCCTCAGTTGGAGGCTGGCCCTGCAGCCGGCCCCGAAGCAGGCCCCGAGGATCTGGCCGCTCTCACCCGAGCTGATTTCCCGCTGCTGGCGGATCAGGCCTGCCTTGGCCAGCCCCTGATCTACCTCGATCACGCCGCCACCAGCCAGAAGCCCCGGGCGGTGCTTGATGCTCTGCAGCGCTACTACCGCCATGACAACGCCAACGTGCACCGCGGCGCCCACCAGCTCAGTGCACGAGCCACTGATGCCTTCGAGGGAGCCCGCGACAAGACCGCCCGCTTCGTAGGCGCCGCCACGCCCCGGGAGATCGTCTTCACCCGCAATGCCACTGAGGCGATCAACCTGGTGGCTCGCAGCTGGGGCGATGCCTTCCTGCGACCGGGCGATGAGATCGTGCTCACGGTGATGGAGCACCACAGCAACCTGGTGCCCTGGCAGCAGCTGGCCGCGCGCACGGGGGCCCGTTTGCGCCACGCCGGCCTCACCGCCAGCGGTGAACTGGACTTGGAGGATCTGCGCAATCAGATCAATGAGCGCACCAGGCTTGTAAGCGTGGTGCAGATCAGCAACACCCTGGGCTGTCATAACCCGATCGGCGCGATCGCCGAGCTCACCCATTCAGCCGGAGCTCTGCTGCTGGTGGATGCCTGCCAGAGCCTGCCCCATCTGCCGGTGAATGTTCAGACCCTGGGCGCTGATTTTCTCGTGGGTTCTTCCCACAAGATCTGCGGCCCCACGGGCATGGGCTTCCTCTGGGCGCGGGAGTCGCTGCTGGAGGCGATGCCACCTTTCCTTGGCGGTGGCGAAATGATTCAGGACGTGTACCTGGATTACAGCACCTGGGCTGATCTGCCCCACAAGTTCGAGGCCGGCACACCGGCGATCGGTGAGGCCGTGGGCATGGGTGCCGCCATCGATTATCTCAATGCCCTCGGGCTTGATCGCATCCATGCCTGGGAGCAGCGGCTCACCGCCCATCTGTTCGAGCGGCTGCAGGCGATCGAAGGCCTCAGGGTGCTTGGCCCCACCCCCCAGCAGCAACCCGACCGTGGTGCCCTGGCCGCCTTCGTGGTGGAGGGATTGCACGCCAATGACATCTCAGCCTTGCTGGATGCCAGCGGCATCTGCATCCGCAGCGGCCATCACTGCACCCAGCCACTGCATCGCCACTACGGAATCAGTGGTTCAGCCCGCGCCAGCCTCAGCTTCACCACCACCCTCGCGGAGATCGATCGCTTCGCTGAAGAGCTGGCCAGCAGCGTTGCCTTCCTGCGGGAGCACAGCTGAGGGGCGGGCCCAATTGATGCTGGAACTCGTGGCGGCGCTGCTGGTCGATCTCTCCGAGCAGAAGCTCTATGCCTACGACGACCAGCAGCGCTTGCTCTATGCCGCCTTGGTCTCGACGGGGCTTCCTGGTATGTCAACCCCCACGGGACGGTTTCAGATCGGCAGCAAGTACAGCGAAACGACGCTGGTGGGGGCCGATTACCGCATCCCCGCCGTGCCGAACGTGATGTGTCTCAGCGGTGGCGGCCTCGCCCCCGATCGCCTCTGCCTCCATCCGGCCCCCTGGCAGGAGCGGGCCGGGCAGTGCTTCGGTGTGGCCCGCAGCCACGGATGCATCCGCACCACGGGTGCCACGGCCCGCTGGCTGTTTCAGCGCACGGCTTTGGGCACACCGGTGGAGATCCGGCCCTGAACGGATTCAGCGTTGCGGAGGGCAACGTTTGCGGACGAACGGCTTGTCCTGATCTGGCGACCCGGCATAGGTGACGTCGGTGAGGGTGGACTGGTCGGGGGAGAGGAGGAACCGGCGCATATCCAGCCAGGTCTGGCCTTCCCCGGCCACTGCGGTGATCAGGGCCAGCTCCGAAGTTCCGCTGGTGACCACCGCGACGGCGGGGCCGCCACTTTCGTAGAAGCTGACCGTGCCGGCCTGCAGCAGCAGGCGCGTTTCCATGTTGATCGGGGAGCCGCAGGGGTGTCGGCTGTCCTGCCATTCCCCGCGGAAGCGTTCGGGGATGACACGCTGCAACTCGGCGGCGGTCGCGTTGGAGCCGGTGCTGACGGCAGCGGCGACCAGGCCCAGAAAGAGAAGAAGGCTTCGGTGCATTGTCTCTGGCCTGTCCCTCAACGTACCGGGGTGAGCATGGCCAGAGCTTCAGCGCGGTGGGCTCCCTGCCAGAGCCACTGCCACCGCCAGCCGCAGGCTTCGGCGCTGCGCTCGATGGCCTCACGATCGGCCGGGTCGTCGAACTGGTTGAGGTGGTCGATCACCTGCTGCTGTTGCTCGGGCTCCAGCGGGTTCCAGCCGCTGCGGATCCGCTCCACATAACGCGCCACGTAGGCCTCGCGCGCTTCCCCCGGCTCGCGGAACACATCAGCCCAGAGCAGGAGTCCGTCCGGCGCCAGATGACGGCGGCAGAGCTCAAGAAACCTCGACTTGTTCGCGTCGCTTAGGTGGTGAAGGGCGAAGGCGGAATGAAGCAGATCGACCGGTTCGGGTTCGGGCTCCGCTTCGGCCCAGGCCAGCAGATCATGCTCCCGCCACTGGCAGGGGTAGGAGACGGGGCCAAGCGCCGCCGCCGCCCGAGGCAGCACCGGGGCGGAGAGATCCAGGCCCAGGTAGGAGCCGAGCGGCAGGTGGCGCAGCACTGGGGCCAGCAGGCCGAGGTCGCCGCAGCCGAGATCCACCATGCGTGCGCCCGGTGCCCCTGCCGGCCGTGCGGCCAGCCAGCCCTCGATCGCCGCCGTGGTGGCCGCCGAGAGCGCCTGATGCTCCATCAGGTCGTGGTCGACCACTTGGCGGTAGGTGCTCCATTGCCGGTCAAAGAAGTCCATGCCAGAGCTCGGGCAGCCGGTGCGGCCTGACGCCGATCCTGCGTTGAGCGTAAGCACCATGGCGTGGGAACTCTTTATGCAGGTTGACCAACCCCTGTCCATGGCCCCTGAAGCCCGCTCCCCCGGATTGATCCAGCGCTACCGGGAGGAGCTGCAGGTGCGGCACTACGCCCGACGCACCGTGAAGACCTACGAGCAGTGGCTGCGCCGTTTCCTGCGGTTTCACGGGAGGCGGCATCCCCGCGAGATGGGCAGTGCCGAGGTGAATGCCTTCCTCAGTCACTTGGCGGTGGACCTGCAGGTGAGCGCCTCTACCCAGAACCAGGCTTTGAGTGCTCTGCTGTTTCTGTTTCGGGAGTTGTTGGAGCTGGATGTGGAGCTCGAGGGTGTGGTGCGGGCGCGGACGCGCAAGCGGCTGCCGGTGGTGCTGACGCCGGAGGAGGTGCGGGCGGTGCTGGAGCGGATGGATGGCGTGGAGGCACTTGTGGCGGGGCTGCTTTACGGCAGCGGGCTGCGACTCCTGGAGTCACTGCGGTTGCGGGTGCAGGACCTGGATTTCAGCCGGAAGCAGCTCACCGTGTGCGATGGCAAGGGTTCCAAGGATCGCCGCACCCTGTTGCCCACCCGTGTAGGGGAGAAGCTGGGGCTTCACCTGGAAAAGGTTCGTCGATTGCATCAGACGGACCTGGCAGAGGGCTATGGCCGGGTGCATCTGCCCCATGCGCTGGGACGGAAATACCCCAATGCCGCGGTGGAGTGGTCCTGGCAGTGGGTGTTTCCGCAGACGCATCGCTGGACTGATCCAGCCACCGGCCAACAGGGACGGCATCACCTGGATCCCAGTCTGATCCAGAAGGCTGTGCGGCGAGCGGTGCTCGCTGCAGGTGTCAGCAAGCCGGCGACACCTCACACCTTCCGCCATTCGTTTGCTACCCACCTGCTGGAGCGGGGGCAGGATATCCGCACGATCCAGGAATTGATGGGTCACAGCGATGTCAAGACCACGATGATCTACACGCATGTGCTGAATCGAGGCCCTCTGGGCGTGAGCAGCCCCGCCGACCTTTTGTAACGTCATGAACGGCCTTATGCGGATCCGTCTATGAAGCCGTGACGTGTGAAGGTTCTCTGCAACTTCCGTGCAAGGACAAGGTTTTCATGCTGTTGCACCCAGGTCGACCCGCTCTTATGCTGCCAAGAGAAGCAAGTTGCCGGTATTCACTGGATCCGCCCATTCAGCGTTCGGCTTACCTGGGGCTCCTGCTGGAGCTTGTTTTTCTCACTGGAGAGAGTGAGTATGAAATTGGCAAGTTGACACCCATACTATATTCAGGTATTGCACTAAGCCTGATCAGATCATGCTCTGGCCAGATCAACAGGTTCTCCGACAATTCAAGGTTGATGGCAAAGGAGCCGATACTGGTCGCAAGAGGCAAAGAATCTACGAAGCCCTTGATGAGCAGAATCTTGTTGAGGTGGCAAAAGATGACGGAACAATAATTGAAACCTATGAAGAGATAGATCCGAAACCGCCTTCAGAAAGACAACTGGAGTATGCGGAAAAGCTCGGCATTAAGATCATCCCACCAAAAGCCTCATTCTACGAGGTTTCCAATCTCATAAATCAAGCAATCAAGAAGAACCTAGTCCTTGGCGGTAGGGCCGCTGGCTTGAAAGTTCCCGATGATCTCTCTTATGAGCAAGGGCGTGATTTGGAGGAATTGCTGTGGTGTACTGATGATGGCGAGAAGCAAATCTGGCGGCATAGCAGTTTGCCGACAGAATTAGAAGTAAAGAATGCCAAGGCTATAGGCGTATCTGATATTACTGAATTCACAAGCGCTGCATTGCTCTTCGCTCGTGCATGGGAGCACCTTAGCTCTAATGATGATAAGACAGGCCTAGCTGCGTGGTTTATCTATAATGTCTATATCGATCTTGCGTCAGCGAATGTGCAGGAGTCGTTACTGCCTAATGACCCTCGCATGTTGGTATTGGGAAGCGAGTTTATGAAAGATGAAAAAGCTGCCAAGTCTCTACTTCGTTCTCCTGCGTACCTCCGTTTTCGAGCTAAACAAGGCGGGTGGAGTGAAGCTCATGCCCACGCTTCGCGGACAACCTTGGCGTATAAGCAAGCTGAGGCCTTGATCGGTAGAGAATTCAAGATATACCGAGAACGTTCGGATCAGAAACAACCATCAACACCAAAGGCCAGCAGACTTGAGCAAGAAAATAAAGATGGTTGCGCAGCCGTCGTGGCATTGTTCTTCATCTTACCCTTGGCTGCAGCCGGTGGGCTTCTTTGGATGATCTCCATAAACCTATAGTCACGACGGCATGGTCTGTTGATCACCACCGTATGATTTCTAGATTTTCGTGATCATCGTGTTGACTCTCCAAGTGCTACGCCTGGAAGCCGAACAAGCCCTTCGAGTGGACAGGCCTCCATCATCTCTCTGCTACGCCACCTCAAACTCCCTGCCTACCACTCAAGGGCAGCGTTGTGCGGAATGTTCCCATCTACCAAAAGACGATTCTTCTGGCTAGGTTTGCATGAAGAACCCATGGATCTTGGCTAACGTGGAGCAGGTCAAGTGCTTCTTGAAGCTGCCTGCTAATTGCATCAACTTGGAATTGCTGAAGATTCCCAAGGCGGACCCCTTCCTGCGCTGCGTAGAGATCGCGCGATAAGTCTTGAGATTTCTGGAATAGTTGTATCTTGACATAACGCAAATAGTCATTCGAAATCTTCCCGGAATATTTAAACGCATCAATCAAGGTAGCCAAGCCATCTCCGTCAACATCTTTAGGTGAAGATAGCCATTCAAAGAATGAATAAGCAAAAATGTTGGCACTCCAGTCCTTAAGGCTAATTGATGGGATGAGTGAACTGATTGGATCCTTAAGGGAGATACCAAGGCTCATGCTTGGATGAAGGCTAGTTGCCCCCAGAAACGCAAGTTCGGGCTTGGCATTGGCGGAAACATAGTTATACACTCCTCCAAAACATTGCGAGAGAATAATGACCCCAAATGAAATTCCGGGTATACTTCGAATGGACTCGATAAGTGGTGATGCCGGCAAAGCAAAGCCTTGACCACCTATGCCATCCAAGGAACCATGGCCGCCAACAAGTGCGACAACACTAGAATAGCCTTCTTTAGAGGCTAAAACTGACGTGATTTCAGATAACTGAAATACATTTTTTATGCCATAGGGAATAAGATATAGCTCTCCAGTGGGATCATCAATAAAGATAGCTATATTGTCTGAAGGAACGCCCTTGGCACTTAAAGCGTTTACACCATAGACAATGTCAGAAAAATGCCTCGGCTCAGTAGAGCTACACAAGAATAGCCATAGGCTTGTGTCGTGTATTTGATAAATTTCGCTCATCAAGTGCTGCTAGATGAAGAAAAGCACCATCATGAATCTGGCAATAAAGGGCACTAGCGGCAATTGAGCAGTGCCATTTGGGGAGACGGGTCGCTGATAACAACTACATCATCAATGGCTTCACGAATGTTGTCGACGCGATGGCTTGCCAGGATCGATCCATCAGAGTCCAAGAAATACTTTTCGCCTTGGTCGGTTATAAGTAAGAATGAAGCAAATCCTGGTTTTAGCGCGTACAGGGCATAAATTCCAGCTCCGATCAAATCCCTTGCCTCCTTGGGTATTCCCTGCAGTTGATCAAAAGAAATTGTTCTCATGATTCTAGAAAGAAGAAGGAAGTGAAAATGCTGTTGGGGGCGCTTGGTAGGAAAGTTACCTTGATGGAGGATCTCCATGTGGTATTAATACCAACATTACTCACGCCAAAGGCAGAGCGCGAGAGTAGTCTTAAGAATCTTGACGCAAGACTATTCTCAGTCTCTTGCTCTCAGTGGGCGCATATCCTCCAGGCCGCCTGGTCCGCACAACAACCAGATCCAGAAGACGGGTGCAAGTTGTCATTTGTCAATTATCAGAGGTATCGCCCGCTTCTGATCTGGAGCGTTAGGCGATGCGGTGCAGCCTAGTGGCCACACGAGAGGGCTTAGTCGGGTCCAGTGCCTTACGGTGCATAGAATGTCAGGCTATTGTCCCGACAGGGCATTTGGCATTGGGCTAGTAGAGTAGGTGTATGGAGCTCACGGACAAGGCCTTCCTCGCTTTCCGCAGCAAGATCGGCCAACCCAGGTTACCGCCGCACGAACTTATAGCCAATGACGATCAGCTGAAGCAAATGACATCGGACGATGGGCTTCATTTCTGGGTAGACGGAACGGCCACGGGTCTCGGCACTCCTCCCTCTGCACCACTCCTTCAACCCGACCAGGTTGATACTGCCCATCTTTGGGTTATCCGCGATGTCGACGTGGTTCACGCAGAGGAGCGCTGCGCGTTCGGCGCTGTTTTGGAAAGTGGGGTCATCAAGCACACTAATCTCACCGGAGGAAATGCCGCGTTTTCGGGCGGAGAACTGGTCTTCCTCGACGTGGTTACGATTGTGGTGAATGGTTGCTCTGGGCGCTATGGCCCCCGAAGCAATTCCGAGATGCAAGAGGTGGCTCGGGCCTTTGCCGATTCTGGATACGGCGTTTGGTCAATGGGTTTCGACGACGAAACGAATCGACCCGCACGATTCTTGGGCACCTATCCTGAGTGGATAGCATGAGCAGTGTATTTACTAATCATGATCTGAACTTCGTCTTCGGACCCGATTCAAGTGGCGACACGCCAAGGGAGCGCGCTGGCACCTCGAAGGCCAAGTTTGTTCGCAGTCAGATTCAGCTCGCACCCTACAGCGAGTCAGCCACTGGAAGAGTGCTCGGCGCGCTTGAGGCACTCCGTGCTTTTGGGTGGGATGTACTTCTTCAAGCGACGCTCGAAGGTTCTGCCCCACTTGTTTCGTCACCGCAAGAGCCCGCAACGACACTCCGCACTCGTCGCGAGGAACTGGGGTTGACTCACGAACGGTTGGCCAAAGGATCTGGGATATCCGTAAACATGCTCCAGAAAGCAGAAACCATCGGGGCCAAGACCCCGATAAGGGACCTTGAATCGATAGCACAAGCGCTCGCACTGAACGAGCAAAAACTTGGACTAGTGCCGAATGCTGGATGCGACGCACAGCTTGGTGTTCGGCTTCGCGAGATGGCATCGGCCAGAGACATCGTCGGATTCACGGCCACGACCGTGCTGCAGTTATCTGAGGCAGCATGGGTCATTGCCCGTCAGGCTGCGCTACAAAAATGTCTCGCCGAAAGTGGCCTGCAGGCGCGTGTGGCGAAACCACACCATGACTCCAGCTTCTGGTACCCGTCCTACGAAACCGGCTATCGACTGGCAAAGGAGACGCGAGACCTTCTTGGCATCGGCCGTAAAGACCCAATCGAAAGCGTTCGAAAGATCGTCGAGGATGACTTTGGCCTGCCGTTGGTGCAACTGCAAATGAACCAACGGTTCGCTGGTGCAACTATGGCGAATGGTTCAGTCAGAGGCATCGTCATCAATGAGACGGGCATGAACTCGAATGTGTGGGTTCGCCGGATGACTCTCTGCCACGAACTTGGCCACCTGCTTTGGGACCCAGACGATCGTCTTCAGCGAGTAATGGTGGACGCATACGCAGAACTGGAAATGAGTGATAGAGAGATTCAGAGGGATCCAGCGGAGATTCGCGCCAATGCCTTTGCTGTTGCCTTTCTCGCTCCGCCAGTGGCTGTTCAATCCATCGCGGATCGTCTCTCAGATCCCTTGGATGTCGTTCGCGAGGTAATGAATACTTTTGGCATCAGCGCAACAGCGGCCAAGCATCATGTACGCAATATCACTAATCTCAACACTTCTGCGTGCTCCGCCAGGCAACTACCAGATCCAGAACAGCACTGGGTGGCCATGGAGAACCTTACCTTGGACTACTTTCCCATCAAAGCGACTCCGCTCTTGCGGAGAGGAAAGTATGCCTGGTTCGTTGCTAAGGCGTTTGAGGCTGGAGAGATTAGTCTGGATAGTGCCACTGCTTACTTGGCAGTCCCTGCAGGCGATGTGAACGAAGAAGTTCTTGCGCTGGTCTCAGAGCTCCGGTTGGGCTAGCCTAGTACTAAATAGCTGGGCCTAACGAACAAGGATAGATCGTGCGCAGCCACGATCTTATCCGGTGGTTGGACTAGCCCTTTTCGCTATTGACCAGTGGCTTACGGTAGATACGTCGGCCCGAATCTCAGCTTTCCTTCTGAAT
>NZ_JAGQBU010000017.1 GCF_024345795.1 Synechococcus sp. J7-Johnson
GGCGATGGACGTGTTGGTTTCGCCAGCACCGCAGGCCAGGACGATCTGGGCGCGCTGCACGATCGAATGCGGGAGCGAGCGAGAGCTGGCGATGGCCTGCAGTTGCTGAACCTCGCCATCGCTGAGGACCAGCGGTGGCATCGGACGACCAAGCGCCACGGAGCACCTCGGGAGATACTCCGCATTCTAGAGGTTATTTCCGGGACGGCACACTAGCGGCAGGCGGCTTTTGAGTGGGACCCCGATTGGCCCGGCCATGTGTCGCCCTCACGACATTCCTCGAGGAATCCGTACCGACGCACACCAAACAGGCTTAAGGTTTTCTTCAGCACTTTTCATCGAGGTGATCCCATGGTCCTGATCTGCTGGGATCTGGGCGGTAACCGCTCCACCGAAACCCTGCCCGTGAACCAGGTGCGTAGGCGCCGTCTTCATCTGGAGAGCCTCGGGGCAGTCATTTACTGGAGCGAGCGTCTGGTCAACGCCTGACGGTCTTGCTAGTTGTGCGGAATCCCATCAGGTCTGCCGCCGAGATGCCCTTGCGTTCACGCCCCTCAAGACCACTTCTTGCTGGAGGCCTGGCACTGCTTGCCCTGGGTCTTGCCGGCTGTCCCAGTTCCCCTTCGAAGGAGAGTCAACGCTTGGAGCAGCTGGAGCAACGGCTCCAGCAGATCGAACAGCGCCTGGCGAGTCCGGCGCGCCCCGATCCCGCTGACCCCTCCGGCAACCCCCCTGCAGGTGTGGTCAAGTCGCTGACTTTCCGAATGGACAGCCAGGACGACCGCCTGCGGATCTACTGGGCCGATGGCAGCTCGACCGATCTTCCCTGCACCAAGGAGCAGGGGACCTGGGCCTGTGGCTGATCTGAACACGCCCCGCCCCTGAGCCGAGCACACCTGATCCATCGTGGTTGGCATGCGCCCATTTCTTGCTCTCACGGCCTGCCTCGCACTCCTGGCGGCCAGACCATCCGTGGCCCAGGACAGCTACGAGCTCTTCCCCTTCACCCGCCAGCGGGCCACCAATGTGGCCCGCATGTACGCCGAACGGCTGAATGGTGGCCTGACTGTCTACAGGCCTGACGCCTGCATGTACAACCGTGGTGGTGGCGCCTGCCTGGTCAAGGGCGATACCAATGGCTACATCTTCCGCTTCCTGGGGGGGCCTCCGGGCTGGCAGATCCTCGGGCTGGCTCCAACGGCCGAAAGCGAAATCGAAGTTTCAGCCGATGGACGCTCCGTTGTGAAGCTGATCTACAACGGTGCCCCCCGGCCTGCGGAGAAGAGCCCCCTGCAGACACCAACGGCTGAGCCTGACCCAGGCGGGCCGGCCATCTGAGCGCTGGCCGCTCAACCAGGTGCAGCAATCAGCGGTTTCGCTAGCTGCTGCAGGCCCTCTGCCCAGGCTGACTCGCATGGCCAGCGTTCTCGTCTGGTGAGGCTGAGGGCGATGCCCTTCTCCCCGTAGGCCGCTTCGTTGATGAATACCGGCCAGAGCGGTCCAGGATCGGCGGACTCATAACCGAGGGTTTCACCGCCTGCTGTGACGAAGAGGGGATCGCCGGGGCGGATCGCTTGCCAGTCGCGATGCTGTCGCAGCGGATGCAGGCAAGCGGCCGGGCGTCCATCGGGGTGCCGCGGCAGATCAAGGCTGCCCAGGTGGCGGTGCACCGTGAGCCCCCGGGGCAGGACCAGATCACCACGCCTTGCTGAGGCCAGGACCATCAGGGCCGCCTCCAGGGCCCGCTGGGTCTGATGGCAGATAGCGGAGTTGACCACCCCCTGCGGTACCGGACCCACCTCGATCACAAGGCCACAGGGCCAGCGTTCCAGCAGAAACCCCTGTTGGTTGGCATCGTCCTCATGCAGATAGATCGGCAGGCCAAGCAACGCCTGGATGCCCGCCGCCAGAGCCAGATCCGCTGGCCGCCGCCCATACACCACCAGGGAATTGCCCATGGCGGCGGTTGTGCTGTGCAGATCAAGCACCAGGGCACAGGGCTGGGTTCCGGCTGGCCCGTGCAGGGCCAGCAGCTCACGGGCCCGCTGCACCTCCCGATCAGCTGGTCCAGGGGCCTCGAGCAGGACGCTGGTGAACGAGCGGTTCAGGTCGCGATCGAGGTAGCGACGTCCTGCCGCGAAAGCTGCTGGATTGCCGATCACCAGCTGCAGCCCAAGGCCGGAGCTATCGAGGGCGCCGGGGTGAGCCAGCCAGTGCTCCAGCAGCCAGGGGGCGTTGCGCTCATTGCCATGGGTGCCGGCCACCACCAGAACCTGTGCCGCGCCCATTGCAACGCCTCCTGCGGAACATATTTGCCGCCAGCCTGGCGCAGCGTGAGGCCGCTGCGGGCCAGAGTCGGAGGCAGCGCTGAACCCTGCCATGGCCGTTCCTCCCCCGCTGGTCGCCGGCGTGCGTGCTGCCTGGCGATGCCAGTGGCGCCAGCTGATGAAGGGCCTGGGCCCAGCCGACGCCGCCGGGAACTACCGGCGGCCTGAAAGCGCCTTCGCCGCCACCCCAGAATTGCCTGCCACTGCCGCCACAGCTGGCGTCCATGGGCTGATCGTGGGGCGCAGCTGCCCCTGGGCCCACCGGGCCTGGCTGGTGTGGAGCCTGCGCCAGCTCGCCGCCAGCCTGGAGCTGGTGGTGGTGGAACCCGATCCAAAAGCGGGCCGCTGGCGCTTCGACACCCCCTATGAGGGGGCAGACGCCCTGGTGGAGCTCTACAGGCGCAGTGGCGGTGACCCGAAAGCCCGTGCCACGGTGCCCGCCCTCTACGACCGCCCCGGCCGCCGGATCCTTGTGAACGAAAGCGCCCGGCTGATCGAACTGCTCAACCGCTGGCCCGCCCCAGAGGGGGCTCCGGATCTGCTGCCAGAGGAGCAGGCGGAGGCTATCAGCCACTGGCGGCAGCGGCTGCAGGGGACGGTGAACGATGGGGTCTACCGCTGCGGTTTCGCACGCACCCAGGCCGCCTACGACCGGGCCGAAGCTGAACTGTTCGCCAGCCTGGAGGCGGCGGAGACAGCCCTGGAGCAGGGAGGTCCCTGGCTGTGCGGTGAGCGGCTCACCCTGGCGGATGTGGTGCTCTTTCCGACCCTGATCCGCCTGGAGCTGGTCTATGCCCCCCTGTTCGGCTGCAGCCGCCGCCCCCTCTGGAGCTTCCCTGCCCTGATGAGCTGGCGCGCCCGACTCCATGCCCTCCCCGGGGTGGCGGCCACCTGCTTTGCCCAGTCATGGCGCAGCGACTACTTCGGGGCCCTCTTTCCCCTCCACCCATCAGGGATCGTTCCGGCAGGGGCGGATCTGGCCACACTGGTGGCAGGCCCAGCTCCCTCGCGACCCCAGCCATGACCGATCGATCCCAGAACGAGGGCAGCCCTGACGATCCAGTGTTCGAGGGCGTCTATGGACCGTTCACGATCACGTCCCTCGACCGGCGCGAGGTGCTTGGCTACCGCCTGGCCCTGCTGGGGTTGGCCCTGGCCCAGGCGGGGCTGCTGCTGCAGTGGGCGCTATGGGGCAGCCAGGGTCTCTGGCCGTGGCTGGTGCTGATGGCCGTGGGACTGGGGCTGGCCCTGCGCTGGATTCACATCTACCTGCGGCCGCTGCACCGCGCCCTGCAGCTGTTCTGGTTGCTGGGCTGTGCCGGCGGGGTGGCCCTGGCCCTGCTCTCGGGACAGGACGCCATGCTCGAAACCCTGGCGGCAGACTCCCGCTGGATCTGGGCTGTGGGGCCGTTCTTCGCGGCCCTGGCGGGGGTGGGCTTCAAGGAATTCTTCTGCTTCCAGCGGCCCGAAGCGATCGGGGTGACCCTGTTGCTGCCGGTGGCGCTGCTGGGCCGCCTGGTGGGCCTGCTCGATGACCGCTCCACCTTCACCCTGTTGTCCATCGAGGCGGCGCTGCTGCTGATCCTGACCC
Organism: Synechococcus sp. J7-Johnson; assembly: GCF_024345795.1. GTDB lineage: Bacteria > Cyanobacteriota > Cyanobacteriia > PCC-6307 > Cyanobiaceae > Regnicoccus_A. The sequence goes on from NZ_JAGQBU010000017.1 coordinate 3,919, forward strand.
TGCGCAAATTCCCGATGCAGGCCGCCGCCGATGTGGGCGACAAGAGCGTCTTTGCTTATCTGGAGAGCCAGAGGCCTCCCTCGCAAGCGTGACCCTGATCAGCCTGGTGGGGGTCAGCAAGGACTTCGGCCTTCGCACCCTCTTTGAAGACCTCAACCTGCATCTGCAGGAGGGCGACCGTCTGGGGCTGATCGGCCCCAATGGCGCCGGCAAATCGACCCTGCTGAGGTTGCTGGCAGGCCTGGAGCCTCCGGGGGAAGGGGAGCGGCGCTGCTCCGGACGGCTGAAGGTGGTGATGGTGGCCCAGGAGCCGGATCTTGATCCCGAGCGCACCGTCCTGGAGCAGGTGTTCGAGGACAGCGGCGAGAAAATGGCGCTGCTGCGCCGCTTCACCGAAGTGAGCCAGGACCTGGCGAACGACCCCGGGAATCAGGCCCTGCTCGGGAAGCTCAGCGATCTGCAGGCGCGCATGGACCAGGCCAACGCATGGAGCCTGGAGCAGCAGTGCCATGAGGTGCTCGAGCGCCTGGGCATCAGCGACGTGCACCGGCGGGTGGGGGAGCTCTCCGGCGGATTCCGCAAGCGGCTGGCCCTGGCGGCGGCCCTGGTGGCTGAACCCGATGTGCTTCTACTCGATGAACCCACCAACCACCTCGACGCCCTGTGCATCGAATGGCTGCAGGGGCAGCTGGAGCGCTTCCCCGGTGCCCTGGTGCTGATCACCCACGACCGCTACGTGCTCGACCGGGTTGCCCGCCGCATCGTCGAGGTGGACCGAGGCGTGGCCCGAAGCTATCCCGGTAACTACGCCACCTACCTGCAGACCAAGTCCGAAGAAGAGGCGATCGAAGCCGCCAGCGCCACGAAGTTCAAGGGTGCCCTGCGGCGGGAGCTTGAGTGGCTGCGCCGCGGTCCCCAGGCCCGCAGCACCAAGCAGAAGGCCCGGATCCAGCGGATCGAGGCGATGCAGGAGGCCCCGAAGCGCCAGAGCAAGGGGCAGCTCAGCCTGGTCAGCGCCCATCGCCGTCTCGGCAAGAAGGCGATCACGGCTGAGCATCTCAGCGTGTGGGCCGAACCGGGCCCCGTCCCTGCCAACGGGGCGCCAGAAACTGGCCGCCCCCTGCTGCGCGATTTCAGCTACGACTTCAGTCCCGAAGACCGGGTGGGGATCATCGGGGCCAACGGCTCAGGAAAGTCGACCTTGCTCGATCTGATTGCTGGCCGCCGCCAACCCCAGCAGGGACGTCTGGAGCTGGGGAGCACGGTGCGGCTGGCCTACTTCGATCAGCAGGCCGAGGGACTTTCCAGCGGCCGGGGGCTGGAGCGCAAACTGATCGACTACGTGCAGGAGGAGGCCAGCCGCATCGAGGTCGATGGAGTGGCCGTCAGCGCCTCCCAGCTACTGGAGCGGTTTTTGTTCCCCCCTGCCCAGCAGCACAGCCCGATCGGGCGACTCTCCGGCGGCGAACGGCGGCGGCTGTACCTCTGCAGGCTGCTGATCAGCGCCCCAAATGTGCTCCTGCTCGATGAGCCCACCAACGACCTCGACGTGCACACCCTCACGGTGCTCGAAGACTTCCTGGAGGATTTCCGCGGCTGTGTGGTGGTTGTCTCCCACGACCGCTACTTCCTCGATCGCACCGTGGACCGGTTGTTCTGCTTCGAAGCCGGTGAGCTCAGGCGTCATGAGGGCAACTACAGCGCCTACCTGGAACGGACGGCAGCAGGGGCCGGAGCGAGCAAGCCGATGGCAGCTACTCCATCAAGATCCTCGGCAGCGGCCCTCAAAGGGTCGGTGACCCCAGATACCAGGCGGCGCAGCTTCAAGCAAAGCCGGGAACTGGAGGAGCTGGAGCGGTCGCTGCCGGAGTGGGAAGCGCAACGGACGCAGCTGGAGCAGGAGCTGTCAGTCGGAGCAGGCGGCGATTACTCCCGTCTCGAGAGCCTCACCCACGACCTGGCCGCGTTGCTGGAGCGCATCGAGCGCGGTGAGGAGCGCTGGCTGGAGCTCAGTGAGCTGGGAGCTTGATCAGCTCTGGATCACATTGCCCCCAGAGCCCGGGAGGCGCCCCGTATGGTGGACCCGATAAGCCCCGGTAGCCGAAGGCCGGCCTTCCTATGACTTCCATCGACGAGCACATCCGCAAGGATCAGATCGAAATCGAAACGGCGAAGGCCGTCGGCAACGTGGCGAAAGTCCGCCACCTTGAAGACGAGCTCAAGTCGCTCGAGGAATACAAATCGCATCACCCCGAAGACGATCACGATCCCAATTCACTTGAGGTCTATTGCGATCTCAACCCCGAGGCTCCCGAGTGCCGGGTCTACGACGACTGACCAGCCTCTCGTCCTCCTGGTCTCCAGACCGTTGAAATGCGGACATCACCCCCCTGAGCGGGGGTTTTTTGATGGAACCCCATGCTGGTCTCCTGGCATTCACTGGATTCCCAGTTCTTTCCAGACCTCAGCAAGCAGTCCATCAAGGCCCCAGTTGGTGGCTGCCGAGATCAGCAGCACCTCGCCGCCCCAGAGAGCAGCCAGGGCGGCACGGGCTGCCTCAAGCTGATCGGGCAGCAGCAGCTCACTTTTGTTTAGGGCCAGGATCCTGGGGCGCTGATCGAGGCCATGGCCGTAAGCCACCAGCTCCTGCTCCACCACTGCCAGGTCAATGGTGACATCGGCGCTGGAGGCATCCACCAGATGCACCAGCAGGCGGGTGCGCTCGATGTGACGCAGGAAGTCGTGGCCCAGACCGGCTCCCTGGGCAGCGCCGGCGATCAGGCCGGGGATATCCGCGAAGACGGTGCCATCGCCACTCGGGCGGCGGACCACCCCCAGGTTGGGCACCAGGGTGGTGAAGGGATAGTCGGCGATCTTGGGCTTGGCGGCGGAGAGCACGCTGATCAAGGTGCTCTTACCGGCATTAGGCAAGCCGATGATGCCCACCTCAGCCAGCAGCTTGAGCTCCAGTTGGAGCTGGCGCTCCTCACCGTCCTTGCCTTCGGTGCATTTCTCCGGCGCCCTGTTGCGGTTGCTGAGGTAGTGGGCATTGCCGAGGCCGCCGCGGCCCCCGGCCGCCACCCGCAGCCGGTCGCCGGGTTCGGTGAGGTCACCGAGCAACTGCTCGCTCTCCTGCAGACGCACCTCGGTGCCGCAGGGCACCCGGATAACCAGGTCGTCGCCGCTGGCACCACTGCGTTTGTTAGGGCCTCCGCGGCGACCTTCCGGGGCCTCGAACAACCGCTTGTATTTGAAGTCGAGCAGGGTCTGCAGGTTCGGATCGGCCTCGAGCCACACTGTGCCGCCATTGCCGCCGTCACCGCCGGAGGGGCCACCGGCGGGCACATACTTTTCACGTCGGAAAGCGACGATGCCATCTCCGCCACGGCCGCCCTGGACCGCGATGCGGGCTTGATCAATGAACTGCAAGGGAAGACCGCAGGGACTGGGCCAGATGGATCACCAACCCTAGGATCGGCCGGTCAGAGGGCTGATCTTGGCTGAGGTGCGCTTCCAGAAGGTCAGCAAGACCTTCCCTCCCCGGCGGGGGAGTGCACCGGTGGAGGTGCTGCGGCAGCTGGATCTGACCGTGCACGACGGTGAATTCCTGGTGCTGGTGGGTCCCTCCGGCTGCGGCAAAAGCACCCTGCTGCGCATCCTGGCGGGCCTGGAAACTCCCAGCAGCGGTGAGATCCGGGTGGGGGAGCGCGCCGTGAGCGGCTTACGGCCGGCCCAGCGCGATGTGGCGATGGTGTTTCAGAGCTACGCCCTGTACCCCCACCTGAGCGTGGCCGACAACATCGGCTTCGGGCTGCGGCGCAGCCGGCCCAGAAACACCGTCCAGCAGCTGCAGGACGGACTTCACAAGTTCACGCGGCGCCTGCCCGCCAGGCTGCGGGTCCCGTCCGAGCGGGAGCGGCGGATTGAGGAGCGGATCAAGGCTGTGGCCGAGCAACTGGAGCTCACCCCGCTGCTTGAGCGTCTGCCCAAGGAACTCTCCGGCGGCCAGAAGCAGCGGGTGGCCCTGGGCCGGGCCATCGCCCGTCAGCCGAAGGTGTTCCTGATGGATGAACCGCTCAGCAACCTCGACGCCAAGCTGCGCACCGGCACGAGGGCCCAGATCGTGGCGCTGCAGCGGGAGCTGGGCATCACCACCCTCTACGTCACCCATGACCAGGTGGAGGCGATGACCATGGGCCACCGCATCGCCGTACTGAACCAGGGACGGCTCCAGCAACTGGGAACGCCGATGGAGCTCTACCAGCATCCCGCCAACCTGTTCGTGGCGCAGTTCATCGGCAGCCCGCCCATGAACCTGCTGCCTGTGGAGCAGGTCGGAGCCGATCAGGTACAGCTCGCCGGTCGTCGGTTTCTGGTGGAAGGGGAGATGGCCCTCGCCCTCGAAGCCCGCGCCGGTGGTGGTGGGGGCGGCAGTCTCACAGCCGGGCTGCGAGCGGAGCACTTCAAGCTGGCGCCCGCCACCAACCGCAACCTGGCGGCGGAAGTCACCCATCTCGAGGCCCTGGGTAACGAACTGCTGATCAGCTGCCGCCTGATCGATGGCAGCCATCTGATTCAGGTGCGCACGGACCCTGACCAGCGCCTGAAGGCAGGTCAGAGGATCCACCTGGAGATCGATCCTCAGGGATGGCGCTTCTTCGAGGCCGACGGCGAGGCTTTGCCCAGGTTCGAGCCCATGCCTGTGAAGGGCGGCGCCAAGGGACACCAGGACGAGATGGAGGTGGTGTTGCCGGAACTGGGTTGAGGCGACGCCTCATTTCGGCCAGATCACGCTGCAGCCCTGGCCGCCATCGCCACGCTCGGCATCGCTGACCCGCTCCACCCAGGGCACGGTGGCCAGCCACTGGCGCAGGCCGCGTTTGAGCTTGCCCGTACCGATGCCATGGATCACCCAGAGCGGGCCATTGGCGTTACGCAGTTGCTCCTCCACAGCGGCTTCCGCCTCATGCACCCGCATACCGCGCACATCGACGGTGTTGCGTTCGCCGCGCACCTGGGGGCCTGAGCCGCCCAGGTGGCGCCCGCTGGCGCGCACCTCGATCACCGGCTGAGCCGGCTCTGGCGGAGCGGGCTTCTCCCCCTGCAGGCTCTCAATGCCGGAGAGATCCACCTGCAGCCGCAGCACGCCGCAGCGCAAGCTCAGTTCGCGGCCATCGGCGCTGATCGCCAGCACCTGGGCCGCCTTGCCCAGGGAAAGCAGGCGAATGCGCTCCCCCACCACCGGCCGCCAGCCGCTGGTGGCCCGGCGCTGGGGCTGGGGGGTGTGCTCCAGCTGGAGCTGCTTGAGCCGCATGCCCGCCTGGCGTGCTCGCTCGCCATCGCCACCGCCCTGGCGCAGGCGCCGGATGATCCGGCGCACCTCCTGCTGCCCGTCGCGGATCGAGTGTTCCAGTGCCTGACGCCGCTGCTCCTGCAGTTCCACCGACTGCTCCTGCTGCTGCTGCCAGCGCTGCAGCAACTCCTCATGCAGCAGTTCGGTGCGCGCCAGGAGGGCCGCCGCCTCCTCTGCTGCCTCCTGCTGGCGGCGGCGCTGATCTTCGAGGCCCCGGATCACCTGATTCAATTCCCCCTCGCCCCGGGGCGCGAGCAGGCTGTTGGCCTCGGCGATCACCGCCGAATCCAGCCCCAGCCGCTTGGCAATCGCCAGGGCGTTGCTGCGGCCAGGGATGCCCCATTGCAGGTGATACGTGGGGGAGAGGGTGTCGCTGTCAAAGGCCACCGAGGCATTCTCGAAGCGACTGTCGGCGTACTTGAGCGCCTTGAGTTCACCGAAGTGGGTGGTGGCGATGGTGAGTCGGGCCCGCTCCGCCAGGTGGCGCAGCAGGGCGATCGCCAGGGCTGTGCCTTCGGTGGGATCGGTGCCGGCACCCACCTCATCCAGCAGCACCAGAGTGGCTCCAGGCGACGACGGGGGGGCGTCCAGCGCTTCGAGGATGCGGGCGATGCGACGGACGTGGCCGCTGAAGGTGGAGAGGTTCTGCTGCAACGACTGCTCATCACCGATGTCGGCCAGCACCAGGGAGCACCAGGGCAGTTGAGGAGTGCCGGAGCAGGGCAGGAACAGCCCGGCCCGCGCCATCAAGGCAGCCAGGCCAACACTCTTGAGGGTCACGGTTTTGCCGCCGGTGTTGGGGCCGGTGATCGCCACCACCCTCAACTCCGCGCTCACGGACACCGTGACGGGCACCACCGTGGCCTCCCCGCCGCGGTGCTCCTGCCAGAGCAGCAGCGGGTGGCGCAGGTCACGCAGCAGAACCGGCGCCTGAGGGTCGGCGGAGAGTTCTGGGCACACGGCACCCAGCCACCGGCCGTAGCGGGCTCTGGCAAGGGCGACGTCGAGGGCCAAAAGCACCCGGTGCAGCTCCTCAAGGGCTGGCACCTCTTCGGCCACCAGGGCACTGAGGCTGGAGAGCACCCGCCATTCCTCCTGGCGCTCCCGTCCTTCCAGCTCCCGGATCTGGTTGCCGAGAGTGATCACGGCCTTCGGCTCGATGAACACCGTGCTGCCCGAGGCGGAACTGTCATGCACCAGCCCCGGCAACTGGGAGGCAGCTGTCACCTTCACTGCCAGCACCGGGCGGCCATTGCGCTCGGAGATCACGCTGTCCTGCAGCAGCCCTCCCTGGCGGCGCATCAACTCCTGGAGGCGATCCCGCCGCTGCTGACGCAGGCCAGAGAGCTGCTGACGCACGCCGGCCAGCTCGGGGCTGGCGCGGTCCGCCACCCGGCCGCCCTCCTCCAGGCAGAAGCGCAGGCGCTGCTCCAAATCCGGCAGTGTGCGCAGATCGCGCATCAGCAGGCCGCAGACGGGGCGAAGCTCGGGAGCCTCGATCTGTCGGCGCAGGCGTCGGGCCACCGCCTGGGTGGAGGCCACCGCCAGCAGGTCTTCGCCTCCGGCCGTGCCTCCCTTGGCGCAGTGGCGCAGGGTGCCGCTGAGATCGGCGGCACCCTGGAAGCTGAGCCCGCCCTCGATCAGGCCATCGAGGTCAAGCAGCTCGCTGGTTTCCGCGAGCAGGCGCAGACTCTCGGCGCGATCATCAGCGAGGGGCAGGGCCCGGCAGTGGGCAGCGCCGGCGCTGGTGCTCGCGAAGCTGGCCAGGTGCTGCCCCAGCCGCTCCCACTCGAGCAGCTCGAGGGTTTCGGCGGCAATCGCCGTCGTGGCGGAGGGGCTCAAACCGGCTCCTGCCCTGGCGCGGCCTGCCCTCGCGCCTTGAGCGGCATCACCGGTTGGCCGGTGTTGGAGGCGATGCCGGCGGGTGGCTCATAAAGCATCTCCAGCCAGTTGCCCTCGGAATCCTGCAGATAAAAGGAGGCGGTGCCGTCGCGATGGTCATGAATGGGCCCGACCCGGTGCCCTGAGGCCTCCAGCTGGGCATGGACCTGATCCACCCCGGCGCGGTCCTCGAAATGGAACGCGAAGTGGGGTCCGGCCTGGCGGTAGCTGGGGGCGAGCAGGGCGATGCCATCGCCGGATTCGGGCGACTGGAGATAGGCCCAGTCGTCGGCATCCCAGGTGACACGCAGACCGAGCGCCTCATAAAAGGCCTTGGCCCGGGCCATGTCCTGCACCTGCACGGCCACATGGCCCAGTCGCTGTACGGCCATGGCCCATCCCTGTCGCTGGCGCCATTCTGATCGGCCGGTGGGCCCGTCGGGGCTGGTCCGGCGTCTCTGCACGCTGCCGTGCTCAGCCTTCCCGCAACCAGCGGGCTGCCTCACAGGCGTGATACGTGAGGATCAGATCGGCCCCGGCCCGTTTGAAGCAGAGGAGGGTTTCCAGCACCACAGCCCGCTCATCGATCCAGCCCCGCTCGGCGGCCGCCTTGACCATGGAATATTCACCACTGACGTTGTAGGCGGCGATCGGCAGTTCGGTTTCACCGCGCAGGCGGTGGATGATGTCGAGGTAGGCCAGGCCTGGCTTCACCATCAAGATGTCGGCCCCCTCCTGTTCGTCAAGCAGGGCTTCGGTAAGCGACTCCCGACCATTGGCCGGATCCATCTGGTAGGTGCTCTTGTCCTTGGGAATGGGCTTGCTGGAGTCGGTGCGCGGGGCGGAATCCAGGGCCTCACGGAAGGGGCCGTAATACGCGGAGGCGTACTTGGCGGTGTAACTGATGATCCCCACGTGCTCGAAACCCTCCTCATCGAGGGCTTCGCGGATGGCGCCGACACGGCCATCCATCATGTCGCTGGGGCCGATCAGATCAGCTCCTGCCCTGGCCTGGGCAACCGCCTGGCGGCAGAGGATCGCGACAGTGTCGTCGTTGAGCACCACGCCTTCAGAGCTGACGATGCCGTCATGACCGTCGCAGGAGTAAGGGTCAAGGGCCACATCGGTCATGATCGCCATGCCGGGATGGTCCTGCTTGAGCCGCCGGATCGCGCGGGGGATCAGGCCACCCTCGTTGAAGCATTCAGCGCCGTCCTCGGTTTTGAGGCCGTCGGCGACCTTGGGAAAGAGCACCACACAGCGGATGCCGAGATCCCAGGCACGGCCAACCTCCTCCACCAGCCCGTCCAGGCTCCAACGCTGGGCACCGGGCATGGCAGCGATCGGCTCGTTGCTGGCCCCCTCATGCACGAACAGGGGGTAGATGAAATCGGCGGGGCTGAGCTGGAACTCGCGCACCATGGCCCTGAGGGCTGGCGTGCGGCGCAGGCGCCGCGGACGGTAGGTGAGTTCCATGCAACCGGAATGGGTATCTCGATCGTAAAGCCCCACAGGCTCAGAATAACTTGTAAAAACAACGTGAGGCAATTTGCCTTCAAACAAGCCAGGCAAGAATGGCGACAACAAAGAATCCAGTCAGTGCACTTAGTTGAAATATTTTATCTACACTATTAATTTTCTTCAAGGCGTCACCTTTCTGATGATCAAGCGATGTCGCATAAACATTGCTGCCCCACAGAAAGAACACAAACAACACAAGCGCAACAATATAGGAATATGCATAGAGATAATCGAGGAAGGTAAGATAACTCAGGGATGGCAACTCAGCCTTGTATGATTGCTGGAGGAAGATCAGAGTCAGTAGGGCGGTAGAAGGAATGGCCAGGCGGATCTCACCGAGTTCCCCATCCAGCAGGGGGGCCAGCAACACAATCAGCATCACGATCAGAAGCGGCAGGATCCAGGTCACGAAACTGGAGAACGGATCGCCCCTCATCACCACCTGAACACTGAGGCGCGAGTAATCCAGATCACCCTGATCCAGCCCCCAGTTTGTCCCGTAGGAATGGAGCGACGATACAGATCGAACTGACTCAATATCATAACCATTGATCGATGCATAACTACCAACCTTGCTGTTGCCTGAATCGGTATCGGGAACAAGCACAACATTCCCCAGTTGGCGCGCCAATGCGTCAGGAACAACTTCAAGAACCAGTGGCAACACCAAGCGTTCAAAAGGTGACCGCCTGAGATCAACGTCGGGAATGTAAAGACTCGTGGAAAAACGAAAGAGTTGATAAAAACGATCTCCAGGCCTGGCCACCGGGGCCGCCGCATCCGGCTGGATCAGGGCCGACGACGAGTTCACCTGATTGGTAATCTCCACCAGCTGAAGCGGGGTGATTCCCTTAGCCTCCATCAGGTTCTGCACCTGCCTTGGCCATTCCAGCCAATAGAACCCCTCAGCATTGAAGATCCTCTGCCGCAAGGACAAGCTGTGAAGGTTCTCGATAAACGTGCCGACCTCGATCCCGATTGCGTTCGAGTCGACAAGTTCCGTCCCAGGATTCACCAACCTGGACTCTTCGTGAACCAGTCCCGTTGGCAAACCTCGCTCCGGCGGAACAACTGCCTTCAGGGCCACCAAGACTCCTATCACCAGGAGCGCCAACCAAAGCCACCACCGTTGCCGACCCAAGCTCAGAACAATCTCTCTAGGGAGAAGTCTGCTGGATCAACCGATGGTCCGTCGCGTGGCTTCAGAGCCTGGCGGCCTTCATCCAGTCACGGCGGGGATCAAGGCTGCGGGCCTCACGCAGCTTCTCCAGCAGCTGCCGCTCTGTGTCGCTGAAGCACTCCGGCAGCTTGAGGGTGAGGCTGAGCAGGAGATCACCCCGCCCATCCTTGATTGGCCAGCCCTTGCCTTTGAGTCGCAGGCTGCGACCCAGGGCCACACCGGGGGGTACCTGCACGGTGGCTTCCCCATCGGGGGTGGCCACCCTCACCTCCCCGCCAAGAGCCAGCTCATCGAGGCTGAGAGGCAGATCGGCGCGTAGCTGATCGCCATCCAGGCGCCAGATCGGGTGGTCCTGGAGCTGAAGATTGAGGTAGAGATCGCCGCGGCGGCCGGTGCCGGGCTGCAGGTTGCCCTTGCCCTTGAGCCGCAGGCGGCTGCCGCTCCGCACCCCGGCCGGAACACGCACCTGCACCCGCTCCTCGTTGACGGCCAAGGTGCGCTCACAGCCACGGAAGGCTTCAGCGAAGCTGAGGCTGATGGTGGCTTCCGCATCCAGATTGAGGACGCCACTTCGGCCTGTCGCTGGCCCGCCGAAACCGCTGGCGAAGCCTCCGGGAAAACCGCCCGAGAACCCGAACCCACCGGGGCCTGCCCCGAAACCGGAACTTCCCTGGGCCCCGCCGAAGCGGCCGAGCAGGTCGTTTATGAATTCGTCGAAGTTGCCGTAGCGGCCGAAATCCACATCGAAGCCCGGGGCTGCGCCGGCACCTGCACCGGCCTGGCTCCAGTACTGGCCGAACTGCTCGTAGCGCCGACGCTTGTCGGGGTCGGAGAGCACCTCATAGGCCTCACTGATCTCCTTGAACTTGGCCTCGGCCGTGGCATCACCTGGGTTCACATCCGGGTGGTACTGACGGGCCAGCTTGCGAAACGAGCGCTTGACGGCATCGGCATCAGCACTGCGCTCGACGCCCAGCACCTTGAAGTAGTCGCGGTAGCCGTTGGCATTCATCGAGGCAAGCCCATCGGTACGCGATTCGTCGCATGAGCTCCAGTGTCCCAGCCAAAGGTTCGAACAGGTGGCCCCCAAAAGGGCGGAAGCCCGAACGCAGCCCTAATCTCGGAGTATCTGAGACTGGGATTTTCATGCCTGATGCCACCCTGGGATCCCGCCAGCCGATTCGGCTGCTCCCCCTGGTGCTGATAAGCCTGAGTCTGGCGTTGGTGGGCGCCGTCGGCAGCAGCCGCAACCTGGCTCTCGCCCGTGGTGGCAGTCCATCGGGCAGCAGCAGCGGCAGCCTGGGCGAAGCCGTGAGCCCCTCCACGACGGAGCAGAAGGCGCTGGTGGAGCACCTGCGCACCCGCGGAGCGATCTTTTATGGCGCCTGGTGGTGTCCCGCCTGCTTTCACCAAAAGAATCAGTTCGGCACTGAAGCGGGTCGGCGCTTGCCCTACGTGGAATGCGACAAAGACCAGGCCGGGCGAGAACGCTGCCAGTCGGCCAAGATCCGTGCCTTTCCCACCTGGGATCTCGATGGCGAGCGCCGTGAAGGCACGTTGACCATCGAGGAACTGGCTGTCTGGAGTGGCTTCAAGACCAAGGCCGGGGGCAGCTCCAGCAGCCGCTGAAACGATCAGCTGAAGCCGTAGGGAGCGGTGGTGTCGCGCAGCCGCTGGGCCAGCTCCTTGATGACGGCCTGAACAATCTCGGGGTGATCGGCCATCAGGGCCTGCAAGGTGGCCTGCTCGATGCGATAAAGCGTTGTGGGATCGATCGCGCTCACGGAAGCCGAGCGAGGTTCCGGATCGAGGGCGGCAAGCTCTCCCACGATTTCGCCATCCTCGAGTTCGACCACGGTCTGCTCACCGATGTGGATGCGCACTTTGCCGGCCGCGATCACATACATGGAGGTGCCGAGATCCCCCTTGGCAAAAAGCTGCTCACCGGCAGCGAGATGCACTTCCTCCAGCGCTTCAGCCAGCTGAAGCAGCACTTCAGCCGGCGTGGCCGCGAAGATACCGACGGTTTGAAGCCTCAGCAGCTTTTCTTGCGTGGCCGCGCTGGTCATGGGGTTGGGGGAATGGCGGCCTAAAGCCTGGGCAGACCGTTGAGTGAGGAAGCGATGGCGCTGTCCTGCCGCCAAGTATGTCGTCAAAGTGGGGGCTATTCCAGCTGGTGCGCGGCTGCGGCTCAGCCGGATTCAGCGAGGGCATGGCGGATGGTGATCAATAACCGCTCAAAACCATCGCTGTCTTCCAGTCCCTTCCAGAACCACTGGGTTTCGGGATTGCACTGCTCCACCTGCTTCCTCAGATCCTCCGGCAGGGCGGACCAATCGGGAAGGAGGGGAAGCTCAGGACGGCTCATAGCGGGCCGTTGGTTCAGCAGTCGTAGACACCAACGGCGCAGCGACGCACGGTGCGCCGGGCCACTCCAGCCACGCTGACGGGCGTGAGAGGACGGCCGACGCGGGCCTGCGCCGACGGCGCCAAGGCATTCAGGAGTTGACCTGGGAGCGCCTGCAGCGAGCCTGAGCCAGCCAGGGCAAGGGCAGCAAGCAGAGCAGCAGTTTTGCGGGTGGTCGTCATGGAGTTCCTCCTTGAGTGAAGTGACTGGGCAGTTCGACCATGGACTTGATCGTCTTCAACTCATCCTTGCTGATGGCCCTGGCCCCCTGGGGTGGCACAAAGGTGAAGCTTTGGCCGATAGCCGCCGATCCCGTCTGAAAGTTGCTGATCTGAACCCTGTACTGAGGTGAGCCAGGCACCGTCGTGGAGGTGATCATGTAGCGGCAGGGATAGGGGCGCTGTCCCTGGGCAATCCAGATCTGGAAATCGACATCCTTTTTGCGGAACGCAAGGTGATCACACTCCACACCACCGACCACGCCGCTGCCTAGATCCTTGACATCCGTGACGCCCTCAGTGAGTTCGGCGTAGGCCTTAGGCAGCAGCAAATCAGCTGCGGGGAGAGGTCTGCGGTACTTGTCCTTGAGCTCATCCACCAGGGTTTCGATCGTGCCCTTGAAAGGAACCTGCATGTAGACGTTGGCCCTTTTGCCAAGCAGGGTGAAGGTCGAGCCATCGAAGACCGTTTCGATGTCGGCGAAACCGGTGGAACGGGTGGAACGGATGCGACCGGGGCGAGCCAGCGACACCGTTCCAGAGCTGGCCAACGTGAGTCGTTGCTGTTGCGTGGTAACGACATCAAAATCGGCGTCGTAACGGAATGACATGGTCTGCTGAGCTGCCATGTAGGTGGTCATCCCCTTGAGCAACGCCAGGGCTTCAGCCTCTGCCGCACTCGCCCCGGGGAGGCCAACCGCCCCTGCAGCAATAGCAAGCAGACCTGCACAAGCCCCAGCACGGAGGCCACGGCCAGGCTGCTTGAACATGCTCAAAAATCTTGTTGACATTCTTCTCGATTGACTCGTTGAGGGCATGATGACCCTGGCCTCAGTGGAACACTGTGAGCGGAGTCAAGCTCAGCCTAGGCCGCTGGAGCGCCCCGCCCACAAATTGCTGCATTTTGGTGGAATAAAGAAAAATTTTCGCGATGAATGAAACCTTTTCATCACAAACGCATAGACTGACAGCCTCATGTTGGGCCTGCGAACCGTGCATGCCGGCCCGTTGTTGATGGCATGGCTACAACAACCTCATTGAAAATTGCAGCAAGGCAGCAAACAACCAAATTCTCAGCACTCCTGCAAATGACGGAGACCCTGTCAAAGTTGAGACATACGATGATCGCCCATGCAGGCTCAGTTGCCTCCCTGAATTCCTCGTCATGACTGGGCCCTCCCATCAACTGTCTTCGCTGATGTCCTGAGAGCTTTCACCCATTCCTCCGCCAACACCTTCCTGTGATGCTGATCAAAAGCCAAGGAGCACCTGCCATGACCATCCGGGCAACCCTTCCGCTCACCCCGTCCATGCTGGCTCTGGCGATGCTCTGAGCTGGGTGGGCCAATGCCCATCTGATTTGGGCCGATACTCCCTTGAGTAGACCGGTTCGCGACACCGTGAAGGATCAAGGGGGCCGATCGCGATGGTGATGCGCCGCTTGGGCATGCTGCTGAAGCTGGTTCTGGTTCTGGTGCCCCTGGTAGCGCTCAAGGTGCTGGCCATGGCCCGGGGCTGGGAGGTGCTCGCGGCCACACCCCTGTTCGCCGGACTGATCACCTCCAATGTCTTTCTGATCGGCTTCCTGTTCAACGGCGTGCTCACCGACTACAAGGAAAGTGAGAAGTGTCCCGCCCAGCTCGCCGAAACCCTGTTGAGCCTGGTTGCGGAGTTACAGGCGCTGGGCTGGGCACGGCCAGAAGCCGACCCGTCGGCGGCCCTGGGCACCCTGGCTCAGCTCGGGCCAGGCTTCCTGGGCTGGTTCCATGGCACCACCTGCGCCAACCAGCTGTTCGAGCTGATGGATCGGCTCAATGCCGACCTGGCGCAGCTCCGCGACAACTGTGAGTCACCCTTCATGACACGGTTGCTTCAAGAGCTGGCGTCGCTTCGGAGCCAGTTGCTGCGCATGGAGACGATCCGTTCGATTCCCTTCGTCCCCACGGTGTACTGGTTATCAGCCACCAGCACCACCGTGTTGTGCGCCGGCCTGGTACTGACCCACATGGAGGGCTGGGCGGAGATCTTCTTCTATCTCGGTGCGATCGCCTTTCTGATGGTGTTCATCCTGCTGATGATCTGGGATCTGGACAATCCCTTCGGCCATGGCGAGTTCTCCTCGTGCGAGAACATCAGCCTGGAGCCCCTGGAGCGGACGCTGGCCCGGATCATCAACCCACAGAACCCCGAGAGTTGAGGGGGCGCGGACCGCGCTCAGGCAGCATGGTCTCCCGCACCTGGCTCGATGGCTTCACGCCGCGGTAATCCCTGGCCAATACTGGCCCTACTGCTCCTGGGACTGGGACTGGCGGTGCAGGTATTCCACTGGAAAGAGGGCAGCCAGCGTGATCCCCGGCGGGAATTGCGGAAGTTCTGATCGCTGAAGAGCGAGGGCAAACGGCCTTGATCAACCGAATCTCGCCCGCTTCTCCTTGCGCAGGTTTTCCGCCGAGCGCTGCACCATCTCGACCGCAAAGCGCTCCAGCGAATCGATCGTGTTCAACAGTGGCCGGCGGGGCTGAAGGCATGGTTTATTCACCCGTTCGTCTTGTTCGACCAGCTGATCAGCGCCCGACACCACCTCTGCCGCTGGCAAGGACAACTGTCCCAACGCATGGGAACAACCCGCACGGCCATTTCACGACTGGAGAGCACTAGAAAGCATGAGCACTGCCTGGGCCTTCTGTGCCGCTATGGCGAGGTCGTCAACTTCGAGCCGGAGGTGGCCATCGAACTTCTGCCCCACTGAGCCTTGCTATCGCCATTGAAATGGGGGCCTTCCAGCCCCCGTGAGTCAATTGGGTGATAAGGCTGACTTACCCCATCTCCCTAAGGAGTCAGGCGGCCACAGGGGCGGGCTGACGGGAGAAAGCAACGATGTTGTTCGCTGTTACGGATTTGCTCTTACCGAGCAGGCTTCAGTCACCCTCCTCATACCCCGTCGAAACCATTGCAGCCCCTTGAAGTGGAGCTGAGCGGAATCGAACCGCTGTCCGAAGAACCGGTGTGAGCCACCTAGTCCGCCCGAAGACGGACATATGCATTGTGGCACCTGCGGCTGCTGAGCGCCCACCGCCGGGCAGGTGGGAATCCCCGAACCGAGGCCGAAGGCCACCATGGAGCGATGGAGACCCCACGCCCCGATCTGCCTTTCGATGTGATCGCCGTGGTGCCGCCGGGTCTGGAGGAGGCGAGCGCCATCGAGCTGGCGGCCCTCGGCGCTGAAGCGGTGCAGCCGCTGCGGCGGGCCGTGGCCTGCCGCGCGGACCTGGCCAGCTTCTACCGCCTGCATCTGCAGGCACGGCTGCCTTTCCGGTTCCTGCGCGAGCTGGCCCGCTTTCCCTGCCGAGGCCGCGAGGATCTCCACGCCGGCGTACAGCTGGCTGCTGACTGGCAGCACTGGCTGCCCCCGGAGCGCAGCTTCAAGGTGGAGGCCAGCGGCAGCGCGCCCGGCCTCAGCCACAGCCACTACAGCGCCCTGCAGGTGAAGAACGCCCTGGTGGATCTGCAGAGGCAGCACTGGGGGCAGCGATCATCCATAGACCTGGACGACCCCGACCTTGTGCTCCACCTGCACCTGGGCACCCCCAAAGGGGGCACCTCCAGAGGAGGCGCCGGTCCCTGGGGGGCGGCGGCCGAAGCGGTGCTCAGCCTCGATGGTGGTGGCGCCAGCCTGCACCGCCGCGGCTACAGGGCCGCCATGGGCCTGGCCCCGCTCAAGGAAAACCTGGCCGCCGGGCTGATCGCCCTCACCGGCTGGGATGGCCGTGTGCCCCTCGCCGACCCCCTCTGCGGCTCCGGCACCCTGCTGATCGAGGCGGCCTGCATGGCCCTGGGCCGCTCTGCAGGCCTGGAGGGCGGCGGGGCGAACCGGCCGGGACGCGCCAGGAGTTTCGCCCTGCAGCGCTGGCCGGATTTCAATCCGATTCTCTGGCAGCAGGAGGTGGAGGCCGCCACAGCCCTGGCCCGCGACGGGCTGGCCGATGGTCACCCGCTTGCCCCGATCGTGGGCATGGAGGCGGAAGCGGCTGTGCTGGAGCAGGCCCGCGCCAATGCCGAAGCGGCCGGAGTGGGGCGCTGGCTGGATCTGCGGCCGGGCGATTTCCGCAGCTTCGAGCCGCCCAGCGGTGTCCCGGGGCTGCTGGTGTGCAATCCCCCCTACGGCGAGCGGCTCGGCGGTGGTGAGGAGTTAGAGGCGCTCTACTCCGATCTGGGTCGGATGGCCAGGGAGCGCTGCTGCGGCTGGACGCTGTGGCTGCTCAGCGGCAACGCCGACCTCACCGCAGCGCTGCGAATGAAGGCTAGCCGCCGGATCCCGGTGAGCAATGGTGGCATCGACTGCAGGTGGCTGCGCTACGAGATCCGCTGAATTGCAGTGGCCGGCACTATTGAACCCTTCACAAAAACCCCTAAAGAGATCCCATCTGCATCCTCCCTGGAGGATGGCCGTGCATGCCGTCAGCTCAGCGGCCTGAAGAACAATCCAGCCGAGGCTCTGCGCCAGT
Source organism: Synechococcus sp. J7-Johnson (assembly GCF_024345795.1). Lineage (GTDB taxonomy): Bacteria > Cyanobacteriota > Cyanobacteriia > PCC-6307 > Cyanobiaceae > Regnicoccus_A. The sequence goes on from NZ_JAGQBU010000017.1 coordinate 20,984, forward strand.
CCAAACACGACATGGTCGTGGAGCTCAACCGGGATCATCCCGACGCGATATTGATCGGCCTGGATCAGGGCGGCCTGCTGCAGGCACCGGATGTGCGGCTGGCCTTGGTCAGGACCACGCGCTGGTGGACTTTTGCTTACAACAGTTCATCGCCGGGCTGGAGGTGCAGGGCGGCGCGAACCGGCTGTGGAATGGTGATCTGGGCTTTCGTCACCTCTCTGCAAGCGGCCTGGGGGTAGGCCTCGCCATGGCCTTCAGCCCTCTGCCCCGACGTCCGGCTCCGGTTCTGGCTCCAGCTCCGGCGGCGGGGTGGTGATCACGCCATACAGCTCCACCAGCCCCTGCGCCAACGGCTCCGGCACAGGGATCGGCCCCAGGCGCTCCAGCACCCGAGCCGGTGGATCCGGCGGCAGGGCGTCGGGGACCACCAGGCGCTCGCCAGGGCGGGCCACAAGACCCCGGGGCCACCACGGGGGCAACCCCTCCTCAGACTCGGCGGCCGCCGCGGCCTTCGCGGTCGGCCGCAGCCGTTGCATCAGCGCCTCCCGCTCTCGGCCGCGCCAAAGCACCAGTTGCCAGGGGTCGTCATCGAGCCGCTGGGCGAACAAATGCAGGCTGGCGGCGATGTGCTTGCAGGGCACCTCCCAGTCCGGGCAGCTGCACTCGGCCTCTAGGTCGGCCCAGTCCGCGGGGAACAGATCCACCCCCGCCTGGCGGAAGCCTGCTTCGAGATCCTCTGGCACCTCGCCGGCCAGCAGCTTCGCCGCCCAGCCCAGCCGCTGGCGGAACACCGCCTCGATCGCCTGCCACTCCTCTTCATCGGGCAGCTCTGTTTCCACCGTGACCTTGTACGGGGTGCGCCGCGAACCCTGCACCCGGGCCTTCAGCAACCCAGGGCACACCTCCAGGCTCAGCACCTGGCCGCTTCTGGCGTAGCGCCGGCCCCGCTCCATCCGGCCGCCCAGTCCGTAGCCTTCGAGCACGTCGATGAACCTCTGCGACCACCAGCGCCGGGCCGGGGGCTGCTTGCGCGGACTCATGGGGTGAGCGCCTCCCAGCGCAGGCTGATCACCTCCCGCAGTTCGGCAGTGGAGAGCTCGGTCAGCCACTGCTCCCCCGTGCCCACCACCCGCTCGGCGAGGTCGCGCTTGCTCTGGATCATGACGTCGATGCGTTCCTCTATCGTGCCGCTGCACACCAGCTTGTGCACATGCACCGTGCGCCGCTGGCCGATGCGGTGGGCCCGGTCGGTGGCCTGATCCTCCACAGCCGGATTCCACCAGCGATCGAAATGGATCACATGGGCCGCGGCGGTGAGGTTGAGGCCGGTGCCGCCCGCCTTGAGCGAGAGCAGGAAGATCGGCGGACCATCGGCCTCGGCGAACCGCTGCACCATGGCGTCCCGCACCCGCCGCGTCAGCCCGCCGTGCAGCCACAGCGGTTCGCCGCCATAACGACCCTGCAGGTGGGCCCGCAGCCGCTCCCCCCAGGCCGCGAACTGGCTGAAGATCAGCACCTTCTCGCCGGCGTCGAGGATGGCATCGATCAGCTCCTCGACGCGATCGAGCTTGCCGGAGCGCCGCGGCAGGGCCGAGCCGTCGTCGAGGTAGTGGGCAGGGTGGTTGCACACCTGCTTGAGCCGGGTGAGACCGGCCAGCACCAGGCCGCGCCGTTCGATGCCATCGCTGCTCTCGGCCGCAGCCAGCAGTTCCTCCACCACTGCTTGATAAAGGCTGGCCTGCTCGGCACTGAGCGTGCAGGCTTCGCTCTGCTCGATCTTGCCCGGCAGGTCGGGCAGGATGCCGCGGTCGCTCTTGAGGCGGCGCAGCAGGAAGGGGGCCGTGAGCCGCTGCAGCCGGGCGGCCACCTCCGCATCGTGGTCGCGTTCGATCGGGAGGGCGAACTGGTCGCGGAACTGCCGCAGGCTGCCGAGTAGGCCCGGATTGAGCAACTGCATCAGGGCCCACAGCTCGCTGAGCCGGTTCTCCACCGGCGTGCCGGTGAGGGCGATGCGGCGTTCCCCCCGCAGCGCCGCCGCCGCCTTGCTCTGGGCCGTGTAGGGATTCTTGAGCTGCTGGGCCTCATCGAACACCAGCCGCCCGAAGTCCATCTCCGCCAGCAGGGGCAGATCCCGGCTCACCATGCCGTAGGTGGTGAGCAGCACCGGCGCCGGCCGGCCCTTGCCGCCTTCGCCCGCCAGCTGGCGCGTGAAGGCGGCGGCGCTGCCGCAGAAGCGGCCGGGGCCGTGGTGGATCAGCACCGGCAGCTGGGGCGCAAAGCGCTGCAGTTCCCGGCTCCAGTTGCCCAGCAGCGACACCGGCGCCACTACGAGCGTGGGGGCCTCGAGCGGATCGGCCAGCAGGGTGGCGATCAGCTGGGCCGTCTTGCCGAGGCCCATGTCATCGGCCAGGCAGGCGCCCAGACCCAGCCGGCCCAGGAATACCAGCCAGCCCAGGCCCCGTTCCTGGTAAGGCCGTAACTCCCCCTCAAAGTCGGCCGGTGTGGGGATCGGTGTGGCACGGCTGTGGACCTCGCCGCCGATCAGCTCTCCGAGGGGTCCGCTGGCCTCCACCCCCACCAGGGCCAGGTCGTCCGGCAGGTCGAGGCGGGCAAGACCGAGGTTGGCGTGCAGCAACTCCGTGCCGCTGGCCTCACCCTCCAGGCCGGCGTGGCGCAGCAGGGAGGCGATCGCGTCGGGATCGATCAGCGTCCATTCGCCCCGCAATCGCACCAGGCTGCGCTTGGCCGCGGCGGCCCGTTGCAGGCTGGCCAGCTCGGCGGTGCTGAGGGGCCGATCGCCCAGCACCGCCTGCCACTGGAACGACACCAGGGCGTTGAGGTTGAGGCCAGCCCCTTCGCCGGCGGGGGTGGTGGTGGACGAGCGCCGGCTGGTGTTGGCGCGCAGGCCCAGGCGGTGGCCATGGCGCCACCAGCTGGGCAGCAGAAGGCCGAAGCCCGCCTCATCCAGCACACTCGCCCGCTGCCGCAGCAGGGCCAGCAGGGGCCCTTCCTCCACGTCCAGACTGGCGGGGGCCTGCTGCTCGAGCAGGCCAGCCAGTTCGGGGGCCAGGCGGGTGAGCAAGCCCAGATGGGCCAGCACCGCATCGAAACGATCCAGCGGGAAGGGACTTTCACCGTCCCAGAACGCCGCCAGGGGCACCATCAGGCTGGGGTCGGTCGTTGAGCGCAGCAGCAGCTCGAGCGGCCAGCGACGGACGCGGGGGCTGCTGGGTTCATGCAGCCGCAGGCACAGCTGCAGCGCGCCGCCGCCGCCGGCCCCCTCCCGCACCCACTGGTGCAGCCCGGTGACGAAGGCGGCCTCAGCAGCGAGATCGGCCGTCGCCGCCAGATGGGGATCAGAGCCCACCAGGGCCGCCAGCCAGGCCTGGGGCAAAGTCGCCGGGCCGGGGCGACGACAGCGGGCAGGGGGCGGCGGCGGCGCGGCGGAGCCGTCGAGGCGGCGGCGCACGAGCCAATCCACGGCATCAGCCAGGTATTCGGCCAGCTGCTGCTCCTCCTCCTGGCTGTCGCCAGAGAGATGGGCCGCCAGCAGTTCGCGGTCGGCGGCAGCGGGCAACGGCCACCACTGGGCCCGCAGGCGGCCGTCGGGATCCACCACCAGGCCCGGCACCACCCGGCCGCTGTCCACGAAGTAGCTGGCCAGTTGCCGGCAGGCCGGCGAGGCAGGGCAGGAGAGCATGGATCGGCTCGATGGGCGATCACCGTGACCCTGAACCTAGGGGCGATGACCTCTGCTGGAACCCCTTGGTTCAGCCGGCTCCTGCCGCTCAGCCAGGGGCTGATGGCGGCTGGTCCGCTGGTGGCCCTGCTGGTGGTGGCGGTGCTGATCGCCCTGACTGTCCTGCTGCCATCGCTGCTGATCCGTTACGTGCTGGCCCCCCTGGCCCCCGGGGTGACCTTCTGCGGTTCCGCTGCCGAGCTTGAGCTGGCGCTCACGATCGATGACGGACCGAGCGGCGAGGGCTCCGACGCCCTGCTGGATCTGCTGGGGGAGCTGGGGGTGTCGGCCACCTTCTTTCTGATCGGATCCAACCTGCGCCGAAATCCCCAGTTCGCGCGGCGGGCGGTGGCCGAGGGACACCAGCTGGGGAACCATCTCTGGGTGGATTCGCGCTCGGCCCTGCTGCCGAGGCGAGAGTTCCAGCGCCAGTGCGACGGCACCGAGCGCCGCATCCGCCGCAGCGCCTCACCGCTGACGCCCCCACTGCACTGGCTGCGTCCTGGCGGTGGCTGGTTCCATCCACCGCTGCTGGCCTGGGCGGCGGCACGGAACTACCGCCTGGTGCTGGGTTCGATCTTTCCCTGGGACACCTTTCGGCCGCCGACCTGGTTTCAGCGCTGGTTCATCCTCGCCAACGCCCACCCCGGCGGGATCCTGGTGCTGCACGACACGCCCGAGCTCAACAGGCAGACCCTCACCACCCTGGGCCAGGTGGTGCCGGAGTTGAAGCAGCAGGGGTATCGCTTCGTGAACCTCGACAGCCTCAGCGGCCCAGCAGGGCCCGGGTGGTCTTGCTGAGACCAGCGGTGGTCTGGGGCAGGTAGGGGCCCTTGATCAGCTGCCCGCCAATACGCAGCAGCACACCCGCCAGCACCAGATCCCCCACCAACAGCAGCAGCACCGCCTGCAGCCACCCCCAGCCAAAGCTCTGGTGCAGCCACAACACCAGGGCGACATGGCCGGCCACCGAGGCCAGCAGCATCAGCGTGCCGCCGGCCGCCAGCAGAACGCCTCCGCTGATCAGCCTTCGCTTCTCCTGGTCCACCTCCTGCAGGGCGATGCGCACATGCAGGTCCATCACAGAAGTCACCAGGGCTGTGACGCGACCCGCTGCCACTCGGCCCACACCGGCGCCGGCGGAGCGCCGACCCCGGCGCTCGTCGTCGGCCGAACTCATGAGGAACGCCGGCCCGGAGCCAGGAGCAGCCCGACGATCAGGCCAACCGCCGCCGCCACGCCGACCGCCAGCAGGGGGCGCTCGCGCACGGGCTTCTCGATCCGGGGCCTGAGGCTGGTGTTGAGCTCGTCGAGAAGATTCTCGAGCTGCTCCTCAAGCGGACCGATGCGATCCACCAGGTCGCGGGTGCGGTCACCGGCCACATGGACCAAGTCGAGCAGTTGCTCCTGCACACCGTGGGCGGTGCGGCCGGTCTGCTCGGCGATCACCGACACCACTTCATCGAGGCTGCCGCGGGTGGCCTCCAGGGTTTCGCGGGCCACCTGGGGCCACTCACGCTGGATGGTGGGCAGCAGGGCGTCGAAGCGCTCCCTGAAGCGATCCCGATTGATGGTGGGGGTTTCAGGTTCCATGACGTGACGATCCTGGGGGGACTCTTGCTCCCACGATAGGTAGGGGCTTGAGATCGTCAGCAGCTCCGCTAGGTTTCAGCTGCTCAGCACTGCACGCGGGCCTGTTGGTTTACATCAATCAGGTCGAACTCGCCCAGTTCAAGTCGTTCGGTGGAGCGATGGCGATCCGGCTGGAGCCATCTTTCACAGTGATCACCGGTCCGAACGGCTCAGGCAAGAGCAACATCCTCGATGCCGTTCTGTTCTGCCTGGGGCTGGCCAGCAGCCGCGGCATGCGCGCCGAGCGACTCCCCGACCTGATCAACAGCGCCACGGTTCGACAGGGCAAAGCTGCCGAAACGGTGGTGAGTGTGCGCTTCGACCTCAGCGACTGGCAGCCCGACCCAGCTGAAGCGGGACTGGAGGCCCCGGCGGAGGGCCCCTGGATTCAGACCGGGCAGAAGGAATGGACCGTGAGCCGGCGGCTGCGGCTGGCTCCCGGCGGTACCTACAGCAGCAGCTTCAGCTCCGATGGGGTCCCCTGCAACCTGCAGCAGTTGCAGACCCAATTGCGCCGGCTGCGGGTGGATCCCGAGGGCAGCAACGTGGTGATGCAGGGGGATGTGACCCGGATCGTGTCGATGAGTGCCCGCGACCGCCGCGGCCTGATCGATGAACTGGCCGGGGTTGCCCTGTTTGATTCCCGCATCGAGCAGACCCGCGCCAAACTCGATGAGGTACAGGAGCGCCAGGAACGCTGCCGGATCGTCGAGCAGGAGCTGCTGGGGAGCCGCCAGCGGCTGGAGCGCGACTGCGCCAAGGCCCGCACCTACCAGGAGCTGCGCCTGCGCCAGCAGCTCGGCCGCCTGCAGGAGCAGGTGCTCGCCCACGAGCAGGCAGGCGGCCAGCTGGAGGCCCTGCGCAGGCGTCAGCAGGCCCTCGAGGCCCAGGAACAGAGCGACCGCACGGCTCTGGCCACCGCCCAGGAAGCCATGGAGCAGGCCAGCAGTGAGCTCGCCCTGCTCCAGGCCGAAGTCAAGGCTCTCGGAGAAGACAGCCTGCTGGTGGTGCAGGCGGAGCTCGCCGGCCTGGAGACCAGCGCCCGCGAGCTGCAGCGCCAGGCGGAGCGACAGCAGCAGCAGGCTGAGGCGCTGCAGGGCCAGCGCCAGGGCCTGCAGCGCCAGCGCCAGGAACTGCAGCGTCAGCGGCTGGAGCTCAGCGCCGATGAGCAGCACGCCGCCGCCCTGGATTCAGCTGCTCAGGCCTGCCTGAGCGCCGAAGCTGCCGTGGAGCTCTCCCGCCGGCGGCTGGGGGAGGTGGCGGGCCGCTCCGGCACCTGGCTGGAGGAGCAGAAGCGCCGCAGCCAGCGGCGGCAGGAGCTGCAGCAGGCAGTGGCTCCCCTGCTGGCGGAACAGCAGCAGCTCACCGAGAGGCTGCGCCAGGCCGAGGAGCGTCTGATGGAACTGGAGGCGGAGCTGGCCAGCGGGGACAGCGCCGACCACGACCAGCAGCGGCGCCTGCAGGAGCTGTTGAGCGAAGCCGAAGCCGTCCAGGACCTGGTGGACCAGCAACAGCGCCAGGCCCAAGACCTGGCCGAAGCCCTCGCGCTGCAGCAACGCACCCGCACCCGACTAGAGCAGGAGCAGACCCAGCTGGAGCGGGAGATTGCCCGGATCGAAAGCCGCCGCGACACTCTCCAGGAAACCCGTGGCACGGGCGCCCTGCGCCTGCTGCTGGAGGCCGGCCTCGGCGGGCTGCATGGTCCAGTGGCCCAGCTCGCCGAGGTGGAGGAGCGCTTCCGGCTGGCCCTGGAGGTGGCCGCCGGCGGCCGCCTGGCCCAGGTGGTGGTCGACGACGACCGCATCGCTTCAACGGCGATCGAGCTACTCAAGAGCCGCCGGGCCGGTCGACTCACCTTTCTGCCACTCAACAAGATCCGCGGTAGTGGCAGCAGCAGTGGCAGTGGCGGCAGCGCCGCCCTGGAGCGGGGCGGTGCCGGTGGGCGCTCCGGCGGTGGCGGACTGGTGGGGCGCGCCGTCGATCTGCTCCGCTTCGAGCCCGTCTACACGGAGGTCTTCCGCCACGTCTTCGGCGACACCCTGGTTTTCGAAGACCTGGCCAGCGCGCGCCGCGAGCTCGGCCGCTGCCGGGCCGTGACCCTGGAGGGGGAACTGCTGGAACGCAGCGGGGCCATGACCGGCGGCAGCCTGCAGCAACGCTCCGGCCAGCTCAGCTTCGGGCGAGCGGGGGAGCAGGACGAGGCGGAGCCCCACCGGCAGCGCCTGCTGGAGCTGGGGGAGAGCCTGGTGGCCTGCCGTCGCCGCGAGGCCGACCTGGGCCGCCAGCTGGAGCAGCTGCGCCCGGCGCTGCAGGAGGGCCAGCAGCGCCGGGCCGCTCTGACGGCGGAGCGGGCGGCGGCAGAGCGCGCACTGGGGCCCCAGCTGCAACGGCTGGAGCAGCTCCAGCAACGGTGCAGCCATCACCAGGCCAGCCTGGAGAGCGGCCGGCAGCGCAGCCAGCAGCTGGAGCGCGAGCTGGCCCCCTTGCTGCTGGAGCTGGCCGGACTGGAAGTGGCCGAGGCCCAGGCCCAGGAGTCGGGAGACAGTGCCCGCTGGCAGGGCCTGCAGCACGACCTGGAGACGGCCGATCAACGGCTGGCCGCCGCCCGCGAGCAGCGGGACGGTCTGCTGCTGGCCCAGCGGGAGCGCAGCTTGAGCCTCACCCGTCTCGGTGATCAACTCGAAGCCCTCACCCTGGAGGAAGCGCGGCTTCAGCAGGCCGTGGTCAACCTGGCCGAGGAACACCGCCTGCGCCGCGAGCAGGAATGCCAGGGCCAGAAGCGGCGGGCGGAACTGGAGGTGCAACAGCAGCAGTTGCAGGAACGCTTCGGCGAACGGCGCCGGGCTCGCGATGCCGCCGAAGCCCAGCTGGGCCAGCAGCGGCAGGCCGTCCAGCAACGACAGTGGGAGCTGCAGCGGCTGGGGGAGGAGCGCCTGTCGCTCAGCGAGCAGGAGCGGGCGCTGGCCCTGCGGCTGGAGGCGATGGAACGGGCCCTGCCCGATCCTCTCCCCGAGATCTCCGAGGAGCTGCGCTCAGCAGGCCTGGAGGCGCTGCAGCAGGAGTTGCAGCGGCTGCAGCAGCGCATGGAAGCGCTCGAGCCGGTGAACATGCTGGCCCTGGAGGAACTGGAGCAGCTGGAGCAGCGCCTGGCCGACCTGGCCGGCCGGCTGGAGGTGCTCTCCAGCGAACGGGAGGAGCTGCTGCTGCGCATCGAAACCGTTGCCACCCTGCGCCAGGAGGCTTTCCTGGAGGCCTTCCACGCCGTGGATGGCCATTTCCGCACAATCTTCGCCGGGCTGTCCGAAGGCGAAGGCCACCTGCAGCTGGAGAACGAGGCCCAGCCCCTTGAGGGAGGTCTCACCCTGGTGGCCCACCCCAAGGGCAAGACCGTGCGCCGCCTGGCTTCGATGTCGGGTGGGGAAAAATCGCTCACAGCCCTGAGCTTCCTGTTCGCCCTGCAGCGCTTCCGCCCCTCTCCCTTCTATGCCCTCGATGAAGTCGACAGCTTTCTCGATGGGGTCAATGTGGAGAGGCTGGCCGCTCTGATCGCCAGCCAGGCCGACCAGGCCCAGTTCCTGGTGGTCAGCCACCGCCGGCCGATGATCGCCGCAGCCACCCGCACGGTGGGGGTGACCCAGGCCCGCGGCGCCCACACCCAGGTGGTCGGGATGCCCACCGCCGCCTGAACGGGTGCCGTGGGCCACAATGACTTGAGCACCCACCTTGCCGACACCCGCCCGGGAACTGGCCTTTGACCTCTTCTTTCCCTCCGTCCGCCGACCCATCCGGCGGCGCCCCCAGCGACAGGCTCTGGCTGCGCTCCGAGCTGATGGGGACTCAGGTGATCACCCGCGACACCGGCCGTCGGCTGGGAGTGGTTGGCGAAGTGGTGGTCGACATCGACCGGCGTGAGGTCGTGGCACTCGGCCTGCGCGACAACCCCCTCACCCGCTTCCTGCCGGGCCTGCCCCGCTGGATGCCGCTGGACCGGATACGCCAGGTGGGCGATGTGGTGCTGGTCGACTCCGCCGATTCCCTGGCCGAGGGGTTCAACCCCGACCGCTACAGCAAAGTGATCAACTGCCAGGTCATCAGCGAATCGGGCGAACAACTGGGCCGGGTGCTCGGCTTCAGCTTCGACATCGAAACCGGCGAGCTCACCACCCTGGTGCTGGGGGCCCTCGGTGTTCCCCTGCTCGGCGAAGGGGTACTGAGCACCTGGGAACTGAACGTCGAGGAGATCGTCAGCAGCGGCCCTGATCGGATAATTGTCTACGAGGGTGCCGAAGAGAAACTCAAACAACTGGGCAGCGGCCTGCTCGAGAAACTGGGCATCGGTGGCCCCAGCTGGGAGCAGGAGGAGCGGGATCGCTTCCGCCAGACCATGGTGCCGGTGGAGAACCAGCTGGCTTCCGGACAGCCCAATGTTCAGGAACAACGCCGAATCCAGCCCGCCTCCAGCCGCGCCGTGCAGGTGGAGGAGCAGGAGGAACTTGAGTATGTGGAGCTGGAACGCCGCCGGTCGGAACCCCTCCGCCAGCGTCGCTATCTCGACGAGGACGAATACGACGACGAGCCGCGCCGCCGCAGCCCCTTGCCCCAGCAGCCCCGCCAGGCATCGTTGCGCCCCAGGGAAGATGAGCGCCAGCCCCTTGATGTGGAGCCCGAGCCCTACCGGGAAAGGCAGGACCCGGAAGCGGAGGTGCTGGATCCCCCAGCCCGGCCGCGCACTAATGAGGAGCGGTTCAGCGATCCCTGGTGAGTCCAGGGATCGGCCAGCCAGGGGACCAGCCAGTCCTTACGAGGCCGGCTTGAAGTTCAGAGAAGCCGAGTTGACGCAGTAGCGCAGGCCCGTGGGACCGGGGCCGTCGTGGAAGAGGTGACCCAGGTGGGCCTCACACTTGGCACAGCGAATTTCCGTTCGCACCATGCCGTGGCTGCGGTCCTCAATGGTTGTGATCGCTGCGGGATCGAGCCCATCCCAGAAGCTGGGCCAGCCCGTGCCGGAGTCAAACTTGGCATTGGAGCCGAACAGGGGAGAGCCGCAGCAGATGCAGTCGTAGCGGCCCTCCTGCTTGGTGTTCCAGTAAGCGCCGGTGAAGGCCCGCTCGGTACCTCCACAACGTGCCACCTGGTACTGCTCCGGTGTGAGGCGCTCGCGCCAGTCGGGATCTGAGGGGGATGGCGAGGCGGCAACCGCATCTGGGCTGGTCATGGTGCGCAAGGTTCCGTTGATGTCAATTTAGGCAGCGGGCAGAAGCTCCTGCACCATCGCGGCCAGGGCCGCCACAGCCCCGGGCTGACCCCGCAGACTGCGCAGATCGTCGCGCTGACCCCGCAGCCGCTCGGGATGGGCCAGCCACTCGTTGGCCTCGGCGGCGATCTCCGCCGGCGTGATCGCTCCTACCCGCTCAGGCACCACGGCACGGCCAGCCGAGATGTTCGGCCAGGCCAGAAACCCCCGTTGGCGCATGCGCCAGGCCGTCAGCGCCAGGCCCAGCAACCAGCGCAACAGGGGCAGGCGCGCCACCAGACCGAGCCAGCCGTCCCAGGCCTGCATCACCTGCAGATGCTGGGTGGGCACCAGAACGATCATCGGCACCCCGAGGGCCCCCAGCTCGGCGGTGTTCGCCCCCACGGTGGTGAGCGCCAGAGCGCACTGGCTGAGGGCGGCGTGGGCCGGGTGCTGCTCGAACAGCAGGATGGGCGTGCCGGCACCGCTGATCAGCCAGCGCTGGCCGGAATCCGGCTCCGGCGCCAGCAGCCGCGGCGGCTGGCCGCCGTAATAACGCTGAATCGGGTTACCACTGTCTCCGTAGGCCAGCAGATCGGCCACGCTGGTGGTGGGCGCCACCGGCAGGAGGAACCGACACCCCGGCCGCAGGCGGGCAAGGCGATCGGCTGTGTCGAGCAGGAAGGGAACACCCACCTGCAACTTGGCCCGTTTCGAGCCGGGCAGCAGGGCCACCCATTCCCCTTCGGGCAGGGGGGCCACCGCCCGCGCCTCCTCGGAGAGATCAGCCATCAGATCACCCACCACGGTGCAGCGCTGACGCCAGCGGGGAGGCAACCGGGTAGCGGCCTGGGGACCCATCGCGGCGATGCGGTCGTTCCAGCGCGGCCACCGGGCCACCCATTCGGCGTAGGTGAGGTGGCGGTAACCCAGGCGAGCCGAAAGCAGCACGGTCCAGAACTGATCACCCCCCAGGAACACCACCACCCCATGGGCCGGCCAGGGCCCATGGCGGCGGGGGCTGAGCAGCAGTCCCCAGAACCGGCGAGCGGGCACGATGCGGGAGAAGAAACCAAGGTCGCGCGCCACCCGCGCCTCGGATCCGGTGGCGTTGGGACAGGGCACCAGCACCAGCTCCAGAGAGCAGGCCGCTCCAGGAACAACGGGCTGAAGCGCCAGCTGCCTGTGCAGGCGCTGGGCCAGGGGCCGAACCCAGGTGGTGAGCTCGCCCGGTCCGTTGCACACCAGCACGATCGCTGTGGTGGGCGGGAGGCTCGGGGGCGGCTCTCTCAAATTGTGGGAAAGAAAAATGCGGATGGCGAGACTTGAACTCGCAAGGCCGAAGCCACACGCCCCTCAAACGTGCGTGTCTACCAATTCCACCACATCCGCGTGGCCGTCAGGAGTCTGCACTCCCTCCGGCTCGTCAATATACCCATCAACCGTTCCAGACTCCGCCCCACTGAGGCGGCAAGGGTCAGCGCTGATACAGTCCGCAGCGGCCTGGACCAACCACGGATGCCCATCGGCAAGCTGCTGATCGCCAACCGTGGCGAAATCTCTCTCCGCATTTTGCGGAGCTGCCGCGAAATGGGCATCAGCACGGTGGCGGTCTACAGCACCGTCGACCGCAACGCCCTGCACGTGCAGCTGGCAGATGAAGCGGTCTGCGTGGGGGAAGCTCCCAGCAGCAAGAGCTATCTCAATATCCCCAACATCATTGCCGCGGCGATCTCCCGGGGCGCCGATGCGATCCACCCCGGTTACGGCTTCCTGGCCGAGAACGACCGCTTCGCGGAGATCTGCGCGGCCCACGGCCTCACCTTCGTCGGTCCCTCCCCAGAGGCGATCCGGGCCATGGGGGACAAATCCACCGCCAAGACCACCATGCAGCGGGTGGGGGTTCCCACCATCCCCGGTAGTGAAGGTCTGCTGGAGGACAGCCAGGAGGCCTCCGTGCTGGCGGCACGCATGGGCTTCCCCGTGATGATCAAGGCCACGGCCGGCGGTGGCGGCCGTGGCATGCGCCTGGTGCAGGAGCCCGAGCAGCTCGAGGGCCTGTTCAAGGCGGCCCAGGGTGAAGCGGAAGCGGCCTTCGGCAACCCGGGCCTCTACATGGAGAAGTTCATCGAGCGGCCCCGCCACGTCGAGGTGCAGATCCTGGCCGATCGCCACGGCAACGTGGTTCACCTCGGCGAGCGCGACTGCTCGATCCAGCGGCGCCACCAGAAGCTGCTGGAGGAAGCCCCAAGCCCAGCCCTGGATCCGGAGCTGCGTCGGCGCATGGGCGAGGCAGCGGTGGCTGCGGCCCGGAGCATCACCTACGAAGGCGCCGGCACCGTTGAGTTTCTGGTGGATCGCAGCGGCAGCTTCTATTTCATGGAGATGAATACCCGCATCCAGGTGGAGCATCCCGTCACCGAGATGGTCACCGGTTTCGATCTGATTGCCGAGCAGCTGCGCATCGCCGGAGGTGAGCCCCTGAGCATGCGCCAGGAGGACGTGCAGCTGCGGGGCCATGCGATCGAATGCCGCATCAATGCCGAGGATCCCCAGCAGAATTTCAGGCCGGCCCCGGGGCGCATCACCGGCTGGTTGCCACCGGGGGGGCCAGGCGTGCGGGTCGATAGCCACGTGTACACGGGCTACGAAATCCCCCCCTTCTACGACTCGCTGATCGGCAAGCTGATCGTCTGGGGGGTCGATCGAGAGGCGGCCATCAAGCGCATGCGCCGGGCCCTGAGTGAATGTGCGATCACGGGCATCCCCACCACGATCGAGTTCCACCTGGCCCTGCTGGATCGGCCCGAGTTCCAGCGCGGCGATGTTCACACGAAGTTCGTGGAGCAGGAGATGCTGCCGCCCAGCTGATCCACGGCCCGATTCGGCCACGAAACGCCAGGATTCAGGAAAGGGAATGGCTGTGGCGCAGCACCTGGGTGAGCAGTCCCTGCTGACCCACCACCAGCTCCCGCAGCAGGCTGATCAACCCCACCCAGATCACCGGTGTCACGTCGACACCGCCGATGGCGGGGATCAACCGCCGGCTGAAGCGCAGCAGACCCTCCGTCGGCCAGCCGATCAACTGCATCGCTCCCCGATTCAGGTCCACCTGCGGATACCAGGTGAGCACGATGCGGAACAGGAACAGCAGGGTCCAGGCCGCCAGGGCCAGGGCCAACACGGCATGCAGCAACGGCAGGCCAGAGGCCAGCACGGAAACGGCCGTCACAAAGCGGTAAGCAGGGGCAACTCCATCGTAGGAAGTGGGCGCTGCTGCCTAAGATCCCAATCGGATCTCATGGCGCCATGACCCCCTCCCTCTCCAACTTCCTGAGCAGCCTCGTCTACGGAGCGATGATCGTGGTGATTCCGATCAGCATCGCCTTGGTACTGATCAGCCAGAACGACCAGGTTGATCGCAAGCTCTGAGCTGACGCTGGTATCGCGGGTCAAGGTCCCTAAACTGGAATCAACCGTTCACCCCTGGCGGACGGAACAAGTTGTTCGCCTGAGGTTTCAGACGTGGTCAATGCCAGCCTGAACTGGGCCAGCATCGTCGGCATCGTATTGGCCGTCGGTGGTGCGTTCCTCTATTTCATGAGGAGCTTCAAGCCAGCCCTCGCCCGCGACTACGACGTCTTTTTCGCCGCCATCGGTCTGTTGTGCGGCGGGATTCTCTTCTTCCAGGGCTGGCGGCTCGATCCGATCCTTCAGTTCGGCCAGTTCCTGCTGGCAGGTACCACGGTCTTTTTCGCTTACGAAAGCGTTCGCCTGCGGGGCGTCACCACTGAGCAGGCCAGGCGCTCCTCCTATTTCGACGACGACGAACCCTTGCCTGCCAAGCCCAGGATGGGCGGCCGCGCCGGCTGGGATGACGACACTGACCGCTTCGAGGAACCCCAGCCCCTGCGGCGGCGGATCCGCTCCCCACTCACCGAAGAGGTGGAGGACGATGCCAGTTTCTACCGGCCCCGTCGTGAGGCGGCCAGGCCTGCCATTCCCGAGCGGGCCGCCAGCCGTCGCCCTTCAACCGACAGCAGCTGGGATGCAGCCGAGCCCAGCCCCCGCGGTGAACCTGAGTCCTACGGCAGCCGCAGCGTTGCGCCCTCCGGTGCCGCAGCCTCGGGAGCGGCCTTCGGCTCCCGCCGGCGCGAGCGCGACAGCGGAGTAGAGCCCCGCCGCGGCAGCCGTCCGATGCCCAGCTCCGAGTCCATGCCCCGCTCCAGCCGCCGACCTGGCCCTGCTGGTGCCACGGAACCCCTCGGCACCCCCCCTGGAGTTCCCCAGGGCACACCGATCCGCAGCCGCCCCAGCGCCGCAGCCACCAACAGCCCGATCTCAAGCTCCGCAACGGGATCCGCCCCTGCTGCCAGCCCGGCCACCCCCGTGAGCGACGCCGACTACACCCCCCTGCGTCCTGCCCCCTCCAGCAGCCGCCCTCGGGACAACAGCTCCCGGTTCGACAGCTGATCAGACTGCCGAGGACCGCCTCCCTGGCGGCGATCGTGGCAGCAGCCCTGGCCACTTTTCTGAGTGCTTGCTCACTGCCTTGGTCCGGCCGTTCCCGTCCGGCTCCATCGCCTGGCTGGCAATCGAACCTCAGCCGTCAGGATCCAGCCCTGAGCGGTGACGGTCGCCTCCTGGCCAGCATGATCGAACGCCAAGGCCGATCGACTGTGCTGCTGCAGGAGCGCATCAGTGGGCGGGTGCTGCCTCTGCGCCACCTCAGTCGCTGGCAGCCGCACAGTTCCCCTTCCCTCAGCTGGAGGGGCCGCTATCTGGCCCTGATCGTGCAGCGGGGTGACCGGCGCCTTGCGGTGATTGAAGACCGGCTCACCAATCGGCTTGTGCCTTTGCCCTTGCCGGGCGGACTGGAACCGGTGAGGCTGAGCCTGGCGCCTGACGGCCAGAGTCTGGCCCTTCAACTGGTGGCCGCTGGCCGCTGGCAAGTGGAGCTGTTCGATCTGGGAGGGGTTCTTGAGATCGACCCGCCGGCTGGAGAGGTGCTGCGCACTCCAGCATTGGCGCCGCCGTGACACCCCTGGGGCGCAACCGTGACATCTGACATCGTCCAGGTAAGGCTGGCGCAGCTGGGCCTGGCCCTCATGGCCGTCAGCCTGCTCGGAGCCTGTGCGTCCACGCCCATGCGGCCCCTGCCCGCCATCAACCAACAGTTGGAGCAGAGTGGCGGCAACCGCGACCCTTCCCTCAGCGGTCGCTGGCTGGCCCTGATCAGAGGCCGCGACGGGCGAGAGAGGATTGAGCTGGTCAACCTGGATCAGAACCGGCCAATACCCCTGCCGGGCCTGAACCGCCCAGATGCCCAGCCCCTGAACGTAAGTGTCGATGCCGCAGGGGAGCGCATGGCCCTGATCCGCCAGCGCGACGGCCGAACCGAACTGGCGCTCTATCGACGCAGCCGGGAAAGCCTGCAGCCGCTGCCGCTAGAGCCGCCCGGGGTGCCCAGGCAGGTGCAGCTCAGCGCCGATGGCCGGGTGCTAGCCGTTCAGGTCAGCCGCGGCGGCCTCTGGCAGGTAGACCTGATTGAGCTGCCCTGAAAATCAGGGCACCAGGCCCGCCCAGTGCAGGAAGGTGTCGCCGCTGAGGGCCTCAATCAGCAGCACGGCAGCAAAGCCGAGCATCGCGAAGCGCCCGTTCACCCGCTCCGCATAGCCACTCCAGCCGAAGGCCGGAACGTCAGAGGTGGTGGCACTGGTGGTGAGGGTTGCCTCAGGTTCACTGGCAGGAGCTGGGGAGGACATTCAGGTCTCATGGTTGCGGCCAAAGTCATAGCCCTCGGTTGGCAGCAGCCGCCAGCCCCCCTGGCCGTCGAGCTCGAGCACGGTGTCGTGGAAGGCAACCAGGGTGGGCCTGTGCCCCACACTCACGAAAGCCATCTCTCGCTCCACAAGCAGATTGTAGAGGGCCTTCTCGGTGGCCACGTCAAGGGCACTGGTGGCTTCGTCGAGGACCACGAAGCGGGGGGAGTTGAGCAGCAGCCGGGCAAAGGCGAGGCGCTGCTGCTCGCCGAGAGAAAGCAACCGGGGCCAGTCCTGCTTGATGTCCAGATCGGGGTAGCGCCCCACCAGTTCGGGCAGGCGCACCTCCTCAAGCACGTGGCGCAGCTGTTCGTCGCTGAAGCGATCGGCGGGCTGGGGGTAGCAGAGCTGCTCCCTGAGGCTGCCCAGGAGCATGTAGGGCTTCTGGGGAATGAACATCAGCTCGCCCACCGGAGGGCGCTGCACATGGCCCGCGGCCGGAGGCCAGAGCCCACTCACCAACCGCAGGAAGGAGGTCTTGCCGCAGCCCGAAGGCCCGACCACCAGCAGCCGTTGGTTGGCGGTCACCTCCAAGCTGAGATCGCTCACCAGCAGACGGTTGGTGCGGGGCGGCACCAGATCCACGTGGCTCACAAGGATCGATTCGGGCCGCACTGCACCGGCCCCGGCGCCAATAGAACCACCAGCGGAGGCCTGCTCGGCGGCCACGAACTCAGCCATCTCGGCAGTGATCGCCTCCACCTTGCCCTGGAAGCCTTCGAGGCGGCTGATGGAGGCGGAGAAGGCAGCCAGCCGATCGATGTTATTGACGATGTAGCTGACCGAGAACAGCACCTGTGAGAAGGCGATGCTGGCCTGGCCGAAGACACCGAAGTCGACCTGCTTGGCGAAGTAGATCGGCGCAATCACCAACCAGGGAAGAAAGCGGGAGAAGTAGTCGTAGGAGCGCTGGATGACACTGATCAGCGCCTCCCAGATGATCAGTCGGTTGTAGTTGACGATCACCCCGTCAAGGCGGCGTTCGCCCTCCTTCTGCTCCTGGCGCTCGCCCTGGTAGAAGGCGATCGACTCGGCATTGTCACGGATGTGAACCAGGCCGTAGCGGAAATCCGCCTCCAGTTTCAGCTGCTGATAGTTCAGGTTCACCAGCTTGCGGCTGGCGAACACGATCAGGGCCGTGCCGCCCACCGAATAGCCCAGCAGCCACAGAGCCAGAGTCTGGTTGATGCTCCAGAGAACGATGATGAAGCTGAAGAAGGTGAGCAAGGCGGAGATGATCTCCACCGTCACGCTCAGGCTGGTGGCGGTGAAGCTGGCCGCGTCCTGGGAGATCCGCTGGTCCGGGTTATCGATCTCCTCAACGCTTTCATCGTTGGGGTTGAGAACGTAGTAAGCCCGGTTGGTGAGGTAGCGGCCCAGCATGCGGCCGCTAAGCCACTCCCGCCACAGCAGACCGAGCTTGGGAATCAGATAGCTCTGGATGGCGCGGATCGGCAGGGCCAGCACCAGGCAGAAGGCGTAGATCGCGACGATCTTCCAGAACTCCTCCGCCTTGTAGGCCACCAAGGCGTTTTCGATATTCCGGGCGATGTAGCTGATGCCCACGTTGATGCCGTTGATCACCAGGATCAGCAGGGCGATCACACCGAGCAGCAACCAGGGCAGCCAGCGCCCCTGACGCAGCTTGGCCCGCAGGCTGATGAAGGCGGCAAGCCCAGCCGCGAACAGCACCATCACCACGATGCCGATCGGCCCGCCCCAGACCGCGGCCACCTGCTCGGGCACCCCGGGCAGGAAGCGGTTGCGCAGCTCGGGGATCCAGGCGCCGGCCGCGGCGACCACACCGGTGAGCAGCAGCAGGGTGAAACCCACCACCACCGCCAGCAGGGCCACCACCAGAAGCAGGAACTGGCCGCTGCCACCGCCGTCTTCGTCAAGAGGCAGGAAGTAGGGCTGGGCCAGGCGCTGCAGCTTGGCCAACTGCTCGCGAAGGGCCTTGAGGGGTCGCATGAATGTTTACGAGTCGGCTCATTGTCGCCGCTGGCGGGGGTCAGCCGGGGGGCCAGAGCAGGGGGCGGCCTCCGATCACATGCACATGCAGGTGAAAGACCGTCTGTCCGGCTTCAGCGCCGTTGTTGATCACGGTGCGCCAGCCGACAAGACCCTCCTGCTTCGCCACCTGAGCCGCCACCAGCAGAAGATGGCCAAGGAGGGCCTGATGGCGCGGCTCGGCGTCGGCGAGGTTTACCAGGGGCTCGCGCGGAATCACGAGCACATGCACCGGTGCCTGGGGCTGGATGTCGCGGAAGGCCAGGCACAGTTCATCGGCATGAACCTGATCACAGGGGATTTCACCGCGCAGGATGCGCGCAAAGATCGTCTCGCTCTCGGCCATGGCGCCTCCGCCGGAACCCGGCAACGGATGGGGATGAGACAGGCAGGGCACTCACTGGGTGTCCGATGCCCCAAAGCTGATGTTGGCACGCTGCAGCAGCGCCGCCCTCCAGGGACTGGAAGGCCGAGAGGTAGCGGTTGAGGTGGACATCGCCCCAGGTCTGCCCGGGATCCAGATCGTTGGTCTGGCGGAAGCGACTGTGCGCGACGCCCGCGAGCGGGTGCGAGCCGCCCTGCGCAACAGCGGCTTTCGCGTGCCCCTCACCCGGGTGATCGTGAGCCTGGCCCCGGCGGATCTGCGCAAGGAGGGGCCGGCTTTCGATCTGCCGATCGCCCTGGGGCTGCTGCTGGCTTCGGGCCAGCTTCCGCCCGAGCGAATGAAGGGGATCTGGAGCGCCGGAGAGCTGGGCCTCGACGGCAGCCTGCGGCCCGTGCGAGGGGTGATGGCCCTGGCCCTGGCCGCCAGGCGTGGCGGGGCTCGGGCCCTGGTCGTGCCCCAGGCCAATGGCGGCGAGGCGGCGCTGGTGACGGAGCTGGCGGTGTGGCCGGCGAATGACCTGGCGCAGCTGATGGGCTGGCTGGCGGATCTACGGGGCATACCGGTACCGGTGCCCGCCCTGGCCCAGCCGGGCTCAGGCCAACCAGACCTCGCCGAGGTGATCGGTCAGGCCCACGGCCGGCGGGCCCTGGAGATCGCCGCGGCCGGTGGCCACCACCTGCTGCTGGTGGGTCCACCGGGCAGCGGCAAAACGATGCTGGCTCGACGCCTGGCGGGCCTGCTGCCGCCCCTGCCACGCCAGGAGGCTCTGGAGCTCACCCAGCTCTATTCGGTGGCAGGACTGCTGCCTGAGGGTGGCGCCCTGATGTGCTCAAGGCCCTTCCGCTCGCCCCACCACAGCTGCACGGCCACGGCCCTGGTGGGCGGCGGCGCCACGCCAAGACCGGGGGAGTTGTCGCTGGCCCACCACGGCGTGCTCTTCCTCGATGAACTGGCGGAGTTTCGCCGCGAGGTGCTCGAGCAGCTGCGCCAACCCCTGGAGGAGGGAGAGGTGTGGATCAGCCGCTCAAGGCAGCAGAGCCGCTTTCCCTGCCGCGCAACCCTGGTGGCAGCCACAAACCCCTGTCCCTGCGGCTGGTTCGGCGATCCTGAGCGGACCTGTGTCTGCGGCGAGGCTCAGCAGCGGCGCTACTGGTCACGGCTCTCAGGCCCTCTGCTCGATCGCCTCGATCTGCAGGTGGTGATGGGCAGGCTGGAGCCCGGCGCCCTGGCACGCAGCTACGGCTTGGAGGCAGAGCGGGCGGCCGGGAGGGGGAAGCGGCCCGAGAACTCGGCTGTGGTGGCAGCGCGGGTACTGAAAGCACGACAAAGGATGGTCCGTCGCAATCCTGACGGCAGGGCCAATGGCCAATTGACGGGCAGGTGCCTCAGGAGCGTGGTGCAGCTCAGTGAAGGGTCCCTGCAGCTCTGGCAACAGGCGATCACCCGTCGGGGTCTGAGTGCCCGGGCTGGAGAACGCCTGCTGCGAGTGGCCCTCACCCTGGCGGATCTGGAGGACACCCAGGCAGTGAGCGCTCAGCACCTGGGTGAAGCGCTGTCGTACCGATCGTTCGACCAGATCGGCAACGACTCATCGTTGAAAACGGCTGGCAGGCATGAAGCCGAGCGCAGGTGAGTGCACACGGTTCAGAGGAAGGTGATCAGCGGCGACGACGGCGCTGCTGGGCCTTGCGCTTGTACTTCTCTGTAGGCGTCTCATGGTGACGCAGGCGCTTGAGGTCGGCGAAGATGCCGGCTTTGGACACCTGCCGCTTGAAGCGGCGCAGGGCCGATTCGATGCCTTCGTTTTCGCCGACGGTGACCTGGGTCATGAACCACGCAGTGGGGCTAGTTGAACGTCAATGTAGCAATCGGCTCAGCGGGCCCCAATCACGGCTGGGCCTTGATGCTGGGGATGGCGATCGGTGAAGGGGCCCCAGGCGCAGCGGAAGCAGGAGGATTGGTTGCAGGAGCGCCAACGACAGGCGGATTGGCTATTGGGGCCTGAGCCTCGGGCAGGGAGGCCTCCTGGCCGGGCCAGGTGTCCCGGTAGATGTAGACGTGGCCGAGGGCGCGGTTGCCGTAGTGGCGGCGCATGAGCTTCCAGCCCGGTTCGGGAACGAACTGCAGAAAGCCATCGCTGTGACCCTGGGTGCGGGCCACCACTACCTCGGGACCCGCCTGGTTGCGGCCCGGTGCCGCCAGCAGGATGTTGTCGCTGCCCTGCCGCACAACGCTCAGCCTGTACACAGTGGCCAGATCGCTGCCACCCACCCGCAGGGAGTAGCCGTTGGCATCCATGTAGCGGGAGCAGATTCCGGTGAAATCAAAGCTGCCCAGCAGGGGCTCCACCCGGGCCGGGGACGAGCCGCTGGTGGAAAAACAGGGGCGGCGATCGCTCACCTGCTCGTAGATGTTCAGCTGGGCGCGCACACCATCACCGATAGGTGCCGCCACCAGCACGAACTTCGACTGATCCAGATCACGGGCACTGAAGAGAGCCCCCTGGGCCGCAACGGGTCCAACAGCCGCGAGGCCCAGCAACACCGACAGGGACGGCACCAGCGAGCTGAGCGATCGCAGGAAGAGCGGCAATGGCGCGACGCGCATCGGTGGACGAGGCAAGGTGAGCCCGATCGTAGAAGTGAGATCCAGCGACGCCAGGGGGGGTCAGCTGGCCTTGTTGAGACGAATTGCGACCAGCAGGCTGATCACCGTGCCCGGCAGACAGGCCGCCAGGATCAGCCTGGTGGTGAGGACGCCCAGGTCGGGGTCGCCGTAGGAGAGCTCGAAGACGGAACCGGTGGCGGCGATGCCAAGCAGGCAGGCCAGTCCGAGAAAGACCCCGGCGAGGGGTTGCATCGGCATGGGGGATCAGCGCTGGGAGTGGACATCATCACGGCGGAACCCGTGATCCTTGAGCTCCTCGTTGAGGCTGAGCTCATCGCTGACCAGATCGACGAAAAGCACACCTTTGAGGTGGTCCATCTCGTGCAGGATGCAGCGGGCAAGCAGGCCATCTGCCTTGATGCGACGAGGACGGCCCTGCTCATCGCGGTAACTCACCTCCGCCTCGCTCGGGCGCACCACGGAGAGGTACACGCCGGGGATGCTCAGACAGCCCTCCTCGTAGGTATTGAGCGCAGCGCTGGTGGCGTTGATTTCCGGGTTCACCAGCACCATCGGCGGCGTGGCCGCATTCTCCGGATCGAGGTCGATCACCAGAAGTTGTTTGTGAACGCCCACCTGAGGAGCGGCCAGGCCGATGCCGTGGGCGCTGTACATGCTGCGCAGCATGTCGCGGGCCAGTTCGCGCACCGATTCATCCACCTTGCTGATGCGCTTTGCGGGCTGGCGCAACACCTGATCACCGAGCTTGTGGATCGTCAGCGGTGGTGCATCCAGCACCTGCTTGGGAACCTGGACCGTGCGGCTGGTCTGCTCCGCCTGACGGGCCATCTTGGCGAAGCTGCTGGCCAAAAAGCGTCACCTGAAACGATGTGGTGATTGTAGGAGCCGCTGGTGGGGCACGGTTCAAGCCAGGGTTCAGACGCCAACCCGGGTCGGCCCCTGCCGGCAAGGGCTGTGGTGGGTCGCACACCCCGGATCAAGGAGCCCCAGCTGCACCGAGACCGGCTGTTCTGGCTGGAGCAACGCCCTGCCGAGCAGGGACGAACCACCTTGATGCTGAGGCCCTCGCCGGGAGCGGAGGCCATCGAGCTCACCCCCGGCGAGTGGAACCTGCGCAGCCGCGTCCATGAGTACGGCGGCGGGGTGGTGGCCGTGGACCGAGGGCCCGATGGAGCTGGCACGGGCGAGCTGGTGGTGGTGGTGGTGAACGATCGCGATCGCTGCCTCTGGCGGCTGGAGACCGACCAGCCGGGAGGGGAGCCCAGGCGGCTCACCGAGCCGGGGGAGCGGGCCTTCGCCGATGGGCTGATCGATGGACGGCGGCGGCGCTGGATCGGAGTGATGGAGGCCGGTGGGCTCGATCAGCTGGTGGCCGTGCCGCTGGAGGGGGGTGAACCGCAGCTGCTGCGCCAGGCCCTCGACTTCTGCGGCTATGCCGCGCTCAGCCCCGATGGCGCCCAGCTGGCCTGGGTGGAGTGGCAGCAGCCGCACATGCCCTGGGACCGCAGCCAGTTGTGGCTGGCGGACGTGGAGCCCGGGGGAGGACTGGGCCCTGCTCGCCTGATCGCAGGCTCAGGCGCACCTGGGCAGCCGGAGGCCTGTTCGGTCTTCCAGCCCCTGTGGCTGCCGAACGGGGATCTGGTGGTGGCCAACGACCGGCATGGCTGGTGGAACCTTGAGCGGCTGGAGGCCGCCGGCTCGGGTCCATGGCAGCGGCTGTTGCCGATGGAGGCGGAGTTCGCCATGCCGCAGTGGGTGTACGGGATGCGCACCACCGTCTGTGATGGCCAGCAGCTGGTGGCTGCTGCCTGCGTGCAGGGCCGCTGGCAGCTGGGCCGCGTGCTGCTCAACGACCCAGGCCCAGGTGGCTCGAAGGATGGGCCCCTGGCGCGCTGGGAGCCGATCCCCTGTCCCTTCGATGATCTCGAGGCGCTCTGGGCCGAGAACGGCCAGCTGGTGGCGGTGGCCGCCAACGGCAGCACCGAGGCTGGCCTACTCAGCCTTGATCTGAACAGCAACCGCTGGCGGCACCAGCCGGCGGCGCCGGGCCAGGCAGCGGTGAGCGGCAGCCCGGCGGAGGCGCTCTGGTTCGAGGGCTACGGCGGCCGCCCCACCCATGCCTGGTATCACCCGCCCAAGGGGGGGGACCACGCCGACGCGCCACTGCTGGTGAAGGGTCACAGCGGACCCACGGGCATGGCCCACACCGGCCTCAACCCGGCGATCCAGTACTGGACCAGCCGGGGCTGGGGCGTGGTGGATGTGAACTACGGCGGCTCCACGGGTTTCGGGCGGGCCTATCGCGAACGGCTCGATGGGCTCTGGGGCGTGGTGGATGTGGCCGACTGCGCCGCGGCGGCACACGCCCTGGTGGCGGCGGGCCGTGCCAGCTCAGAGCGGGTCGCAATCGAGGGAGGGAGCGCCGGCGGATTCACAGTGCTGGCCGCCCTCTGCTTCAGCGATGGGTTCCGTGTGGGTGCCTGCCGCTACGCCGTGGCCGACCTCGCCGGCCTGGCCAGCAGCAGCCACCGCTTCGAGGCCCGCTACCTGGATGGTCTGGTGGGACCGTGGCCGGCGGAGCGGTCCACCTATGAGGCTCGCTCGCCCCTGCGCCATGCCAATCGGATCCGCTGCCCGGTGATCTTCTTTCAGGGACTCCAGGACCAGGTGGTGCCCCCGGAGCAGACCGAGCGGATCGTCGCGGCGCTCGCCGCCAACAGGATTCCGGTGGAGCTGCATCGATTTGCCGCTGAAGGGCATGGATTCCGCAGCGGCGCCGTGCAGATTGAGGTGTTGGAGTCCACGGAAGCCTTCTTCCGGAAACACCTCGCCCTCTGATGCCCTACTTACCCGTCAGCATCAGGATTCTGGTTGAGGCTGTCGAGACCCCAGCCGTGGCGCTGGTGGCCCTGGGCCTGGTGCTGGTGGTGGGCCGCAGCCTGGGCCACGTGCTGGGGCTGCGCCACTGGGGCATCCCGGAAGCTCTCCTGGCCGGCGTGCTGGGCCTGCTGGTGGCACCGGCGGGAC
Organism: Synechococcus sp. J7-Johnson; assembly: GCF_024345795.1. Classification (GTDB taxonomy): domain Bacteria; phylum Cyanobacteriota; class Cyanobacteriia; order PCC-6307; family Cyanobiaceae; genus Regnicoccus_A. The sequence continues at coordinate 45,460 of NZ_JAGQBU010000017.1, forward strand.
TGGTACCCCTGCTCAGCCAACCCGTGATCGAAATCTGGGAGCAGCTGCCGATGGTGCTGCTCACCCTGGTGTTCGGCACGCTGCTGCTGGCCAAGCCCCTGCCCAAGCTGGCGGGGCTCTGGCGGCCGCTGTCGGCCCAGGTGCTGCTGGCCCTCACGCTGGCCTTCGGCCAGTACATGGTGGGAGGGCTGGTGGTGCTGCTGGTGCTGCAGCCCTGGCTGGGGGTCCATCCCCTCATGGCCTGCCTGATCGAAGTGGCCTACGAGGGTGGGCACGGCTCGGCTGCCGCGATGGGCGCCAGTTACGCCAGCCTGGGCTTCGAAGGCGGTGAGGCCCTGGGTCTGGCCATGGCCACGGTGGGATTGCTCATCTCCACGGTGGTGGGGGGGCTGGTGGTGCTGCTGGCTCGCAGCCGTGGCTGGCTGATGGGGGGCTCCACGATCGCCTCAGGAGTGGCGCCCCTCCCCGAAGCAGAGCCCGGTGCAAGCTCCGATCCGGGGGAAGCCGCTCCAGTCCAGGCCATGTTGCCGCTGCCACCACCGCCAGAGCTGAGATTTCCGGCCCTGGCCCTGAACCTGGCCCTGACGGGGATCGCCGTGGCGATCGGCGTGGTGGCTCTGGCCGGCTTGCGCCTGGTGGCCGACCACGTGGGCGGTGGACTGGCGCTGGTGGTCGATGTGTTCCCTGTGTTTCCACTGGCCCTGGTGGGATCGCTGCTGGTGCGCTGGCTGCTGGAGCGTTTCGGCAAGGACCACTGGGTCTCGACCCGGGTGCAGAACCGCCTGGCAACGGTGTCGGCTGATCTGCTGATCGCGGCGGCCACGGCCTGCCTGGATCTGTCCCTGCTGGCCCACGACTGGAAGTCGCTGACGGCCCTGGCCTTAGCAGGGCTGGCCTGGAATCTGGGGGTCGTGCTGCTGCTGGGTCCGCGGATCCTGCCCTCGGCCTGGTTCGAGCGGGGGATCCTCGAGTTCGGCCAGGCCACCGGCGTGGCGGCCAGCGGCTTGCTGCTGCTGCGCATGGCTGATCCACTGGATCAGAGCGAGGCCTTGCAGCCGTTTTCGATCAAGCAACTGATGCTGCAACCGTTCGTGGCCGGGGGAGTGATCACCGTGGTGGCTCCGCTGGCGGTGAGTAACTGGGGCCTGCCGGCCTGGACCGGGTTCTGCCTGGTCCTGGTGCTGATCTGGGTCAGCCTGGGCCTGGGCCTGATGGCCGGCTCCCGAAGCGCCAGCTGAGGCCCTCAGCGCACCATCGCCGCCACGTTGCCCCCATCAACGGTGAGCACCGCGCCGGTGGTGCGCTCCAGCAGGGCCAGGGCCACGAAGGCCTCGGCCACATCACTGGCCCGCACCTCTTCGCCCAGCAGGTTGCCGGCCATGTAGGCCTCCTCGCTGACGCCCCTGGCGGCCGACCGCTCCTGGATCATGGATTCATCAAGCAGGCCGGAGCGGATGCGATCGGCATTGATGGCATTGGCGCGCACCCCTTCGCTGCCACCTTCGAGGGCGTACTGGCGCATCAGGGCCAGCAGGGCCGCCTTGGCGATGCCGTAGGCGCCGAAGCCGGGGCCGGGGTTGAGCGCCTGCTTGCTGACGTTGAAGAGCAGCTGACCACCCATGCCCTGGGCTCGGAAGATGGCCATCGCCGCCTGGGCGACGCTCTGATGGGCGAAGAGGTTGAGCTCGAAGCTGGCGCGCAGGTCGGCGTCGCTGAGCTCGGCGATGGCACCACTCCAGGCCGCACCGGCATTGCTGACCACGATGTCGAGGCCACCGAAGTGGGCCGCCACCGCCGCCAGCGCCTGACGCACCGACTGGGGATCGGTGAGATCACAGGCCAGACCAAGGGAGCGGCGCCCGCAGGCGGCGGCCACCGCCTCCGCCTGCTCCCCCTGGCGATCCAGCACCGCCACATCGGCGCCGCGCTGGGCGAAGGCGCGGGCGGTGGCCTCGCCGATGGCGCCGGCCCCGCCTGTCACCAGCACCACCTGGCGGGCCAGGGGCTTCTCAGCTGCCTTGCCGAGCTTGGCCTGCTCCAGGCTCCAGTACTCCATGTCGAAGGTGTCGGCCTCGTTCACCGGCTCGAAACGGCCGACGGCCTCGGCAGCCAGCAGGGTCTGCGCCCAGGCTTCGGCCACGTCGGCCACCACGGCCGCCTCAGCGGCTGATCTGCCGATGCCGACGAGCCCCAGGCCGGGGATCGCCACCAGTCTCGGCAGCGGATCAAGCGGTTTCTTCTGGCCTCCGGCGCGGGCGTTCTGGCGCGCGAAATAGCTGCTGTAGTCGGCTCCATAGGCCGCGAGCGCCGCCTCGATCGCGGCCCCTGCGCCAGCCCCGAGCCCGGCAGGCAGTACCAGCGGCCGGGCCTTGGTGCGGATCACGTGGTCGGGGGTCGCGACACCACGGCCGGCCCAGTCACTGAGACGGGGATCGTCGCTCACGGCACGGGTGAGCGGCGTGTCACGCAGCGCCAGCAGCCAGCGGCCTGGTGCCCCCTCCGCCTCGGCGGCCCGGCTGAGCCCCCCGCGCAGCAGCGGCAGCACCGCCGCCGCGCCACCCGCGGGCTCCAGCACGGACGGCGGCAGGCTGAAGCCCCCGGCGCACCGCGCCTGCTCGATGCGCCGCTCGGCCTGCCTCACCAGCGCAATCATCCGCTGGTAGCTCTGCTTCGCAGTGGCGCCGAAGGAGAAGAGGCCGTGCTTGAGCAGCACCATCCCCTCCAGCTCCACACCAGCGGAGCGGGCCCGGTCTGCGGCCTGCTCGTAGGCGCTGGCCGCGGCCAGGGCCAGATCGAAGCCAGGCATCACATACGGCACCAGCGCCACCCGCTCGCCATACACCGCCTGACACAGCTCGGCGGCGTCCGGCTGATCGGCCAGCGCCAGCAGGGCGATCGAATGGGTGTGGTCAACGAACCTGTGGGGCAGGAAGGCATGCAGGAGCGCCTCCACCGAAGGGTTGGGGGACGCCGGGTCGATCAGGTTGCAGCGCTGGGCCGCCACCATCTCCTCGTCGCTGAGGGCCGGCAGGGCCCGCAGGGCCTGCAGCGGCTCGAGGCGCACCGCCGGGTGGCCGGGGGGCTCGATCGTGGCCAGATCCCAGCCGGAACCCTTCACGCACAGCACCGGGATCGTCTCGCCCAGGAGCCCCGTGACGGTGGTCTTGACGGACGTATTGCCGCCGCCATGCAGCACCAGGGCAGGGTCGGCGCCGAGCAGGCGGGCCGAATAGGTGCGCAGAGCCAAGTCCTCCCCCACGCCCTCGGCGGCGTAGCGCGTCACCGCCGCGGCGGCCTCGGCGTCCGACCAGCGATCGAGCACGGACATGGCAAGCGGTGGAGGGCGACCAAGAGGTTACGGAGGCTGCCGCCGCAGGCCGGGCCGGGGGGCGTAGCGTCAACTTCGCGCCGTCAGGCCCGGAGGCCTTCGAGCTGAGCCGATGAGAGCCGTCGCCGCCACCCGATCCCTGCCTAGCGGCGATCCCGCCTGCCTGATCGATCTGGAACTGCCGCTGCCGGTGCCCGGCGAGCACGACCTGCTCGTGCGGGTGGCGGCGGTGAGCGTGAACCCGATCGACACCAAGGTGCGGGTGTCACTGCCCGCCGGCGGCAACCCTGAACCGCGCGTGCTCGGCTGGGATGCAGCCGGCGTTGTGGAGGCCGTGGGTCCGGCGGTGCGCCGCTTCCGGGCCGGTGATGCGGTGATCTTCGCCGGAGCCCTGAACAGGCCCGGCACCAATTCCGAATTCACGCTGGTCGACGAGCGGATCACGGGCCGCAAGCCGCGCTCCTTCTCCTTCACCGAGGCGGCAGCCCTGCCGCTCACGGGCCTGGCGGCCTGGGAGGCGCTGTTCGAGCGGCTGGGGCTGGATCCCGACGGCGGCGACGCTGGCCGCTCACTGCTGCTGATCGGCGCGGCCGGTGGGGTGGGCTCGATCGCCATCCAGCTGGCCAGGCAGGCCGGCCTCACCGTGATCGCCACCGCCTCGCGACCCGAAAGTCAGGCCTGGGTGCGCGAACTTGGGGCCGACTTCGTGATCGACCACAACGCCGCGCTGCCGCCGCAACTGGCAGAGCTAGGCCTGCCGCAGGTGGATGCGATCGCCAACCTCCACGACACCGCTGCCTACTGGGACGCCATGGCAGAGGTGATCCGGCCGCAGGGGGCGATCACGGCACTGGTGAGCTGCAACCAGCCCGTGAATCTCGACCAACTGAAGAACAAGAGCGTGCGCTTCGCCTGGGAATTCATGTTCACCCGCTCGCTCTACGCCACTCCCGATCTGGCGGAGCAGGGCAAGATATTGGCGGCCATCGCCACCCTGGCGGACAGCGGCAAGCTGCGCAGCACACTCACCTCTGTGCTCGGGCCGATCGATGCCGCCAACCTGAGGCGGGCCCACGCCCAGCTCGAAACCGGATCCACCATCGGCAAGCTGGTGGTCTCGAATGAAAGCTGAACCCGGAGAACACGCCATGCCAGGTTCCTCGCGAAAACGTTCGAGCCCAGTTGGAGACCAGAAGCGCAAAGTGCGAGGCGAGAGCATCGCGCAGACGATCAGGCGAGGCTCCCACAAGGCCGGGATGGCCCCGGGCACGATGGTGTTCATCGGCGAGCAGAAGCTCGCCAGACCGCGGATCGAGATCTTCGACTTCAACGCAGAGACGCTTAAAGAACTTCCGGATGTCGGGCTACATGACTGCTTCGACCTCAACATCGATGAGAGCAGCGTGGTCTGGATCAACGTGAACGGAGTTCACGACATCGGCGTGATCCAGGCAATCGGAGAGCACTTCGGCCTCCATCCGATGACGCTGGAAGATCTCGTGAACACGGCACAACGCCCCAAGCTCGAAGATTTCCCTCACTATCTCTTCATCGTGCTCAAGATGATGGAGTTCAGTGAGGCAAGCCAGACGATCGCTACAGAGAACGTGAGCATGGTCCTAGGCAGCAACTATCTGCTCACCTTTCTGGAAGACGAGGGGGACGTGTTCGATTCCGTGCGGGAGCGTCTGCGCGCTGTCAAGGGGCGGGTGCGCCTGATGAAGGCCGACTATCTCGCCTTCAGCCTCATGGATGCGATCGTGGATCACTATTTCCTGGCGATTGAGCGCGTTGGCGATCGCATCGAGGAGATCGACGACCGGATCCTGGATAATCCGCAGAAAGGTGACATGAATGAGATTCACCATCTAAAACGCGGCATCCTGGGCCTGCGCAAGGCCGCCTGGCCGTGCCGCGAAGTGCTTGGAGCGATTGAGAAGAGCGAATCAACGATTCTTCGGCCCGTCACGAAGGTGTTCTGGCGTGATCTCTACGATCACAGCATCCAGGTGATCGACATGGTGGAAACCTACCGCGATATTCTCGGCAGCATGCACGACACCTACCTCTCCAGCATCAGCAACCGGATGAACGAGGTGATGAAGACCCTCACGATCATGTCATCGATCTTCATCCCGCTCACGTTCATCGCCGGTGTGTACGGCATGAACTTCGAGAACATGCCGGAACTGAAGTGGCCGCTCGGATACCACGCCATCCTGGCCGTGATGCTGTTGATCGGGGCAGTACTGGTGATGTATTTCAAACGTCGGAAGTGGCTCTGAGGGCATAGCGTTGCGCCCTGGCTTCGCTGGCGGCCTGCTCAATACCGCCTCGGGGCCCAGCTGGGTGAACACGCAGCGGCGGGCCTACCTGCAAGCGCTCACAACCTGGGGGTGCGGGGCTTTCGGATCGATGCCGCCAAGCGGATGCCGCCGGCCGCGATCCGGGCGTTCGTACCCGACACGATCACGCGCCACTCCCATGTATTCGCCGACGCCTGCTGTGACGGCGCAGCACGGATGTGGTGGGTGGGGGTACAAACTCGCCATACAGCCCTCGAAGCCCTTCCTCACTCGCCGGGGCCACGCCCCGCTCTGTGATCAATGCCGTCACCAGCCGTGCCGGCGTCACATCGAAGGCGGGGTTGAAGCCCTCGCTGCCCTGAGGCGAGAGCTGGACCGTGACGAGCTCACCAGCGGCGGATCCAACCGAGGACAGCCCCTGGATGTGGGTCACCTCCTCGGAGGAGCGGGCCTCGATCGGGATCTCGGCCACGCCATCGGCGAGGGTCCAGTCGATGGTGGAGGCGGGCAGGGCCACGTAGAAGGGCACGCCGTTATCGAAGGCAGCGAGGGCCTTGAGGTAGGTGCCGATCTTGTTGCACACATCACCCGTCCGGGTGGTGCGATCGGTGCCCACGATCACCGCATCCACCAGGTCGTGCTGCATCAGGTGGCCGCCGGCGTTGTCGACGATCACGGTGTGGGGCACCCCCTCGCGGCCGAGTTCGAAAGCCGTGAGGTTGGCACCCTGGTTGCGGGGGCGCGTTTCATCCACCCAGACATGGATGGCCAGCCCGGCGCGGTGCGCCTTGTAGATCGGGGCCAGGGCGGTGCCCCAGTCGACGGTGGCCAACCAGCCGGCGTTGCAGTGAGTGAGCACATTCAGGGGCTCCTGTCGCCGCTCGGGAGGCCGCTCGTCCGCCAGCTGCCGCAACAGGGCCAGACCGTGATCCCCGATCGCCTCGCACATGGCCACATCCTCATCGGCGATGGCGGCAGCCTCCGCCGCCGCCGCGGCGGCCCGCTCGGCAGGCGGCAGCGGCGCCACCCGATCGCGCACCCGCTCCAGCGCCCAGCGCAGGTTGATGGCGGTGGGGCGGGTGGCGTTGAGCTGCTCAAAGGCGGCAGCGAGCGAGGCATCGCCTGGATCCGCCTGCAGGGCCAGCATCAGCCCATAGGCGCCGGTGACACCGATCAAGGGGGCGCCGCGCACCACCATGGTGGCGATCGCCTCGGCGGTCTGATCGAGCGTGGCGAGCGAGCGGATGCTGAAGCTGTGGGGCAGCTGGGTCTGATCGATCACCCCCACCGAGCGGCCACCCTGCTCCAGCCAGATCGTGCGCCAGGCCTTGCCGTCGATGTTCATCGGATGCCACGTGCCACCAGAAGCCGAATCATGCTGACAAACGGTCCGCCAGCGCCCTGGTGAACCCGGCCCAGCGGGAGGGCGGACAGCACCTGGGACCAAAGGGTCTCACAACGCCGCTTAGGCTGGTCCTGCACTTGGCCAGACGAGAGATGCCGATCAATCCCGTCACCTGGTTCGAGCTGAACGTGCACGACATCGAACGTGCCAAGGCTTTTTACGCCGCGGTTTTCCAGGTGGAGTTCCAGGACATGTCGAACCCTGAGATGGACTACTGGTGCTTTCCGATGGACGACAAGCAGATGGGCGCCGGAGGCGCGCTGATGCGCATGGCCGGCTGCGAGCCCGGCAAGGGCGGAACCATGGTGTACTTCAGCTGCGACGACTGCGCCGTGGAAGAAAGCCGCGTGGTGCCCGCCGGCGGTCAGGTCTGCCGCCCGAAAATGGCGATCGGCGAATTCGGCTTCATCTCGGTGGTGCTCGACACGGAGGGCAATCCGATCGGGCTCCATTCCATGCGTTGATCCCGTATGTCGCGACTTCAGCGCACACCTGCTGGATCCCACGCCTCGGGACCGATCACGAAGAGGATGTCGCCCGCCATCAGGCGAGTGTGGCCGTGGGGATGCGTGATGGGTTCGCCGGTGCGGGTGATCGCCAGGATCGTGACATTGTGCTCTGCGCGAAGGCCGCAACTGGCGATGGTGTGGCCCACCAGCGGTGACTGCTCGCCCAGGCGCAGGGAGTGGGTGGTGAGGTGGGGAACTGCCACGCGCAGGTCGCTCACCGCCGTTGACTCCGGCGAGAGGCTGCGAGCCATCTGGCGCCAGTCGCCGCGCACCTCACCGATCAGACGCTTGATGTCGTCGCGGGGCACGAGCATCCGCGCCAGCACGCGGGAGAAGACCTCGATCGACACCTCGAGTTCATCGGCGATCACCTCATCGGCCCCAAGGGCCAGCAGGGTTTCCACCTCGCGCAGGTAGCGGCTGCGAACGAGGATGAAGGCGTCGGGAGCAAAGCGGCGCGCCAGTTCCACGATGCGCCGGGCACCGGCGGGATCATCGATCACCACCACGATGGCGCGGGCCTGATCGGCATGCACCAGACGCAGGATCGGCTCCTGGCTGGCATCGCCGTAGTGAATCGGCTCGCCAGCGCTGAGGGCATCGCGCACGATCGCGGCGTTCACATCCAGCACGGCATAGGGGATGTCGCAGCGGCGGGCCGTGCGGGCCAGGTTGGCGCCGGTGACGCCGAAGCCCACGATCAGGATGTGGCCGCTGAGGCCATCGGTGCTGCCTGAACTGACCGGCACCAGGCGGCGGCGCTCAAGCCGCCGCAGTGGGGTGGTGGCCACCCAGGCTGCCAGCCTGGGACCAGCGGCCACAAGCGCCGGGGTGAGCATCATGCTGAGCACGGCCACATCGAGCACGATCTGGAAGATGTCTGGCCCGAGCAGGCCGGTGCTCACGCCGGCCTTGGTGGCCACCAGGGAGAATTCACCCACCTGGGCGAGCGCCAGGCCGGTGAGCACGGAGCCGCCCAGGGGCAGGCCCACCACCAGGGCCGAGCCGGCGGCCACCAGGGGTTTGACCAGCACCACCCCCAGGGTGAGGAGCAGCAGATCGAGCGGGTTGGCGAGGAAGAACTGGATGTCGAGCAGCATGCCGATCGACACGAAGAACAGACTCATCAACACATCGCGGAAGGGCAGCATCACCGCCACTGCCTGATGGGAATACTCCGACTCCGAGAGAATGAAACCCGCCAGAAAAGCACCCAGCGCCAGTGACAATCCCAGCGACTGGGTCATCATCGCGATCCCCACGCAAAGGCTGAACACTCCGAGCAGAAAGGCTTCCGAACTGCGGGTGCGGGTGATGCGCTCCAACAGCCAGGGCACGATCCAGCGCCAGGCCAACCAGGCCACCAGGGCCACCAGGGCAATCCTCCCCAGCAGGGCCAAAATCGCCCCTGCTCCCGTCGCCGCCCCCACGCCCGCGAGCAGGGGAGCCATCAGCATCACCGGAACCACACCCACATCCTGATAGATCAGGATTGCCAAAGTGGTGCGCCCATGCGGTGTTTCCAGCTCGGCACGCTCCTGAAGCATGCGCAAGACGATGGCCGTGCTGGAGAGCGCCACCACGAAGCCCACATACAGCCCCTGGCCGGGGGAGAGCCCCAGCCCCGTGCAGATCGCCCCCACCAGGGCTGCCGTTCCAAAGAACTGCAAGGATCCGCCGATCAGAAAGTGTCGTCGTAGACGCGCCACATCCGCCAGAGAGATCTCAAGCCCGATCACGAACAGCAGCAGCACAACTCCGATCTCGGCCAGCAGTTCGATCTCGTGCACGTTCTGCACCAGCCGGAACAGATCCGGCCCCGCCAGAACACCAGCTACCAGTAGGCCGATCGAACTGGGAATGCTGAAGCGGTGACAGAGCACCACCGCCACGGCCGACATCGTGAAGATCACGACAATGTCGAGCAGGAGGGATGTCATGTCACTGCCACGTGCGGCCATCGGTGCTGCGGTAGGTTCCACCTCCCTGATTGCCGCCGCCGGCTCCCAGGGCCTGCATCAGCAGGTAGACCTCCAGGCTGTCTCCCTTGCGATCGATGGTCTGCTTGAAGCAGAACGCAAAGGGATAGAAGTCGGGCTTGAGCACCAGCTCGCGGAGGAGACTGCGGCGGGTGACCTCAAGCTTGTAAAGCTTGCAATCCTTGAGCAGAAATGCCAGATCCTGGCCGTTGAGGGTGGTCTTGAACACGCGGCCGCCCTTTTGGGCCACCTCCTGCTGCAGCCGCTCAAGCCGCCGGGCGGGTGAGTTCCAGACGTGCAGCGTTGTGATCAGCACCAGGACAAAACCGCCCACCAGGGCCAGGGCAGGGAGGGGCCTGAATGCAGCCATGGGCGAAGCCCGGGCGAAGTTTCAGGCTACCGGGGCTCAGGTGGGAGCCCTGAGACGATCTCAGCCTGGTGTCCGAGGACCGTGCTGTCGGCAAGACGGCACCGGACTTGCCGGGTCACGGCGTCTGGATGGAAGGGTCAGGCAGTGCCTGGCCGCCGCTGGAACAAGACTGCATAACCCATGGCCATAAGCCCACTGTTTCGGAGCGCACTACCGATCGTCTGAAGGATGTCTGGGGAGGGAATGAGCGCCAGAAGCAGATTCAGGGAGAGACCCGATGCAAAGAGCAGCAGGGGCCACCGGGGCCGCCAGCCCGCAAGCAGTGCCGACCAGCCGAACAGGAAGCCTCCGATCACCATGACGGCACCGTGGACCGTGTACAGGGTGCCCAAACGAGACCACAAGGCCTCGTAGGTGGGAATTCCCTCAGCGATGGCATACAGAGTTGTGTGGGCAAAGTAAGTGAAAGCAACTCCATAGAGACCTGCACCGATGAGGCCAAGCAGGTTTTGCCGCGGTTCATACACGGCGTAGAGACCGAGAAGCAACCAGGGCATCGGCAGGAAGGCGACGTAGTTGAGCCAGAGCTGGGCTGTCGAGAAGCCGCCGTGGAACCACTCCAAGACGTCCGTGGTCAAGTGCAGCGCTGGTGCGACAACAGCGGCGATACCCACGGCCATGGCCAACTGGGACCGGGGAGGTTCACGATGGTTCATCGGCAGAAAGGATCAGGCCACATGCTCCTGGCTGGCGAAGGCCTGATGCCTGGAAAGGCGAAGCCTTGGCATGGCGGCGAAGACGAACAGCATGACCATGTAGACCGAGCCTGAGACTTGATCTCGGCTGCTGATGGACTGCGCGATGGACCGTTCCTGAAGGATCATGGCGAGGGTTAACTCCGCTGCAATGACAAGGACCAGGGCCAGGCCGCCAGTGATCAGCGAGCGGATCGGTGAGCAGATTGCAGGAAAGCGGCGAAGAATATGCCCGGCTGCCAAGTAGATGACCACAGCCATGATCGGCATCTCCGCAAGTTCCGCCCATCGTTCACCGATGCGCGGGACAACGAGGGGGACCCTGAGCAGGCCGAGCAGGAACCCGGCACCCAGAACGATGACGGCATACGCGAGACCAGCCTGGATGACTTTTGACATGGCTGAGCAGGGCAAGGATATTTGATTAAAAGACATCCCGTGCTCCCATTATCTGACGCCTGAACTCAGCCGCGACGAGAAGAGGCTCGGCCGGAGTGAATGGATAGAACACTTCACGTCAACTCCGTGAGCACCCTCAACTGAGCCAGTTCCTGGACCCGCGAGTGGCTTGCTCGTCAACGAACTGGCTGGTGAACACATCAGTGAGCCTGACTGACTTCTCGTTGACGGTGTATGGAGACCCATGGCGCCGCTCCTGCCAGCCATCCAGACTGCAAAGGCAGCTCAGCCACCCCCGGGGCCATGGGTCCACTCTCCCCGCTCGTGAACACCCTGCGCCGCACGCCACCGCTGGTTTTCGCCATGGCGTTGCTGGCCACGGGTCTGGTGGTGGCCAGCAGTGTGCTTGTGAAGGGGATCCGCCGCGGCAACGACACCATCACCGTGACCGGTTCCAGCACCGAGCGCATCACCAGCGACTTCGTGGACTGGACCGTGGAAGTGGCCCGGAGCGCACCGACCCTGCAGGCCTCCTATCAGGAGCTGCAGCCGGAGGTACAGCGCACCATCGCCTTCCTGCGGCAGCAGGGCATCGCCGCCGATGCCATCAGCCGCAACCCGATCAAGTCTGAAAAGGCAGACGTGCGCGACTCACGCACCGGTGTGCTGCAATCCACCACCTTCACCACCCGCCAGCAGATCCGCATCAGCAGCCCTGAGGTGGAGAAGGTGGCCACGGTGGCCCAGCAGATCGGTGAGCTCGTGGGCCAGGGGGTGCCTCTCACCATCAACGATCCGGCCTACACATACACCAGGCTCTCCGAAAAGCGGGTGGACATGCTCGCCAAAGCCACCCGCGATGCCCGGCAACGCGCCCGCGAGATCGCGCGCCAGGCCGGCTCCCGCATCGGCGTGATCACCCAGGCCGACACCGGCTCCTTCCAGATCACCGTGCCCAACTCCACAGAGATGAGCAGCTACGGCTCCTACGACACCACCACGATCGAGAAGGACATCACCGCTGTGATGGGTGTGACTTTCCGGGTGGAATGAGCCGGGTGGAGTGAGGGGCCGGCCCAGAGTCAGGCGTCACCTCGCCCCGATGGCGACAACGGCCTGCAGGAGTTCTGTCGCCCGTTGAATGATGGGTGCGGCCATCGGTTCTCGCTGCATGACGTTCATCGGACCTTCGCCAAAGTACAGACCATCGGAGACAAGGAAGGTCAGGCGGATGTTGTCGCGTTCCGGTGGCGCCCGCCTTGCCTCCTTCCAGGGACCGATGGCGTTGACGACAGGTTGGGACATCGCGAAGAGGCCCTGAACCAGGCGCGCCATCGCTGGAGCGTCGTCGAGCACAGATATCCTGCCGCTCTGATTGACGTAGCGAACGCCTCCATCGGAATAAGCCGCCAGCGTATCCAGGCCTCCAGCAAGAGGGACTTCGATGATCACGCCGAACAGTTGTCTGGAAGACACTGACTCACCGAGATAGCGCAATTTCTGATAGGCCAGGTACCGGATCCGCCCGTCCTGGCTCTCATCAGCCGCCAGGGTCCGAAGCGCCTGGAGATCCGGCAGAGCCGACGCCAGAGTGGCTTGCCACGGTGCTGGCTCCTCACCTGAACGTGCCAGGAAGGCTGAGGCGTCGTCGCAGAACAACAGGTTGTAGATCGTGTTAGCCACCTCGGAGGGATAAGGGAAATACGGGGGGTGAGGAGGCATGATCGCCGCTGGCGGGGAGCTTTTGCAGGATGTGAGTGTGAGGCAGGCGAGAGGGGCAGGAGTTCAGCCATGGGGAAAGGCCCATGGGATGGCGATGCAACCCTCCCTTGGCATGGCCGCCGGAGAGCAGAAACCTGAAACGGCTCAAGCCGTTGGCTCGGGTGAATGCCGCAGACACTCACCCTGTGGCTGCATCAGGCAGCGTTGCCGAAGCCTCTCAAAATAACTGTCCTGGAGGATATACATCCTCCTCACATCCTGGTAGCGGCCACCACTGAAGAACTCCTTGACGAAATAACCCTCTTCGGTAAAGCCACAGCTTTCATAAAGGCGAATCGCTCTTTGGTTCTCGATGGCAACCAGGAGATAGACCTTGTGGAGGTTCATGATGCTGAAAGCATAGTCCAGCGCTCTGCCGATGAGATCCCTGGCAAAGCCCTTCCCTTGATGAACAGGGTCAATGATAATCTGGAATTCAGCCCGGCGGTGGATGTAATCGATCTCAATGAGCTCAACCAGTCCGACAAGCTGCTGCTGGCTGTCTTCAGCAATGAATCGACGCTCGGCGTTATCGTGAATATGCCTGTTGTAGAGCTCTTCAAGTTCATCAAAAGATTCATAGGGCTCTTCGAACCAGTAGGACATGATTTGTCGATTATTGTTCAGGCGATGAACAAAGCGCAGGTCCTTGCGTTCAAGCGCGCGAAGCGAAAGATCACTGCTCATGGCGACAATCTGTCCTGGATGTAAGAGTCATACCAGTGGCTCACTCCGCAGTGCGCACAGGATCGCGGCAAAAGCCGCTGCTGCTGATCAGCCCGGCAGGCAGGTAACCCCAGGCTGGGTCGGAACTGAAGCTGTACATCTGCCGACCGGCGCGTTCCACCTTGAACAACGTCCAGCTGTTGCGCTCGCAGCTGAGGCCGATCACCGCCCGGCCATCAGCCAGGGGCACCTCCACGTGCCGGATGCCGTCATACACGTAGAGCAGGCGTGCCTTGGCATGCTCCAGCAGCGCCGTCAGGGGCTGACCCTGGGCCTGGGGCTGGGCAGTTGCAGCAAGCGGCAGGCACAGCACGATCGCCAGCGACACCAGCTTCGCCACGCCAAGACCACAAGCCATGGGAAAAGGATCCGCTTTCCACCAGCCTGCCAGTCCTGTGGCCGCAAGCGAACCCCGCCATGCCAAACGACATCCCGACGCCGGGGCAATGACTAGGTTGCCGAACAACAGCATGGTCAGCCGATGAACGACCAATCCTGGGATCGGGGGGTGAGTAAGGGACTCACCCGCTCGATCGAGTCTGTGCGCAACTCGTGCCGTAGCCCTCGCCTAGCTCCTACACCAGTCGAGGCTCTTCAGCTGATGCGCTGAAACGACACAAGACACGCCAACTCACTTTGGCAAAGAACCTCAAAGAGATATCCCCAAATGCGGAAGATCACTGGACAACATTGATGCAAACTCCAGGCAGACCAACTCGCCACGGCCTGGGATAGAGGGAGAGGATATCAAAAGGCTTCAAGTGCGACAAGCTCTCCGCTTTCTGCAGAGGAATGTTGATCATCAGATGTCATCCCCGGCAGCCAGCAGATCATCCGTCTAGAGGCGAAGGGAAATCGCTGGTTTCAGAACCAACTCACAATCATGAGTGGTCAGGCTCAACTTGATACCAACCACAATGCCTATCTGCTCAGCCAACCTACGCGGGATCTGACGCCAAGGCTGTTCCACCACTTTTGACTCGAGTCTGCGTGCGAATGGAAACGCTATACAGAATGCTTACCCGCTTTGGGCTGCAATCGCTTGTGCTCCCATCTGCTCCCATCTCTCAACGGCCAAGATCAGAAGCGGGCTGGACTTGATTGGGATTGCAGACAGCCAAGGCTCCCGTCTTCTGCATCTGGATGTTGGACTAAGCCGCTGCGCGGCAGATTCAAAGCCAGCATAGTCAGAGTCATGCAAGATGGCCAGAAACTGATGAGTTGATTGGCGGGCAGCCTGGGCTCCAGCAGCAGGCTCGTTCGCCAGTCGAT
>NZ_JAGQBU010000018.1 GCF_024345795.1 Synechococcus sp. J7-Johnson
ATGCCAGCAGGAGGGGCTCCCATCTCAAGCAGTCTCTGCCTGAGATGCAAACGGGAATCATCTCGCCGTCAAGGGTTCAGCAGAGACGAAGTTCGCCGCGTGCTGTCCCGACCCCTGAACGCTTACGTTAATCAAGATACTTTTTATCGACGGGACAGCGCGCACCCTGTGCATCCAGTTCCCATTCGGTAGCAAAAGCCACAACGCCGCTGTTCCCATGGGGACACCATCCTGGTGCGGAAGCAGCTCCTAGGGTTCCGGTCCTCCAGCCCGCCAGGGCCACAGGGACGTCTGGTCCGAGAGGAGCTCACCGGGATCACCCGGTTGCACGGAGGGATAAAAGCCCGGGAGACCGCTTCACTCCATCCGTGACTCTCCATGAGCGATCCGTCTGGCCCAGAAGGGGCATTTGAGCGGTCACTCGGTCGCCAGGGCGCCGAGGCCCTCGAGAAGGAAGCCCGCCTGCCGCTCACCGGCTGGCAGCAGGAGGTGGACCAGGGCTTGCTCTACGGCCTTGAGGCGGCTGAGAGCATCGTCGATCGGCGCATTTCCACCTTCTCCCGTGGTGAGCTGCCCCACTACGCGGGGATCAACACGTTCATGAAGGCGCCTTACATCGAGGATGTGAACCGCGTCGGTGAGTTCGATGTGGCGATCATGGGCGTGCCGCATGACTCCGGCACCACCTACCGCCCCGGTACCCGCTTCGGGCCCCAGGGCATCCGCCGCATCTCGGCCCTCTACACGCCCTACAACTACGAAATGGGCGTCGATCTGCGTGAGTCGATCAGGCTTTGCGATGTCGGCGACATCTTCACCATTCCGGCCAATAACGAGAAGAGCTTCGATCAGATCTCCAAGGGCGTCGCGCACGTCTTCGCCAGTGGAGCCTTCCCGATCATTCTTGGCGGAGATCACTCGATCGGCTTTCCCACCGTGCGTGGCGTCTGCCGCCATCTGGGTGACAAGAAGGTAGGCATCATCCACTTTGATCGTCATGTCGACACCCAGGAGATCGACCTCGACGAGCGCATGCATACCTGCCCCTGGTTCCATGCCACCAACATGGCCAACGCCCCGGCCGAGAACCTGGTGCAGCTGGGCATCGGCGGCTGGCAGGTACCGCGTGAAGGGGTGAAGGTCTGCCGGGAGCGGGGCACCAACGTGCTCACCGTCACCGACATCTGCGACATGGGCTTGGAAGCGGCGGCGAAATTCGCGATCGAGCGTGCCACCGACGGCACCGACTGCGTCTACATCTCCTTCGACATCGATTGCATCGATGCCGGCTTCGTGCCCGGCACAGGCTGGCCCGAACCCGGCGGTCTGCTGCCGCGCGAGGCGCTCAAGCTGCTGGAGCTGATCGTGCGCAACGTGCCGGTCTGCGGCCTGGAGGTGGTGGAGGTCTCACCGCCTTACGACATCAGCGACATGACCTCGCTGATGGCCACCCGCGTGATCTGCGATGTGATGGCCCATCTGGTGGTGAGCGGCCAGCTGCCCCGCAAGAGCAAGCCGCCCTGGCTGCATGAAGCCTGCAACATGGCCGTCGATCAGAAGTGGAGATAGGCCATGCATGAGGTCGACATGACCAAGTGCCTGCTGCTCTCCCTGCATGAGTGGAAGCGTGGGCAGGAGCCCCTGACTCCCGTGGTGTCAGCCGTGCACCTGCAGGTGGGCGACTTCACCTGCGTGGAACCGGAGGCGCTGCGGTTCACCTTCGCTGCCGCGGTGGAGGGCACCTGGCTCGACGGCTCGACCCTTGAGATCGACACCGTTCCCCTGCGGGCCCGTTGCCTTGGCTGCTCCAGCGTCTACAGCCCCGATCCCGATCAGGCCTACCGCTCCCCCTGCTGCGATCAGCCCATGGAGGAGATCGTCAGCGGCCGTGAGCTGCGCATCCGCTCCGTCGACTACAGCCTGCCGCAACAGGCATCAGATCCCGCCGCCGTTCCTTCGCGCTGATCCCATGCACATGCCCCTCAGCGACACTCTCGGCCTCAACCTGATGGCCGCCAATCAGCACCAGGCGGATCACAACCGCGAGCACTTCGACGCCTGGAACCTGCTCTGCCTCAACGTGATGAGCAGCCCCGGTGCCGGCAAGACCTCCCTGCTGGAACGCACGATCACGGCACTTGCGCCTCATCTGGAGATGGCGGTGCTGGAGGGCGACATGACCACCCAGCTCGATGCCCAGCGCCTCGAAGCGGTGGGGGTGCCGGTGGTGCCGATCACCACCGGCCGCGCCTGCCACCTGGATGCGGCGATGGTGAGCGGCGGCCTGCGTCAGCTCCAGGCGCAGCTGGATCCGGCCGCTCTCGATCTGCTCTGGGTGGAGAACGTGGGCAACCTGGTCTGTCCAGCTGAATTCGAGGTGGGCGAGCACCTCAAGGTGGCCCTGCTGAGTGTCACTGAAGGCGACGACAAACCGCTCAAGTACCCGGTGATGTTCCGGGAGGCCGATTGCGTGCTGATCACCAAGGTGGATCTGCTGCCCTATCTGCCCGTCGCGGTGGAGCGCATCGAAACGCACATCCGCTCCGTCAACCCGGCCGCCGAAGTTTTCCAGGTGTCGGCCAGCAGCGGCGCCGGGCTCGATGCCTGGCACCAGTGGGTGCTGGCCACCACCAGGGAGCACACCCGCCAGGCGGCTCTGGTGGAGGTGGGATGAGCAGCCTGCACTTGCAGCAGCGCAAGCTCGATCTGCTCAGCCAGGGGGTGAGTTATGCCCTGGCCAGCTTCGTGGATCTGCACGGCACCAGCAAGGCCAAGGCGGTGCCGCTGGCCCATTTCGAGTCAATGCTGGCAGGCTCCGAGCTGTTCACCGGTGCCGCCCTCGATGGTGTTCCCCAGGATGTCAGCGACGACGAGGTGGCTGCCATCCCCGATCTGGCAACGGCCACGGTCCTGCCCTGGCGCCGCGATGTGGTCTGGCTGGCCAGCAGCCTGCACCTGCACGGCCAGCCCTTCGAGGCCTGCAGCCGCAACATCCTGATCCGCGCCCTGGATGAAGCCGGGCGGATGGGCTTTCGCTTCAACCTCGGGATCGAGACCGAATTCTTTGTGCTGCGTCGCGGAGATGACGGCGTTCTCCGGCCCGCCAGCTCCCGCGACAACCTCGAGAAACCCTGCTACGACCTCACTGGCTTGCTCGACAATCTGCCCTGGCTCGATGAGCTGGTTCAGGCGATGAATGATCTGGGCTGGGGGGTGTATTCCTTCGATCACGAGGATGGCAATGGCCAGTTCGAGACCGACTTCGCCTATGCAGAGGCGCTCACCATGGCGGATCGACTCACCTTCTTCAGGCTGATGCTCAAGGAGATCACCCACCGCCATGGGTTGATCGCCAGCTTCATGCCCAAACCCTTCAGTGATCGCACCGGCAGCGGCGCCCACTTCAACATGTCGCTGGCGGATCCAGCCACGGGCCGGAACCTCTTCGTGGGCGCCACAGAGAGCGGTATCTCCCCTCTGGCGGAGCAGTTCATCGCCGGCATCCTGCGCCATGCGCCGGCGATCTGTGCCGTGATCGCCCCCACGGTCAACAGCTACAAGCGGCTGGTGGC
The DNA here is from genome assembly GCF_024345795.1 of Synechococcus sp. J7-Johnson. Lineage (GTDB taxonomy): Bacteria > Cyanobacteriota > Cyanobacteriia > PCC-6307 > Cyanobiaceae > Regnicoccus_A. Next base: position 3,573 of record NZ_JAGQBU010000018.1, read on the forward strand.
CCAGGGCTCGATGAGCGGATTCACCTGGGCTCCGGTGTTCATCTGCTACGGCAACAACAACCGCACCAACATGCTGCGGATTCCATCCGCTGCCGATCGGGTGGAATGTCGTGCCGCCGACAGTGCCTGCAACCCCTATCTCGGTGCGGCGATGATCCTTGCTGCGGGGCTCGAAGGTATCAGGGAGGGCCTGGATCCGGGCCCTGCCAATCTCGTCAATGCCTACCGGCTCAGCCCCCAGCAGCTGGCAGAGCGGGGCCTGAAGGTGTTGCCGCGGACCCTCGGGGAGGCGATCGAGGCCTTTGCCGCTGATCCACTCTCCCGCTTGGTGTTCGGTGATGCCATGGCCGACGCGTTCATCGACTACAAACGAGCCGAATGGGCCGACTATCACGCCTGCGTGTCCGACTGGGAACTGACGCGCTATCTCGAGTTCCTCTGAACAACGATCAGATGTTGATCTCTCCCGCTTCTTGATGCCTTTTTCTATTCCTTCCCCACTCAACCGATGACCTCCATCCCACCTTCTTCCCTCACCCCCATGCCCACCCCCACATCCCGCACTCAGCATTCCCAGGTTTCTAGGCGCAGGCGGCAACGGCTGCTCGGATTCGGTCTGCTGGCGGTGCTGGGCGGTGGCCTGCTGGCGAGCTGCCAGAGCCCGCCGCAGACGGAAGCCACGCCCGTGCGGATCGGCTTCAGTGCCTGGCCCGGTTGGATTCCCTGGCAAGTAACTGAGGAGAAGGGCCTGTTCAAGGCCGCCGGCGTTCCCGTGACTCTTCAGTGGTTCGACGGCTATCTCGATTCGATCAACGCCCTCAACGCCGGCCAGCTCGACTGCAACAGCCAGACACTCAACGACACGATCAGCTCGATCGCCGGTGGTGCCGATCTGCGGGTGGTGCTCACCAACGACAACTCCACCGGCAATGATCAGATCATCGCCGCCCAGGGCATCACCGCGGTGCCCCAGCTCAAGGGCCGCAAAGTGGCTGCTGAAGAGGGCACCGTTGATCACTACCTGCTGCTCCTGGGCCTGAAGAAGGCAGGCCTCACGGCCAAGGACATCGAGTTCGTGCCCCTGGAAACCGGAGCAGCAGCAGCGGCCTTCGTGGCTGAGAGGGTTGATGCCGTGGGCGTGTTCGCGCCCTTCACCACCCAGGCGCTCAAGCGTCCCGGCAGCACCACCCTGTTCTCCTCCAAGGAGTTCCCCGGCGCCATCAGCGATCACCTGGTCTGCCGCAGCGAATTCGTGGAGAAGAACCCCGAGCAACTGCAGAAGGTGGTGAACGCCTGGTTCGCCACCCTCAAGGAGATCAAGGCCAACCCAGGCCCCAGTCTCACGATCCTGGCGGCCCGGGCCGGGGTGAGCGAGGCCGAATACAAGGAGTACGACCTCGGCACCACGATCTTCACGCTCGAGCAGAACCGCGAGGCGCTCAAGCCCGGCAACACCATGGCCTCGCTGCCGTTTGCCGCCGGCGAGATCAGTACCTTCCTGCAGGAGGTGGGCCTGGCCAAGACGCCACCGGATCTCACCAAGCTCTTCGACTCCCGTTTCGTCGATGCGGCTCCCTGAGCGAACCGTCATGCGCTCCCCCTGGTTGCTGGGTCCGCTTGGGATCGCTGTGGTGCTGCTGGCCTGGTCCCTGATCAGCCTCAGCGGCGCGGTGGATCCCCTCTTCCTGCCCAGCCCGCCTGCGGTCTTGCAGGCAGCTGGCGACCAGTTCCGGGGAGGAATCCTGTTGGCCGACGCGATCGCCAGCATCCGGCGGGTGTTTCTCGGCTTTGCGCTATCGGCTGCCCTGGCCCTGCCCCTGGGCATCGCCATGGGCAGCAACACGTTGATCTGTCGCCTGCTGGAGCCCCTGCTGGGGCTGATCCGCTACATGCCGGCTCCGGCCTTCATTCCCCTGTTGATCATCTATTTCGGCCTGGGGGAGTTGCCCAAGGTGCTGCTGATCTTCATCGGCACCTTTTTCTTCAACACTTTGATGATCATGGATGCGGTGAAATTCGTGCCCCGGGAGTTGCTTGAAACCGCCCTCACCCTCGGAGGCCGGAAGCTGCCGATCCTCACCCGAGTGGTGGCCCCGTACATCGCCCCCCAGGTGATCGATGCCTATCGCATCAACATGGCCTCGGCCTGGAACCTGGTGATCGTGGCGGAGCTGGTGGCCGCCAACGAGGGCCTGGGCAAGCGGATCAGCCTGGCCCAGCGCTTTCTGCGCACCGATGAGATCTTCGTGGGTCTGATCGTGATCGGCCTGATCGGCCTGCTGATCGATCTGGGCTTCCGCGCCGTGCTGCGGCGCAGCTGCCGCTGGGCCAGCTGAGATGCACCTTTCCGTCAGTGGCGTCAGCAAGACCTTCGGCGATGGCCGCCACGCCAAGCTCGTGCTCGATGACATCAACCTCTCGATCGATTCGGGTGAATTCGTGGCCCTGGTGGGCAGCTCAGGCTCGGGCAAATCCACTGTGATGCGCCTTATCGCCGGCCTGGAGCGCCCCAGTACGGGGGTGATCGCAATGGACGGCAAGCCGGTGCGCGGGCCGGGCTCCGACCGGGGCATGGTGTTCCAGAAATACAGCCTTTACCCCTGGATGACGGCTGCCCAGAACGTGGCCTTCGGCATGTCGCTGCAGGGACTGCCCAGGGCTCTGGTGCGGGAGCGCACCGCCTATTTCCTGGAGGTGGTGGGCCTGCAGAACGACTCCCGGCGTCTGCCGAAGGAACTGTCGGGGGGGATGCAGCAGCGGGTGGCGATCGCCCGTGCCCTGGCCGCTGACCCGAAGGTGGTGCTGCTGGATGAGCCCTTCGGCGCCCTGGATCTGCAGATTCGCGAAACGATGCAGGAGTTCCTCTATGAGCTCTGGCAGCGCTCCGGAATCACCGCTCTGCTGATAACCCACGATCTGGAGGAGGCGCTGCTGCTGGCCCAGCGGGTTCACATCATGGCGCCGAGCCCCGGGCGGATCGTGCGCACGGTGGAGGCGGATCTGGACCGCTCCAACCTGGCTCACCTACGGATGTCCCCGCCGTTCCTGGAGCTGCGGGAGGAACTGGTCAACAGTCTGCGCAACCTCGATGCAGCCGCCAGCTGACGCGGTTGCCATGGCCGCCAACGGGGCCTCCTTCCCCAGGCGCTCGTTCCTGGCGGCCGAGCACTACGGCTCGGCCGCAGTGGCGGTGCGTGAGCGGGCGGTCTACGCACCGAGGTTCTGGCACCCGGTGGCGCCTCTCTCCAGCCTGCCGGAGGGCTCGGTCCTGACTCTAGAGCTCCTGGACCTGCTTTTGCTGCTCAGCCATCCCCCTGGCGGGCCGCCTCGGGCGTTCCTCAACCGCTGTCCCCACCGCGGAGTGGCCCTGCTGCCGCCTGCGGCCGGCGCCCAGCCCTGCCGCCGTCTGGTCTGCCCCTACCACGGCTGGACCTACGACCTGGATGGCCGCCTGCGAGCCGCGGCCCGGGAGCCTGAGTTCTTCGATCCCTTCGTGCGCAGCGACTGGCCCCTGACCGGTCTGGCCTGCGCAGTGCGCGCCTCGATGCTGTGGGTGGCGATCGGTCCCGATCCGCTGCCGCTGGAGCAGCAGCTGGACCTGGTGGTGCAGGAGCTGGGCCCGGAGCTTGAGCGGCCACGGGTGCTGCTGGCCAGCCTGGAGCGCGACCTGGCCTGCAACTGGAAGATCGCCCACGACAACACCCTCGACGACTACCACGTGGCGATCGCCCACCCCACCACCCTGCACCGGCAGCAGGGGCCGGTGCGCCACTACCGCCACCGCTTCGCTGCCCACACCAATCTGCTGGCCACACCGGTTGCGGCCCCAGGCCATGGCGGCCCTGCCGCTGCGGCGGACTTTCTCACCTTCGGAGCGCCGCCGTGGATTCACCTGCTGGCCTGGCCGGATGGTCGCCTGGCCCTGATCAGCTTTCCGCCCCGCGATCCCGGCCGCTGCCGCATGCAGGTGTGGTTGCTGGGGGACCCCTCGCAGCAGCACCGCGGCCAGGAGTGGATCGAGGAGCTGGGCGCCTTCCTGGAGGAGGACCGGGCCCTGGTGGAATCGGCCCAGCGAGGTTATGCCAGTGGCCTCAAGCCTGGCCCGGCCCATCGGCTGGAGGGGCGCATCCTGCACCAGCAGGCGCTCTATGCGCGGATCATGGGCCTGGAGGAGCCGCCGCGGTCAGATTCCGCCTGAGCCAGCTGGCCATGGCCGTGTTGATCTCCAATAGATCGGCTACGGGCTGGTTGGTGAAGGGGAGGGTGGGCAGGTAACCGTCGGGGCCGAATTCCGGCGTGAGCGTGACGCACTCCTTGCCCCGTGCGCGGGCCCGCTTGAGGAACAGCTCCCAGCAGGCCCGGTGCGCTGCCAGGGCCTCGGCGTGCTCGGGCGCGAAGGGATGGCTCACCTGGGGGCCCTGGGCATGGCCAACCCGGGCATGGATGTGATCGACCCGGTCAGCGATCGCCAGAATCGGCTCAAGATCAGGGGTCATCAGCCGCTCGCAGGCGACGCACCAGTGGCTCAGATCAGCGGTGAGGCGCAGGGTGGGGTAACGGTTGAGCCATGCCTGGATGCGCCAGGGGTCCGCCAGGCTGCGTGAGCGGTGAGTTTCGAAGCTCACCGGTGCCGGCGCGGTGGCGGCAAGCTCCAGGGCCCGATCCCAGAACCATTGCTGCTCCGCCCAGCTCCAGCTGTCGCTGCCGCAGATCACCGTGATCCGCAGGGGCTTCAACGCTCGGCAACGCTCCAGCTGGCTGGCCAGCTGCTGCAGATGCTCAGCAGCTGTCATGGCGAGATCAGGCACGTAGCCGTTGCCGGTGACCAGCTCCACGATCAGGGCCAGCTCGGTGCGGCCGAACTCGTCCACGGCCAGCTCGGGATCAGTGCCGGCCAGGGCTGGATGGACGAGGTTGGCTTCCACGCCATCAAAGCCGCCCTGGCGTGCCTGTTGGATGGCCGCGGGCAGGTCGCCCTGAAATCCCCAGAGGCTGTGCAGGATCAGGGCCCGCATTCAGCGCCCGTCGCCAGGCCCCGCTGCTGCCGTGGCCTGCTCAGCTTCCAGCAGATTGGGCTGGATGCCGAGGTAGACCGCCTCGCGGAACAGGGCCTGGCGGGTCTCGGCGTCGCCGCAGGCACGGGCTTCGGCCATGCGCTGACGCAGCGACAACACCAGGGCCTGATGGCGGGGATCCTGAGTGGTGTGGGCCATGGCGATAATTCCTGCACCGGTCTTGACCGGGCTTTCATACCCATCACCCTACCGAGAGTTCTCCCAGGCTGATGAAGCCCCTAGACCGCCCCGGCCCTCCCGAGGCCTTCTGGAGTCAGCCGCTCGCCGAGCTGCTGGAGCAGCTGGCTTCCGGGGAGGAAGGCCTCACCACCGCAGAAGCGGAGCGTCGGCTCCGAAGCCACGGCCCGAACAGCCTCGCTCCGCCGCCCCGCAGCGGTGGGGCGAGGTTGATGCTGCGCCAGTTCACCAGCCCGATCATCCTGATCCTCGCGGCGGCGGCCCTGCTCTCGTTCCTGCTCGATTCACCCACCGACGGGCTGATCATCCTGGCGATCGTGCTGATCAGCGGGCTGCTCGGTTTCTGGCAGGAATACGGCGCCGCCGGCGCGGTGGCCCAGATGCTCCAGACGGTTCAGCCCACCGCCAGGGTGCGACGCGACGGCACTGAGCGGGCCATCCCCGTGGCCGAGGTGGTTCCGGGCGACCGGCTCGTGCTCTCCGCCGGGGCCGGGATTCCCGCCGACTGCCGCCTGCTGGAGGAATGCGATCTCAGTCTCAACGAGGCAGCCCTCACCGGCGAAAGCTTTCCGGTGAGCAAGCATCCAACTGTGGTGGAGGCCGAGACGCCTCCAGCCAGACGCAGCAATGTGCTGTTCCTCGGTACCCATGTGGTGAGCGGCAGCGGTACGGCCGTGGTGGTGCGGACCGGAGCCGCCACCCAGTTCGCGGCCATCGCCGAGCGCTTGCGTCAGCGCAGCCCCGAGACTGATTTCGAGCGAGGTGTGCGCCGCTTCGGGGCGCTGCTGATGGAGCTGACCCTGCTGCTGGTGATCACGATCTTCGCGGTCAACGTGATCCTGCAGCGGCCGGTGGTGGACTCGTTTCTCTTTGCCCTGGCTCTGGGGGTGGGGCTCACGCCCCAGCTGCTGCCCGCGATCATCAGCGTCAACCTTGCTCAGGGGGCCCGTCGCATGGCGGCCCGGAGGGTGATCGTCAAGCGCCTCTCCTCGATCGAGAACTTCGGCAGTCTCTCGGTCCTCTGCTCCGACAAGACCGGCACCCTCACCGAAGGCAGGGCCAAGGTGCAGCGCAGTTGCGGTGTCGACGGCGGGGCCAACCCGTCGGTGCTGCTTTATGCGGCGGTGAATGCCGGCTTCGAAACGGGATTCACCAATCCGATCGATGTGGCGATCCGCGATGCGGCGCGCTCCAGCGAGGACGCGAGCGCTGCCATCGACCTCTCCGCATGGACCAAGCTCGATGAGATCCCCTTTGATTTCCATCGCAAGCGTCTGAGCGTGCTGGCCCGCGCTGACGGCGCCCCGGTGCTGATCACCAAGGGGGCTTTCCTGAAGGTGCTGGAGGTGTGCGACCGGGCTGAAACCGCCGCTGGCGCCGTTGTGCCGCTGACGGCCGTGGAGGGGGAACTGCGCGAGCGCTATGCCGCCTGGAGTGCCGAGGGATATCGGGTGCTGGCTGTGGCGGTGCGACGCTGGGACCCCGAGGGGGGCCTGGTGCCCCGCGCGGTGAGCCGGACGGACGAAACCGGCATGACCGTTCTCGGACTGCTGGCCCTCACGGATCCGCTCCGATCGGGCGTGCCCGCCACCGTTGCCGAACTCGAGTGTCTTGGTGTCCGGCTGAAGATGATCACCGGCGACAACGCCCTTGTGGCGGCTCGGGTGGGTCGTGAAGCAGGCCTGCGCAATCCCGAGGTGCTCACCGGAGCCCAGTTGCAGCAGTTGTCCGACACCGCCCTGCCGGTGCGGGCCGAGCAGGTGGATGTGTTTGCGGAGATCGAGCCCAGCCAGAAGGAGCGGCTGATCCTTGCCCTGCGCCGGGCCGGTCACGTGGTGGGCTACCTGGGCGATGGCATCAACGATGCGCCTGCCCTCCATGCCGCTGATGTGGGCCTCTCGGTGCAGGGGGCGGTGGACGTGGCCAGGGAAGCGGCCGACATCGTGCTGCTGGATCCCGACCTGGCCGTGTTGCTGGCGGGCATCCGCGAGGGGAGGCGCACCTTTGCCAACACCCTCAAGTACGTGTTCATGGCCACCAGTGCCAACTTCGGCAACATGGTCTCGATGGCCGTGGCATCCCTGGCCTTGCCGTTTCTGCCGCTGCTGCCCAAGCAGATCCTGCTCACCAACCTGCTCACCGATCTGCCGGAGATGACCATTGCCTCCGACCGGGTGGATCCTGAATGGATCAGCAGCCCTCACCGCTGGAGCATCCCTTTCATCAAGCGGTTCATGGTCACCTTCGGTCTGGTCAGTTCCCTCTTCGACGTGGTGACTTTCCTGGTGCTGCTCCGGATCCTCCACGCCGACGCCGCCCAGTTCCGCAGTGGCTGGTTCGTGGAATCGGTGCTCTCGGCCGCCTCGATCGTGCTGGTGATCCGCACCCGCGGTCCCCTGCTCCACAGCCGCCCTTCCCGGGCGCTGGTGGGGGCCACTATCGCCGTGGTCGTCCTCACCCTGCCCCTGCCCTGGAAACCGTTGGGGCGCCTGTTCGGGTTCGTGCCGTTGCCGTTGGATTTTCTGCTGCCGCTGCTGCTGATCCTCGCGGCCTACGTGGCCAGCGCCGAGCTGGCCAAGGGCTGGTTCTATCGCCGCTGGACCGGCAGCTGACGCATGGCCTGTGATGGGCCTAGCGCAGCTCCGCCTCCAGCAGGCTCAGCCAGGCCTCCGGCAGCTGCCAGTGGCGGGCTCCCCGCAGGATGGCCGCGGCGTAGTCGCAGCCGGCGTTCAGCCCCGGGGCGCGCCAGGCGGCCGTGGGCACGTAGGTGAGGACGTCGAGAGGTTCGCCGGCGCCGGTGATCACCTGGACCCGCTGGTGGTGGTAGTGACCGGCCGCCACGCCCTCGCAGCGGTCGAGGGCGGCCCGATCATCCGGGCTGTGATGGTGCACCACTCCCCAGCAGTGGGCGCCGCTGTGGCGCACGAGCCCGGCGGCGCCTTCCCCCGGAGCACGGCCCAGGCGCCGCTTGTTGATCCCCCAGCGCCAGCCCTCCAACCGCGCCACCAGGCCGCTGCCATCCCAGCGGGGGCAGCGCCGCGCCAGCTGGGAGGGGCAGAGGTTCGAGCCGTAGCTGAACACCGGGGTGCTTCTCCAGTCGCCGTAGGGCACCAGCGGCAGACCGATCACCTGCCCATGGCGGCCCAGGTACACCCAGGCCCGGCTGCCGTCGCTCAGCCGCCAGCGCTGACGTTGGTACTCGCGGGGCACGTCTTCGAGCCGATCGAGCCGGGCCAGGCCGCTCGCCTCCAGCGCATACAGCTCGCCATGGATCAGGGCAGGTTCCTGTGGTCCCTGTGCGTCCTGCGCTTCCGGTTCAGTGGCGGCCACCGCCATCGGGTAGGGGCCGAGGTCGTGCAGCCGGGCTCCCCCAAGGCGCCGCCTCCCGAGGAAGCGGCTCCCGTCGAGCCAGGGGTGGTTGGGCTCACCCCGCTTCAGGCTCCCGTAGACGAATACGTGCTCCGACATCGGGCGATCGGCTGCCACATCGCCTCAGCCAGGGAGGGGCTCAGCCTGATCGATTCCCCACTCCTGGCGGATGGCCGGGTTGCTCAGCTCCCAGGCGTGCTCCTGGGCTGCAAGCGGCGCTGTGCGGTTGCCGGGCTCAAGGCCCCGCCGGCTCAGTTCCCCGCGCACTTCGGCCTGGAAGCACTGGGTTTCGCGCAGCAGATCGGCCACCCGTTGCGGCCCCCCCAGCACCTTCTGCATCGCTCCCTGGCCGCTCGAGAGCTGGAGGGTGGCGAGATGGTCCTCCAGCCAGGCCCATTCGTAGGGGAGCATGGCGTCACTGCACGCCTGCAGGTGTTCGCGGTAGGTCTGCAGATGCTCCTCGAGCACCCGCTCGCTCAGGGGGCTGTAAGTGATGGATGGCGGCTCATGGCCGGACTGGCTGGCTCCGGCGCGTTCCCGCAGCCGATTCATGATCTCGCGCAGGTAGCTCATGGCGCCGCGATCGCTGACTTCAGAGGCTAGGCCGAGCGCTGTCATCCGGATCGAGCGGCAGCCCCCGCAGCGCCAGGGCACCACGGCGGGCAGCCAACAGCAGGGGATAGAGCGTGCGGCTGCGGTTTTCCTCGCCGAACACCGCCTTGAGCAGGCCCAGCAGGGCGGAACTGGGTCGTAACTGGGTGCAGAGCCGCTGCACAGCTTCGGCACCATGCCAGCAGCGCTCGCCCTCGATCAGAACGGCCCCGGTGGCCAGATCGAAGCCCCGTTGTTTGAGCCGTCGGCGCAGCGCGTGATCGGCGCGGCCATCGATGATCCGCAGCTGGGGCAGGCCGCCACGCAGTTCGCCCATGGTGGCAAAGGCGCTGCAAAAGGGACAGCCACCGTCGTAGATCAGCTGAATCGTTCCTGGCTCAGCGCTGGCGGGTGTCGTTGAAGCGGCTGAAATCAAGACAGCGGAACTCACTCTGGTCATCTCTGACGATAGCGACGAAGGTTTCGTCGAAGCGGATCCGGCTGCTGTTGTAGGCGGCGCGTTTGTACACCGGGCTGCGCACCGTTTCATCGACGCCTTCGAACGCCACCAGCACCTCCCCGTGGGCGGCGCGCAACTTGGCCTCGCCGAGGCCATGCAGAGGACTGTCCGGCCCGATCGGGTGCATCACCGTCCACATCAGCTGGAAGAGGAAGGCCTCGCTGCGCACCAGCTCCAGCCGGTGCAGGCGGCGCATCGTCTCCCCCTCGGTGCTGCGTTCATCAATGGCAAGATAGGCCTGCACCTGGGCACTCACCAGATTGTTGTGGTGCACGTTGACGATCCGGAAGGTGAGACAGGGCCTCCCATCCCAGGGCTGGACCGTGGCCACCTTGCTGAAGCGGATCTCCGCCCGGCTGCGGGAGAAGCGGGCGAACACCAGGCCCGTGGTCACGGCGGTGAACACCAGGCTCACGAAGGCCTGGAGGGTGACCAGGGCGTTCACCAGCGGCGAGACGGGGTGAAGTACGCCGTAGCCGATCGAGCCCAGGGTCTGCACACTGAAGAAGAAGGCATCGCTGAAGCCCGCCACCTGGCCTTGGGGCAAACCGCCGATGCCGGGGGCATCCAGCAGATAGAGCAGCGCGAAGAGCACATTCGTGCTCAGGTAGGCCAGGGCGATCAGCAGCAGGAAGGCCGGCCAGGGCACCTTGAGCATCAGCCGGTAGGGCTCCCGCCACTGGCTGATCAGGCTGTCAATGTTTTCGGCGCGATAGACACCATCGAGCTTGAGCAGGCGCACGGGGCGCAGGCGGCTGGATCGGGTCCGCAGGGGGCGGAAGGGGCTCATGGTTTCGGCGAGGGCGAGGCAGAAGAGCGCTCTGTTGCAGAAGGCACCCCCAGCAGGTGATTGGCACGCTCGGCCAGAGTCCTGATCTCCCGGAGGGTGCCGAGTATCTCCGGCTGGGTGTCACGGATCAGGCTGAGGGCGGCTTCGGTGGCCTCCTGGGCCTCCGCACTGGTGGTTTCCAGACGCTGGCCGGTGCGCGTGAACACCTGCAGCGTCTCTCGGGCGGTGGCCGCGGTGGCGCCCGATTCCCGCGCGATCTGTCGGCTGAGCTGGCTCGCATCCCGGAGCGTGCCGTTGAAGGTGGCGACCGCACCGGGAAGGTCCCGCTCCGCCATGGCGGCGGTTCCCTGGAGGGCGCGGTTCAGCACAAGGCGGGTCTCCCCCAGCTGCACCAGCAGCTGGGCCAGGTCGGGCGACGCGTCGAAGGGGATCAGCCGGTCGGTCCGGGGTCGGGCCTGACCGTTCCTGGCGGGATCGGCGCTGAGGGCGATCAGGCTGCTGCCGATCAGTCCTTCCTGGTAGATGGTGGCTCTGGTGGCGGGGCCCACCAGCGGCTGGTAGCGCTCGGCGATTCGCAGGTCGACCGCCACGCTGCCATCGGGACCGAGCTGCACCGACTCCACCCGTCCGACCCGGTAGCCGGAGATCGTCACATGCACGCCAGGCCAGATGCCGGTGGCGTTGTCGGTGCGAAAGCGCAGCGCGAAGCTCGACCCAAGCCAGGCCTGCTGACGCAGAGCCCCCGCCACGATCCAGGTGCCTAAGACCAGGGAACCGAGGACCACCAGCCAGCTGATACCTTCGCTGAGCCCAAGCCGCCAGCGGCTGTCTGCCTCCTGGGCCGGTGGATCGGTCGGGCTGTCAGTCATCCGATCGGGGGAAGGTTGGGGGGCATCAGGATGGAGAGCAGAGCCTCCAGGCCGAGGATCGCCAGGATGGCCTCCACCGTGGCGGCGGCAATGCGGCGCGGCAACTCTTCGGGCCGCTGGCGGCAGCGGCGGCCCTGACGGGCGCAAAGCCACGCGCTCACTGCCGCCAGGCCGGCCCCGTGCAGGGTCGTGTTCACCATCGCCAGGGGGGTGAGCAGCGCCAGCAGGGGCGGCAGTTGCCGCAGGGGGTCGGGCACTGAGGTGGCCAGGGCACCGGCCAGCATCGCGGCGCCCAGGAAATAGGGGATCAGCAGGGTGGTGCAGACCGCAGCGGTGGCCATGCCGGATGCCAGCTCCCAGCGGGCTCCACGGGGGTGGGGGCGGGCTGCCTCGCCCACCCGAAGGGGGGCGCAGCAGCAGATCCACAGCAGGGTTACGGCCAGGGGCGCTACGAGATGGAGCAGAGCCACCATCAAGGCTTCCAGGCTTAGGGCGGCGCGCTGGTCCAGCAGGTCGACCAGCAGGTGAATCAGTCCGACGCCCAGTGCGGCGGCCAGCACCAGGGTCAGGGGGACGGAGGCGAGCAGTTCGCGTCGGATCCGCTCCACCTTCACCAGCCTGGGGGAGTTCAGGCTAGCCAGGGGGTTCAGCCCAGCTCCAGGCAGGCCAGGCCGTAGATGTCCTGCAGGGGCAGCTCGGGAGGGGTGCCGCGGTACATGCGCACCGTGCGCCCGGCGATCTGAAAGCCCCGCTGCTCCAGCAGGCGATGGGCCCTGGGATTCGCTTCGGGAGCATCGATCAGCACGGGTCCCGTGCGCTCGGAGCAGAGCCGATCGAGCAGGGCGCCGGCAAGCAGCGGAGCATCCGCCAGCAACGGGCCCAGCCGCCAGCCCACGGCGCCGGCACCATCGGGCAGCAGGCAGGGCCTGATCCGCCCGAAGCCGCGGCAACAACCCAGTTCATCGCGCACCAGTTCCACGGTGCCGCTGCTCTGCCGCAGCCATTCCCCCAGGAAGTGGGGCCGGGGCGTGGCTTCGTGACGGGCGTCGTAGCTGAGCACCAGTTCATGGCTGCCGGCATCCGCTCCCAGCTGAACCGCGGCCACCACGCCATAGCCCGGCGGCAGCTGACCCCCGCTGCAGCGGGCGCGGCATGCGGAGGGAAGGCGCCAGCGCAGGGTGTCATAGGCCGCCTGGAAGCCCCACTGGCCGTAGTCGATCAGCCGCTCGGGCGCCGCCTCCAGGCCGATGCAGGCCACCCCATCGAGGTGTGCAAGGGCCTGACGCCAGAGCGCCACCCCGTAGCCCCGTCCGCGGAAGGCCGGGCGCACAAGAAACAGGCCGATGAATCCATAGCGCTCGTCGTAACGAATTCCTGCGATACATCCCACCGGCTCCTCGGCGAGGCACCCCACCCAGAGGCCAGCGCCATCGGTATGGCGATACACACCGGCATCTCCCAGTCCTGGGCAGAAGCCTTCCTGCCGGGCCCATTCCGTCACCAGGGGCAGGTCGGACTCGACCATCGGCCGGATCGTGAAATCAGGACTGGTGACCAATGCGGCGACCCCTGGGATGCCCGATCGCCGACATCATGGCCGATTCGTTGTGCTCAGGTCTGGGGCTGGTGATGGCCTCCAGCTGGATGCCTGGGGTGCTGGTGAGTCGGTCCGGCTCGAAGATCCATGCCGGCGGTGAGCCCGCCCAGGGAAAACCGTTGGAACGATGTGGCTTTCCGTCAAGCGGCTTGCGGCTTGCATTCGGTCATCAGTTGGCGGGGGTTGTTGGCCTGAACTGGCAGCTGTTTGCTGGTCAAAGCATCTGTTCGATTGCTATCATTCGATTGATCCAAGACACGAAAGACATGCTCACCGGACCTGACCTGCTCGCCAAGGTGAAGGAGATGGGTGATTCCTCCAAATCCGACCTGGTGCGCAGCTGTGGCTACGTGAGTTCCAAGAAAGACGGCAGCGAGCGGCTCAACTTCACGGCCTTCTATGAAGCGCTGCTGGAAGCCAAGGGCGTCAGCCTCGGCGTCGGCGGTGGAGCCGGTGCCGGCAAGAGTGGCCGCAAGCTCAGCTACGTCACCAAGGTTCAGTTCAACGGCAACCTGCTGATCGGCAAGGCCTACACCGCCTTGATCGATCTCAAGCCCGGCGATGAGTTCCAGATCAAGCTGGGCCGGAAGCAGATTCGTCTCGTTCCTGTCGGGGGCGACGACGAAGACGAGTGATCGTCTGCGCGCTGTAGCGGGCTATCTCCCTGCAGCGTCAGGGATTTGCCGCCTGCCATCTCTTGTCTGAGAGCTGGCGCTTTCGGTTGAGGGCGCCAGCTCCCCGGTTCCTGGTCTCAGCCCCTTCGGCGCCAGAGTCCAAGCCATTCGTTATCCCGGCTGGGCAGCCCGTGTTGAGCGGGCCCCCACACCTCGGCTTCGAATCCAGCTCCCCCAAAGAGCTGGTTCACCCGCTCCGGTTGACAGCCGAACGGAGGTCCTCCGCTGCGGGAGTGGCACCAGAACAGGCCCAGCAACCACCCCCCCTGCGGCCACCATTTCCCCCATGCTGTTGGCGTAGGCCTCCCGCAGGGATGGATCAATCGCGCAGAAGCAGGTGTGCTCCACCACGCCGATCATGCTGCCTGCTGCCAATCCCTCCTTATGCAGTGCCATCGGGTCAAGGGCATCCACCTGCAGCCACTGACACGACGCTGCGGGCTGATCCAGCCGACGGGCCTCGCGCAGGGCTTCGGCGCTGATGTCGATCCCGGTCACCGTGAAGCCGAGGCTGGCCAGCAGCCGTGCGTCATGGCCGCGGCCACAACCGGGCACCAGCACCCGGCCCGGAGGCTGGGGTGCCAGCGGATGTTCGTGAAGAAAATGCTGCAGCGGCGGAGCGGCCCGGCCCAGGTCCCAGCCATCGCGACCATCCAGATATCGCTGATCCCAGGCATTTGGTGTCAGGTCAGTGTCTTGAGTCGTCATGAGCCAGTTCCGCTGAAATTGGTGCTTGGGGGATGGGTGCTCAAGTGGCGTTGAGCGAGCCCTGGATCCAGCCTCCACCGAAAAGATTCGACCTTTAGGTCAATCGCTGCCCACTCCCGAGCTCTCTGATCTCTACGACAGAGCCTGTCCACTCGGCAGGTTTGAGATCGAGATTCTCAGCTGCCGTGATGGCGCCGCGGAGCCATTCGCTTCGTTGCCCGTTTTTCCTTTCGAATGCTTGCTATCAGCAGGCATTCAGGCCAGCAGAGGAATGCGCGATGCCGGGTTCGAACCAGCGACATCCTGCTTGTAAGGCAGGCGCTCTACCGCTGAGCTAATCGCGCGTGGCGGCATTCTGCCGGTACGGCGGCCGACGGTGGTCGTGGTCCACTTCGGGTTGAACCGTGCCATGGCCAGCGGCCGCAACCACGACCGTGCCACCTGGCTGCTGTGCCTGCCTTTCGGGCTGCTCTGGTGGCCCTGGCTGGGGTTGGCGGGGGTGGCCAGCGCCGGCGGCGCTTTTCTGTTCGGTGGCCTCTGGCTTTCTCCTGATCTCGACACCTGTTCCAACCCCAGCCAGCGCTGGGGGCCGCTGGCGCTGCTCTGGTGGCCCTATCGCCGCGGTTTGCGCCATCGCTCCCTGCTCTCCCACAGCCCCCTGCTGGGCTCGGCCGTGCGGCTGGCCTATCTGGCGGCGTTGGTGCTGGCGTTGAGCGGCTTGCTCGCGCCGTTGGGGGCGCCCGGGCCTGGGCGGTTGCTGGAGGCGGGGCGGGGGCTCTGGGAGCAGCAAAGACCGCTGCTGCTGGCGGCGCTGGTGGGGGTGGAGGCCAGCAGCTGGTTGCACCTGCTCCAGGATGGGGATCCCCTGCCGCGTCTGCCCCGGTTGCTGCGGCGGCGGCGCAGGGGGAGACGGGGTTAGGAGGGAGGCACTGTGGCCCTGAGGCCTGTGACCCGCCCCGATTCCCCCGCCCTGGAGGCTCTCGCCGATCTGATCGCCGTCGTGGCGCGGCTGCGGGACCCGGAAGCCGGCTGCCCCTGGGACCTGGAGCAGACCCATGCCTCGCTGCTGCCCTACGTGCTGGAGGAGGCCCATGAGGTGGCTGACGCCATCCGTCATGGCGACGACCGGCATCTTGCTGAGGAACTCGGCGACCTGCTGCTGCAGGTGCTGCTGCACGCCCAGATCGCCAGCGAGGCAGGCCGCTTCGATCTCACGCAGATCAGCCGTGGTCTCCACGACAAGCTGGTGCGGCGCCACCCCCACGTATTCGCCGCCCCCGAAACCGCCACAGCCACCAACCGGGGCCTGAGCGGCGACAGCGCCGCGGTGAAGGCCAGCTGGGAAGCGATCAAGGCCCTGGAGGCCACGGCCGAACCCTCCCGCAGTCCCCTCAGCGATCGCCTCGCCGCCAAGGTGCGTGGTCAGCCCGCCCTGGCCGCTGCCATGACCATCTCCCGCAAGGCCGCGGCCGCCGGTTTCGAGTGGGACTCGATCGAGGGGGTGTGGGAGAAGGTGCATGAGGAGCTCGATGAGCTCAAACAGGCGGTGGCCAGCGGCGACCGGGTCCACGCCCAGGAGGAGCTGGGGGATGTGCTGTTCACGCTCGTGAACGTGGCCCGCTGGTGCGGCCTTGATCCGGAGGCCGGCCTGGCCGGCACGAACCGCCGCTTCCTCGATCGCTTCTCCCGCGTCGAGGCGGCCCTGGGCGGGGCCCTGCAGGGTCACAGCCTCCCTGAGCTGGAGGGGCTCTGGCAGCAGGCCAAGGCCCAGATCCGTGCGGATGCCGCAGGTTCCAACCCACCAACGTGAGCCGCTGGAGCCAGCGGCTCAGTCGTCGGGACGGGGAGCTTGGGAGCGGCGCTGGCCCTTGATCGCTCCCCGCAGCTTCTTGGCGCTCAGGCGCCTCTCCACCGAACCCCGGGTGGGCTTGGTTCGCCGCCTGGGCGGTGGTGGCGGTTCGATGGCGGAGCACAGCAGCTCCGCCAGCCGCCGCAGGGCCGCCTGACGGTTCTGCCACTGGGAGCGGTGCTCCGAAGCCGTGACCACCAGCGCGCCATCCCGCATCCGTCCCTCCAGCCGCCTCAGGGCCCGGGCCTTGAGCAGGGGCGGCAGTGCCGTGGTTGCCGCCAGATCGAACACCAGCTCCACCCGTGAATCGGTGGTGTTCACCCCCTGGCCGCCTGGCCCGGAAGAGCGGGAGAAGCGCCAGTTCAGCTCGGACCCCGGGATCACCAGCCGTTCGTTCAGGGGCAGGTCAGGCATCGATCAACTCGTGGCTCATCACAGCAGCGTCACCGCGCCGCTGGCGATGTCGAAGCAGGCGGGCTGGATGCGCAGCCGGCTGGAGCTCACCGCCTCCCGCAGCAGGGAGCTGCGTCGGCTCAGCTCCCGGGCGGAATGGCAGGCGTTGTGGCGGACCGCCAGGCTGAGGTCGTCGCCCGGCTCCAGTGCCGCCCGGATCGGCGTGACCAGGTGCTCCAGCAGGGGGGTGAGCGGTGCTTCGGCCAGGGCGGCGGTGACGGCGCCGCAACCGCTGTGGCCCATCACCAGGATCAGCGGCACCGCCAGCTCCGCCACCGCGTACTCCAGCGAGGCGATGCCGTCGTCGAAGGCCGTGTTGCCGGCGCAACGCACGTCGAACAGCTCCCCGGACCCCGAGACGAAGATCCACTCCGGCGAAACCCGGGAATCAGCGCAGCTCAGCAGGGCGGCCCAGGGCCTCTGGCCGCTGGCCATGGCGCTGGGGTCCAACTGACAACTGCTCTGCCAGAGGGCGTTCATCAGCGCGGTGCGCTCCTGGGCGCTGCCGGCTGTGGCGGCGGCCTGCCAGGCGCGGCTGAACTGGCGATTGCGGCGCAGCAGGCTGCCGAGCGGGTCGTCGTGGGGCGTGCAGGCTGAGAGGCTCTGCTCGAGCTCGGGCGTAAGCGCGCCGGCCTCCGCCCGGGCCGGGCCCAGTTCCGGCAGGGCCAGGGCGCTGGCCGCCAGGCCCGCGCGTTGCAGCCACTCCCGTCGGGTCAGCGTCATCGGCTCAGGTTCATCAAGGGTGCGGGCCCAGGGATGCCCGGGTGACAGGGTGCTCCTCTGGAGGCTTAGCTAGGACCGCTCCGAGCGTCAGCAGCCATGGATCCAAGTGCTGGCTGGGTCGATGAAATTCACCAGGGGGTGCGCTATGGCCTCGAAGCCAAGGTGCTGCTGGAGCAGGCCAGCCCCTACCAGCGGGTCACGATCATCGACAGCCAGCGCTACGGCAAGGGGTTGCTGCTCGATGGCTGCTGGATGACGGCCGAAGGCCAGGAGCGCCATTACCACGAGCCGCTGGTTCATCCGGCCCTCTGCTCCGCCGCTGCCATTGAGCGGGTGCTGGTGATCGGCGGCGGCGATGGCGGCACGGCGCGGGAGTGCCTGCGCCACCACGGTGTGCGTCACCTCGATCTGGTGGAGATCGACGGGCTGGTGGTGGAGTGCGCTCAGCGTTACCTGCCCTCCCTGGGGGGCGGCTGCTGGGACGATCCCCGCTTCCATCTGACCGTGGGGGATGGCATCGCCTGGGTGTCGGCTGCCGCCGCCGCCAGCTACGACGTGGTGATCGTGGACGGCTCCGACCCCGCCGGTCCCGCCGAAGGCCTGTTCAATCGCGCCTTCTTCCAGCACTGCCGCCGCCTGCTGCGGCCCGGCGGGGTGTTCGCCACCCAGAGCGAATCCCCGGAGGCTTTCCGCGAGGTGCACCTGGCCAGCGTGAGGTTGCTGCGGGAGGTGTTCGGCCATGCCGATCCGCTCTATGGCTGGGTGCCGATGTATCCGAGCGGCTGGTGGAGCTGGACCTTCGCCGCCAGCGATGGCCCCCGCTACCGGGAGCCCATCGCCGAGCGGGCGTCGGCGGTGGCGGCCGGCTGTGAGATCTGGTCGCCCCGCTGGCAGCGGGGCGCCTTCGATGCCATCCCGGCCGGTATTGAGCGGGCCCTGGCCCATCCCCAGGCCTGAGCTGATGTCCGTTCCCGCTGCGCTGCACCTGCTCAATAGCGACCTCTTTGACCGAGACGGCGCCATTTTCATGGGATCGCGGCGCGACCCCGAGGGTTGCCGGGTGGGCCTGTTCGGGGTGCCCTACGACGGCACCACCTCCTTCAGGCCGGGCACCCGCTTCGGGCCAGCGGCGATCCGGGAGGTGAGCAGCGGGCTGGAAACCTACGACCCACAGCTGGATCTCGATCTCGAGGACCTCCCCTTCGCCGACCTGGGGGCGGTGGCCATTCCCTTCGGCGCGCCGGAGCCGGTGCTGGAGGCCGTGGGCGAGGCCACCCGGACGGTGCTGGAGCTGGGGCTGCGGCCGCTGATGCTCGGCGGTGAGCACTCGATCAGCAGTGGCGCCGTGGCCGCCGTGGCCGCCCGCTATCCCGACCTGGCCCTGGTGCAGCTCGATGCCCACGCCGATCTGCGCCAGAGCTGGCTGGGGGCACGCCACAGCCATGCCTGTGCCATGCGCCGCTGCCTGGAGGTGCTCCCCTCCGGTGATCTGCTGCAGGTGGCGATCCGCAGCGGCACCCGTGATGAGTTCGAGGAGTTGCGCCGCACTGGCCGGCTGGTGGGGCAGGACCCGGGTCTGTCGCTGCAGCCCGAGCGGCTGCAGACGGAGCTGGCGGCAGCTCTCGCCCCGCTGCGGGGCCGGCCGATCTACCTCACCGTTGACCTCGACTGGTTTGATCCCGCCGTGCTGCCCGGCACCGGCACCCCCGAACCCGGGGGCTACCACTGGGGCCACTTTGCGGGGCTGCTGGAGGAGCTGCGCCACCAGCGGCTGGTGGCGGCCGATGTGGTCGAACTAGCCCCGGGGCTGGATCCCAGCGGCGTGAGCGCGGTGCTGGCGGCGAAGGTGACCCGCAGCCTGCTGCTGCTGCTGGGCCAGGCTCAGTAGGAATACGAACCGCTGGAGCGTTGCTCCCGCAGCCGTTCGTGCTGCTGCCCGATCAACACCACCGCCAGCGTGGGGTGGTTGTGCAGCAGGTTGAGAAAGTTCAGTCGGTCAAGCTTGACGAGCTCCACCGGAGTGCGGGCGATGGCCTCATTGCGGAAGTATCCCCCGCGCCAGGCGATGTCTTCGTAGCTGAACAGCTCGCCGTGGCGATAGCAGAGGCGATTGCTCGTGGCGTCGATCAGTTCGACGATGCCCTTGCGGACTCCGTAGATGGCGCGGGCGAGATCACCTGGGTGAAACACATGAGAGCCGGTGGGCAGGGTGAGAGTTTCACCGTCCACCTGGGAAGCCATCAGTTCAACCGGCGTTGCGGGTGCGAGTGCAACCAATCATCCACCTCCATTCAGGGATCAGAACGCTCAGCATGGCGTGCGCTGCCTGCCTTGGCTGGCTAGCTGCGTTACACAATGTAGCGAAGATGCAGCGAATTCAATCCACCCCCGGGGGTAGGTCAGCTGGCGGCCACCAGCAGGTCGGTGAGGGCGAGCTGGCGGTTGGCCAGCAACGGAATCGCCACGGGAGCATGGTCGACGCTGGGGAGGCGGGGCGGACGGGGGGTCCAGTGGTGGCACCACAGATCGGCGGCCAGCTCGGGGTGGATCGCCAGCCGTCGCATCTGGCACCAGCTCTGCTCAGAGCTGCCGAAGGCTGGCTCAGGCGTCTGGCAGTGATTGCAGCTACGACAGTTCGGGCGCTGGCCCATGGGCACGACCCATTCACGGCACCCAAGGTAAAGAGCTTTTGATTGTTGGGCCAGGGGAAAACCGAACCTGCTGGAAGTCTTCGGTATTGCCGGGACGGCCCGCCCGGGGGCTCCGCCCACTGGAGCTGCGTCCATAGGATCCCGCCAGCAGTCGCGACGGCCCATCCCATGGCGGACTCCCTGAAGCGAACCCCTCTGCATGGGGCCTGCCGCGATGCCGGCGCCCGCCTGGTGCCCTTCGAGGGCTGGGAGATGCCCGTGCAATTCCAGGGGCTGGTCCAGGAGCACAAGGCAGTGCGCGACTCCTGCGGCCTGTTCGACATCTCCCACATGGGGGTGCTGCGGCTCCGGGGCGATGGAGCCAAGGACGCCCTGCAGGCGCTGGTGCCCAGCGACCTGTTCCGGATCGGCCCGGGTGAGGCCACCTACACCGTGCTGCTCAACGAGGCCGGAGGCATCCGCGACGATCTGATCGTCTACGACCTCGGACGCCCTGAAGACAGTGAAGGCCCAGCCGATGAACTGCTGGTGATCATCAACGCCGGCTGCGCCGAAGCTGACACCGCCTGGCTGCGCAGCCAGCTGGAGCCCGCTGGTCTGGTGATCAGCGACCGCAAGGCCGATGGGGTGCTGCTGGCCCTGCAGGGTCCTGAGGCGATGGCTCGGCTGGAGGCCCTGGCCGGTGCCGATCTGAGTGGCCTGCCCCGCTTCGGCCACCGCACCATCCACCTGACCGGCACCGCTGCCGGGGATGCCGCCGGGGCCAGCGTCTTCGTGGCCCGCACGGGCTACACCGGTGAAGACGGCGTGGAGCTGCTGCTGGATCGCGCCGCCGGTGGCGCCCTCTGGGCCCAGCTGCTGGCGGAGGGGGTGACCCCCTGTGGCCTCGGCGCCCGCGACACCCTGCGCCTGGAGGCGGCGATGCACCTCTACGGCAGCGACATGGACGCCGCCACAACTCCGCTGGAGGCCTCCCTGGGCTGGCTCGTGCACCTGGAGATGCCTGCCGATTTCATCGGCCGGGACGCGCTGGAGCGCCAGAGCGCCGAGGGGGTGAGTCGGCGGCTCGTGGGGTTGAAGCTGCAGGGCCGGGCGATCGCGCGCCATGGCTATGCGGTGCTGCGCGATGGCCAGGTGGTGGGGGAGGTCACCAGCGGCACCTGGTCGCCCAGCCTGGGCGAGGCGATCGCCCTGGCCTACGTGCCGGCGGATGCCACCTGGGTGGGCACCGAACTGGCGGTGGAGATCCGCGGCAAG
This sequence comes from Synechococcus sp. J7-Johnson, assembly GCF_024345795.1. Classification (GTDB taxonomy): domain Bacteria; phylum Cyanobacteriota; class Cyanobacteriia; order PCC-6307; family Cyanobiaceae; genus Regnicoccus_A. Next base: position 24,876 of record NZ_JAGQBU010000018.1, read on the forward strand.
GCGGAGCCTGCCGTGGTGGTGAAGAGGCCCTTCTACCGGCGCGCCTGAGCTCTCCGGCCAGGCGGCCGCCATGGGACACTCTCGGATTGAGTTCCTTTCACCATGCGCAGCCACGGGTGCGGCGATCTGCGCAGCAGCAGCGTCGATCAGGTCGTTGAGCTGAGTGGCTGGGTCGACCGCCGCCGCGACCACGGCGGGGTGATCTTCGTCGATCTGCGAGACCGCAGCGGCACCGTCCAGGTCACCGTCGATCCCGATCTGGGGCCCGAGGCCTTCGCCGTGGCGGAACACCTGCGCAATGAAACGGTGCTGCAGGTGCAGGGCCGGGTGCGGCTGCGGCCCCAGGAGTCGCTGAACACCCGCCTGGCCACCGGTGAGGTGGAGGTGCTCGCCAGCCGGCTCACGGTGCTGAATGTGGTGCGCAAGCCCCTGCCCTTCCCCGTGTCGGTGCACGACGAGGAGAACACCCGCGAGGAGCTGAGGCTGCGTCACCGCTACCTCGACCTGCGCCGCGAGCGCATGAACGGCAACCTGCGCCTGCGGGCCCGCACGATCCAGGCCGCCCGCCGCTTCCTCGAAGACCAGGGCTTCATCGAGGTGGAAACCCCCGTGCTCACCCGCTCCACCCCCGAGGGCGCCCGCGACTATCTGGTGCCATCGCGGGTGTGTGGCGGCGAGTGGTTCGCCCTGCCCCAGTCGCCCCAGCTGTTCAAGCAGCTGCTGATGGTGGGCGGCATCGAGCGTTACTACCAGGTGGCCCGTTGCTTCCGCGACGAAGACCTTCGCGCCGACCGCCAGCCGGAGTTCACCCAGCTGGACATCGAGATGAGCTTCATGGGCCAGGAGGAGATCCTCGAGCTCAACGAAGCCTTGATCGCCTCGATCTGGAAGGCCGTGAAGGGGATCGAGCTGCCGCGGCCCTTCCCCCGGCTCAGCTGGCATGAGGCCATGGAGCGCTACGGCACCGACCGGCCCGACACCCGCTACGGCATGGAGCTCACCAACGTGAGCGACCTGGTGGCCGGCATGGGATTCAAGGTGTTTTCAGGCGCGGTGGCGGCCGGCGGCTCCGTGAAGTGCATCGCCGTGCCAGGCGGCAATGACGCCCTCAGCAATGTGCGCATCAAGCCCGGCGGTGACGTGTTCAGCGAGGCCCAGGCCGCGGGCGCCGGTGGCCTGGCCTTCATCCGCGTGCGCGAGGGCGGCGAGATCGACACGATCGGCGCCATCAAGGACAACCTCAGCGCCACCACCAAGGCCGAGTTGCTGCAGCGCACCGGCGCCGTGCCCGGCACCCTGCTGCTCTTCGGAGCCGGCGACACCGCCACGGTGAACAAGGCTCTCGACCGGGTGCGTCAGTTTCTGGCCCGCGAGCTGAAGCTGGTGCCGCCCGAGCGGGAGAACGACACCTGGAACTTCCTCTGGGTGGTGGATTTTCCGATGTTCGAGTTCAACGCCGGCGAGAACCGCTTCGAGGCGCTGCACCACCCCTTCTGCGCCCCCAATACCGACGATCTCGGCAGCGATCCGGCCCAGTGGGCGGCCACCCTGCCATGCGCCCGCGCCCAGGCCTATGACCTGGTGCTCAACGGCCTGGAACTGGGGGGCGGCTCACTGCGCATCCACGATTCGGCCCTGCAGCGTCAGGTGCTGCAGACCATCGGTCTGCCCCCGGAGGAGGGCGAGCGCCAGTTCGGCTTCCTGATGGAGGCCCTCGACCTGGGCGCCCCGCCCCACGGCGGTCTGGCCTTCGGGATCGATCGCATGGTGATGCTGCTGGCCGGCGAGGAGTCGATCCGCGACACGATCGCCTTCCCCAAGACCCAGCAGGCCCGCTGCCTGCTCACCCAGGCCCCCGCCGACGTCGCCCCCCAGCAACTGGAGGATCTGCACGTGGCCAGCACCTGGGTGGAGCCGGAGTGACCGCGGCGAGACACGGCTGATCCCGAAGAGAAACCATCTGTTTCAGGTCGCCCATCGCCGCAAACCCGATGGTGATGGCAGTGCAATCCAGGGTTCGTGTCGGCAGGGTCAACAGCAGCGCTTCAAGGCAACCGGGATCACGAGCCCGGGGCGGCCCGGAACCAATCCCGTCTCCCCAGCAGGGCCAGCGCCGATCTGGTGCGGCTCTACCTCCAGGACATCGGCCGGGTGGACATGCTCAGCCAGGAGGAGGAGCTGCTGCTGGCCCGTCAGGTGCAGGCCCGTGAGGCTCTGCTGAGCCAGCGGCTGGAGCACGCCGCCGAGCTGCCGATCCTGCAGACCATGGTTGATCTGGAGCTGGTGCGCCAGCGGCTTGCCAGCCGCCTCACCCACCAGCCCTCCCATGGCCAGTGGGCGGAAGCCTGCGGCCTGCCCCTGGCCGAGCTGCGCCGAATCCTGCAGGAGGGCCACAGGACCTGGGCCGCTTGCCTGGAGCTCAGCCTCAGCGATCTCCAGCAACGGCTGCTGCGCGGTCGCCGTGCCCGTGACCGCATGATCCAGGCCAACCTACGCCTGGTGGTGGCGGTGGCCAAGAAGTATCAGAAGCGAGGGATGGAACTGCTCGATCTGGTTCAGGAGGGCACCCTGGGTCTGGAGCGGGCGGTGGAGAAATACGACCCCACCCGTGGCTTCCGCTTCAGCACCTACGCCTACTGGTGGATTCGCCAGGGTGTCACCCGGGCGATCGCCACCCAGAGCCGCACGATCCGCCTGCCGGTCCACGTCACCGAGAAACTGAACCGGATCAAGAAAGCTCAGCGTCAGTTCGCCAGTGACCATGGCCGCACAGCCACTCTCAGCGAGCTGGCCCAGGCGCTGCAGTGGAGCGAGGATGCCGTGCGCCTCACCCTGCTGCGGGTGCCCCGCTCGATCTCCCTGGAGACCAGGGTTGGCCTCGAGCAGGACACCCCTCTGGGGGACCTGCTCGAGGACCCCAAAGAGACCCCTGAGCAACGCCTCACCCGCCAGCACCTGCAGAGCGACCTCGACGCCCTGCTTGATGAACTCAGCCAGCGCGAGGCCGAGGTGATCCGCCTGCGCTACGGCCTCAGCGATGACACCCCACGCACCCTGGCCCAGATCGGCGAGGGGATGCAGCTCTCGCGGGAGCGGGTGCGCCAGATCGAGACCAGGGCCCTGCACAAGTTGCGCCAGCCGGCCCGGCGCGGCCGGATTCACGATTACCTCGCCAGCCTCGACGGCTGAGGCAGCCCGCTCGCACGCCCCAGGGGACGCCCCCTGGACGCCGGCGCCGGTGCTGGACTAAACCGGATTCATTCCGCCCTGGTTCCGTGAGTAACGCCCCAGCCATCACTGCACCTCCGATCGACATCGGCATCTCCGATGACCAGCGCCAGCAGATCGCGGCCGGGCTTGGCCGGGTGCTGGCCGACAGTTACGTGCTTTATGGCAAGACCCACGGCTTCCACTGGAACGTGACCGGGCCGATGTTCAACACGCTCCACCTGATGTTCATGGAGCAGTACACCGAGCTCTGGAACGCGCTCGACGTGATCGCCGAGCGCATCCGCGCCCTCGGCTGCCCAGCTCCCTTCGGCGGCTCCCGCTTCGCTGCCCTCTCCTCGATCGAGGAAACCCACGGCCATCCCGCCGCGCTCGAGATGGTGCGTGAGCTGGTGCTCGGCCACGAGGCTGTGGCCCGCACCGCCCGCAGCCTCTTCTCGCTGGTGGAAACCGCCGGCGACCAGCCCACCGCCGACCTGCTCACCCAGCGGCTGCAGATCCACGAGAAAACCGCCTGGATGTTGCGCAGTCTCCTTGAGGCCTGAACCACCTGGGCCTGGCGGCAGGCCGTATTGCCCGCGCAGCGGGCGCGACGGCCAGAGCCAGGCCCAGGTGATTCAGGCAAGGAGCCTTGGGGCGGGCTCGATAGATTGAAGTGTCTGCTGTGCCTGGTCCACCGCCCATGACCAAGTTCGTCTTTGTGACCGGCGGGGTGGTTTCGAGCATCGGCAAGGGCATCGTGGCGGCGAGCCTGGGGCGGCTGCTTAAGTCCCGGGGCTACAGCGTCTCGATCCTCAAGCTCGACCCTTACCTGAATGTGGATCCGGGCACGATGAGCCCGTACCAGCACGGCGAGGTGTTCGTCACCCAGGACGGTGCCGAGACCGACCTTGACCTGGGCCACTACGAGCGCTTCACCGACACCGCCATGTCGCGCCTGAACAGCGTGACCACCGGCTCGATCTACCAGGCGGTGATCAACAAGGAACGCCGCGGTGACTACCACGGCGGCACCGTGCAGGTGATCCCCCACATCACCGGAGAGATCCGCGAACGCATCCACCGGGTGGCCGCCGACAGCGGAGTGGATGTGGTGATCACCGAGATCGGCGGCACTGTTGGTGACATCGAATCCCTGCCGTTCCTTGAGGCCATCCGTGAATTCCGGGGCGATGTGGGCCGCCGCGACCTCGCCTACGTGCATGTCACCCTGCTGCCCTACATCGGCACCTCCGGCGAGATCAAGACCAAGCCCACCCAGCACTCGGTCAAGGAGCTGCGCTCGATCGGCATCCAGCCCGATCTGCTGGTCTGCCGCTGCGATCGGCCCATCAGCGAGGAGCTCAAGTCCAAGATCGGCGGCTTCTGCGGTGTCCTCCGTGAAGCGGTGATTCCCGCCCGCGACGCCGACAGCATCTATGCGGTGCCGATCGCCCTGGAGCAGGAGGGGCTCTGCCGTCAGGTGCTCGAGGTGCTGGAACTTGAAGATCGCGACAGCGACATGGAGCGCTGGGAGGCCCTGGTGCAGAAACTACGCAACCCCGGCGCGCCGGTGAAGGTGGCGCTGGTGGGCAAGTATGTGCAGCTCAACGACGCCTACCTCTCGGTTGTGGAGGCCCTGCGGCATGCCTGCATTGATCGGGAGGCCTGTCTCGACCTGCACTGGGTCTCCGCCGAGCAGATCGAGACCCAGGGCGCCGAAGCGCTGCTGCGCGGCATGGATGCCGTGGTGGTTCCAGGCGGCTTCGGCCATCGGGGTGTGGATGGCAAGGTGGCTGCGATCCGCTGGGCCCGCGAAGAGCGGGTGCCCTTCCTGGGCCTCTGCCTCGGTATGCAGTGCGCGGTGATCGAGTGGGCGCGCAACCTCGCCGGTCTGGCGGGCGCCACCAGCGCCGAGCTCGACCCCGACAGCCTCCACCCCGTGATTCATCTGCTGCCGGAGCAGCAGGATGTGATCGATCTGGGCGGCACGATGCGCCTCGGGGTCTACCCCTGCCGGCTGACGGCGGGCACCATGGCCGCCAGCCTCTATGGGGAGGAGGTGGTCTACGAGCGGCACCGCCACCGCTATGAGTTCAACAATGCCTACCGCAACCTTTTCCAGGCGGGCGGCTACACCATCAGCGGCACTTCGCCCGATGGCCGGCTGGTGGAACTGATCGAGCTGAACGACCACCCCTTCTTCACCGCCTGTCAGTACCACCCCGAATTCCTGTCTCGGCCGGGTAAGCCCCATCCGCTTTTCCGTGGGTTGATCGCGGCAGCGCAGGGGCGGCGAGGCGAAGTCAGCCCCAACGGCCAGGAGCAGCAGGCTGAAGCGATCCCGCAGGAGATGCCCGTGCGGGCTTGAGCGCCCAGCTGGATTGGATGGAGCAGGGCTGCCGGTGTTCCGCTGTGAGTCCTCCTGCGGGAAAGCGGGGATCGAGGCCTTTTGTTGTGCAGCTGAGCGTCCGGTCTTCGCTTCCTAGGGTGAGTTCCGTTTGCGCCGTGGCCGTGCCCCCAGCCGGACTCCCGGTGGTGGAAACCTTCCACTCCCTTCAGGGTGAGGGAGTGCACGCTGGCCGCAGCGCCTTCTTCATCCGGCTGGCTGGCTGCTCGGTGGGCTGCAGCTGGTGTGACACCAAGCATTCCTGGCCGGTGGAGGCCCATCCCCACCGCCGCCTCCAGGATCTGGCGGTGGACACCGCGGCTGCTGCTGCTTCCGGTGCCGCCTTTGTGGTGATCACCGGCGGTGAACCCCTGCATCACAACCTCGATCCGCTCTGCGCGGCCCTGCGGCGAGGCCGAAGCACCGGCGCCAGCTCCTGGCCGCTCCCTCTGCACCTGGAAACCAGCGGCGTCGATCCGCTCTCCGGCCGCTTCGAGTGGATCACCCTCTCGCCCAAGCGCCACAGGCCGGCCACTGCCGAGCTGCTCGCGGCCTGCCACGAGCTCAAGGTGGTGATCCACGAGAGCGCTGATCTGGCCTTCGCGGAGGCGATGGCTGACGCCGCCCTTGCTGCCCGCCCGGCGGTCAGCGAGGTTCCCCAGCTGCTCCTGCAGCCTGCCTGGGGAAGTGCGGCGGGCCAGGAGCTGGCGATCCAGCACGTGCGCCGCAACCCGGCCTGGCGCCTCAGCCTGCAGAGCCACAAATGGCTTGGGCTGCGCTGAGGGCGGGCCCCAGCGATCCCGCAAACTGTGAGCGAGTGAGCAACGCGGGCGTGGAGAAGCTGCAGAGCCTTCGGGGCATGGTTGATCTGCTGCCGGAGCAGATGCCCCTGTGGCAGCAGATCGAAGCCACGGTCCGCGCCCAGTTCGAGCGGGCCGCCCTGCGGGAGATCCGCACGCCGCTGCTGGAGGTCACCGAGCTGTTCGCCCGCGGCATCGGCGAAGCCACCGACGTGGTGGGCAAGGAGATGTACACCTTCCTCGATCGGGGCGAGCGCAGCTGCACCCTGCGGCCTGAGGGCACCGCTTCGGTGGTGCGAGCCGCCCTGCAGCATGGCCTGCTCAGCCAGGGGACCCAGCGGCTCTGGTACACGGGGCCGATGTTTCGCTATGAGCGGCCCCAGGCAGGGCGCCAGCGCCAGTTCCACCAGGTGGGAATCGAGCTGCTCGGCTTTGCCGACCCCCGCAGCGACGCCGAGGCGATTGCGATCGCCTGGGATCTGCTCAGCGAGCTGGCGGTCGGCGGCCTGGCGCTGGAACTCAATTCCCTTGGTGATCCGGCCGATCGCGCCGCCTATCGCACCACCCTGGTGAGCTGGCTGCAGCAGCACCAGGAGCAACTCGATGCCGATTCAAGGGAGCGGATCACGACCAATCCCCTGCGCATCCTCGACAGCAAGAACGCCGACACCCAGGCGGTTCTGGCCGAGGCCCCGCTGCTGATCGACAGCCTGAGTGATGCCAGCCGTGAGCGATTCAATGCTGTGCGCCGCGGCCTCGACGCCCTGGAGATTCCCTATCAGCTCAATCCCCGGCTGGTGCGCGGCCTCGATTACTACACCCACACCGCCTTCGAGATCACCAGCAGCCAGCTCGGCGCCCAGGCCACCGTCTGTGGCGGCGGCCGCTACGACGGCCTGATCGAGCGGCTGGGCGGGCCGCCCACGGCGGCGATCGGCTGGGCGATCGGCCTGGAGCGGCTGGTGCTGCTGCTGGCCCAGGCCCAGGCCGCCGGCACTGTCGCCCTCACCCCACCCACTCCAGACGTCTATCTGGTCAGCCGCGGCGAGCAGGCCGAGCGCCAGGCGCTGGTGCTCTCCCGCCAGTTGCGCCAGGCCGGCCGAAGCGTGGAGCTCGATCTCACCGGCGCGGCCTTCGGCAAGCAGCTCAAGCGGGCCGACCGCTCCGGCGCCCCCTGGGCCGTGGTGATCGGTGAGGGGGAAGCCGAGCAGGGGGTGGTGCTGCTCAAGGACCTGCGCCGCGGCGGTAAAGCCGCTGAGGTGAACGATGATCTTGCCGAGGAACGCCTGGAGCCGGACGACTTGCTCATTAGGTTTCAGGCCAGCCCCATCCAGCGCGAGATGATCATCGGACTTGACCCCATGCCCCAGTCAACGCCGTGAGATCCGTTCAGACCATCTGTTGCATTGGGGCGGGCTACGTGGGGGGGCCCACTATGGCTGTGATCGCTGATCGTTGCCCCGGGATTCAGGTGACCCTCGTGGATCTCAATGCGGCCAGGATTGCGGCCTGGAACGATCCCAACCTGAGCAGACTGCCGGTTTATGAACCAGGGCTTGCAGATGTGGTGGGTCGTTGCCGGGGCCGCAATCTCCACTTCACCACCGAGGTGGATGGCGCGATCGCGTCGGCTGACATGGTGTTCCTCTCCGTGAACACCCCCACAAAGACCCGGGGGCTTGGTGCTGGGCAGGCTTCGGATCTGCGATGGATCGAGGCTTCTGCGCGGCAGGTTGCTGCCCAGGCCACAGGTCACACGATCGTGGTGGAGAAAAGCACGTTGCCCGTGCGCACTGCTGAAACCATCAAGGAGATTCTCGGGGCTTCCCAGGCGCTCGGTACTGAGGGCAGCAAGAGTTTTTCCGTTCTCTCCAACCCCGAATTCCTGGCAGAGGGCACCGCCATCACCGATCTGGAGAACCCAGATCGTGTGTTGATCGGTGGTGAGGATCCTGATGCCATTAACGCCTTGGCCGAGATCTACGGACATTGGGTGAATCCTGAGCGGATTTTGCGCACCAATCTCTGGAGCAGCGAACTCTCCAAGCTCACCGCGAATGCCTTCCTTGCACAGCGTATTTCCTCAATCAATGCTATTGCTGCCCTCTGCGAGGCTACCGGGGCGGATGTGAAGGAGGTGGCTCGGGCCATTGGCGCTGATTCGCGTCTTGGATCGAAATTCCTCTCCGCCGGCCCTGGCTTTGGTGGAAGTTGCTTCCGCAAGGACATTCTCAATCTGGTCTATCTCTGCCGCCACTACGGCCTGGAGGAGGCCGCCCATTATTGGGAGCAGGTGGTGGATTTCAACAGTTGGCAGCAGCAGCGCATCGCTCGCCTGGTTGTACGCAAGCTGTTCGGCACCGTGAGCGGCAAACGTCTGGCGGTGCTCGGCTTTGCGTTCAAAGCTGACACCAACGACACCCGGGAATCACCGGCGATCGGGATCTGCCATGACTTGCTCGAGGAGGGGGCTCACCTGGCGATCCATGATCCCAAAGCGGCTCCACAGCAGATCGCCACCGATCTGGCCTGTCCACCCTCCAGCCCTGGCCAGGGATTGGCGGAGCTAGGCAGCTGGGACGTGGCGACGGATGTCCGCGAGGCTGTGGAGGGCGCCGATGCTGTGATTGTGCTCACCGAATGGAGCCAGTTCCGGCGGCTTGATTGGAACAGCTTGGCCAGCAGAATGCGACGCCCTGCCTGGTTGTTCGATGTCCGCGCCATCACCGATGCCGAGGCGGCCCGTGCCGCCGGGCTCAAGGTCTGGCGAGTTGGAGAAGGTTGAAGTGATGAGCACATCAACCAGGCGTAATCTCGTGACTGGTGGTGCCGGTTTCGTGGGCTCCACCCTTGTCGACCGGCTGATGGAGGCTGGTGAGGAGGTGATCTGTCTCGACAACTACTACACCGGCTCCAAGGCCAATGTGGCGCGCTGGATTGGCGATCCAAGTTTTGAGCTGATCCGCCACGATGTCACAGAGCCGATTCGCCTGGAGGTCGACCGGATCTGGCATCTGGCCTGTCCGGCGTCGCCACGTCATTACCAGTCGAACCCGATCAAGACTGCGAAAACCAGCTTTCTCGGCACCTACAATATGCTCGGCTTGGCGCGGCGTGTAGGTGCGCGATTGCTCCTGGCCAGTACCAGTGAGGTGTATGGAGATCCCGAGGTGCATCCCCAGCCCGAAACCTATCGAGGCTGTGTAAATCCGATCGGGATCCGCTCCTGTTACGACGAGGGCAAACGCATCGCCGAAGCACTTTGCTTCGATTATCAGCGCATGCATGGCACTGAGATACGGGTAGCCAGGATCTTCAACACCTACGGCCCGCGCATGTTCCCGGATGATGGTCGGGTGGTGAGCAACTTCATCGTGCAGGCTCTCCGCGGTGAGTCGCTCACGCTCTATGGCGATGGCAGTCAGACCCGCAGTTTCTGCTATGTGGACGATCTGGTGGAAGGCCTGATCCGGCTGATGAACGGAGCGCACACAGGCCCCATCAACATCGGTAACCCTGGTGAATTCACGATCCGGCAACTGGCTGAGCAGGTGATCAATCGCATCAACCCGGGTTTGCCACTTACCTACTTGCCTCTCCCGCAGGACGATCCTTTACAGCGTCAGCCCGTAATTGATCTGGCTCGTCGGGAGCTGGGCTGGGAGCCGAAGATTCCGCTGGAGGAGGGACTGGGACCAACGATTGCTTATTTCCGTAAGGCTCTTGGAATCGAAAGATGACGGTCCTGGTCACAGGCGCCGCCGGTTTTATCGGTGCGGCTGTTTGTCGAGTGCTCCTGCAACGCGGTGAGCGGGTGGTGGGTTTGGATAATACCAATGATTACTACGACACCACTCTCAAGCTGGCGCGGCTGGCGGACCTGAACGATCTTTCCGCTGCTTTACAGAGCCAGGCTGAAGAAGAAGTCAAGGGACAGGGTCGGGGCGCCTTCAGCTTCCACAAACTTGATCTCGAGGATCGCACTGGCATCGAGACTCTCTTTGCAGCTGATCGCCCTCGGGCTGTTGTCCACCTCGCCGCCCAGGCCGGTGTGCGCTACTCGATCGAGAGCCCGGCGGCCTACATCCAGAGCAATCTGGTGGGGTTCGGCCACATCCTTGAAGGCTGCCGCCACCACAGCGTCGAGCACCTTGTGTATGCCTCGAGCAGCTCGGTGTATGGCGGCAACCGGCGCATGCCTTTCTCTGAGCAGCATCCGGTGAACCATCCGGTGAGTCTCTATGCAGCCACAAAGAAGGCCAATGAGTTGATGGCTCACACCTACAGCCATCTCTATGGGCTGCCGGCCACTGGGCTGCGCTTTTTCACCGTCTATGGCCCCTGGGGCCGTCCAGATATGGCGCCGATGCTGTTCGCCAAGGCGATCCTGGCGGGTGAGCCGATCCGGGTGTTCAACCATGGCCGCATGCAGCGTGACTTCACTTACATCGACGACATTGTGGAAGGGGTGATCCGCTGCCTCGACAAGCCGGCCACCCCGGATCCAGATTTCGACCCGCTCGATCCCAACCCGGCCACGGCGGCGGCGCCCCACCGGATCTTCAACATCGGCAACAGCCAGCCCACACCACTGCTGCGCTTCATCGAGCTGCTCGAAGACGCCCTGGGGGTGAAGGCCATCCGTCAGTTCGAGCCCATGCAACCGGGGGATGTGCCTGCCACCGCCGCTGACACCTCAGCGCTTGAGGCTTGGATTGGCTTCGCTCCCCACACCCCCCTCGAGGTGGGAATCGGCCATTTCGCCCGCTGGTATCGCGAGTACTACGGCGTCTGATTGCACTGCCATTAAAAATGGGCCCCATCGGGGCCCTGGATTCGGGTGGAACGGCACTGAATATCAGGCCGAACCCAGGCCCACGTAGGAGCCGTAGAAGAACAGGCCCACCACAAAGATCACCGCGATGCCACCGGCGGTGGCAACCAGCCAGAGGGGGAGAACCCCTTCGGTCCAGCGGCTCTTCCAGGCCACGGCTGGCCTGCCATCAGGAAGACGGTCGGGAAGTCGACCGTCTGGCAAACCGGATTTCTTGCCGCTCATGGCTGTGTCTCCCGATCAGTTGAAGAAGTAGCTGGTGAAAAGCACTCCGATCACGAACACAAACAGGAGCCCCAGATAGAGGCTCGTGCGGTTCATTTCGACCGGAAGGTTGTTCGGGTTGGGGTTGCGCTGCATGGTGATGTTCAGCGACGGACGAACTGCATAGCTGCCAGGGCACCCAGGAAAAAGACCGTGGGGATACCCAGCGCATGCAAAGACAACCACCGAACCGTGAAGATCGGATAGTTGCGGGGCGTGGTGCTCGGTGACTGGGTCATGGCTTATTGCAAGCGCTGATCGAGCTGGCCCTTGCCTTCGAAACGCTTGCTCACCACCGGTGCCTTGGCTTCCTGGGCCTGGAAGTAGGCATCGGGGCGAGGCGTACCGAAGGCGTCGTAAGCCAGACCGGTGGAGACGAACAGAAAGCCCGCCAGAAAGATCGCCGGCAAGGTGACGGCGTGGATCACCCAGTAACGGATGCTCGTAATAATCTCGAAGAACGGACGTTCCCCGGTGGAGCCGGCAGCCATAGCAGCGGGCAATTCAGCTAGTGGATCTTAGGCCTTGGGGTCGCTTGGGGGCGAGCGGTGCCCCCTGTTGGTTACACAGGGATGCAGTCAGCCCACCCAGCGCAGCAGGTTGCCCCGCTCCCCCAGCAGGAAACCCTTGCTGTCGCCGCTGAAGACGATCCGGGTGAAGTTGGTGGGCTGGGAGCCCCCCAGGGGATCACGCTTCCAGCTGGACCCGCCGTCCTCACTCACCAGCAGCGTGCCGCTGCCGCCGCCGGCCCAGATGGCGCCCTTGGGATCCCAGGCCATGTCGAGGTAGCCGTAGCCGTTGGTGATCGGGATCACCGCCTTGCTCCAGGCCTCCACGTCATCACCATCGGGGTTGAAGCGCAGCTGGGCGCCGCGGGTGACCATCCAGAGCTTGCCGTCGGGCTGGAAGCCCATGCTCTGCAGCCGTTGGCTGCTGATGCGCTGGTGGGGCTGCCAGGTGGCCTGGCCCGGTTCCCAGGTGGCGAAGAAGTTGCCCAGGCTGGAGACGCTCACATAGCGGCCATCAGGGGAGCGACGCAGGTCGCGCACGGCGCCGGCGGCATCGCTCACCTCGGCCTGCCAGCTGCCGCCGCCATCAACGGTGCGGTAGATGGCGCCGACGGTGGTGGCCAGCTCGGCCTTGCCGCGGGCCAGGGCCGTGATCAGGTAGGGATCGCCGGGCAGCTTGGTGTCCAGCAGCAGGCGCTCCCAGTTCTGGCCGCCATCGGTGCTGTGCAGCAGCAAGCCGGGCTGGCCGGCGATCCAGCCCTCCTGGCCGGTGAAGTCGATGCTGAGCAGGCGGAAGTTCTCGTCTTCCGGCAGGGCGAGGGCTCGGGTCTCCCAGCTGGCGCCGCCATCGTCGGTTTCGAGGATCAGGCGGTTGCTGCCCACCAGGAAGCCGTGGCGATCGTCGCTGAAGGCCACGTCGAGGGGATTGGAGCGGGTGTCGAGGGCGACGGGCTGCCAGGGGCTGCTGGCGGCCACGGGCAGGCCCGTGGTGACGCAGCCGCCGAGGCCGAAGGCCAGGCCCGCGGCCAGCACCAGGCCGATCAGGGAAGAGAACAGGCGTTTCACGGGACTCAGCGCAGGGAATAGAGAGAGAGGAAGAAGGCGAACGCCAGCGCGAAGCCCCCGAAGATCAGCACGTTCTTCTGGCCGGGGGTGAGCTTGTTCACGCCGAGGCCGAAGTTGAGGTTCTCCTCGAAGCCGCTGGGCTTGTTGCGCGGGCCGATGTCGCGGAAGGCCCCCACACGGCTGCGGCAGACCGGGCAGCGGAAGCCGATCGGATCGAGCGATGCGAAAGGGGTGCCGGGGACGATCGCCAGTTTGGCGATTCCCTCTTCGGGGTCGTAGACGAAACCGCAGCTGCGGCATTCGAAGCGGTGGGTGTCTGGATCGCTTGTCTGCTCCGGAGCTCGTTCCTCGTCGCCGTCGTTCCCGTTGACCATGGCGCTGGCCCCTCTGACGTTGACTCGGACTCTATCCAGGCGATCTCTGCCGACGGATGCCAGACTGCGCCCCAGGTTGGGCCCCTTCATGTTCGTGCTTCCCGGCTACGACGCCTTTCTGGGCTTTCTGCTGATCGCGGCGGCCGTCCCTGTGCTGGCTCTGGTCACCAACAAGTTGGTGGCTCCCAAATCCCGTGATGGGGAACGCCGCCTCACCTACGAATCGGGCATGGAGCCGATCGGTGGCGCCTGGATCCAGTTCAACATTCGTTATTACATGTTTGCTCTGGTCTTCGTCATCTTCGACGTTGAGACCGTCTTCCTCTACCCCTGGGCCGTGGCTTTCCATCGCCTGGGTCTGCTGGCCTTCATCGAAGCCCTCATCTTCATCTCGATCCTCGTGGTGGCCCTCGCCTACGCCTGGCGGAAGGGTGCCCTCGAGTGGAGCTGATACCCAGCCATCCGGAATCCCGACCAGTCGAACGATGACCATCACCCCGTCCAGCCCCGGAATCAGCGAAGCCCCCTCGATCGAGGCCCTGCGCGATCTGCGTGCCGCCACCTGCAACCCGGTGGGTGCCCCCACGGTCACCTCGGATCTCTCCGAGAACGTGATCCTCACCAGCCTCGACGACCTCCATAACTGGGCCCGGCTCAGCAGCCTCTGGCCCCTGCTCTACGGCACGGCCTGCTGCTTCATCGAGTTCGCGGCCCTGATCGGTTCCCGCTTCGACTTCGACCGTTTCGGCCTGGTGCCCCGCTCCAGCCCGCGCCAGGCGGATCTGCTGATCACGGCCGGCACCGTGACGATGAAGATGGCGCCGGCTCTGGTGCGGCTCTATGAGCAGATGCCCGAGCCCAAATACGTGATCGCCATGGGGGCCTGCACGATCACCGGCGGGATGTTCTCCGCCGACTCCACCACAGCCGTGCGTGGTGTCGACAAGCTGATCCCGGTCGACCTCTACATCCCGGGCTGCCCGCCCCGGCCGGAAGCCATCTTCGATGCGGTGATCAAGCTGCGCAAGAAGGTGGGCAATGAGGCCCTCGCCGAGCGGGGCAACCTGCGACCCACCCACCGCTACCTCACGATCGAGCACGCCATGAAAGCGGTGGAGCCGATCGTGACCGGTGCCTATCTGCGGGCGGAGAGCCAGCAGGCCGCCTTCGCCGCCGGCGCCGGGCTGCCCCTTGCCACCCCCGAACCCGAAGCCCTCGCCGCCACCAGCTCCTCCAGCGATGCCTGATCCCACCACCGAGCTCAGCCCCGCCCCGATCGGCGCCGTCAGCCAGTGGCTGACTGATCAGGGCTTCGACCACCAGCCCCTGCCCGCCGATCACCTCGGCGTGGAGATCATTGGGGTGGAGCCGATTTTTCTGCCCGTGGTGGCCGCCGCCCTCAAGGCCTGGGGCTTCGATTATCTGCAGTGCCAGGGCGGCTACGACGAAGGCCCAGGCGGCCGTCTGGTCAGCTTCTATCACCTGGTGAAGCTGGCGGCGGCGGTGGCCCAGGGCCCTTCCCCCACCAAGCCCCCAGAAGAGGTGCGCCTGAAGGTGTTCCTTGAGCGCGGCGGCGATCTCTCCATCCCCACCCTTTATGGCCTGTTCCGTGGCGCCGACTGGCAGGAGCGGGAAACCTTCGACATGTTCGGCATCATCTACTCAGGTCACCCCCATCCCAAGCGCCTGCTGATGCCCGAAGACTGGAAGGGTTACCCCCTGCGCAAGGACTACGTCCAGCCCGACTTCTACGAGATGCAGGACGCCTACTGAGCCAGGCTGCTCAGCCAGTCGAGTTCATTACCCAATTTCTGACCCTTGGATTTGCGGTAGAAGCGCATCACGGCATGGGCGAGGCTGCGGGAGTCGTGACGCAGGGTTTCACTCGGGCGTGAACCCTGCAGGGCGGCGAGCATCACGTCGTAGCCGGCACTGCGCAGCTGGCGTGGATCGCAGAGCACTGGCTCGGCGCCCCGGGCGCGGTAGTGCTCCAGCAGGGCGATGTCCTTGAGCGGCTCCTGGGCGAGCACCGCCGGGAACAGGCGCTGGTTCACCCCGAGGCTGGCCAGCTGGGCCTCGATCGCCCGCAGATGTCCGGCCACATCCAGCCGATCGGTTTCACCGGGCTGGGTCATCAGGTTGCAGATGTAGAGCTTCGGCGCTTTGCAGCGGCTGATCGCTTCAACCAGCTCCGGCACCAGCAGGTTGGGCAGCAGGGAGGTGTAAAGGCTGCCGGGGCCAAGGATGATCAGCTCGGCATTGGCGATGGCCTCGATCGCCCTGGGCAGGGCCGGCGGCCGCTCGGGGATGCAGCCGAGGCGCACGATCGGACTTGTGGAGTGGCCGATCTTCGATTCGCCCTCGATGCGCTCGCCGTTCTCCAGTTCCGCCCAGAGGCGCACGTCGGCATTGGTGGCCGGCACCACCTGGCCCTGCACGGCCAGCACCCGGCTGCTGGCCGTGATCGCCGACTCCAGGCTGCCGGTGATGGCGGTGAGCGCCGAGATGAACAGATTGCCGAAGCTGTGGCCCTCCAGGCCGTTGCCTGCCTTGAAGCGGTACTGGAACAGGCGGGTAAGCAGCGGTTCCTCCCGGGCCAGGGCCGCCAGGCAGTTGCGGATGTCGCCTGGCGGCTGCACCCCGAGCTCGCGGCGGAGCACCCCGCTGCTGCCGCCGTCGTCGGCGACGGTGACGATGGCGGTGATGTTGCTGCTGTAGCGCTTGAGGCCGCTCAGCAGGGTGGAGAGGCCAGTGCCACCGCCGATTGCCACGATGTTCGGGCCGCGATTCAGGCGCCGCTGGGCCAGCAGGGCATCCACCAGCATCGTGTCCTTCTCGGGAGCCAGGGCCTGCTGGATCGAGCCGAAGCTGCGGCTCTGGCCCCAGATCACCAGGGCCGCCCCGGCGATCAGCACCAGCGGACCGGTGAAGCCCCGTGGCAGCACCCGCGCCACGTTGGTGATCAGCCAGGTGAGCGACTCCAGCATCCAGTAGATGGGCTTGAGATCGGCCAGGATGGCGGCACCCAGCAGCGCCAGCACCAGCCCGAGGCCCGATGTGAGCACCCAGCGCTTCACCACCAGCCCTGGTTGCAGCCAGCGCACCGCCCGCTTCGAGCGGCTCACCAGGTCCTGTTGGCGTGGGTCGCCACGGCCCATCCAGGCCGGACGGCGGACCTGCCGGCGCGGGCGGCGGCTGGGCTGGGGGGGGCGCTGGGAGGTCAAGCCGTTGGGGCGTTACGCCACAGCACGGAGCACCAAGAACTGTACGGATGAAACGCCGGGATGACCGAGGACGCACCAGGTGTCCCTGACGGGCCCGTGCTCGAGCTCGATGGTGTGGGCATGCGCTGGGGCAGCAACACGGTGCTCGACGACTTCAGCCTCAGCCTGCGGCGGGGTGAGCGGCTGGCGGTGGTGGGACCCTCCGGCACAGGCAAATCGACGGTGCTGCGCATCCTGGCCGGGCTGCTGCTGCCCACGGCGGGGGAGGTGAGGTTGCATGGCGTCCCCCAGCACTACCTGCGGCTGGACCAGCGCCATCCGCCGGATGTGCGCCTGGTCTTTCAGAACCCGGCCCTGCTGGGTTCCCTCACCGTGCGCGAGAACGTGGGCTTCCTGCTCTACCGCCACAGCAGGCTGCCGGAGGCCGAGATCCGCGAGCGGG
This sequence comes from Synechococcus sp. J7-Johnson, assembly GCF_024345795.1. Lineage (GTDB taxonomy): Bacteria > Cyanobacteriota > Cyanobacteriia > PCC-6307 > Cyanobiaceae > Regnicoccus_A. Next base: position 41,984 of record NZ_JAGQBU010000018.1, read on the forward strand.
TCAACCGGGCCCTGGAGGCCGTGGGGCTCTCGGGCATCGAGGAGCGCCTGCCCGGCGAACTCAGTGGCGGCATGCAGAAACGGGTGAGCTTCGCCCGCGCCCTGATCGAAGACCCCAGCCAACCGGTGGGGCAGCATCCGATCCTGCTGTTCGATGAACCCACGGCGGGGCTCGACCCGGTGGCCTGCACCCGCATCGAGGATCTGATCGTGACCACCACCCAGATGGCGGCGGGCTGCTCGGTGGTGGTCAGCCACGTGATGAGCACGATCGTGCGCTCGGCGGAGCGGGTGGCGATGCTCTACCAGGGCCATCTCCAGTGGCTTGGTTCCGTGCAGGACTTCGGCCACACCGACAACCCTTATGTGGTCCAGTTCAGAACCGGTAGCCTGAGCGGACCGATGCAACCGGCGGAGATCTAGAGCCCCATGCGTCGCAGTGTGCGAGAGGCCATTGTTGGATTTTCGCTGCTGGCGGCCGTGGTGGGGGGAGCCGGTTTCTGGATGTGGCTCCGGGGGATCTCTCTCAGCCAGAACAACTGGATCCTGAAGGTGAGCTTCGAGGATGCCGCCGGCCTGGCGGACCGCTCGGCAGTGATCTTCCGCGGCGTGCAGGTGGGCAGCGTGCGCAAGATCAGGACCACCTCCTCGGCGGTGCTGGCCGAACTGGAGATCAGCGACCCCACCCTGCAGCTGGCTCGCCCCACCCGGGCCCAGGTGCAGACCGGCACCCTGCTGGGCGGTGATGCCCAGGTGGCCCTGATCAGCAGCGGCAACCCCCTGCCGGAGAGTGCCCCCCTGCCCCGGGCCAAGGATTGCGACAACAAGGTGATGGTCTGTGCCGGCAGCGAGCTCAAGGGCGTCACGGCCGCCAGCCTCAACAGCGTGACCGAGCTGATGCAGAGCCTGCTGGCCCAGGTGGATGAGAAGCAGATCGTGGCGGAGATGGCCCGCACCACCCGCAGCTTTGATGCCACCTCCAAAGAGGCCACCGAGTTCCTTCAGCGGGCACAGGTGCTGGTGGCTGAGCTGAAGCGCTCGGTGGGCAAGGCCGATCCGATCCTGGCCAATCTCAACACCGCCTCCGCCGAAGCGGTGGCGGCCAGTCGCCACGTGCGCAACGTCACGGCTGCGCTCGACAACCCCAAGACCCTTGCCCAGCTCAAGACCACCGTCGGCAATGCCGAGCGGCTCACGGCCCGCATCGATGCGGTCGGTGGTGACGTGAACAAGCTCACCGGCGACGCCGAGTTCATGGATGGTGTGCGCAGTGTGGCGATCGGCCTGGGCCAGCTCTTCGATGAGCTCTATCCCGCCCAGACCAAGGCGGCTCCTAAGCCCCGTTGAGGGCGTCCAAGGCGATGGCGGCGATCGCCTGATCGCTGGCCTTGGGTAGCTGCACGTACTTGCCGCCAGCTGCATGGGCCAGGTCCTTGCCCATGCCGCTGCCGATGAACTTGCGTTCGGTGTCGATCACCAGCAGCTTGATCCCCAGGGCCCGGTAGCGGCCGGCCACCTGGATCACCTCCTCCTTGAGGTCGACGGGTTCGTCCCCCTCAAGCTGCGGCTGGCCCAGGGAGCGGCTGAGGGGCACGTTGCCGCGGCCATCGGTGATCGCCACCACCACCACCTGGCCGAGATCGCCGGTGGCCAGGGCGTTTGCGGCCACTCGGGCCGCCTGGGACAGACCGTGGGCCAGGGGTGAGCCACCGCCGCAGGGCATCTGCTCCAGCCGCCGGCGGGCGGCGGTGATCGAGCGGGTGGGGGGCAGCAGCACCTCGGCCTGTTCGCCGCGGAAGGGGATCAGGGCGACTTCGTCGCGGTTCTCGTAGGCCTCCGTAAGCAGGCGGATCACGGCCCCCTTGGCGCTCTGCATGCGGTTGAGTGCCATCGAGCCGCTGGCGTCGACAAGGAAGATCACCAGGGAGCCGGCCTTGCGCTGCAGCTGCTTGGCCCGCAGGTCGCCCTCCTCGACGATCACGGTGCGGTGGGGTTCGCGGGCGCGGCGGGCTTTCTGGTACGGGGCCGCGGCCCGCAGAGTGGCATCCACGGCGATGCGGCGCACGGGACCGCGGGGGAGCATCGGCTTCACGTAGCGGCCGCGTGAATCGGAGAGCACCACCGAGCGCTTGCCGCTGCCACCGCTGCGCGACTTGGCCGCGGCAAAAAGGAGCAGATCGGGATCGATGGCGATCGCCTCTGGATCAAGCAGGAACTCCTCGGGCACCTGGGGTGGTGCCTGCTCCTCGGGGCTGTCGTCCTCGTCGTTGTCGTCTTCGTCAGTGTCTTCGTCGCTGTCGTCGCCGTCGTCCGGGGAGTCGTCCTCGCTGTCCTGCTCGGGCGGCTGCTCTCCCTGGGGCGGCGGTGGAGGTGGCGGCGGCGGTTCCAGCGGCTGCTCGGGATCAGGCGGCGGCATCTGCAGGGCCCGCGGAGCGATCACCAGCCGCACTGCCACCTGCAGGTCGTCGGCGTCCACCGCATCGCGGCCGCTCAGGGCCGCATGGGCCCTTGCCACCCGCACGGCGTAGAGCTCGGAGCGGTGCCCCTCCACGCCGCCGCGCAGGGCCTCGTTGACCAGGTAGGCGATCTGCTCGCGCACGATCGTCACGTCGGGCAGCCACTGGCGGGCCAGCAGCAGCTGGGTGGCCAGGGCGTCGGTGTCCTCCTGCCAGCGGGCGCGGAAGGCTTCGCTGGAGCTGCCGTGATCGAGGGCGGAGCTGGTGATCTCCACCCGCTGCTCGATCTCCAGCAGCTGGTTGGCCGAAAGGGCGATGGCGAAGCGGTCTAGCAGGTGGTCGCGCACCGCCCCCTCCTCCGGGTTGTAGGTGGCGATCAGCAGGGTGCGGCAGGGATGGGAGAGGCTGAGCCCCTCGCGCTCGATCCGGTTCTCGCCGCTGCCCACCGCCGCCAGCAGCAGGTTGGTGATGTTGTCGTCGAGCAGGTTGAGCTCATCGACGTAGAGCACGCCCCGGTGGGCTTCCGCCAGCAAGCCGGGCTGGAACACCGACGCCCCGGCCGCCAGGGAGGCGGCCACATCAACCGAGCCCACCAGACGGTCTTCGGTGACGCCGAGGGGCACCTGGATGAACGGTGCCGGGATCACCGTGGTAGGCAGCAATGCCGTGGGGTCGGCGCCGGTGGGATCACCTCCCAGCTGGGTGATGCGGCTGTGGATGGTGGCGTCCCAGTCGTCGGGCCGCTGGGGGTCCACGTTCAGGCGACGGCAGGCATCACCGAGGGCCAGCACATCGATCGGCGGCAGCAGGGCATGCAGGCCTCGTGCCAGCACAGATTTGCCGGTGCCGCGGCCGCCGGCGATCACCACCCCGCCCAGACCAGGATCCACCGCCGCCAGCAGCAGGGCCAGCTTGAGGGTGCCGTGACCGGTGATGGCCGCCAGAGGGAAGGAGCTGGTGCCTGCCGCTCTTGCACCAGCCGGGGATACTGCAGACCCGCTGACGGCCATGGGGGGCGGATGCCTCGAGGAATAGGAGGCCAGTCTGGCCGATTGGTTGCCTGGCCCTAGAAGCGCGACATCGCCTTGATCTTGGCGAGCTTGTCGGCGTCGAGGCCATCGAGTTCCTGGAGCTCCAGCAGGTTTTCCTTCACCAGGCTGGCGAAGGTGAACAGAATTCCCTCAAGGCGGAAATCGAAACGTCCTTCCATGACGTGGCGCTGGGTGCTCAGGTAGTCGTGCAGACGCCAGAGCGCCTGGGCCGTGTGGATTGAATCGGCTTCACGGCGCAAGGTGCTGATCACCGTCGAAACGGCACGGCCGTAGGCGTGACTGAAGGCCTCCTGGGCGATGGCCTGCTCGTCGTCGGTCCAGGTGATCAGTGCCGGCTCAACCATGATGTCTTCCTTGATACAAGACTTTATCGCGGCAGCACCGGTGGCGCGAGCCGCAACGATTGGGTGTGCATGGGCGGGCGGAACCGGCGCATCCCCGGCAGCTGGAACCAGGCCCTGGAAGGGAACTCGTGGTGTTCCCAGTGATAACCGAAGTGGAAACAGGCGAGCAGGGAGAGCCATACCGGCAGCTCAAGGCTGCGGGCCTGGTGGCGATGTCTCTCCCCCTCTGACTGGCGGTGGGGGAGGTACGTCCCGAAGACGAACAACTGCAGGGAGCTGATCAGCAGGGGAAGGGTGCAGATCAACAGCACCGACAGCGGCGCCATGGCCCCGAAGGGCGCGGCCACCACCAGGATGAGCAGGGCCCACCCTCCCAGCAGGCGCAGCATCTGGCCGGCGGAGAGATAGCTGGCCATGAAGTGGAGATACCAGCGCAGCACACCGCTGCCCTGGCTTGGCTGGTGGTCGGGATCGGTGGCGGTTCCCGGAGCCTGGTGGTGGCGCAGGTGGTTGGCGCGGCAGGCGTCGTAGGGCAGGCCGGCATAGAGACCAAGGGCCAATTGCCCCAGCCGGTGGTTCAGCCTGGGCCGGCCTGGGATCAGCAGGCCATGCATGGCGTCGTGTCCGACGATGAACAGGCCGGTATGCAGCACCGAGCGGATGCCGATGGCGAGCAGCAGCAGAGGCAGGGGCCAATGGCCGGGGTCAGCTGGCAGCAGCACCACCAGGCTGAGGATCCAGGCCAGCAGGATCATGCCGGCCAACAGCAGGCCCTTGCCGGTGGCAGGGGCCGGGGCTGTAACAAGGCTCAAGGGGCGAACTTGAGCAGCTCGGCAGGGGAGGCCAGCAGATCGATGGCCACGAAGTAGATCTTGCCGTCGGGATTGAGCAGGAAGCGCCAGGCCACATTCATGCCAACTCCGGCTCCGAACCAGGGGGTCTGCACCTTGCCGGTGACCTTGATCTGGGTGAACTCGCCGTCGGCGGGTTCGGCAATGCCGGATTCGGGCAGAAGCTTCAGGTTCTGGCAGTCTTCGCGGAAGAATCGCAGGATGGCTTCCTTGCCCACAATCGGTTTCTGGAAGGGAGGCTGCAGCGCTCCATCCGGCAGGAACAGCTCAATCAGGTTGTCGAAATCGTTGGCGTTGAGCTGATCCATATAGGCGCTCACCGTGGCGCTGTCGATACCGGCGATCGATACCTTCTGGCGCTGGGATTCAGGGGTGGGAGCTACCACTGGCTCCATGACGCGCTGGGCCTCGCCCTTGGCGGGGTCGTAACCCATGTCCACGACGAAGTTACGCAGCAGGGTGATCTGCTGGCCCTGCTCGACGTTCTTGAGGGAGCTGAGCACGGAGGCGGCGTTGGCGGAGAGCTGGTAGCCCTGGGGAATCGGAGCCACGATGCCGGCGGCCATCCACTCGCCGAGCTGATACCAGAAGCCGAGTTTGATATTCACCGACCAACCTGAGTAGGTGCGGCCGATGGGGGTGTCGGTGCTGTTGGCCAGATCGCACATCACCTGACTTTGCTGGGCAAAACTCATGCCTTTGAGCTGGCTCAGCACGCCTTCGGCGAACTGCATGCGGGCAGCGCCGGGGGCGGCGATGGTGATGGTTTTGCCCATCTCGAGGTAGGCGTACCAGATCAGTGCCAGCTGGTCTTCGGCGCTGAGCAGCTTGTAGCGGGCCGTGATGGCGGGCACCACATCCGCTGAAAGCGTGTTGGGGAAGATCTGGGCGGCTTTCTCGAGCGTGAACATATGCTTTGGGTCCCTTTTGTTAAGGAGGTTTGCAGATTCTAGCCGACGGGCCCGGAAGCTGGTAATAAAACTTGCTTGGTGCCAGCTCGCCTCTGGCGGGTCGGGCGCGTGGTCAGGGCTGACGGGCCAGGGGCTGCACACTGATTTTCGGATCTGCGCGAGGCTGGAGACATGCTGCGCTTTGTTCTTAACGTCCTTTGGTTCGTGCTCGGGGGCTTCGTGATGGGCCTGGGCTGGTGGCTGGCGGGCCTGGTGGCCGCCATCACGGTCATTGGTCTGCCCTGGGCTCGGGCTTGCTTCGTGATCGGCAACTTCTCCTTCTGGCCGTTCGGGCAGGAGGCGATCAGCCGCCGTGAGCTCACCGGCCGCATCGACTTCGGCACCGGTCCCCTGGGGCTGGTGGGCAATGTGGTCTGGTTCCTGCTGGCAGGGTGGTGGCTGGCGATCGGCCACCTCAGTTCAGCCCTGGCCTGCTTCGTGACGATCATCGGCATCCCCTTCGGCATCCAGCACGTCAAGCTGGCGTTCATTGCCCTGGCGCCGATCGGTATGCAGGTGGTTCCCACGGGAACCCGGCCCCGGCTTCTGGAGTGAAGCGACAGCGCAACAGCGCCAGAGCCTCATCGGGCAACCCCAGGAAACGATCGAGCCAGGCCTCACCGGTGGGCTCGATCGTGGCCACGCCGACAAGCAGGGCCCTGCCATCGGCGGCGAGGGGCTGGCCGCAGCAGTGATGCCGCTGGCTTCTGATCTCGCATGTGACCAGCTCCGTGGCCACCAGCAGGGGAGGTGCGCGGTAGAGCGAGCCCACACGACAGTGGAAGCGCGCCCTGAAATTCAGGGACAGGCAGCCGCTGGCGGGATCGAGAAGACCCTCCAGCTGCTCCGGCTCGATGCTGATGCTCAGCCCCGGCGGCAGGGGCAAACCCAGAACCCGGGTGCTGCGCCAGTTGAGCGGCGGAATGCACAGCCCCTCCGGCTGGAAACGAAGCGGCCAGCTCCCGTCCCCGGATGGTTGCCCCAACTGGGCACTGCCGCGACCGCCGCGGGCGTCGTAGCGGAAATGCGGGTAGCCGGCGATGGCCAGGCCGCAGCCCGCCAGGGTGTTCAGCTCCAGCGCGGCGGCAGGCGGCAGGCTCATATCTGGTCTTGGGTCATTTCTGGTCCTGAGTCATGCCTGGTCTTCAGTCATGCCTGGCGCAGGGCTTCCAGCTCGCCGCGGCCGTGGCGCTGGGCCAGCTCGTCGTAGCCGCCGATCAGCTCCCCATCGAAGAAAATCTGGGGCACGGTCCCGTCGGCGCTGGGCTCGATCAGTCGGTGGGGAATGCCGAGGGTGCGCAGCATCCGCAGGGCGCGCCTGGAGAAGGGGCAACCGGAGCGCACGGCGATCGTCACCCGGGGCTCAAGGGACTCAAGGGGTTCATTGGCGCTGGCTTCGGCTCCTGCCGTCTCAGTTCCGGCTGCGGCAGTCGACTCGAGCAGGCCCACCAGCAGATCGGCGCCCTTGAGCACCCGGGAGCCCGGCTCCAGGTGGCCGCCCCAGACCCGGCACTCCCCATCGGAGAGGCTCAGGTGCAGGTGTACCCCCTCGGGGGAGAGGGTGCCCTGCAGGGTGATGATTTCGAGCTCCCCGCGCAGCACGGTGGGGGCGATCTTGCCGGGGCACTGGAAGGCGGCCTGGGCCAGGTTGCCCACCACGCCGAGCACGAAGCCTGAGGCGTTCTGCTCCTGCGCCAGCTGCTCCAGCGACCGGCGCAGGTCGCTGCCGGGCTCGAGGTGGAGCGGCACGGAACGCATGGCAGGCACAACCAAGGGGGCGCCGCAAGGTTAGGAGGGTGGCTGCGACTCAGACCCGGGGCAACGCGGGGCGGCGAGGATCGCCAGCTTGGGGTGCTGTAGCTCGAGTCCCAGCTGATGCAGGCGGCGGTTCGAGATCCGTCGGCCGGTGGCGGGAGCAGCTCCCTCGGCAGGGCTGGCGGCGTCGCCTTCCCAGATCACCGGCTCGAGGCAGGCGGCGCGGCAGCTGCGGTCGACCAGCTCGCGCACGCTGATCGGTTCATCGTCCACGAGGTTCAGGAGTCCATCGAAGCCCTGCTCCACCGCCCAGGCCAGGGCCGTCACCACATCGTCGCGGTGGATCCAGCTGATCAAGGAAGACCCATCCCCCTGGCGGCGGCTGCCCGCCAGGGAGCGGAAGCGGGGTTCCAGCTCGCGCCCGGGGCCGTAGATCGCCCCCAGCCGCAGGATCGCGACGCGGCGGTGGGGAGCACGGCAGCCGAGCAGCAGTTCTTCGGCGTGGCGCAGGATCCGGGCGTGGGGCTCAAAGGGCTGCGGGGGGGTGGTTTCCTCCACCAGGCCCGTGGCCTCGCCATAGACCGAGCAGCTGCTGGTGTACACGAGCTGCTGGAGCCCTGGCAGCTGGGGCATCACGGCTGCCACGGCCTCCATGCTGCGCAGGTAGGTGGCCTCGTAGCCGTCGGCATTCACCTGACGGCTGCCCCCGGGCGCCAGACAGAACACGGCCGCCTCGGTGGTCTCCAGGACCTGCCGCAGCTGATCGGGGTCGGCTGCATCCAGCAGCCGCACGTCATCGGCCAGGGGAGCCAGCTCCGCCAGCCGCTCGCTGCGGGTGGTGGTGACCCGCAGCCAGTGCCTGGCCTGCTGATGCCAGTGGCTTGCCAGGGCGGAGCCCACATAGCCGCAGCCAACGATCGCGATCCGCATCAAGACTGGCCTGGCTGGCGAGAAGCTAAGGCGCCGCCACCACACTGGCGCCAGCACCACAGCTCCTGATGCCATGACCGGCCACGACCGTCAGTGGGAGCTCAACCGGCTCAACTTCGAGGGCCGCTGGTGTGGCACGAGCCGCTGGTATGAGCGCAGCGCCACCGATGTGCTGGACCTCACCCTCCCCAGCGCGGAGATCGAGGGCACCCGCTACTCCATCAGCTTCTCTGACCTCGACACCGGTCTGTGGGACGGCAGCGGCCTGCGCTTCGCACCGGACGGCCGCCGCCAGCTGCCCCTATCGCGCGCCGCTTACAACAGCGGCGGACAGTGCTGGCAATTCCGCGGCGCCGCCGGCCAGTCGAGCCTGGCGGTCGACGGGCAGCAGCCACGCTTCGGCCACGAGGTGAACATGTTCTGGGGCCGCTCCCGCTCGATGCTGGTGCTGCTCTACGCGCCGCTGGCGTTCGCCCAGGGCGAATCTCCGCTCTGGCGGTTGCAGAGCCTGGGGGTGGTGCCCTTCCGCTGCGGCCTGGCGCCCGAGCCGGATCCACCCCGCCCTGCGGCCAGCGACTGGCGGGCCCTACTGGGGGAGCAGGAGGGCTGGCCCGGCGAGCTGGAGCGGCTTGAGCCCATGCGCTGGCCTGTCGTCGATCCGGCGCCGCAGCCGTGCGAACCCTTCCGCAGCAGCCGGTTCAGCCACAACAGCCTCACCGCCGGCTTCGACGATGGTCTGGTTTGTTCCCTGCCGGAGCAGCTGCCGGAGGGGGCCTTCGAGTTGCAGGTGGGCTGCCGCCTTGATGCCGACCACTTCCGGCAGGTGAGCCTGATCTACGACACCCAGCAAAGGCTCACGGCCTGGGAGCTGCGCCGGTTCAGGAGGCCCTGAGGCTCAGCCCAGCAGGCTGGCTTCCACGGTGAGACCAGGCCCGAAGGCCAGGGCCACCCAGGGCCGCGGAGCCGCCGCGCTGCGCAGTCGCTCGAGGATGAACAGGATCGTGGGCGACGACATGTTGCCGAACTGGCGCAGCACGGCCGCTGAGGGCTCGATCTGGCTGGGGTCCAGCTCCGCCGTGGCAGCGACGGCCGCCAGGATGCGCGGCCCGCCGGGGTGCAGGGCCCAGGATCCGATCGAGGCGAGGCTTTCGCCCCGGCAGCTGAGCCAGCGCTCCAGCCACGGTCGCAGGTGGGCGGCGATGGTCTCCGGCACCTTGGCGGAGAGGGTCATCTCGAAGCCGTGGTCGGCGATGGTCCACGACATCAGATCGCTGCTGCCGGGGATGAGCGTAGAGCCGGAGCCCAGCACCTGCAACGGGGGAGTGCCTGATGCTGGGCCTGCGACCTCGGCTGGGGCCGCGGCCACCAGGGCGCCGGCCCCGTCGGCGAAGAGGGCGTTGGCCACCAGCTTCTCCGGATCCCAGCCGTAGTGCATGTGCAGGCTGCAGAGTTCCACGGCGCAGAGCAGCACGCAGGCACCCGGATCGGCCTCCACGAAGGCCCGCGCCACCCGCAGACCGTTGAGGGCTCCGTGGCAGCCCATGAAACCCACATGGGTGCGTTCCACATCGGGGTTGAGGGGCAGCTGCTCGATCAGGGCGAGATCGAAGCCCGGCGCCTGGAAGCCCGTGCAGCACACCGTGACCAGGTGGGTGATCCGCTCTGGTGCCAGGCCCGCATCCGCCAGGGCGCGGCGGGCCACCTCCAGCGCCAGGGGTTCGGCATTGGCCTCAAATCGTCGGATCCGCTCGCCCGTGGATGGGCTGCGTTCGCCATAGAACGGCATGCGGCCGTGGATGTCGGCCTCATGCTGGGCCGACTCCAGCAGCACGCTGTGACGGACGCTCACCCCGGAGCGCCGCTGGATGCGCGCCAGCAGGGCCGCGCGTTCCGGCGGGGAGCCGGAGATGCGCTCGGCCATCGCCGCCGATTCCCCCTGGCTGATTAGGTGCCGAGGAACTGCGGTGCCGATGCCGAGGATCGTCATGGGCATGACATCAGCCGCAGCGGCAGGGATGGCAGGCGCGACGCTGCCCAGAACAGGCCGCGGGCGCTGGTGGGATGGCGCAGCGCCAGGGCCAGGCTGCGGCAGAGCAGCTGCCGGCGGCCGATCCGTTGCCTGTGGGTGCGACTCCAGCGGCGCTCGAGCGCCGGCTGCCACGTCTGTGTGCCCTCCATCACCAGCGGTGTGGCGGCGACGGCGGCGGCCAGGGCCCAGCCCATGCCTTCTCCGGTGAAGGGCTCCACATAGCCGGCGGCATCCCCAAGCACCAGGAAGCGATCGCCCGCCAGGGGGGTGGTGCGACGACTGAGGGCCGGAGTGTTCTGCCAGTGGGCCTCCGCCAGCTGGGGTATGGCAGGGAAGCCGGCCTCCGCCAGCACCCGTCCGGCGGCCACAGCGGTGCTCCCGCACTCCTGCAGGAGGCTGCGATCTAAGGCGGCTGCCAGGTTGAGGCTGCCGTCCTCCACCCGCACCAGACCCACGTAGCCATGGCGGCCCACCGCCATGTGGATGGTGCCCTCCTCCCAGTGATCCTGTTGCCCCATACCTCCCAGCACGCAACCGGCCCCCACTCGCGAGCGGGGGCTGATACGGGTCTGGGCCGTGGGCTCGTTCTCGAGGCAGCGGTGGGCCAGTCCTGCCGCCACCAGCACCACGGCCGCCTGCAGCAGCTCCTGATGGCGGCCCTGGCACAAACTGACGCTGCGGGCGTGGGCGCTGGCTGGACCCAGCTGCGCCGTGGTCTGGGGGCGGAACACGACTCCGGCGCTGACGGCCGCTTCCACCAGGGCCTGATCGAAGCGGCTGCGGGAGAGGGCCCATCCCGGGGGCAGGGCGCAGGTCGCCTGCCGGCCGCCCAGGCCAAGCCTCAGCCGCCGCAGCGGTCGCCCGCCCAGGCTCTCGAGCAGGTGGCCCTGGCCCACGGAGGCAAGCGCTGCCTGGGCCTGGCCGTTGAAGCAGGTGCCGCACACCTTCCAGCGCGGGAAGCGACGCTTCTCCACCAACAGCACCCGCAGGCCCCGCTGCGCCAGATCGAGGCTGGCCAGGGCGCCGGCCGGACCGGCTCCGATCACCACCACATCCCAGGGATCGCCGGGCAGGGTCTCAGCCACGGGACCAGCTCAGCAGGTATCGCTCCGGCCAGCAGCGCCGCAGCGAGGCGCCCCGCAGCCCAGCCCGCTCGGCCATGGCGGCCACTTCAGCCAGCTGGAAGGCCCCCTGCACCGAGCGCGGCCCATCGGTGTGCACGATCCAGGAGCGGCTGAGCAGCCGGGTGCCGGCCCAGGCCAGCCCGTAGCCCAGGGGACTGCGGATCAGGTCGTTCACGAGCACCAGCTGACGGGCCCGCCGGGCCATCAGGGCCAGCAGCATCTCGGCGTCGTGGTCGTCGAGGTGGTGGAGGAAGAGGGAGGTGAGCACCACGTCGTAGCCGTCAGGGGAGGCGCCGTCTGGACCAGAGGGCAGTGGATCGGCGAGGGCATCGGCCCGGAAGAAGCGTGCCGCGGCGCCGCGGCGCTCGGCATTGGCGCGGGCGATCGCCACGGCGCTGGGGCTGATGTCGCAGCCCTCGAGGATCAGCGGAATACCGCTGCGCCGGGCCATCAGGGCGAGGTCGATGGCGGTGTCACCGCCGCCGCAGGCCAGATCCAGCACCCGCAGGGGAGTGCCGCGCTGGCGCTCTGCCAGCTGGCGGATCGGTGCGAACAGGCTTGCTGAGCAGCGGCTGAGGGCATTGATGCGCCGGAGTCCCGCCAGGGCCAAGGCGTGCTCGCTGGGGTCGATTCCCGGCTGATCCATCACTTCATCAACCCGCTCACGACGGGTCAGGGACTTCAGGCTTGGCACGGCCTTCACTGTCCTGCCAGGGCGTTGGCGCACTATGGCGCCGGCGATCCGGCGTCGGCGCATCCCAGTTCCAGCGGCCATCCTGTTTTGGGCTGCCGGACCAAGCGGTCACAATGGCTGGAGTGATGCCTACCGGACCCACTTCATGGCGCCCAGCACCGACACCCCGCCCGCCGGCAACTTAGATCTGCTGCGCATCCTCTGCTGTGTGGCCTGGTCGGATGGCGACTTCTCCGCGGAGGAGCGGGAGCTGCTGCAGGACCTGGTGGAGCGTTACGTAGTCACTGATGGTGGAGTGACGCTGTCCGCCGAGGCGGTGGAGGCGCTGGCTGAGCGAACTCTGCAGCCCGATGCGCTCGATGAGCTGATCTCCCGGCTCGATTCCGACGAAGATCGGCAGCTGGCCCTGAAGCTGGGCTACATGATGATTCGCGTCGGCCGGCGGCCCGGCGATGAGTCGAGTATCAACCCCCTGGAGAAGGTGGCCTACCGACGCCTGGTGGAGGGTCTGGGTCTGGGTGAGGCCGACATCGCGGAGGCGGAGTGGGCCGCCGAACTCGACCTTCAGGCCCAGACCGGGCTCCAGGGCTTCCTGTCTCGCCACTTCAGCTTCCTGCTGCCCTGAGCGGATTCCCCGATCACCGGCCCATGGGAGTTGCTCCCTGCTCCAGCACGGCATTCACCGGCACTGGAACGACAGCCTGATTGGCCTGCCCCTGGCGATAGGCGGCCAGTTGATTCTCAATCTGCCGCCGCACGATCTCTCGATACTCCATGAAATGCTCGTTGTGGGCACACACGGCCAGGTACTGCTCCGTCACCTTGGGGTTGGAGCGAAGAATGTCGATCAGGTGATGCCAGAAGGCCCAACGGGTGGAGCGCTTGATCCCCTGACGCCAGCAGACGATCAGCAGCGCCCGGATCACCGCAGGATCGGGAAGCTTGAAGGCACTCTTCACCCTGGCTGGGCCGAGTTTAAGGAAATAGCGATGCACCCGGTCGAGGTATTTGCGAGGTTCGTAGAGCTCGCAGAACGCTTCGACATACTCCTGGGCAATGTCTTCCACCGGCCTGGTCGGCACGAAGTTCATCAGGGTTGTCTGATTGATGTTGCCGACCTTGTCGATTAGCCGCCCTTCCTTCTCAAGCCTGTGCCAGAGGGCGGTATGGGGCAGGGCCTGAAGCATGGCGAAGGTGGTGGTTGGAATCCCTGCGGCTTCTGAGAAGGCAACGATCCGCTGACCGGCCCCGACCTTCTCTCCATCGAAGCCGATGATGAATCCGGCGATCACCCTCAAGCCGGAGCGGGTGACCTTGTCGACCGAGTCGAGCAGGGGCGAGCGCATGTTCTGGAACTTCATGGTCGCCGCCAGACTGTCGGCGTCGGGGGTTTCGATGCCCATGAAGACGGCGGCAAAGTTGCAGGCCAGCATCTGATCGATGAGTTCCTGATCATCAGCCAGATCGAGGGAAGCTTCGGTATCGAACCGGAAGGGATAGCCATGCTCTCGCTGCCATCGCTCCAGCGCCGTGAGCATCAATTTCACATTGCGCCTATTGCCGATGAAGTTGTCGTCCACCATGAACACGCCACCCCGCCAGCCGAGGCTGTAGAGGCTGGCGAGTTCGCCGATGAGTTGATCCGGTGTCTTGGTCCGGGGTTTGCGGCCATAGAGCACAATGATGTCGCAGAATTCGCACTGGAACGGGCAGCCACGCGAGAACTGCACGCTCATCGAGTCGTAGGCCTTGAGTTCCAGCAAGTCGTAGCGGGGGATGGGCGTGGAGGTCACATCCGGCTTGACGCCTTCGGAGCTGAATCGCCCTCCCTTGTCGCCCCTCTCCCAGGCAGCCACGAACATGGGCAGTGTGATCTCACCTTCATCGAGGATCAGGTAATCAGCCCCGGCGGCAACAAGCTCCTCGGGGGTTGAAGATGGATAGGGACCGCCTACGGCCACGGGCTTGCCAAAATGCCTGGCCAGATTGATCTGGCGAATGATGTCGTCTTTCTGGACGATCATTGCCGACATGATCACCAGGTCGGCCCACATCCACTCTTGATCGGTGACTGGCCTGATGTTGACATCAGCCAACTTGAAGTTCCAGTCCTGGGGCAGAATGGCCGCCACGGTGATCAACCCAAGCGGCGGCAGGAGCACCTTCCTGTTCACCAACTCGAGAATCTTTTCGTAGCTCCAGAATGTTTTGGGAAACTCTGGATAAACCAATAAGACATTCATTGAGTGATATCCAAGGCTGGTGCTGCAAGTTTGCCAAACCTGGCCCAGTGTGGGGATTATGGCACGGATGGCCATCTGGATTGATTATTGGATGAATCCACGGTTTGAGCTATTGATCAAGGCCGCCAACAGAAGTTCTCGTTTCAACAGCTGAAGGAATGCCAATGGTCGGCTCGAGCGTCGTCAGCTGTACTCCCGATGCTGGCCGCCAGCAGCAGATCATGAATGAAATCTGTCATCTCTGGTGTATGAAGAAAACGTATGCTTTGCAGGCTGAATCTTATGCAGCCAGATGGATCTCTGGCTTCGAAGCAAAGAGGTTCAACCCCAGGGCTTCCGAGAGGAATCGTGCCGTGAGCTGCCCGCGCACACTGTTGCCCGCCTCATCAAGGGGGGGTGAAAAGGTGGCCAGCCCCCCTTTTCCGGGTGCCACCGTGATCATTCCGCCCGCAACTCCGCTCTTGCCGGGGAGTCCGGTGGCATAGAGCCAGTCCCCGGAGGTTTCGTAGAGCCCCGCGGTGACCATCACCGCCAGCACATGCTGACAGTGGATGGCATCAATCACCTGTTCGCCTGTGACCGGTTGGCGACCTCCGTTGGCCAGTGTGGCCGCCATCACGGCGAGATCAGCAGCCGTGACACGCAGGGAGCACTGCCGGGTGTAGAGATCGGTCGCTTCTTCGGGATCCCACCAGAGGCGTTGGTGGTCGCTGAGCAGAGTGGCGATGCCGACATTGCGACGGTTGGTGGTCAGCTCTGAGCTGTAGACACGCTGATCTACCTCTAGCTGCCGGCCGGCGAAGCGTGAGAATCCCTCCTGGATGAAGCCCCACTTCTGTTCGGGTGTCGCTCCCGGCGAAAGGCTGGTGGCGGCGATTGCGCCTGCATTCACCATCGGATTGGAGAGGCCCTCACCACTGCGCTCCACTGCCAGCACGGAATTGAAGGGCAGACCAGTGCTGTTCACTCCCAGCTTCTCGCGCGCTTCGTCCTCACCGATCGCCTGGCAGATGAGGGCGAACTGGAATGGCTTCGAGATGCTCTGAATGCTGAAACATTCGCTTGCATCACCCGCTTCGAACAACGGACCACCGCAGCCGGCCACGCAGATCCCGAAGTGATCGGGGCAGGCGGCGGACAGGGCGGGGATGTAGTCCGCAACCTTGCCGTCCGCCACGGGCGAAAAGAGTTGATGGGCCTCGTTCACCAGGGACTGCACCACTTCGGCGGTGGGCAGATGGCCGGTGGAGACCCACTCGGAAACAGGCGACGGTGGCATCGGGCGTGGCAACAGAAAGGTCAGGGGAAGCTCTGGGCAGTGAGCGGCTGACTGTCAGCGGCTTGCTTCGGCATGCTCCCAGGCGAAGGCGGGCAGCCGATGCAGTGCCTCTCGCTGGGCGCTGCGCCAGGTGTCGATCACGGTGGCGAGTTCGGGTGCATCCGCCTCCAGAGTGACGTGCTGGGACAGCGTGTGCTCGTTTCGGGGGACGATGGCCAGCTCGAAGGGCGGACCCACGGTGAGGTTGGAGCGCTGGGTCAGCACTTCCGAGATCAGGCAGAGCCGGGCGGCATCTTCCAGAGACAGATTGGTATTACCCACGTTATCGAGGGGCGGCTTTCCATACTTCGTTTCGCCGATCTGCAGGTATGGCGTTTGACTCGTCGCCATCACAGCATTGCCCTGGGGATAGATCATGTACAAGCCGTGGGGCTCACTTCCGATCTGTCCTCCAAGGATGAAGGAGGCGTCGGCGCTGGTGCCCGCTTGCTCCAGGGCTGCGCGATGTTTCTGTTGCACCGCGACGCTGACTTCGCCGATATAGGCTGCAGCTTCGAAGAGATAGTGGCACGACCTTAGATCTCCGGCTCCGGAAATGTTGGCATCGGATTTGCCGGTTTCGATGGCCCGGTCAAGATCCCGCTGGATCACGTGCACCACCGCCTGCGTGGTAGCAAGGTTGCCTGCGGCAAGAAGCACGAACACTCGATCAGATGCCGGTTGAAATACATACATCTTGCTGTAGCTTGATATGTAGTCAACCCCGGCATTTGTGCGGGAATCGGAGGCAAATACCAATCCTTTCTCAAGCCAGTAACCGATGCAATAGGTCACGGTCTTATAGCTGCTAAGATTGGGTCAGCTTAGGGAACATCTGAAAAACCGGCTAAAATCAATCCAGATCCAAGACTGAGACTGGAACGGATGGCCGCCCCCCTCCAGCTGGGCTTTACGGACTACGAGCAGATCTGCGCCAAAAAGAGGACGCGACGCC
>NZ_JAGQBU010000019.1 GCF_024345795.1 Synechococcus sp. J7-Johnson
TCGACTGGCGAACGAGCCTGCTGCTGGAGCCCAGGCTGCCCGCCAATCAACTCATCAGTTTCTGGCCATCTTGCATGACTCTGACTATGCTGGCTTTGAATCTGCCGCGCAGCGGCTTAGTCCAACTCAGCTGCTTGAGCCAGCTTGGTCAAGGAACATCATTTGGTCACCATTTGCTGTAAGCGATAAGCAAGGCGATCAGACTTTTTGGGTTGTCGTCCCTCCTTCCATGCGTGCCCCCCACCTGACGATGCATCCGTGCTTGTCACTGCTGGGTGCGGCAATACTCGGTGCCTCCTGTCTGGTGGCATCGACCACACCAGCCTGGGCAAATCCCGCCACTCCCACGAAGCAGCTGGAAGGAACCGCCACACCAGGAAGTGAGAAGCAATCCCCCTACGCCGCGGCCAAAGAAGCCCCCACACCTGTGGAGCCGATGGAAGGCACCCAGGCGCCTGGGAGCGAAAAGGAATCGCCCTATGCAGCTCCCAAGGAGAGTATTGCCTCTGCACCCATGGTCGAAACCGGCAAACTCTGGGGCCTGCTGGTGCCGATCGTGCTAGCCACAGGCAGCTACCTGGTGCTGCGTAGCCGGGAAGGCAACGAAGACGCCTGAGTGCTCAGTCGCTGGGACCTTCTAGAAGGTGGCGGTGCACCCAGCCGGCCAAAAGGGCACCCGCAATGGGCGCCAGCCAGAACAGCCACAGCTGGCCCACGGCATCACCTCCCACCCAGAAGGCCACGCCGGTGCTGCGGGCGGGGTTCACTGAGGTGTTGGTGACCGGAATGCTGATCAGGTGGATCAGCACCAGCGACAGACCGATCGGAACGCCGGCCAGGTCTTTGATCGCATCCCGGTGGGTGGTGCCAAGAATCACCAGCAGGAAAATGAAGGTCAGAACCACTTCGATCACCAGCGCCGGCAGCAATCCGTAGCCACCGGGGGAGTGGGCCCCGAATCCGTTAGTGGCCAGGGGGTTGCTGCCGGTCAGCGCGAAGCCGGGTCGACCACTGGCAATGCCGAAGAGCAGTCCGCCGGCGATCAGGCCCCCCAGCACCTGAGCGACGATGTAGGGAAGCAGCTGTGAGCCTGGATGGCGGCCACTCGCCCAGAGGCCGAAGGTGACGGCGGGATTGATGTGGCAGCCAGAGATATGGCCGATGGTGTAAGCCATCGTGAGCAGGGTGAGTCCGAAGGCCAGCGACACCCCCAGGAAACCAAGACCCAGAGGATTGGCCTCGGCCTGGGCGTAGGGGAAGACAGCAGCCAGCACAGCACTGCCGCAGCCGCCGAACACCAGCCAGAAGGTGCCGATCAGTTCAGCGAGGAACTTCCTCGACATGGGCACAGGCGAAGCCATAGGAAGGTGGAACGAAGATCTGGATCCTGGACAAGGTACGGGCCAGGACGCCGTGCGGATACCTGAGCGGCCACTTCCAGGCGCTGATCTGCACTTCCCTACCCTCAGCCGAGCCTGGAGCGCAGCGCCTGCTCAGCCTGCTCCCGGTCGTCGAAGTGGATCTTGGTGGTGCCCAGGATCTGGTAATCCTCATGGCCCTTGCCCGCGATCAGCACCAGATCGGCCGGGCCAGCCGCGGCGATGGCAGCCGCGATCGCCGCGGCCCGATCCACCTCCACCAGCAGCTCGGTGCCGGTGGGAATGCCCGCCACCACGTCGTCAAGGATGCGCTGGGGATCCTCTGTGCGGGGGTTGTCGGAGGTCACCACCACCCGGTCGGCCAGCCGCGCGGCGATCGCAGCCATCTGGGGGCGCTTGCCCCGGTCGCGGTCGCCGCCGCAGCCGAACACACAGACCAGCTGGCCCTGGGCGAAAGGCCGGCAGGCCGCCAGGGCATTCTCCAGACCATCGGGGGTGTGGGCATAGTCGACCAGCACCGCCGGCAACTCAGTGGCCTCGGGCAGCAGCACCCGCTCCATCCGGCCGGGCACGCCCCGGAAACTGGGGATCGCCTCCAGCAGCTGATCCAGGGGCAATCCCTGCTGCTGCAGTACCCCCACCGCCTGAAGCAGGTTCATCAGGTTGAAGCGGCCCACCAGGGGTGAGCGGAATGTCCCGCGCCCCAGGGGCGTGATCAGGGTGCCGCTCACCCCATCGGCGGCGAAGACCAGATCTTCAAGCCGTAGCTCGGCCAGATCCTCGGGGCGCACTCCAGCACCAGGCGCAGCCAGGGAACTGCGCCAGAGACCCTCCCCAAGCGGCCCCGAGAGCCGCTCGGCCAGCCGCGCGCCCCAGGGGTCGTCGATGTTCACCACCGCCGTGCCATCCAGGCGCTCCGGCGAGAACAGACGCGCCTTCGCCTCGAAGTAGGCCACCATCGAGGGGTGGTAGTCGAGGTGGTCCTGGGTGAGGTTGGTGAACACTGCACCGGCGAAATGGCAGCCGGCCACCCGGCGCTGGTCGAGGGCGTGGGAGCTCACCTCCATGGCAGCCAGCTGGGCTCCGGCCTCCACAGCACTGGCCAGCTGACCATGCAGCACATCGGCGAAGGCCGTGGTGTGCGACGCCTTGACGCTGTGCCCCGGCCAGCGGTTGATCAAGGTGCCGAACAGGGCCGTCGCCTGGCCGCAGCCGGCACTGAGGTGCTCGATCAAGTAAGTGGTGGTGGTCTTGCCGTTGGTGCCGGTGACACCGATCAGAACAAGCCGACGGCTGGGGTCGTGCCAGAACGAAGCCGCCAGCCGGCCGGCCCATTCCGCCACCGGCTCCTGCAGAACCAGCACAGGATCGGTTGGCGCCGGGGGGCACTGGGCCGCCGCCGCCGGCCCGATCAGCGCCGCCACCGCTCCCTGCTTCAGGGCGGCGGCCCAGAAGCTGCCCCCATCCACCTGCCCCCCCGGCAGACCGATGAACAGCGTGCCGGCCGCGACGCTGCGGGAATCACAGCTCAGGCCGGTGACAACAGCATCAGGCAGCTGGGCAGGAATCGCCACAGCACAGTCCTGAAGGAGGGAATGGAGCAGCTGGGGCATCAGGAGGTCGTCCCCAGGGACGGGGGCCGGCGCGGTTGGATTTGGGCTGTTTTAGGCGCATGGAGGCGGGCCAGGCAGCTCCACCAGACACTTCCGCAGCCAGCGCTGCAGGCCATCGCCCGCCAGCCGCGGCCCCACCCTCGGCAGGAGCTCAGGCCGCCCCTGCCGCACCACCGCCAGCAGTGGCACCTCCAGGCCGTAGCGGGCCTGGAGCTGGGGATCGTGATCCACATTCACCACCTCCAGTGGCGGAGGTGGCTCCAGGGCCCGCAGGCGTTCTTCCAAGCCATCGCACAGGCAGCAGCCGTCCCGGCTGTAGAGCAGCAGAGCCGGCCAGGGGGGCACGGGCAGGTTCACTCGGGCACCGGATCGCAACCGCAGGGGGTGAATGGATGGCAGCGCAGCAGGCGCCTCAGGGTGAGCCAGCCACCCCGCCAGGGGCCATGGCGCTGGATCGCCTCAAGGCCATAGGCGCTGCAGCTGGGAATGAACCGGCAGCGGGGCCCCAGCAGGGGCGATAGCCAGCGGCGGTAGCCAGTGATCAGGGCGATCAGGGCAAGCTGCAGCGCCTGGCTGAGGCCGGAGAAGCCAACGGATAGGATCGACAACTGGCGTTGCACGACCGGAAGCCTGGAGGACGCCTCCAGCATGCTCCCCGGCAGGTCCGGCCCACGGGCTGGCCTGCGCTTCGTTCCAGAACCCCGTCCTCTGTTTCTGTCTGCATGTCTCGCTACCGCGGTCCTCGCCTGAGGGTGACGCGGCGCTTGGGAGACCTTCCCGGTCTCACCCGTAAGTCCGCCAAGCGGGCTTATCCCCCCGGTCAGCACGGCCAAGCCCGTCGCAAGCGCTCCGAATACGCCATCCGCCTCGAAGAAAAGCAGAAGCTTCGCTTCAACTACGGCATCTCCGAGCGCCAGCTCGTGCGCTACGTGAAGAAAGCGCGCGCCCAGGAGGGTTCCACTGGAACCAACCTGCTGAAGCTGCTGGAGAACCGCCTCGACAACATCTGCTTCCGCCTCGGCTTCGGCCCCACGGTGCCAGGTGCCCGCCAGCTGGTGAACCACGGCCACATCACCGTGAACGGCCGTGTGGTCGATGTGCCCAGCTACCAGTGCCGTGCCGGCGACGTGATCGTCGTGCGCGAACGCAAGGCCAGTCGCCAGCTCGCTGAAGGCAACCTGGAGTTTCCAGGTCTGGCCAACATCCCCCCCAACCTCGAGCTCGACAAGAACAAGTTCACCGCCAAGGTCAACGGGCGGATCGAGCGCGAATGGGTCGCCCTGGAGATCAACGAACTGCTGGTGGTTGAGTTCTACAGCCGCAAGGTCTGAGTTCACGCCCGTCTGATCTGGCCCATCCAGGGACCAGCCAGGCCCAACAGCCACCCCCCGGCACAGAGCCCATTGCTCCTTGCCGGGGGCTTTGTCATGTTCCAGTGATTGGCACCAACGCTGCCTCGATGTAGGAGTGCGGCCTCTGCTCGGTGGCCAGGTAGTAGAGCACCAGCAGCTCCCCACGGTGATTCTCGACCATCTGGGGATAACCCATGTCGTAGCTGAAGGGGTTGTCGCGGATCACCACCTCGGGTCCCCAGGTGCGGCCACGATCGCCGCTTAGGCGCAGCAGCAGCTGCTGCCGGCTGCGGTTGGCATAGGCGCAGGCCAGGCGTCCGTCGCGCAGCCGCACCAGTGCGCCGGGATTGCCGTTGTGGATTCCCGTCTGTGCGACACGGCCGAGCGACGACCAGCTGCTGCCGCCATCCTCGGAGGCGTAAGCCTCGATCCAGTTGGGCTTGTCCTCGCCGGCGCGTGGATCCTTGCGTCGCAGCACCGTGATCAGCGCGCCGCCACCCAGAGACACCAGGGACGGCATCACGGCGCGGTAGGGATCGCGCCAGGGAACCACCCAGGCGACAAAGCTGAACCGGCGACCACCGTCCTCGGTGATGGCCACGAAGGTCTTGTCGAGACGGCTGGAATGGCGGCCCAGCCGTGGATCCTGGGCGGAGAGGAAGACCTGGGCAGAGCGTTCGCCGGTGATCCGGTAGCAGGTGCGGGAGGTGAGCACCAGCCCCTTGAGCGCGGGCTCGCTCTCGAGGCCTTTGAAAGGGAACGGCCCGCGCCAGGACAGACCACGATCCGAGGACACGAAGAAACCGCCCAGCCGCTCCTCGCCTGAGCCGGAGTCTCCCGCCACCACCCGCAGCGCCAGATCAGAATCATCGAAGCGGATCGGGGCTTCCAGCTGTTGCGGGGCTCCGGCTCGGCCCACGAACGGGGTCGGCATCTCCGACACCCAGCTCAGGCCTCCATCGCGGGAACGGGCCAGCCGGTTGGTCTGGGGGCTGCCGATGCGGTGCCCCTCCTTCTCAACCCACGGCCCCTCGCTGTAGCCCACCAAGACTTCGCGGCCACCGTCCCATGACCAGCAGCCGTTGTTGGCCGGCCAGGCCAGAAAACGGCCTTCCTCGCCGGCCGCCACAGCAAAACGGATGCCGGTGACCCGGGGCTGGGCCGCTAGCCGGGGGGAGAACGCCAGCATCGACCCGGCGGTCAGGCCACCAAGCCTGCGCAGCAGAACCCTCCTGGACAGAATCCCGCCGGCACCGGCGGGAGCGTCGCGCCGCGCTGACACCACCGGCCTCAGATCCCGATCAGGGTCTCCAGGGCAGCCGTCACATCGGCCTGGCGCATCAGAGCCTCGCCCACCAGCACCGCATCGGCGCCGGCGCCCATCACCCGATCGAGATCATCCCGGCTGCCCAGCCCAGACTCGCTCACCAGCAGGGCGCCCTTCTGGCGCAGACGCTCCCCGTAACGGGCCATCAATTCCTCGGTGGTGGCCAGGTCGGTGTGGAAGCTGGTGAGATCGCGGTTGTTGATGCCGACCATCTCCACCCCCTCAAGCGCCAGCGCCCGCTCCATCTCGGCGCCGTCGTGCACCTCCAGCAGCACCGCCAGGCCAAGGGCATGGGCCACCTTCAGCAGGTAGGAGAGGTCCTGGTCGGAGAGGATGGCGGCGATCAGCAGGGCGGCATCGGCCCCGGCGGCGCGGGCCTGATACAGCTGGTATGGAGTGAGGATGAAGTCCTTGCAAAGCAGGGGCAGCTCCACCGCCTGGCGCACCTCAACCAGCACCTCGAACCCCCCCTGGAAGAAGGCCTTGTCGGTGAGCACCGAAAGGCAGCTCGCCCCGCCCGCCTGGTAGGCGCGGGCGATGGCCACGGGATCGAAGTCTTCGCGGATGACCCCCTTGCTAGGGCTTGCCTTCTTCACCTCGGCGATCACGGCCGGTTTGCGGCAACTGGCCCGCAGGGCCGCCACGAAGTTGCGGCAGGAGGGGAGATCAGCCACCTGCAATTTGAGCTTCTCGAGGGGCACGCGTTCGCGCGAGGCAGTCAGCTCACGATCCTTCTCCCAGAGAATCTCTTCGAGGATGTGGCGCGGGGCCGCCTCCTCATGGGGAATGCCGAATTGCAGGTGGGCCACCCGCACGGGCAGGTTGGGCGGGCGACGACGGATCTCCAAGGACTGGCGGCAGTGGACGCATGAAGTGATCGTAGGAGCGGCGGGCCGTCAGACAGGGTTGATCAGACCAGGGTCGCGGCCGCCTGCTTGTAGGCCACCTCGACCACTTCACTCAGGGTGGGGTGGGTGTGCACCTCATGGGCCAGCTCGCGCACGCTCTGGCGGCGGGCCACGGCATTGGCGATCTCCTGAATCAGGTCGGCGGCATGGAGCCCGTAGATATGGGCTCCGAGCACCTCACCGCTGGAGCGGTTGAACAGCAGCTTCATCAGGCCATCGCTTTCGAGCTCCGCCAGCGCCTTGGAATTGGCCTTGAAATAGCTGCGCACGAGCCCGAGCTCAAAGCCATCGGCGGCAGCGAGCTCCTTGGCGTCGGCTTCACTCAGGCCCACGGAGCTGATCTCAGGATGGGTGAAGGTGGCCGCCGGAATCGAGCGGTAATCAATCAGGCGCTGGTGGCCCAGGATGTTGTCCACAGCCACGCCCCCCTGGGCGGCGGCGGTGTGGGCCAGCATCATCTTGCCGGTCACATCGCCCACGGCCCAGAGATGGGGCACTGGGTTGCCATCCACCAGCACGCGCATCGCCTCATCCACCGGAATGAAGCCGCGGTTTGTGGTCACACCGACGCTGGCCAGGTTGAGGTCCTTGCTCACGGGCACCCGGCCGGTGGCCACCAGCACCGCATCCACCTCCAGGATCTCCACCGGCTCGCGGCTCGCCATCTCCACCAGCTCGATCCGCACCGGTGATCCAGGTGTGACCGACTTGGCGAGCACGCCGGAGCGGGCGTCAATGTCGCGGCCATCGATCAAGTTGCGAGCGGCGATCTTGGCGATGTCGGGATCGAAGGTGGGCATCACCCGATCAAGGGCCTCGATCATCGTGACCTCACAGCCAAGGGCGGTGTAGACGTCGGCGAACTCCAGACCGATGTAGCCGCTGCCGATGATCGCGATCCAGCGCGGCAGCCACTCCAGGCTGATGGCTTCATCACTGGTGAAAACGGTGCGCCCGTCGGTTTCGATGCCGGGGGGGACGAAGGGGTCGGAACCGGTGGCGATGATCACGTCACGGGCTGAATACACCCGCTCGATGCCGCTGGCTTCTCGCACCGCCACCCGCTGGGAGCCCTCCAACCGTCCCTTGCCGCGCAGGATCGTGGCACCGGCCCGCTCCAGTGTCTTGGTGAGGTTGGTGCGGATCGTGGCCACCAGCTGGTTGGCATGGTCGGCGATCTTCTGGCGCTCGAAGCGCACCGGAGCCGCATGGATGCCGAAGCCGCGCAGGTGCTCGACGTCCGCCAGTTCCCGCACCCGGCCGCTGGCGGCCAACAGGGCCTTGGAGGGCACGCAGCCCCGGTTCACGCAGGTGCCGCCCATGTCGCGCGACTCCACGATCGCGGTGCGCAGGCCATGGTCGGCGGCGTGCTTGGCGGCGTCAAAGCCGCCATAACCGGCACCGATCACGATCAGATCGAAGTCAAAGCTGGCTGCGCTGGCGTCGCTCACCTGGGCTGCTGCGGTTGTTGCCCCGCATTCTCCCCCGTCAGCTGACGCCAGCGCTCCAGCAACAGCGGTGCGGCGGCCACCGCCACATTGAGGGATTCCACCGCCGCACTGTGGGGAATGGTGACCCGGTGGCTGCTGACCGCCAGCAGATCCGGAGCGAGGCCCGCTCCCTCATTGCCGAGCAGAAGCACCGTGGGACGGGTCCAATCGAGCTGCCAGTAGGGCATCCCGCCGGCAACCACCGAGGCCACCACCTGGGCGCCGTTCGTGCGGGCGGACTCAAGGCGCGGCAGCAGCCGCTCGAACCGGCGGCAGGGCATGGCCAGGGCCGCGCCGGCCGAAGCGCGCAGCACCTTCGGCTGAAAGGGGTCGGCCCCCTCCGCCAGCCAGATCTCCTCCACCCCAGCCGCCAAAGCAGTCCGCATCAAGGTGCCGAGGTTGCCGGGGTCCTGAAGGCGATCGAGCGCCAGCACGAACTCGACGCGGGGGGAGGCCGGCAGCTCCGGCCACGGCAGCGTCAGCAGCACCCCATCGGGATGGGCGGTGGTGGCCATCGCCTCCAGCACCGGCTCAGCGACCGGTTGCAGCACGGAGGCCACCCGGGAGTGGGTCTCCAGAAGTGAGCGGTGACGCTCGATCCAGCCAGGAGTTGCCAGCACCTGCCGGGGTGGCAGGCCCAGGCGCAGGGCCTCCTCCAGCAGATGGGTACCCTCCAGCAGCAGCAGGCCCTGATCCCTGCGGCCGCGGGGCTGATGAAGGGCGCGACAGAGGCCCACGAGTGGATTACGGCGGCTCTTGATCAGCTCAGCTGTCTGGGTCACCGCAGCGGTCCCTTCGCTGGCCTCAGAACGACTGTCGGCGGCGCACATGCATGGGGGCCTGGATCAGGATCCCGGCATCCTCAAGATCGATGCCGCGGATCGAAGCCACCTCACCCTCAATGCCCTCGCTTCTGAGGTTGTCCACCAAACGACTCACAACAATGTCTTCGATGGTGGATTCATCCATGCCATCGGGGGTGAGACTTTCCAGAAATTTGCCGATCTTCTTGGCAACAACCTCAGAAGAATTCGTGATCTTGATGACAATCATGGGTGATGCGGCACCACGGCTGGAAACACTTGCCCCGGCAAGGGGGAGAGGGGAGCGTGGGCTGAACTGGGGGAAAGTGCGGATGGGGAGACTTGAACTCCCACGACATTGCTGCCACTAGTACCTGAAACTAGCGCGTCTACCAATTCCGCCACATCCGCTGGCAGTGCCGCCAAAGCGACCCGAAAATCTTAAATCACGGAGGGCCGACCCCTCCTGACTCCGGGCCCTGAGCTGAAGACTGCTTGTGGTGATCAGCCAGAGTTGCTACCAACCATGACAGTTCCACGGGCGGACGCCTAGACGGTCGCTGTCTTGGTTGTCAAGATTCTGGGACCAAAAGACGGACCGAGCGCCATGACACTGACCGTCGTACCGACACCAATCTCCATCGTTGCCCCTCAGTTGGAGATCACGGGTGGACGACGGTTGTCCGGTGAGGTTCGGGTCAGCGGAGCCAAGAACTCCGCCCTGGTGCTGATGGCGGCCTGCCTGCTCAGTCGCGACACCCTGCGGCTGACCAACGTGCCCCCCCTGACCGACATCGCCGGGATGGGCGAGATCCTCACCGCGCTGGGTGTGCGCGTCAGACGTGGCCCGGACTGGGTTGAGCTCGACGCCAGCCACCTGAGCCAATCGACTCCCCCCTACGAGCTGGTCAACAGCCTGCGGGCGAGCTTCTTCTGCATCGGCCCCCTGCTTGCCCGGCTGGGCATGGCCAAGGTGCCCCTTCCAGGCGGCTGCAAGATCGGCTCCAGGCCCGTGATCGAGCATGTCAAGGGCCTCAAGACCCTCGGCGCCCAGGTGAGCATCGAGCAT
This sequence comes from Synechococcus sp. J7-Johnson, assembly GCF_024345795.1. Lineage (GTDB taxonomy): Bacteria > Cyanobacteriota > Cyanobacteriia > PCC-6307 > Cyanobiaceae > Regnicoccus_A. The sequence goes on from NZ_JAGQBU010000019.1 coordinate 9,942, forward strand.
GGTGTGGTCTCGGCCGCTGTGCCGGGCCGCAGCCAAAGGCTCACCGGTGGACGTATCCACCTCGAATGCCCCAGCGTCGGCGCCACCGAAACCCTGATGATGGCGGCCGCCCTGGCGGATGGCGAAACCGTTATCGAGAACGCCGCCCTCGAGCCTGAGGTGGTTGATCTGGCCGGTATGCTCAACGCCATGGGCGGAAGAGTCAGGGGTGCCGGCACCCCCACGATCGTCATTGATGGCGTCGAGCGGATGCACGGCGCCGATTACGCCGTGATCCCCGACCGCATCGAAGCCGGCACCTTCCTGTTGGCCGCCGCCATCACCCGCTCTGCCCTGCGCGTCACCCCGGTGATTCCCGATCACCTCGGTGCCGTGCTCACCAAGCTGGTTGATGCGGGCTGCGAGCTGATTCCCGACGGCGAAGGAATGACCCTGCGCGTCTCACACGTCCAGGCCGTGGACCTGCGCACCCAACCCTTCCCAGGCTTCCCCACCGATCTGCAGGCCCCGTTCATGAGCGTGCTGGCCACCGCCCAGGGCACCAGCATGGTTGTGGAGAACATCTTCGAGAACCGCCTTCAGCACGTTGCTGAGCTGCAGCGGATGGGCGCCGACATCCGCATGCAAGGCAACACTGCCCTGGTGGAGGGAGTGGCCCGCCTCAGCGGCGCTCCCGTACAGGGCACTGATCTGCGCGCCTCGGCCGCCATGGTGCTGGCCGGCCTGGCCGCTGATGGCATCACCACCGTTCAGGGCCTGGAGTTCCTCGATCGGGGCTACGCCGATTTCGAAGGCAAGCTCAACGCGGTCGGTGCCTCGATCCGGCGCCTGGAGCCTTGAGCCTCTTCCTGCCCAAGTAAGCTGACTCCCGCGGGAGCGTGCCGGAATTGGTAGACGGACTCGACTCAAAATCGAGCGCCCTCGGGCATGTGGGTTCAAGTCCCACCGCTCCCATCAACCTGCCTCGGGCCAGCCAGCCTGCCGCTGAGTCACAGAGTCCGCTGACGGTGTCCCACACCTCGCTTTCAGCGGTGATGGACACCTACGCCCGGCTGCCCCTGGAGCTTGTCAAAGGCCGGGGGGTGTGGGTGCGCGACCGGCAGGGGCGCCGTTACCTCGACTGTGTAGCCGGGATTGCCACTTGCACTCTCGGCCACAGCGATGGGGTGATGCGCCGGGCTCTGAGCAAACAACTGGGCCGACTTCAGCACGTTTCCAACCTCTACCGGATTCCCGAGCAGGAGGAACTAGCCCGCTGGATCGTGGGGCGCAGCTGCGCAGATCGTGTCTTCTTCTGCAATTCCGGCGCCGAAGCCAACGAAGCAGCCATCAAGCTGGCCCGTAAGCACGGCCATCAGGTCCGCGGAATCGAGCGCCCGCTGATCCTCACGGCCCAGGCCAGTTTTCATGGCCGCACCCTCGCCACCGTGAGTGCCACCGGCCAGCCCAAGTACCACCAGGGCTTCGAGCCGATGGTGGAGGGCTTTCACTTCTTCCCCTACAACGACACCTCCGCTTTTGAAGCGCTGCTGAGCCGCAGCGAAGCCGACGGTCCCCGCGTGGCGGCCGTGATGCTGGAGCCCCTGCAGGGAGAAGGGGGCGTCAACCCCGGTGATCCGGCCTTCTTCCAGCGAGTGCGTCAGCTCTGCGACCAGCACCGCATCCTGCTGATCTTCGATGAGGTGCAGATCGGCATGGGCCGCAGCGGTTGCCTCTGGGGTTACGAAAAGCTGGGCGTCGAGCCTGATGCCTTCACCACGGCCAAGGGACTGGGCGGGGGCTTCCCGATCGGCGCCCTGGCCGTGAAGCAGGCCTTCGATCACTTCCGTCCCGGCGACCACGCCAGCACCTTCGGGGGCAACCCCATGGCCTGCCGTGCCGCCCTCACCGTGGCCCAGGAGCTGGAGAGGCGACTGCTGGTGCCCCACGTGCAGCGGATGGGCGAGCTGCTGCAGCAGTTGCTGGCTGAGCTGGTGAGCCGCCACCCCCAGCTCCTGGAGGGGGTGCGTGGCTGGGGCCTGCTCCAGGGACTGGTGTTGCGCCCGGATGCGCCCACCGCTCCCCAGATCGTGCTGTCGGCGATCGAGAAGGGTTTGCTGGTGGTGCCCGCCGGTCCAAGGGTGGTGCGGCTGGTGCCACCCCTGGTGATCAAGCCCCGCCAGCTTCGCCAGGCCGTGGCGCTGCTGGAGCAGTCCCTGCTATCGATCCTTGGGGAGCCATCGATTCATTCGCCGACCTGATCGAGCCGTTCAGCCGGCGTGGCGTTGATCTGGGCCTGGAGCGTATGCGCAGCGCCCTGGCGGAACTGGGCCATCCCGAGCGCCGCTTCGCGGCGGTGCAGGTGGCGGGCACCAACGGCAAGGGATCGATCTGCACCTTGGTGCACTCGGCCCTGCTGGCCAGTGGCCTGCGCGCCGGGCTTTACACCTCTCCCCACCTGGTGAGCTGGTGTGAGCGGATCCGGTTGGGAGACCAACCGATCGCTGCCCCAGAGCTGCGCAGGCTGCTGAGCGATCTGCAGCCCCTGGCCCGCCGCTACGATCTCACTCCCTTCGAGCTGGTGACCCTGGCGGCCTTCCAGGCCTTCGCCGACGCCGGCCTCGATCTGGTGGTGCTGGAAGTGGGCCTGGGGGGAAGGCTGGATGCCACCACCGTCCATCCCGAGCGCCCGGTGCTGGGATTCGCCGCGATCGGCATGGACCATGCGGAGGTGCTCGGCTCCACCATCGCGGCCATCGCAGCGGAGAAAGCGGGGATCCTGAGCCCGGGCAGCCTGGCAGTGAGCGGCCCCCAGGAGCCAGAGGCCGCTTACGTGCTGCGCCGGCGCGCCGTTGAAAGCGGCAGCACCTTGCTCTGGGTCGACCCGCTCAGCACGAACGGAGGGGATCTGGTGGCCGGCCACCTGCGCTGGCGCAGTGGTCTGCCCGGCCTGGTCCAGCGCCACAACGCAGCCGTGGCCCTCGGCCTGGTGCGTGCCCTGCGCCAGCAGGGCTGGAGAATCCCCGATCAGGCGATCGTTGAGGGGTTCGAAAACGCCCGCTGGCCGGCACGGCTGCAACCGGTGCTCTGGCAGGGGCAGCCCCTGTTGCTGGATGGTGCCCACAACCTGCCGGCGATCCAGGCACTGCGGCAGGAACTGGATCAGGTCGAGACCGCCGGGCAACGACGCTGCTGGGTGCTGGGGGTGCTGGCCAACAAGCCGGCGCCGGCGATGGTCCGGGCCCTGCTGGCCCCATCCGATCGGGCCTGGCTGGTACCGGTGCCTGATCATCCCTGCTGGAGCCTGGAGGCGCTGCTGTCAGCGGCACCCGAGCTGAGCGGACGCCTGGAGGCGAGCGCCTCGCTTACTGAGGCACTCGGCGCCGCCACAGCCAGTGCCGGCGGACAGACGGTGGTCGTGGCGGGATCGCTTTACCTGATCGGTGCCCTGATCCGTTCAGGCAGCCTCCAGGAATCGGGGTGATCCAGGAGAGAGTGGAGAGAGCACCCCGCAGCAGCGTCATGACCCCTGCCACGCGCCTGATTCAGCCCCGGGGGATACACGACCAGCACCACCACCAAATCCAGCACCGACGCCACCAACGTGGCTGGCCTGGGGCTCTTACTCTTGTGGCTCTGGCCCTGCTGGCGACCTCACTGCTGGGCGGTCCCTGGATTTCTGCCGCCCTCGCTCTCGAGTCCAGCGGCGGAATGGGGGGAGTGCAGGATCTTGCCCTGGTTCAGGAGCGGGTCGATTACACCCTCACCAATCAGGACGGCAAGGATTTCAGCGGGCAGCAGCTGGCCAACAGCTCCTTCGCCGGGGTGACGGCCCGGGATGCCGATTTCAGTGGCGCGGATCTGCATGGGTCGATCCTCACCCAGGCCTCCTTTCTGCGCTCCGATTTCAGCGGCGCCGACCTCTCCGATGCCCTGATGGACCGGGCTGACTTCAGCGGCACCGACCTGAGCGGAGCCCTGCTGCGGGGCGTGATCGCCGCCGGCAGCAGCTTCAGCGATGCCGTGATCGATGACGCCGACTTCAGCGACGCCCTGCTTGATCGCTCCGATCAGCGCGTCCTCTGCCGCCGGGCCCAGGGCACCAATCCCACCACGGGAGTCAGCACCCGCCTGAGCCTCGACTGCCCGTAGGCCATTCAGCGTTCGCTCCAGCCCCGCAACTTGCCGGGGTTGAGCAGACCCGCCGGGTCATAGGTGTGTTTGGCCGCCACCTGGTCGGCGTCGATCACCCCCAGACCCCCGTCCTCCACCGTGAACACGTGGGGGTTGAACAGCAAGGCCCCCTGCTGCCGCGCCTGCTCCATCAGCTCCAGCAGCGCCTCGGGGCCGCGCCAGCGCACCAGAGGCAGGGCTGCAAGCCGCTGGCAGCCCTGCTGGCGGACGGCTTCAAGATGCCAGAGCAGATCATCCCCCCAGCGTTGCTTGAGGGCTTCGAGCGCCGGGGCCTCCGGTTGGGGGAGGAGCATCTGCAGGTAGGTCCAGCCGGGGTCATGGGCCCGCATGTGCAGGGTGGTGTGGTTCCAGCAGAGTTCCCGCAGGGGCACGCCGCGGCATCCCCGCTCCGGCGCCTGCCAGACCAGCCGTCCGCCCATCGCCCCAAGCAGCGGCTCCAGCGCCGGCAGGGCATCGGCTGCAGCCAGCAGCAGCAGGCGATGGCCATGGCCCCCCGGGCAGGGCAGATTTCTCGCTACCGCCGCTTCCAGCAGGCAGAGGCCGTTCAGGAGCAGGGCCGTGGCGGGCAGGGCGCCGATCGCCGCGACCGCTTCCGTCCAGCTGCTGAAGTCGACCACCAGCTGCTGCCAGGGCACCGCCGCTGCCGTGGCCACGGTCACCGCTGTGAGGATTCCGTTGCTGCCGTAGGCATGGTTGAGGGGGGCACTGGCGCTGGCATCGAGCTGCAGCAACCTGGGCTCCGGCTCCACCGTGACCACCTCCAGGCCCAGCAGATTGCCGGGGTCGCGCAGGAAGCCCCAGCGCACCGAGCCGATGCCGCCTGAACCTCCGGCGATGAACCCTCCCAGGCTGGCGCTGCGGCGGGTGCTGGGTGTGAGGCGCAACTCCCGCCCATGGGGGGCGAGCTGCTGCTCCAGGTCGGCCAGCAGGCAGCCCGCCTCCGCGGTCAGCACCCCACTGAGGGAATCCAGCTGCCGCACCCGGTTGAGGCCGCTGAGGTCGAGCACCACCCCCCCGGCCAGGGGGACGCACTGGCCGTAGTTGCCGGTGCCGCTTCCCCTCAGCGTGATCGGCACCCCATGACGGGCGCAGGCTCCTGCCACCAGCTGCACCTGCTCGGTGCTGCTGGCCTTGACCACCAGTTGGGCCAGCCTGTCCTGCAGCAGGGGCGTCAGCACCGGGGAGTAGCTGGAGAAATCCCGGGAGAGCCGCTCCAGCTCAGACCCGGAGCGAATCATCACCAGACCCTTGCCGGCTTCCCCGGCAGAGGCGGCGGCTGCGGAACTCAGCTCGGCCACCAGAGCCTCGAGCTGTGCTTGCGTAGGCGGCGCAGGGAGATCGTCTGGCAGCTGGGTGGCAATGGCCAGGGCAGGTGGCCTGGTGACAGGATCGAGGGGCAAAGCAACCGAAGCGGCGAACGGCAGGCAGGGGGCCTCACCTCCATCCGGTCTACTCAGCCCCGCTGGGCATAGCCGCGGCCATCGCCTCCAGCCATCATCTCCAGTTGTGCTGCCAGCTGCGGCGGCGCCGGAGCAGGCAGCCACTGGCCAGCGCGCAGCACCCGCCGCTGGGGAGAGCGGGCCAGCAGCTCACTCCAGCTGCCGGCGGCGATCACCACCAGATCAGCGGGTGCCCCGGGGCGCAGCACCCCGTCCCACTCCAGACCCATCAACCGGGAGGCGGAGGTGGTGAACGGGGCCAGCCCCTGCCTCTGCCAGGGAGCCAGATGGGCCGCCGGCAGGCAGAAGCGCAGCAGCTCCAGTGGATCGAAATCCCCGCCCGGATGCCAGGGATCCTGAACGTTGTCGCCCCCCACCGCCACCGTGACGCCGGCGCGCTGCAGCTGGCGGATCGGGGCCAGGGGCCGGGTGGCCGGGGTGTCTTCAGCGTGATGTCCCAGCAGCCAGAGGTTGGTGGGGGGCAGGGCCACCACCGAAAGGGACGCGTCCGCCATTGCCTCGGCGAGCCGGTTCAGGCGCGGTGCCCTCAACTGCGACATCGAGCAGCTGTGGCTGCAGGTGACCGGCACGCCGATGCGGTGCCGTCGCACCAGCCTGGCCACCAGGGCCACTCCCGCCCCGCCCCCCTCGCCGCTTTCATCGACGTGCAGATCCACCGGAGCTCCCAGGCTGTCGGCCAGCTGGAGCAGGGCCAGCAGCCCTTCGCCATCGGCACCGCTGGGGGCCAGGGGGGCGCCCAGCACACCGCCCAGCAGCACCGATCCCTGCGGGCCGCGGCTGACGAGCCGGCGGGCCAGGGCGCCTCCCGCGGCCGTGCCCCAGTGCTGCACAGGCACCAGAGCCACCAGCTGCAGCGCCAGCCGTGGCGCCCAGCGGCGTTGCAGCTGCAGCAATCCCTCCCATCCCGGCTCGGCACCGGGACCGAGGCTGTCGATGTGGCTGCGCACGGCTCTCAGGCCGTAGCGCCACGCCCGCTCCAGGGCTCGCTCACCCCGCTCCAACACCTGCTCGAGGTTGCGTTCCTGGTGCTCGGCCAGATTTGCCGCCAGAGCCCCTTGCATCGTGCCCGCCGGGTTCGGGTGCCGCTCCCAGCTGAACGCCTTGTCGAGGTGGGCATGGGGCTCCACCAGGGGGGTCAGTGCCAGCGGCAACTGCTCCCCATTAGCGCGTAGATGGCTCTCGATCGCCGTGATCCGCCCGTGCTGGTGGATCAGACGCACGGCCACCAGACCAGCCGCATCCGCCGGGGGCAGATCATGGCGCTGGGGATCGATCAGGGCACGCGGCAGCAGCAGTGGCGGCAGCGACTCAACCGCGCTCACCACGGCCCACGATCGGCTGAGGCGCTCTCTGGGTCGTTGTCGCTGGAGGTGTCCAGGATCTTCAAGCGCCCGGCGGCCGCCACCGTGAGCACGCGATAAAGAGGGAGCTCGAGAAACGGCAGCACCGAAGGGCCTCCGATCTGGGTGCGGTAGAGGCTGAACAATCCGAAGTTCTGCCGCCGGGTGCTGCGCCGGGCCAGGTCACCGAGCACCTTGTGCTGACTGCGAATCAACTCAGGACAGTTCTGGATCGCCAGCTTGAGGGGCATCGGCAGGCGATTGACGCATACCTCCTCCACCGCCAGTTCAGCCAGCTGGTCACCCGCGAAGCTCTCGAACTCATCCAGACCGGGATTGGTGAAGACCAGGGCAACCCCGCTTACCCCTCCCGCCACGGCCAGAGCGGTACACCAGCGGGCAAGGCGAACTGAGGAGGCGGGCCGCAAGGCGAGGGTGCAAGGCTGCTTGATACATTGGCAAAGACCACGGCGGGCGTCGCCAAGTGGTTAAGGCAGCGGCTTGTGGTGCCGCCATCCGGGGGTTCGAATCCCCTCGCTCGCCCTGATTGAAGCCAGCAGTCGATCGGCTGCTGGCTTATTCCTTACCGGATCGGCGCAGGGGAGGCCCAGGGAGTCGCTGATGGTTCCGCAGGCCCTGGTGGCGCTGTCCTCTGCCAATCCAGCGGTGTTCAGGGCCACGGCCCTTACCCGGGGCGGTGGAGTGCCCTTCGGCCGGCCTAGGGCCGCCAACCCTTCCAGAACGCCGATCAGCTCTGCCAGGGGTGGTAGCACAACCTGGGGATGCTTGTTCACATGGCTCTGGCCAGCCCGATGGACCAGCAGCAGTGCCGTGGGCTGGCTGCCGCGGATCAGGGGCAAGGTGGCTGTTGAGCCGGGATGGCAGAGGGAGCCCTGACCCTCCACGAACAGCAGACTCGCCTCGGTGCAGGCTGGGTCAGAGGCCGCCTCCAGCAGGGCCCGCTCCACCGCACCGGCGGCATAGTCGACACGAACGGCATCCAGGGGGACGCCCCTGCCGCTGATCAGGATGCCGGCCTGGCCGGTGCCGACGAACCGGCCATCCAGCCCGGCCCTGTGGGCGGCCGCGGTGAGCTCCAGACAGGCGCTCATCTTGCCCACTGCCATGTCGGTGCCCACCGCCAGCAGCCGCTCGCCGGGCAGCGCTGCCGCACGGGCCACGGCCACCTGCAGACCTGGGGGCTCCTGACGCAGATCCCAGATCCACTGCCCAGGCCTCCGCAGGGCAGCCAGCTCAGGATCGGAGGCCAGGGGGGTGTGCAGACCGCTGGCCAGGTGAAGCCCGGCTCGCAGGGCAGCCGCCAGATCGGCCTTCAGCTCCGGCGGCAGCTGTCCACCGGATGGGGCCAGCCCCACCACCGCCACCTCCGGCCGGAAAGCCAGGGCGGCGTTGAGGTCGGCCACGATGGGTACCGACCGGGGGATGCCGGTGATGGCCTCCAGCTCAGCGCCGGCATGGGCCGGATCCACCACGGCCACCACAGGACCGTGCCGGTAGCGCAACATCGCCAGGCCCGTCTTGCCCGAAAGGTTGTCGAGGCCGCCGTGGAGCAGCAGCACCACTGGAGCATCGGCGCTCAGCACGGGGCGGGCGCAGCAGCGGAGCCGGACAGCTCAATCACCCCCAGGCCGGGACGGCTGGAGGGCAACAGCCTGTCGCCCTGGAGTTCGGGGCCCTCGAAGGGGTCGTCGATCAGGTTCAGGTGGCTGTCGAGGTCGGGCCAGCGCACCAGCGGCAGCAGCTGGGAGGCAGCCCCGTTGAGCAGGGCGCTGTCGGAGTAGCAGCCCAGCATCAGATCCAGCCCGAGGCTCCGGGCGGTCTGGGCCATCAGCAGGGCCTCGGTGAGGCCGCCACTCTTGAGCAGCTTGATGTTGACCGCATCCACGTGGGGGGCAAGGCGCAGCAGGTCGGCCAGGTTCCAGCAGCTCTCATCTGCCACCAAGGGGATCGGGCAACTCAGATCAAGGGCCTCGAAGCTGGCTGCATCGGCGTCGGGGTCAAGCTGGGCGGGCAGCGGCTGCTCCACCAGCACCACCCCCTGCTCCGCCAGCCAGGGGATCAACTGCTGAGCTGTGGCCAGGTCCCAGCCGCCATTGGCATCCACCTGCAGCTCACTGACCGTGCCGGCCTGCTCCTGCAGCCGCCGCCCCACCGCCGACACCAGAGCACGGTCGTGGCCTGGGCCATCAGGACTGCCCAGCTTGAGTTTCACCCGCTGGGGCCAGCAGCCCAGGCGCTCCTGCCACAGATCCAGCCTGGCCAGCACCCGCTCCACTTCGCCCAGGCCGAGGGTGACGCTGGTGGGACTGCAGGCGGCCCGATCCAGGCCCCAAAGGCGCCAGAGGGGCTGACCCAGCTTCTGGCCCCACCAGTCGTGCAGGGCCAGGTCGATGGCGCAGCGGGCCGGGGGCGACAGTGGGGCAAGCCACGGCTCGAGGGCCTGAAAGGCCGGCAGGTCCTCGCCGAGAGCCAGACCCTCGACTGAGGCGAAGCGCGGCAGCAGTGCCTCCAGCTCCGCAGCGACAGCCTCGATGGCGTAGGCGCGGTGGCCGGTCTCGAAGCCACCGGTTTCGCCGCGCCCCACCAGCCCCTCGTGCTCCAGCTCGACCACCAGCCGCCGCACCGATGCCGTGGTGCCCCGGCTGATCGCCAGGGGCACCGCTTTGGTAAGCGTGATCCAGTTAAGGCGTACCTGCATCCCACAAGTTTCGGCCATGGTCGAAACTTGTGGGATGAGCGTTACCACCACAACGGCGAGTGCCACAGCATCGGCATCGGCCCCAGTTCTGGCCGGGCGGCGCGGCAGCTACTGGATCACCACCTTCGGCTGCCAGATGAATAAAGCCGATTCCGAGCGCATGGCCGGAATCCTCGAAAGCATGGGCTACCAGCCCGGAAGCGATGAGCACAGCGCTGATCTGGTGCTCTACAACACCTGCACGATTCGCGACAACGCTGAGCAGAAGGTCTACAGCTACCTGGGTCGTCAGGCCCAGCGCAAACGGACCAACCCCCACCTCACCCTGGTGGTGGCTGGTTGCGTGGCCCAGCAGGAGGGAGAGTCGCTGCTGAGGCGGGTGCCCGAGCTCGACCTGGTGATGGGTCCCCAGCACGCCAACCGGCTGGGCACCCTGCTGGAGCAGGTGGCCAGCGGTCAGCAGGTGGTGGCCACCGGTGAGCACCACATCCTCGAAGACATCACCACCGCCCGCCGCGATTCCCAGGTGTGCGCCTGGGTGAACGTGATCTACGGCTGCAACGAGCGCTGCACCTATTGCGTGGTTCCTTCGGTGCGTGGCGCCGAACAGAGCCGTCGCCCAGAGGCGATCCGGCTGGAGATGGAGGGGCTGGCGGAGCGCGGATTCAAGGAGGTCACCCTGCTGGGCCAGAACATCGATGCCTATGGCCGCGACTTGCCCGGCATCACCCCGGAGGGCCGCCGTCAGCACACCCTCACCGACCTGCTCCAGCACGTCCACGACGTGGAGGGAATCGAGCGGATCCGCTTCGCCACCAGCCATCCCCGCTACTTCACCGAGCGCCTGATCGAGGCCTGCGCCGAGCTGCCCAAGCTGTGCGAGCACTTCCACATCCCCTTCCAGAGCGGTGATGACGACGTGCTGAAGGCGATGGCGCGCGGCTACACGGTGGAGCGTTATCGGCGCATCCTCGAGCGCATACGCAGTCGCATGCCTGATGCGGCAATCAGCGCTGATGTGATCGTGGGCTTCCCCGGCGAAACCGACGCCCAGTACCGGCGCACGCTTGCGTTGATCGAGGAGATCGGCTTCGACCAGGTGAACACCGCCGCCTACTCGCCCAGGCCCCATACCCCTGCCGCGGACTGGCCCGATCAGCTGAGCGAGGCCGTGAAGGTGGAGCGGCTCCAGGAGATCAACGCCCTGGTGGAGCGCACAGCCCGCCTGCGCAGTGAGCGTTACCGGGGGCGGATCGAGCAGGTGCTGGTGGAAGGCAGCAACCCCCGTGATCCCAGCCAGTTCATGGGCCGCACGCGCACCAATCGGCTGACGTTCTTCCCCGCCAAGGACCAGGCCAGCCACAACGGCGAACCTCAGGGCGGCGCCATCCAGCCGGGGGATCTGGTGAACGTGAGGATCGATGAGGTGCGCGCCTTCTCCCTCAGCGGTGTTGCGGTGGGCTGAGGAGTGGTGGCGCTGATACGTTTGGCGCCGATCCGGATCTGACCGACCCCATGCCCTGCCCCCCCCGCTGCGTCGGCCTGGTGTTCGGGGGGGCATCCGATGAGCACGCTGTCTCGATCCGCTCGGCCATCACCGTGGTGGCAGGCCTCAGGGACGACGAGAACCTCCTGCGCTATCTGGTTAGGCCGTTCTACATCGATCGCCAGGGCCGCTGGTGGGGCCCAGAGCTGGCCGAGACCGTTCTCTCCAGCGCTGAACCGGCCTCCGACGAGCAGCTGCTCGACACCGCAACACATCGACCCCTGGAGGGGCCTGGCTTCAAGGGCCTTCCAACCCAGGCCGCTGGCGTTGACGTGTGGTTTCCGGTGCTGCACGGGCCCAACGGCGAGGACGGCACCATCCAGGGGCTGTTCACCTTGATGCAGGTGCCCTTCGTGGGCTCTGGCGTGCTCGGCTCAGCCCTCGGCATGGACAAACAGGCCATGAAGGCCGCCTTCGCCGCCGCAGGCCTGCCCCAGGTGCCCTACGCCGGCGTGCAGGCAGCAGACCTGCGCCAGGACCCGGAGGGGCTTCTGCAGCGCCTGGAGCGCGATCTGGGCTACCCCTGCTTCGTCAAGCCGGCCAACATGGGCTCCTCGGTGGGCATCAGCAAGGCCAGCGACCGCACCTCCCTGCTGCAGGGGCTTGAACTGGCTGCTGACCTCGATCCACGGCTGGTGGTGGAGCAGGGGGTCACGGCCAGGGAACTGGAGTGCGCCGTGCTCGGTCAGGGGCCCGGAGGCCGGGGCGGCCTGCAGGCCTCAGTGGTGGGGGAGATTTGCTTTTCTGCTGACTGGTACGACTACGAGACGAAATACACAGCAGGGCTCAGCTCCACCGTGATCCCCGCCGAGCTGCCCGAAGCCGTGAGCGAGAGCCTGCGCGCCATGGCGCTTCAGGCCTGTGCCGCTGTCGCTGCCGAGGGGCTGGCGCGGGTGGATTTCTTCTACGACGAAGCGGCACAGCAACTCTGGCTGAACGAGATCAACACCATGCCCGGCTTCACCAGCCAGAGCATGTATCCGATGCTGTGGGCCGCCAGCGGTGTACCACTGGCCGACCTCGTGCACCAGTTGGTGGAGAGCGCGGGAGAATGGGAACGTGAATCATCTCGAGAGGACCCGGCGGAATGAGTCACGGCTTGCTCTGGCTGCCCCTGCTGGTGGTTTTTGTGCTGCTCACGGCCCTCGGCTGGCTTGAGCGCCGCCGTCAACGACTCTTCCGCGACTGGGCGGCCGGCTCGGAACTCTCGAAACTCGATGGCTGCGGTGCGGCGCGGCTCGCCGAAGGGGTCCTGACCTGGAGCACCTTTGAGGCCGGGGTGCTCAAGCCCCAGGGATCGTTCGTCATCAGCAAGCTCGAACTGCTTGAGCTGATGTCCCTGGGCTCGGGTGATGCTCCCCTTACCGATGAAAGCCAGGGCAGTTGCCGTGTTCGGCTGGTGGGCGATGGCCAGCAAAAAGACCTGCCCTTCTCCGATGCCGAGCGGGCCCGGCGCTGGATGGATGAGCTGATGGCCCGATCCCGTTGTGAGCTGTGAGTCCAGGTCCTCAGGCGCCAGGGGTTGAGCGACGGCGGCAACTGCGGTTGCAGCGCCGGCAGGAACGCCTGCGCAACTTCTGGAGGCTTGTGGTCTTCTCGGCGGCAGCCGCGGGCCTTGGCTACGGACTGTTGCGCCAGGGCTGGAGCCTCAGCGGCCCGTCCCAGGTGGAGGTGAGCGGCAGCGAGCGGGTGAGCCGTGAACAGGTCATCACCGCAGCTGAACTGCGCTTCCCCATGCCCCTGCTGACCCTCGACCCCCGACGGCTGCGCTCCGAACTCCTCGGCGCCCTTCCGGTGGAGCAGGTGACGGTGCAGCGACTGATCCTGCCACCCCGCCTGCGCATCGAGCTGATGGACCGCCAGGTGGTGGCGCGGGCGGAGCGGCGTACAGCCAAGGGGAACGAGCAGGGCTACATCGACCGCCTCGGCAATTGGATAAGCAGCAGCCAGAAGGCGATCGGATCCAGCGGCAGCCAGCCCGAAACGGACATCCGGGTGCAGGGCTGGCAGGCCCGGTTCAAGCCGACCATCGTGCAGCTCATCGACCGCCGCAACGACCTGGGCAGCCCCCTCCAGACGATCCGATTCGAACCCGACGGCACCCTTTTTCTGACCACCGGCACTCTGGGGGAGGTAAAGCTCGGTGGACCTGACGGCGATCTCGTGCGCCGTCTCGACGTGTTGCGTTACTTGTCCGGAGAACTGCCGAAGCGGGTCAAGGGCCAGGGGGTGCGCTCAATCGACCTGAGCGACCCGAACCAACCCGAACTGGGGCTGCCAGCTGCGGCTGTCGATTCCGCTCAGCCGAAACGACCAGGGCAAGGAGTGGACTGATGCGCTGGGGGCCGCAAGCTCCCGAATGGAGCGCAAACCCTCACCGGAGCATTGCGAGAAAACCGATTTCACGCAAAAGTGCCGCATCGCACAGGATTTTTCCAGCCCGCCACCGACATAATGCTGCCCGAGATGAGTGCCAACGGTTCCCCGGGCGGCCAGCTCACCGCAGGAATCCTCCCCATCCCACCAGACGCCTTACTCGGATCCCCATTGACCTCCTCGCATTCCAGTAACGGCATTGTTCCCAGCCAGAGCGCCAGGATCGAAGTGATCGGCGTAGGCGGTGGCGGAAGCAACGCGGTCAATCGGATGATCGCCTCGGATCTCGAAGGGGTCGGCTACTGGGTGCTCAACACCGACGCCCAGGCCCTGTTGCAATCGGCCGCCCAGCGACGGGTGCAGCTCGGCCAGAAGCTCACCCGGGGTCTGGGGGCTGGCGGCAACCCGATGATCGGTCAGAAGGCGGCCGAAGAATCCCGCAACGACCTGCAGGCAGCCCTCGAGGGGGCCGACCTGGTGTTCATCGCCGCCGGCATGGGGGGCGGCACCGGCACCGGCGCGGCCCCGATCCTCGCGGAGGTGGCCAAGGAATGCGGTGCCCTCACCGTGGGCATCGTCACCAAGCCCTTCAGCTTTGAAGGACGCAAGCGCATGAAGCAGGCCGAGGAAGGCATCGCCCGGCTGGCGGAGCACGTCGACACCCTGATCGTGATCCCCAACGACCGCCTGCGTGATGCCATCTCCGGCGCTCCCCTCCAGGAGGCCTTCCGCGCCGCCGACGATGTGCTCCGTCAGGGCGTCAAAGGGATCAGCGACATCATCACCCGTCCTGGCCTGGTCAACGTCGACTTTGCCGATGTGCGCTCGGTCATGACCCTGGCGGGCACGGCCCTGCTGGGCATTGGCGTGGGCTCAGGTCGCTCACGGGCCGTGGAAGCAGCCCAAGCCGCCATCAGCAGCCCTCTCCTGGAAGCAGCCCGGATCGACGGGGCCAAGGGCTGCGTGATCAATATCAGCGGCGGCAAGGACATGACCCTAGAGGACATGACCACGGCCTCCGAGGTGATCTACGACGTGGTCGACCCCGACGCCAACATCATTGTGGGCGCCGTTGTGGATGAGAAGCTCGAAGGTGAGATCCACGTGACCGTGATCGCCACAGGCTTCGAGGCAGGCAGCACCTACCGCATCGAGCGCCCCCGCGAGAAATTTGCCGCCAGCCCCGAGCTCACCCACACCGAAGCCGAAGCCGACCAGCGCGGCGCCAAGATTCCCCCCTTCCTGCTCAACCGCCAGAGCCGCTCCACCAACCCCTGAACCGGCAGCTCTACCAGGCCTGGAGGCTCAAGTTTTTGAAGTGGGTGACCCGGATTCCACGCCTGCCTGGAGCATCCCATGTGGCTGCTACCTTCCGGTCCTGACCAGATTTGGGCGTCCGGGCCGCGTGGGTCCGAGTCGGTTCAATGGTAGCAATGGAAGCCCGAGAGGTTTCTGCCCGTGCCCCTGAGACCCGGTGATCTGGTAGCCCGCAAACAGGCGGGGCGGCCGATCCTGATGCTCACCGCCTGGGATGCCCTCTCAGGGGCGCTTGTGGAGGAGGCCGGTGCCGAGGTGGTGCTGGTGGGCGACTCCCTGGCGATGGTGGTGCTCGGCCATGCCACAACCCTGCCGGTGACCCTGGCGGAGATGATCGGGCATACCCAGGCCGTGGCCCGGGGTCTGCGGCGGCCCCGGGGCCAGCAACCGCTGCTGATCTGCGATCTGCCCTTCCTCAGCTACCAGTGCGGCACTGATCAGGCGGTGGCTGCCGCTGGGCGGGTGCTCAAGGAAAGCGCGGCTGCCGCCGTGAAGCTGGAGGGCGGTGAGCCGGAAACCGTGGCCGTGATCGACCGGCTGGTGCGCAGCGGGATCCCGGTGATGGGCCACCTCGGCCTGACCCCGCAGTCGGTGCACCGGCTGGGCTATCGGCGCCAGGCCAGGGACCCGATCAGCCAGGAGCGTCTGCGGCGCCAGGCGCTGGATCTGGAGGCCGCCGGCTGCTTCGCCCTGGTGCTTGAACACGTGCCGGCGGATCTGGCCGGCAGCCTGCGCCGGCAGCTGGCCATTCCGGTGATCGGGATCGGCGCCGGCGACGACTGCGACGGCCAGGTCCGTGTCACGGCGGACCTCCTGGGCCTGACACCGAGCCAACCTCCCTTCAGCGCGCCGCTGCTGGCTGGCCGCGAGCTTTGCGTGGACGCCCTCAGGGGCTGGATGCAATCGGCGACTCGGCCAGATGCACCTCTTGAGGTTGATGGGCGTCCCACCAGGCCAGCAACTCCCTCAGCACCGCATTGCTGAGAGCCAGCCCCTGGGGATCCGCCAGCCGCCAGCGCCGGCCCTCCACCAGCAGCAGGCCCCGCTCGCGCCAGAGGGCCATCCAGCCATGCAACGACGTGCAGTCAGCCGTGCTCAGACCCGCGGCCCGGGCGAGACGCTCCAGGTTCACCCCTTCGCGCCGGCGCAGACCCACCATCAGCCATTCATCGAACGGCGGCCGCCCTGCCGGCTGGCTGGCCGCTCTGGTCTGCAGCCAGGCGGCATAGGCCTCACGGGTACGGGGCCTGGCCAGGCGCTGTCCGTATGGAGCCGACGTGGCCCCCAGGCCAAAACCCCACCAACCGGCCCCACTCCAGTAGACGCGGTTGTGGCGGGAGGCGTGCCCGGGCCGGGCGTAGTTGGAAATCTCGTAGCGGCCGTAGCCGGCGCTGCGCAGCTGCTCCCCGGTGAGGTCCATCAGGTCGGCCCCGAGATCCGGATCCGGCAGGGGCAGCTGCCCGCGCTGCTGCAGGCGCTCGAACACGGTGCCGGGCTCCACGATCAGGTCGTAGACGGAGAGATGGGGCGGCTCCAGTTCCAGGGCCTGCCGCAGCTGCTGCCGCCAGTGGGACAGATCCTGCTCGGGAAGCCCCTGGATCAGATCCAGACTCCAGCTGGCCAGATCACCGGCGGCAAGGGCCTGGCGCAGCCAGCCGGCGGCCTGGAGCAGGTCCTGACGGCGATGGCGGCGCCCCAGTCGCTCCAGCACCCCATCATCGAAGCTCTGTCCCCCCAGGCTCACCCGATTGATGCCCAGAGCCAGCATCCCCTCCAGCCGCGGACGATCGAAGCTGGCCGGATCCATCTCCAGGGTGATCTCAGCCCCGGGGGCGAAGCCGAATCGCTGCCGCAGGCCATCCAGAACCCCTTCCATCTGCCTGGGCGTGAGCAGCGAGGGGGTGCCGCCGCCGATGTAGACGGTGGAGAGCGGCGCAGGGTTCGGGCTGGCGGCGATCTCAGCCTGCAGCAGGGGCAGATAGGCGGCGATCGAGCCGGAATTGGCCCCGTCGGCATGGTCCCCAAGTGGCACCACCGCGAAGTCGCAGTAGAAGCACCTGCGTTGGCAGAAGGGGATGTGGAGGTAGGCGGCGCGGGGTGCGGTCACGGGCTGGCGTGGACTTGGGCGCGGCCGCCTTCAGGTTTCGCCACATGTCCGTAGGCAAATGTACGGATACCTTTCCCGGCCAGATGGAGTGGGATCAGCCATGCTGCGAGTTCCCTGTTCTAGGCAGCCCATAACCCATCCATGGTGGACCCGATCATCCTGCTGCTGTTCCTGATCTCCGGCGCAGCCACCGGCTGGCTGGGGGTGGATCTGCTGCCGGAGAACCTGCTGATCGAGGTGACCAACCTCGAGGGCCTGCGCTGGGTGCTGGGCGGCTTCGGGGCCTTCTTCGGGCTGCTGGCCGGATTCTTCTTCCAGCTGCTGCGGCGGCGCCTGATGCGTCAGGTGCGCTCGATGCCCACCGACCTGCTGGTGAGCCGTGCGGTGGGGCTGATCCTGGGCCTGCTTGTGGCCAATCTGCTGTTGGCACCGATCCTGCTGCTGCCGCTGCCCTGGGAAGTGATTTTCGTGAAGCCGCTGGCGGCAGTGCTCAGCAACGTGTTCTTCGGGGTGTTGGGTTACAACCTCGCCGAGGTTCACGGCCGCACGCTGCTGCGGCTGTTCAACCCTTCCAGCACCGAGGCGCTGCTGGTCGCCGAAGGGGTTCTGCAGCCAGCCACCGCCAAGATTCTCGACACCAGCGTGATCATCGACGGAAGAATCCGCGGGCTGCTGGAGTCGGGCTTGCTGGAAGGCCAGGTGATCGTGGCCCAGGCCGTGATCGATGAGCTGCAGCAGCTGGCCGATTCGGGCAATGCCGAGAAGCGGGGCAAGGGCCGGCGCGGCCTGAACCTGTTGGCAGCCCTGCGTGAAACCTATGGCCGCCGCCTGGTGGTGAACAGCACCCGCTACGAGGGCAACGGCGCCGACGACAAGCTGCTCAAGCTCACCGCCGACACCGGCGGCACCCTGCTCACAGCCGACTACAACCTGGCCAAGGTGGCTGAGGTGCAGGCCCTCAAGGTGATGAATCTGAGCGCCCTGGTGATCGCCCTGCGGCCCGAGGTGCAGCCCGGTGATGCCCTGCAGCTCAAGATCGTTCGCGAGGGCAAGGAGGCCAACCAGGGCGTGGGTTACCTGGAGGACGGCACGATGGTTGTGGTGGAATCCGCCCGGGCCCGCATCGGCCAGCGGCTGCCCGTGACCGTGACCGGCGCCCTCCAGACCCCAGCTGGGCGCATGGTCTTCGCCCGCTGCGACCAGGAGGGGCCGAAACAGCCCGCCCAGGTCCAGCAGTCGGCTGGCCCCCGCTAGGCTCCCTTTCAGGCCCTGTAGAGCGTTTCCAGATGTCGGTGTCGGCCCCTTACTACGGCGATTCCGCCGTGATGCGCACACCGCCGCCCGATCTGCCGTCGCTGATGCTGAAGGAGCGGATCGTGTACCTCGGTCTGCCCCTCTTCTCCGACGACGAAGCCAAGCGTCAGATGGGGATCGATGTGACCGAGCTGATCATTGCCCAGCTCCTCTATCTCGAATTCGACAATCCCGAGAAGCCGATCTTCTTCTACATCAACTCCACCGGCACCAGCTGGTACTCAGGCGATGCCATCGGCTTCGAAACCGAGGCCTTCGCCATCTGCGACACGATCCGATACGTGAAGCCACCGGTGCACACCATCTGCATCGGCCAGGCAATGGGAACGGCCGCCATGATTCTCTCGGCGGGTACCAAGGGCCATCGGGCCGCCCTCCCCCACGCCTCGATCGTGCTGCACCAGCCCCGCTCCGGAGCCCGCGGCCAGGCCAGCGACATTCAGATCCGCGCCCAGGAAGTCCTGCACAACAAGCGGGTCATGCTGGAGATGCTCTCCGAGAACACCGGGCGCAGTGTGGAGCAGCTCTCGAAGGATTCCGACCGCATGACCTACCTCACGCCCAGGGAGGCACTGGAGTACGGACTGATCGACCGGATCCTCACCAGCCAGAAGCCCCTGCCGGTCCCCCTGGCCGGTTCGGTCTGAACCTGGCCCGCTGAGCTCGCTGATCCAAGCCAGCTCGCTGCTCGTCTTTCATTGCGTCAACACCCCGTTTCACACCCACCGCCATGCCCATCGGCACCCCCAGCGTTCCCTATCGCCTGCCCGGCAGCCAGTACGAGCGCTGGGTCGACATCTACACCCGCCTCGGCGTGGAGCGCATCCTTTTCCTCGGCTCGGAGGTGAACGACAGCGTCGCCA
Source organism: Synechococcus sp. J7-Johnson (assembly GCF_024345795.1). Classification (GTDB taxonomy): domain Bacteria; phylum Cyanobacteriota; class Cyanobacteriia; order PCC-6307; family Cyanobiaceae; genus Regnicoccus_A. The sequence goes on from NZ_JAGQBU010000019.1 coordinate 29,157, forward strand.
ACAGCCTTGTCGCCCAGATGCTGTACCTCGATTCCGACGACAGCAGCAAGCCGATCTATCTCTACATCAATTCCCCAGGGGGGTCTGTCACGGCCGGGCTGGCGATCTACGACACGATCCAGTACGTCAAGTCGGATGTGATCACCATCTGTGTGGGGCTTGCGGCCAGCATGGGTGCCTTCCTGCTGGCGGCGGGCACCAAGGGCAAGCGCCTGGCCCTGCCGCACGCGCGGATCATGATTCACCAGCCTCTTGGCGGCACCAGCCAGCGACAGGCCAGTGACATCGAGATCGAGGCCCGCGAGATCCTGCGCATCAAGGACATGCTCAACCAGAGCCTGGCCGACATGTGTGGTCAGAGCCTCGAGAAGGTGACCAAGGACACCGACCGCGATTACTTCCTCAGCGCTGCTGAGGCCAAGGACTACGGCCTGATCGACCGGGTGATCTCCCACCCCGGCGAAGCCTAAGCGGTCAGGCGCGACCGTAAAGTCGCTGTTTGCCCTGCCCGATTAGCCGGATGGCCCAGCTCTTCTACGACTCAGACGCCGATCTGAGCCTGCTCGACGGCAAGACGGTGGCCATCATCGGCTACGGCTCCCAGGGCCATGCCCACGCCCTCAACCTCAAGGACAGCGGCGTGAACGTGGTGGTTGGCCTCTACGAAGGCAGCCGCTCGGCGGGGAAGGCCAGGGCCGATGGCCTTGAGGTGCTGAGCGTGGCCGAGGCCGCCGAGCGCGCCGACTGGATCATGGTGTTGCTGCCCGATGAAACCCAGAAGGCCGTCTACGACGCCGAAATCGCACCACACCTCAAGCCCGGCAAAGTGCTGAGCTTCGCCCATGGCTTCAATATCCGCTTTGGGCTGATCAACCCACCGGCGGATGTGGATGTGGTGATGATCGCCCCCAAGGGGCCCGGCCACACGGTGCGCTGGGAATACCAGAACGGGCAGGGTGTGCCTGCACTCTTCGCCATCCACCAGGACGCCAGCGGCAACGCCCGCGCCCTGGCGATGGCCTACGCCAAGGCGATCGGAGGCACCCGTGCCGGCATCCTCGAGACCAATTTCAAAGAAGAGACCGAAACAGACCTCTTCGGCGAGCAGGCCGTTCTTTGTGGCGGCCTCAGTGAGCTGGTGAAGGCCGGCTTCGAAACCCTGGTGGACGCGGGCTATCAGCCCGAACTGGCCTACTTCGAGTGCCTGCACGAAGTGAAACTCATTGTTGATCTGATGGTGAAGGGCGGCCTCACCGCCATGCGCGATTCGATCTCCAACACCGCCGAGTACGGCGATTACGTGAGCGGTCCCCGTCTGATCACCGCCGACACCAAGGCGGAGATGAAGCGCATTCTCGTCGACATCCAGGACGGCACCTTCGCCCGCAACTTCGTGGCCGAATGCGAGGCCGGCAAGCCGGAGATGATCAAGGCCCGCGAACGCGATGCTGCCCATCCGGTCGAGCAGGTGGGCGTGGGTCTGCGTTCCATGTTCAGCTGGCTCAAGGCCTCCTGAAGCCGAATCATCCCTACGGGACAAGCGTAGCTCCCAGGCTGAGCTTGCCTGTGCTGGCCTGGGGCAGTGCCCAGGCCAGCACCAGCCTCACCCTGGCCGCCGCCGCCTGGATGGTGAGTGGCCTGAGCCCTTCACCCCTGGTGAACAGCATGCTGCCGGCCCTGGTCACCCTGCCGGTGCTGCTTCCCCTGATCCACCGTCCCCTGGCCGGGGTGATACTGCAACTCCTGGCTGTGCTGGTGCTGCTGGGACTGGGGGTGGGCACCAGCCCGGCCGTGGGCGCCCCAACGCCCGAACTCTCGATCCCCGTGCTGCTGGCCATGGCCTCGGTGCTGGCCGTCGCGGTGGGCGCCCAGATGACGGTTCTGCCCGTGCAGCGGACCCTGCTGGCAGTGCACCAGCTGCCAATGGGACAGCTGCGGCGTGTCGGCGAATTCGGTGCCCTGCTTGGCCATGGACTCACGGCGCTGCTGTTTCCGATCGGCCGCGCCCTGCTCCAGTTCAGCCAGGCCCTGGTGCTGCTCCTGCCAGCGCTACCTCTGGCCCGCCAGGCCCGGGGGGAGGCTCGCCGCCAGGCCGCAGGTGCAGGAGCCCCGCCTGCGCCTGTGCCGTTCAGCTGGCGCTGCGCCATGCAGGGTGTGCTGTTCGGCGGGCTCTTCGGACTGCTGCCTCTGTGGGTTCGCCAGGTGGAAGCCGGCACCTGTCTGGATTTCGGCTTAGTGCTGGCCGCCTATGGACTGGGGCGCTGCCTTGGCGGGGACTGGGGTCTGGCTTGGTGGCCGATGGCCCGGCAGCTGGTGGGAACTCGCCGCGAGGGGGCCTTCCGCTATCTGGTCATGGCCCTGCTGCTGGGAGCTACCCGCTGGCTGCCGGGCTGGGGATCGCTGCTGCTTTTTCTGCCGATGGGCGGCCTGGCCCAGGCCAGCGACCTGGATCAGGTCAGGGGTCTGACAGACCTGGGCGATGAGCCCCTTAGCTGGCAGAGCCTGGCGCGATCGGGGGCGATCGGCGGCCTGATCGGCAGCCTGGCCATGGGGCTGGTTGCCCAGCTGCTCGGCCTGCCCGTTGCCCTCCCCCTTCAGCTTGGCCTCTTCATCGGCGCGGCCCTGGTGCTGCCGCCGAGGCCGTGATCTCAGCGGCAGGAGCGTTTCAGCTCTGGCTCCTGGTGCTGCTGGCCGCCGGCCTGGATCGGCTGGTGGGGGATCCGATCAGCTGGCCCCATCCGGTGCAGGCAATGGGCTGGGCGATCCAGTGGCTGCGCGCGGCCGGGGAGCGCTGGGCCGGAGATCACCCCCGCCGGCTGCGGCTGCTGGGACTGGGCCTCACCAGCCTGGTGGTGGGCTTCAGCGGCCTGGCCGGCTGGATGATTGAGCAACTGGCACTTGGCTCAAGTTCACTCCTGCCCCTGCCGGCCCCAGTGGTCTGGCTCGGGTTGCCCGGACTGGTGGTGGCCCTGGCCAGCGCCCTGGCCGCCGGCAGCCTGGAGAAGGCCGTGCGCGCGGTGCTGGAAGCGGTCAGCGGCCCGCAGCCACCAGATGCCGAGGAGGATGGTGAGTTGAGGGAGGCGCGCCGGCGGCTGGCCTGGATCGTGGGCCGGGATGTGGACCAGCTCAGCCGGGCGGAACTGATGCGAGGGGCAGCAGAGACTGCCGCGGAAAATGCTGTCGATGGCCTCTTTGGCCCGCTGTTCTGGATGCTGGTGGGCGCGGGGATCTGGGCGGCCCTGGGGGTTGCTGATGGGGCTCCCGGCCCCCTGAGCCTGGCCTGGATGTACAAGGCCTCCAGCACGCTCGATTCCATGCTCGGCTACCGCCGCGGCCGCCTGCTCTGGCTGGGTACCGCCGGCGCCCGCCTCGATGACCTGCTCACCTGGCTACCCGCCCGGCTGGTGGCGTTCACGCTGCCAGCCGTCGCGGGCCGGCTCTGGCGAGGCCTTGAGCTGGGGCGGGAAGCGTTGCGCCAGGGGCGGGGCGATCCCTCTCCCAACGCCGGGGTGTCGATGGCGGCCTTTGCCCTGGCGGGCCTGGTTCAGCTGGGGGGCTTGAACCACTACGGAGGCGTGGCCAGGACCAAACCGATCCTCGGCCGGGGTTATCCAGCAGCCGATGCCACTGCCGTGGCCCTGATCCTGACGCTGAGCGCCCGCCTGGAGGCACTCTGGCTGGCCCTGAGCCTGCCCATGCTGCTCTGGCTGAGCCAGCTGCGCGGGCTGGCTTACTGAGGCGAGGGGCTCAGTAGGCGCCGCGATCACGCGGGTAGAGGATCACCCCCACCGTGCGCAGAATGATCGCCAGATCCAGCTGGACCGTGCGACGGCGGGCGTAGCTGACATCAAGCTGGACCCGGGCCTTGTAGCTGAGGTTGTTGCGCCCCGACACCTGCCAGAGGCCGGTGAGTCCAGGACGGACCGCCAGCACCTCATCCATCTGGCGGCCGTAGCGCTCCAGTTCATCCCAGACGATCGGCCGCGGCCCGACCACGCTCATCTGGCCCTTGAGCACGTTGATGAACTGGGGCAGCTCATCGAGACTGGAGCGGCGCAGGAAGCCCCCGATCGGGGTGATGCGTGGGTCGGCCTTGAGCTTGAAGTCTTTTTTGAACTCCGCCTTGAGTTCCGGCGACTGCTCCAGCAAGGTCTTGAGGATGCGGTCGGCGTCCTTGCGCATCGTGCGGAACTTGATGCAGCCGAAACCCTTGTAGCCGCGGCCGATCCGGCGCTGCACATAGAACACCGGCCCGGGCGAGCTGAGCTTCACCAGTACAGCCAGCAGCAGCAGCAGGGGACTGCCCAGGGCCAGAACCGCCAGGGAGAAGACAATGTCGCCACTGCGCTTGAGCACGCGGGAGCGCTTCGACTGCGCCCGGATCAACTGCTCGGCCGTGGGCACCGCGGGGGTCATCGAATCAGCGACCGCGGGCAGGGGAACCAGGTGCAGGGGCCGGGCAACTGGGCCGGCAACTTGGTAAGCGCTGAGTGACGTTCCGGACATCAACGCCCCCGAAGTGTCGGAATACTAAAAATCGTTTGGTTCACTCACCAGCTTTCGCGGTCACTCACCCCAGAGGCACAGCGCTGCAGACGCCGCTGATGCCCCTGCCAGCGACGCTCCAGAACCACCTGCAGCCTCTGGCGGAACCGTTCCGGCGAAAAGCGCTCGGCCCACTGGCGCTGGCGCTCCGCCGGCAGACGGTGCCACAACTGTCCCTGCTCGAAATGCTCCATGGCCTGGACCAGGGCTGCGGCGCTCTGCTGTTCGAACAGCAGGCCGGTGGGATGGGAGGTGCCTGAAGCCAGGCAGCGGACCGTGTCGAGCAGCCCACCCTGACCGAGGCCGATCACAGGAGCCCCCGCGGCCATGGCCTCCACCGGGGCGATGCCGAAATCCTCCAGACCGGCGTAGAGATAGGCCCTGCAGCGCCCCATCAGATCCGTTACCCGCTCGGCAGAGCATGACCCCAGCAGGGTCACGGTGGGGCCGGCCAGGGCCTGCAGGCGGCTCCGCTCCGGACCGTCGCCAACCACCAGCAGGGGCAGCCCCAGGCGGTTGCAGGCCTCGATCACCAGATCCACCCGCTTGTAGGGCACCAGGCGGCAGAGGGAGAGGTAGAAGTCTTCCCGGGGCAGGTCCGGGCGGAAGCGGTCCACCTCCACCGGCGGATGCAGCACCTGGCTGGAACGGCGCCAGCAGCGCCAGATCCGCCGCGCCGTGAAGCTGGAGTTGGCCAGCAGATGGTCGACCCGGGCACTGCTGCTCACATCCCACTGACGCAGCTGATGCAGCTGCCAGCGCACCCACGGTCCCAGTGGTCCGCGGGCGATGGCGGAACCGGCAAGGTATGCATGCATCTGGTCCCAGGCGTAGCGGACCGGTGTGTGCACATAGCTGATGTGGAGCTGGTCCGGGCCGGTGAGCACCCCCTTGGCCACCAGGTGATTGCTGCTTAGCACCAGGGGATAACCGGCCAGATCCAGCTGCTCGATGGCCAGGGGAAGCAGCGGCAGGTAGTGCTGCACATGGCTCACCCCCCAGGGCAGGCGCTGGATGAAGCTGGTCTGGATGCGCCGACCCTGCAGCCAGCTGCCCGGCCGGTCACTTTCCCCATCCACAAGTGCAAAGAGGCTGGCTGCGGGGCGACCCGCACCAAGCAGCCGATCGATCTGCTGCACCACCAGTTCAGAGCCCCCAACCGAGCGGGGCGTGAACCACTCATGCACTAGGGCAATCCGGCTGGGGAGTCCTGACATGGCGGCAGGGTAGGGCCCGCGGCCGCGCCATCACATCACGAAAACTCTCAGCTGATTGCGTGCCCAGGCCTGGATCTGGATGCTGAACGGAGCTCAGCCAGCCATGCCGATCCGCGACCTGCTCGAAGACGCCCTCGAGGAACCCTCGATCGGGCTCACCCCATGCTTCAGCTGGCATGCCACCCCCGTGGGAATCGCCGCCCTCTGGCGTGCTGGCGCAGCACCCTCAATCCCCCCTTATGAGGCCGCCCTCAAGGAAGGGCTGGATGTGGGGCTGGATCTCAGCCGTGAGGAACGGGAGTTCCACCAGTTGCGCATGGGCCTGGTGCTGCTGTTCCATTCCTGATGATCCTGAACCGATGAGCGATGTCCCCGACAACACCGCCCCAGCGCCAGGGGCGGTGTCGATCTGGCAGCTCAAACCCTGGTGGTGCCAGCCCTGGTCGATCCTGCTCACCGGTGTGCTCATGATCACCGGCAGCTGGTTCTGGCTCGGACGCTGGTGGCTTACCGTTCCGCTCGCCACAGGCGTGCTGCTGTGGTGGTGGCTGTTCCTGGTGCTGATGCCCCGTCAGCTCAGCGGCCTGTCAGGGCCGGATCACATCGGTTGAAATGCAACCGATCCAACAGCGTCAGCGCCAGCCTTTCCGTTGGATGGTGACCCCAGCACGATTCTGAGGGCGTACGCCATTCCGTTCCTTCCCACCCGCGAGTCCCCATGAGCTACGAACCCGGTACCAGTGAATGCCGGTTGCTGATCGACAGCAAGGACCAGATCGAGGCGGTTCTCGCCAACCTGGCCAAGCTTGAGAACACCGATCACATCCGCATGCAGCTGCTGGCGGTCTACAACCAGCTGGAGGGCCTCCACGACCTCAGGCGGACCAAGCCAGCCGCTGCGTCCCCCGGCATGGATGGAAACGCCTGAGGAACCCGTCCAGCTCGATCGGTCCGCAACGCCGCCGCCAGCCCTGCTCAGCGATCGGATGCCGCCAGGCGGTGATCCGCAGCGCCCAGCGCCCCTGAGGCCTGTAAACGATCAGATAGCGGTAGCGGCAATCATGGCGAAACTCCGGAGATCCCAGGGGTTCAGCCTGGAGATGGCAGCGCAGGAAACCGGCCACCAGCCCGCCGGGACCGTTCCCATCGGCCTGGCAGGCCTCGAGGGCTGCGCCCAGCCTCAGGGCCGCCCCGGCCGGATCCCCCTGATGAGGGAGATAGAGATGAACAGGTCCCCAGCCGGGAAAACCCAGGAAGGAATACACCGCGGGGATGTCCATGGCAACGGCTCAAAAAGGTCCGCTTCCCCAATGCCCCCGCTGTCCCATCGGGCGCTGGTGCAGCCGCTCCCTGGGGGCCTTTCTGTTGCTGGCCCTGCTCGGCGGTGCCGGACTGGCCCTGGCCCAGCAGCGCCGGAACGACAGCCTGGGCCTGGCGTCACTTTTACGGGTGGGTGAACCGATCATCGCGGCCGACAAACGATTGCTGCAGCTGGGCTGGCGGCCCGCTCCGGCCGCAAGCGCGGATGCTCTTGACCAGGAGCGCTCCGGCAGCTCTCTGGCCAGCCTCAGTGGCTGCGCCGGCACGGGGCTGGGCTATTGCCGCTTCGACTACCGCAGGGGCGGGGCCAGGCTGGCGGTGATCACCGTTCCAGCCGCGCCGGGCAGCCCTGGCGGGCCGCAGGTGCTGCGCTGGGTGGATGACGCCAGCGGCCAGCGCTGGGGGCTGTGTCAGAACGACTCCTCCGGGGAGTTGGTCCCCTGCGACTCTCAGCAGCCCAAGGATTGACCCAAGTGCCCCATGGCCGGACCAGCCGATAGGTTTGGGCCGTTGCCGCCGCCACAGGCTGATGGGTTTGGAGAACAAGCAACGTCCCCCCTGGCTGAACTGGTTGTTCCTGCTGATCTTCCTCTTCAGCAGCTGGCAATTGGCAGGCTTCTGGTTCGAGCGGCTCCACTGAGCCGCCCTACTGATCGTCGAGGGCCTGCCTGAGACGCGAGAGCAGTGTGCGGCGGGCCACCTCCGGGCTCAGGCCCTGGTCGCTGGCGTGCTCCACCCAGTTCTGGGCACCCCGGATCAGGGCCTCAAGGTCCTGGGCTCCCGAACGCAGAGCCTGAAAGGAGGCCATCAGCTCCTGGTCGAGGGCCTGGGCTGGATCCCCGCAGACGATGTACTGGCGACCATCGATGCCCGTGTAGAGCAGGCTGCCCTCAGGACCCCGCAAGGGAGCCGTGGCGGGAACGGTCAGGGCTTCCTCGGATCCCTCGCCGGACCGGGAGGGCTGGGAGGAGTCCGGGCCAGGGCCCGGGTCGTCGTCGGAGCTGGTCATGGCCAGGGGGCAATGGGGCGGAAGGGCTGGGGATTCAGTGATAGGCGTTGGGAACGAAGAACTGCTCGTTCATCGGCGGGCGATGGTAATCACCGACAGTCTTGCGCGGAGGCAGTTCAATTGGTGCAGGCGTCATGTCCTCGTAGGGGATCTTGGAGAGCAGATGGCGAATACAGTTGAGGCGGGCCCGGCGCTTGTCATCTGCCTCGACGGTGAACCACGGCGCCTCCGGGATGTTGGTGTGAGCGAACATCTGGTCTTTGGCCTTGGAGAACTCCACCCATCGGTCACGTGACTCGAGATCCATCGGTGAAAGCTTCCAGCGACGGGCCGGATCACCCAGCCGGGAGCGGAAACGGACTTCCTGCTCCTCGTCGCTGACTGAGAACCAGTATTTGAGCAGAACAATTCCCGAACGCACCAGCATGCGCTCGAACTGGGGGGCCGATTGCATGAACTCCTCAACCTGAGATTCCGTGCAGAAGCCCATCACCCGCTCCACACCAGCTCGGTTGTACCAGCTGCGATCGAACATGACGATTTCTCCGGCTGCCGGGAAGTGCTCCACGTAGCGCTGGAAATACCACTGGGTGCGCTGCTGATCCGAGGGCGTACCCAAGGCGACCACATTGCAGCCCCGGGGATTGAGCGGTTCGGTGATGCGCTTGATCGCACCACCCTTGCCGGCGGCATCACGGCCTTCAAAGAGAATAATCAGGCGAAAGCCAACGTGCTTCACCCAGTACTGCATCTTCACCAGTTCGACCTGGAGTTTCTCCAGCTCTTTCTCGTAGAACTTGCGGCTCAGTTTGACAGTTTTATCTTCGGGGGGGGCTCCCAGATCGTCTTCACTTTCCCCGAGCAGATGGGAGGGGTGGTAGCGATCATTCTCACCGTTGGGGGGGAATGGGGAATGGGAACCGGCCACGGCGGGTACCAGGCCGGAGTCTCCATGGCTACCTTTCTTTTTCTTGGTCTTGGCGGAGCCGTGCTTGGCGGAGCTGCCCTTTTTACCCTCACTCTTGCTCTTGTCTTTAGCCATCAAGCTCAGCTCCGAACCCCCAACGATCCTCTTGTCTAGAGGCATCCTCCTGAACAGGGTGTGGGTTAAGGACAGATTGTTGAGGCCCTGACACGTCCAGCCACCAGGGAATGGCCGCACAGGCTGACGCAGAACGTGCCGGGAGCCTCCTGGGGCGAGAGATCCACCAGGGGCTCACCCCCCAGCCGCAATTCACCGCCATGGGTGCGGGCCACCCGCTGGGCGATTGCCAGACCCAAGCCGCAGTGGCCGTGGCCGCTGCGAGCCTCGTCAAGGCGCTGGAAGGGCATCAGCGCCTGGGAGCGCTGATTCTCGGCGATACCCTCCCCCTGATCCCACACCTGTAACTCGAAACCGTCCTGCTGCCAGGCACGCAGCACCAGCCTCACCGGCGGCTGCCCATAGCTGAGGGCATTATCGATCAGATTGGCCACGGCTCGGCCCAGGGCTATCGGCTGAACCGTGGCCGTGACCGGGTCCAGATCCAGCTCCACCGGCTGGCCGTCATAACGGGCGGCCAGCTCCGCCAGCAGCTCCGCGAGGGGCACGCTCACCGCTGGCTCCTCTCCCCCGCCTCCGGCGAAGAGCAGGAACTGACCAGTGATCCGCTCCAGATCATCGAGATCGGCACCGGCCCGGGCGCTGGCGGAGGCATCCCCCAGCATCGACAGTCGCAGCCGCAGTCGCGTGAGCGGGGTCTTGAGGTCGTGGGCGATCCCTGCAAGCATCGTGCCTCGCTCCCGTTCACTCTCCTCTAGGCGCAGGATCATGGCGTTGAAGCGCTGAGCCAGGCGGCGCACTTCGGGAGCGCCCCGCTGGGGCATCGGCTCCGGCTGAGCCTCGAGGCCCACCCGCGCCAGGGCTCTCTCCAGCTGCCGCAGCGGCCGCTGCACCTCCAGCAGCAGGAACAGTGCCCCCGCCATCAAACTGCCACTCGCCAGCGAGAGGGTGATCAGCAGCGGGTCGGGTGGCCAGCCGAAACGGGGGCGGATGGAGGCATAGAGCCAGACCGGCTCCAGGGGTGAGGCCAGCTCGATCCAGACACCACGGGCCGCACCATGGTTCGGCACCACCTCGGGGCAGCGGGGCAGACGGCGGCAGAGCTCCAGCTGGAGCTGGTCGGCCTGCCGCTCGAGGCGGACATCGTCTCCCTGGCCGAGCAGGCCCCAGCTGCGGGGACGCCGCGGTGGCTGGCCAACACCCAGCTGCAGCCCGCTGAGCTGGGAGACCGTGGCCGGCGGGAAGCGCTCCAACGCCAGCTCCGAAAGCCTCAGGTTCAGGGCCACCTGGGGAGCCATCTGCGCGATCTGGGCCTGGCCGATCCGGGTACCGAGCAGGACCTGAAGCAGCACCAGGCTGAGGGCCCATCCCCCCAGAAAAAACACCCCGAGACGCAACGACAGGGCAGCTGGGCGCATCGCGGGGGCCATGGCTCAGCGGTTGCGGGGCTGGCCGTCAGGGACAAAGACGTAGCCATAGCCCCAGACCGTCTGGAGGTAGCGCGGCCGGCTCGGATCGGGCTCCACCAGCCGCCTCACCCGCGACACCTGCACGTCCATGCTGCGGGTGTCGGTGTCGCTGGCGGGACCCCGGGCCAGCTCGATCAGCCGCTCCCGCGAAAGGGGGCGGTGCGGATGCTGCACGAAGGCGGCCAGCAGGCTGAATTCACCGCTGGTGATCGTCACCGCCTGATTCTGCCGCTCCAGCGTGCGGGCGGAGAGATCCAGCACGTTGTCGCCGAACTGCACCAGCTCGCCATCGGCGAGGGGAGTGCCGGCCGGCAGGGAACCGCGGCGGCGCAGCACCGCTTCGATGCGGGCCATCAGCTCCCGGGGCAGGAACGGCTTGGCCAGATAGTCGTCGGCGCCCTGTTCAAGGCCGATGATCCGGTCAACCGCCTCGCCCCGGGCCGTGAGCATCACGATGGGCAGATCGTCGCTGGCGTCGCGCAGGCGACGCAGCAGGGTGAGGCCGTCGTCGCCCGGCATCATCAGATCAAGCACGACCAGATCGGGACGCTGGAACTCCAGCCGGGCCATCAGCTGGCGGCCGTCGGTGAGGCAGCGCACCTCATAGCCCTGGTCGGTCAGGTATGTACCCAACAACTGGCGCAATTCTGGGTCGTCATCGACGACCCAGATCGTGTGGGTTCGGCTCAAGGCGGGGGCCGCAGCTGGCCTGACTGTATGGAGCGGAACCCACCGCGCCCAGGGGCAGACCCCACGGGGCACCTTGCCAAAGGTGACTGCCCGGCCCTGCAGACAGGTCCGGTCATGTCTTGGCCCCTGAAGCCGCCGCCGCAGAGGCTGACCTGGCCCGCTCACCTCCATAAGGTGATTGCCATGGCGTCGCCCACCAGCTCCAGAACGAGGCCCAACCTGGCTCAGGGCAGCAGCACAAGCCGCAGAGGGTTATTGATGCTGGCCTCCCTGCTGCTGCTCAGCCAGGCTGGGCCAGGCCTCGCCCAGGACGCCCGCTCGCTGCAGCTGTACCACCAGCAGAAGCAGGCCTGGTTCGAGCGGCTGGACCGCAACCGCGACGGCAGAGTGACTCCCCAGGAAAGCCGGGGCCAGCCCTATCTGGAAACCAATTTTCAGCGGCTGGATCAGCGGGGCCGGGGCTACCTGCTGCCCACCGACCTGAGTCCCCGCCAGCCGGCCTTCCTGGGGGTGAGGCTGCATACGGTGTTCACCCAGGCCGACCGCAACGGTGACGGCCAGCTCAGCCGCAAAGAGGCACGTTCCTTTCCCTGGCTGAACCGGCGGTTCTCCAAGATCGACCTGAACAGCAACGGTTCCATCAGCCTGCAGGAATTATGGGAGTCGCGGCGGTCGCTGGCGCCCCGGCCCTGAGCTCAGCGCTCGGGGCGATCCGGCGGCCGGATACGCACCACCGACCAGACGACTCGAGCCAGACCCGCCGGCAGCGCCATAACCCCGCCCAGCCCCGGCATGGCCAGGCGCAGCAGGCGGAACGCCCCGTTGATCAGCAACAGCAGTGCGGCGATCGCCAGCCCCAGCAGCAGCAACACCCCAAAAGCCTGCAGCAGGCCCAGCAACAGGCTGATCAGACCCATGCCGATCTGGCTCAGCCCCCGGATCAGGGCGCTGATCACCTTGCTGATCACCAGCAGCGAATCCAGGCGGTTGGGGAGCTGCATCAGCAGCAGCAGCAGCCCCGTTCCCGCCGCCCCGTTCAGCAGAGCCAGGCCCCCCTCCCGCCAGGCCGATCCACTCCGCCGCTGGCGCGAGAACACCTTGCGAGGCAACGGGATTTTGCGGCCTGGATCGGGCAGGTGAGTCTTCATGGCGGCGGCTTCTCAATCGAGCCTGTAGCCCGCGCCGCGCATCCAACGCTCGAACTCCAGCAGCACCAGTTCATTGGGGCAATCCACCAGGCTGAGACCCGCCACGGTGCAATCCCCCTGTCCGCCGTGGTGGAGAGAGAGGTGAAAATCCTTGCCGCTGAGGCCACAGACCTCGGGATCACTGCGCACGACCACATCCAGGGAGGCCCCCAGCCGATTCACCCGTCGGCGCAGTTCAGACCAGCTGGTGGTCATGGCTTCGTCGTCATCGCAGCAGGACCATGGAGCGCAGGATCATCGGCAGCCGAATCAACGCCAACAGAATCATCCCCAGAGGACTCTCCCATTGAGTGTGGCCACAGGTTCCCGATCGTCAATGGGGCAGTCACCTAGCGGGGAGGGGTGAGGGGAGAGGTCGGCGTGGCTGCGGGGCTGGCAGCCGGTGTGGCCGTGGGGCGCGGCAGAGGCACCATCAGGCCCAGAGCAGCGGTGATCGCCAGGGCGGCCAGACCGGCGGCAGGGGGGGCCAGGCGCTGGCGCAGGGGCACACGCTCCAGGATTTCGCGGCGGGGGAGGGGGCGATCGGGAGGCAGGCTGAACCCCAGCTGAACGCGGGGATCGAGCCGGAGCTGATCCAGACAGCGCACCAGGTCCGCCAGCTCGGCGTCGTCGAAGCTGAGCTCCAGGGGCTGGGTGTCGGGCTGGCTGCTGAGCAGGCGCAGGCGGTGGGCCGGGCGGTTGCGCAGGCCAGCCCTCGTCGAGGAGATCGGCTCCATCTGCACCGGATCCGTCGCCAGCCCCATCGGCCGCGGCACGGAACTCACCAGGTGACGGGCATAGGGCAGCACCGCGGCCAGCAGGGCCTGGAGGTGATCGCGTTTGCCTTCCAGAGTGGGATGACCGGCCAGATCAAGCTCCCAGGCCGAGAGGATGCCGATCACCTCAGGGCCATGACCGGCGGACAGATCCGGGAGTCCATCGATGCGCAGACGGCAGCTGGTCTGCTCGAAGCGATAACTGAGTTTCATGCCGCGGCATCCATCAGGCTGGCCTTGAGACGATCGAAGCCACCCCGGCCGGAGCCAAAGGCCAGAGCCTGCACCAACTGCCGCTGCAGACGGGGACCCTCCTGGGGATCCAGCAACTTCTGCACACCGCCGCGACGGGGATTAAGGCGCTCGCGCACCAGCTCATCGAGCCGGCTGCGGAACAGCTGCCAGCGCTGCTGGGTGACCGGTTCAGGCTCGGAGGCCGAGAGCAGTTGGCGCAACATCGGATAGAGCCGATCGGCCATTGCACAGAGCAGGCTGATCAGGGCATCGGTTTCAGCTTCGCTGAGCACGCCCCGCCGGCAGGCCAGCCTCAGTGGGTTGTAGCAGCGCCGCTTCCAGAGCTCGACACGATTGGGGAAAAGGGAGCCGAAGCCGAGCTGGTTTGCCATCCAGACCATGGCTTCGCCGCCGTTGAGATCAAGGGCTTCGACGCTGAGCAGCATCAGGTCGAGCCGCTCGAGTCCTCGGCGCGAGAGGCGGGCAGAAGGCCGTGGCGGTGGGGACTGCTCCACGGCGGCTTCAACGTTTGGAGCGGTGATCGTGACGTCGGCCATGGCTGCGATGATGCCAGCGCCTGCGCCGATCCGTCACCCGATCGCTCTTTCATGGCCCTGAGCACCGCATCCCCCGAGTTGGGCGAGCCCATTGATCTGCGGGAGCTGGTCAGGGATGTGCCCGATTTCCCCAAGCCCGGCATCCTCTTCCGCGACCTGACCCCGCTGATGCGTGACCCACGCGGCTGGAAGGAAGTGGTGCGCCAGCTGTCGGAACTCTGCGAACAGCTGCGCCCCGATCTGATCGTGGGTATCGAATCCCGGGGCTTCATCGTGGGAACTGCCCTGGCCACGGCCGTGGAAATCGGCTTCGTGCCGGTGCGCAAGCCCGGCAAGCTGCCCGGCCAGGTGCATGCCGTGGAGTACGCCCTGGAATACGGCCACGACCGCCTCGAAATCCAGCACGATGCTCTTTCAGGCGGCCCGCGGGTATTGATCGTCGACGACCTGCTGGCCACCGGCGGAACCGCCGCGGCCTGCGCCCAGCTGGTGCTCGAAGCCGGCGGCGACCTCTGCGGCTATGGCTTCGTGGCTGAGCTGGCGGGCCTGGGCGGACGGGCACGCCTGCCGGGGGAGCACCCGGTGGAATCCCTGATCATCTACGCCTGAGCTGGGTTGTCGGCGATCAGGTCTGCTGGTCCTGCCAGGCCAGCACCTGATCGAATTGATCCAGGCTGATCAACCCGAAGCGCCAGAGGATCACCGGCAGGGGAGCCTGCTCCTGATCGGCCTGGCGAATCCCCAGCGCCAGGGCGCTCTCGCTCAGACCCTGCTCATGGCGCAGATAACGCACCAGGGCGGAGGAGGGAATCGGCTGGGGCGAGGTGCTGATCACCATCGGATCACTCGAATGCTCAGACTCAATGGGGTCTATGCCGGGCTGTCCTCACTCTGACCAGAGAGCCGCGAGGCGGCAAGGACCCAGGGTCATGGCCTTGAGGCTGAGGTGCCTCAAAGTGCTGGAGCGGCCCATCAGGCCGAGAGCCAGGCGGCGGCCCCTCAGCAGCAGCGGCTGCCGGTTGGAGAAGATCCGCACCAGCAAGTCGGTGCTCAGCAGGGTGAGCAGCACATCAGGCCAGCGGCGGCGTCCATAGGCTGCGGCCACCGCGGCAGGCGACAGTTGTCCAGCGGCCGCCCGCAGGGCCTGACGCTGCAGTTCTTCCACATCCCGCCAGCAGAGATTCATCCCCTGGCCGCCTACGGGATGGCAGCGATGGGCCGCCTCCCCCACCAGCGCCAGCGAGCCGCGGTGGAAGCTGCGGGCCAGCTCGAGGGCCACTGGGAAGGCCCGGGGCCGCTCGAGCAGGGCCTCGGGCTGCAGGCTGTCCGGAAGCGTGGCGGCGAGGGCATCGAGGAAGGCCACGGGATCAAGCGCTTCCAGCTGTCGCAGCCGCCCGGCAGGAGCACTCCAGACCAGCTGGGCGGTGCCGTCGCCGAGGGGGAGCACTGCGAATGGACCCTCGCGACGAAACAGCTCCCAGGCCTGATCGGGGGCCGAGCTGCGCAGGCGCACCTGAGCCGTGAGGCAGCCCTGGCCATAGGGCAGACGCCAGTGCCCTATCCCCGCCGACTCCCGGGTGGGAGAGGAGCTGCCATCGGCGGCAACCACCAGATCAGGCGGGCCAAGACAGTCGGGATCAAGGGATGGCGCACCAAGGGATTCGTCCTCCCCCAGCCTGAGGCTGATGGCGGGGTGAGCCTCGAGGCGCTCGAGCAGAGATCGCATCAGCAGCTGATGCTGCAGGATCCAGCCCACGGCACCCGCCTCGGCGGGGCTGGCGGAGCCGAAGCCCACCTCGGCCGGGCCGAAACCGATCGCTCGCCCCGCCTCCAGATCACAGAGCCGCAGCGAGCGGAAAGGAATCGCCAGCTCCGCCAGCTGCTGCCAGAGGCCCAGGCGTTGCAGAAACAGGCGACTGGAATGGCTGAGGGCATAAGCGCGACGGCGGGCCTGCAGCTGAGCACCGCTGAGCGGATCAGTGAGCTGCACCCGCCAGCCCGCCTGGGCCAGGGCCAGGGCCGCCAGGGCACCGGTGGGTCCCCCGCCGAGCACGTGGGCCCGAGGCATGGTCGGCCACTCAGAAATCAGAGGACCAGTTGGGGCCGCCGCAGGGGCCGGGGCAAGAACGCTCATGGGCTCAACTGCGGCCACAAAAAAGCCGCAACAGAAATTCTGCTGCGGCCAGAAGTGGAATGCGAAGAAAGGGCTCAGCCGATGCCGAGCAGGCCGCGAGTGAAGGCCTCACCGCCCAGGGCGAACTCGGTGGCCAGCAGGGCGATGAAGCCGAGCATCGCCATGCGGCCATTCAGCTTCTCGGCGCGCTCGTGGAAACCCCAGCCGCTCTCGGCGCTCACCACTTCCATACGGGGCTCGGTGGCGAAGGCATTGAGGCGGCCACCGTCTTCGGTGGTGACGGTGGCGCCGCGGATGGTGGCGCGCTCGCTGGCGTTCACAGGAGCCGAGCTGGGGGCGGTGGCGGTGGCTTGGGCCATGGGGTCTCCTGGGTTGATGAATTGAATGTAACACATTGTTGCGGAACGTAAACGTCCGCTGGCGGAAGCAGCTCCAGGGCGAGCCCGGTTGAGAGCCGCTTCAGCGCAGGCGTCGCAGGCAGAGCTCCTCGAATGCGGGCCGCAGCAGGTAGGGGTACTCACCCACCCAGGCCTTGAGCTGCGGGATCCAGGCGTCGCTCATGGCATCGATCCGCGAAAAATCAGGCCGTTCGCTCAGCACCAGACCTCGAATGACCATGCCGCGGCGGATCGTCTGGTGCTTCTTCTCCATCGGGAAGCGCACTGAGCCCAGGTAGCCGTCGTCGTCTTCCAGCTCCAGCGACAGCCAGGTGCGGCGGTTCTCCACCAGCTCCAGACGGCCGCGCTGATCCGCCTGCTCCTTGCGTTGCTCCACCAGCTCCTTGGTGAACAGATCACCCACCCGCGCCTCGAAGATCGCCGCCCGCGGGTAGCGCCGCAGGGTGGCGTTGCGTCGTCCCGCTTCCAGGATCGGGCCCCAGAGCACGTAGAGCAGCAGGACAAAACCCGCCACCAGCCAGACCGAACCGAAGCGATAGGAGAACTGGCTCTGGGCGATCAGCAGCGAGATCACCCCGCCGATCACCGAGATCAGCACCCGCTGCAGGATCTTCTGGGGATTGCCGCTGCAGAAACTGAACTGGGGCCCGGTGGCCACCGCCGGAATCAGGCGCTGCAGTTCACCTGGCTTGAGTGGGATCAGCATCGCTTCAGATCAGGCGCTCGAGCCCGTACACCAGACCGTGGAGCTGGCGCACCCGGCGCAGAGTCAGCAGCACGCCGGGCATGTAGGCGGAGCGTTCGATCGTGTCGTGGCGCAGGGTGTAGGTCTCCCCTGGGGCGCCGAACATCACCTCCTGGTGGGCCACCAGCCCGGGCAGCCGCAGCGAATGCAGCCGCAGACCACTCTCCCGCTGACCACCGCGACAGCCCGCCAGCGTTTCGTGCTCCTCCACCTGGGGCTCGTTGAACGTCTTGCCCAGCTCCTCGATCAGCTCGGCAGTCTTGATGCAGGTGCCGCTGGGGGCATCGGCCTTGCGGTTGTGGTGCAGTTCTGTGAGCTCGGCGAAGTCGTAGAAGCGGGCGGCGGCGGCGGCGGCCTGCTGCAGCAGCACCATGCCCACCGAGAAGTTGGGAATAACGGCACCGCCGATGCCGGCCTTCTCGGCAAACACCGCCAGCTCGCCCAGTTGCTTGGGGCTCAGACCAGTGGTGCCGATCACCGGGTGGACTCCATAAGCGATCGCAGCACGGGTGTGCTCGTGGACCACCGAGGGATGGGTGAAGTCGACCAGCACCGCGCCAGCTCCTGGGCCATCACTTCGCACCGCCTGGCTGGCCTGGCAGAGGCAACCCTCGAAGTCTGCGGTGATCGCCACCTCGAGTTCCCCCAGACCCAGCTCCAGCCCCACGTCCGCCCCCTCCTTACCGGGAGTGGTGTCGATCGCGCCGAGTAGGCGGCAATCCCCAGCTGCGGTGACGGCTTTGACCACTTCAGCCCCCATCCGGCCCAGGGCACCGGCCACCACCACCGGGATCGAAGCAGGGAGCGCATCGGTGGGGTGCATGGGCCGGGCGTGATCTCGACGTGAGGGGAGCCTATGGCGGCGATTCCGGCCCCGGCCAGGCTCCTGTAACGCCTTGGGGCGCAAAGTCGCGCGGCTGGGGCAGGTTTCGTAGGCTCCTTCACATTGCTAAACCCCAGCGCCGATGTTCACGCAGGTACGCTCCGCCAACCGCCGGGTCACCCCTGGCAACGGCGAGGCTCCCGCCGGCAGTGAGGGTCGGGCCGTGATGCGTGCGGTGTACGTGGTGCTCGAGCCCCAGTACCAGAACGCGCTGACACAGGCGGCCACCAGCCTCAACGCCACCAACCCGGCCCTGGCGGTGGATCTGAGCGGCTACCTGATCGAGGAGTTGCGCGATCCAGAGAATTACGCCGCCTTCTGCGCCGATGTGGCCGAAGCCGATGTGTTCATCGCCTCGCTGATCTTCATCGAAGACCTGGCCCAGAAAGTGGTGGAGGCTGTGGCACCCCACCGGGACCGACTCAAGGCCGCCGTGGTGTTCCCCTCCATGCCGGAGGTGATGCGGCTCAACAAGCTCGGCACATTTTCCATGGCCCAGCTGGGCCAGAGCAAGAGCGCCATCGCCAGCTTCATGAAGAAGCGGAAGGAAGCCAATGGCGCCGGCTTCCAGGACGCCATGTTGAAACTGCTCAACACCCTGCCCACGGTTCTCAAGTACCTACCGGTTGAGAAGGCGCAGGATGCGCGCTCGTTCATGCTCAGCTTTCAGTATTGGTTGGGTGGAACGCCGGACAACCTGCGCAACTTCCTATTGATGCTGGCTGATAAGTATGTGTTCCCCCGGGGCGACAGCGGCCGACCCGAACTGCAGGTGGCCGAACCTGTTGTGTTTCCGGATCTGGGCCTGTGGCACCCCATGGCTCCCGGGATGTTCGAGGACCTCAAGGAATACCTGAACTGGAACTCCAGCCGCGCCGACCTCAGCGAGAAGGCCAAAAGCGGCCCGGTGATCGGTCTGGTGCTGCAGCGCAGCCACATCGTCACCGGCGATGAGGCCCACTACGTGGCGGTTATCCAGGAGCTGGAATACCGCGGCGCCACTGTGATCCCGGTGTTCTGCGGTGGGCTCGATTTCTCCAAACCGGTCAAGGCCTTCTTCTACGACCCGCTCGACCCCGACCAACCGATCGTGGATGGGGTGGTGAGCCTCACCGGCTTTGCCTTGATCGGTGGTCCGGCCCGCCAGGACCATCCCCGCGCCATCGAGGCTCTCTCGAAGCTGAACCGGCCCTACATGGTGGCCCTGCCACTGGTGTTCCAGACCACCCAGGAATGGGAGGAGAGCGATCTGGGGCTGCACCCGGTGCAGGTGGCACTGCAGATCGCCATTCCCGAGCTCGATGGCGCCATCGAGCCGATCGTGCTCAGCGGCCGCGACGACGCCACCGGCAAAGCCCACACCCTCCAGGACCGGGTGGAGGCGATCGCCGAGCGGGTGATCCGCTGGGCCTTGCTGCGCACCAAACCCCGCATCGAGAAGAAGCTGGCGATCACGGTGTTCAGCTTCCCGCCCGACAAGGGCAACGTGGGCACCGCCGCCTACCTGGATGTGTTCGGCTCGATCCACCGGGTGCTTGAGGAGATGAAGCGCAAGGGTTACGACGTCCAGAACCTGCCGCGGGATTCCAAAGCATTGATGGAGGCTGTGATCAACGACCCGGAGGCCCTCCAAGGGGCACCGGAGCTGGCGATCGCGCACCGGATGAGCGTGGAGGAATACGAGCGGCTCACCCCCTATTCCGAGCGGCTCGAAGAAAACTGGGGCAAGCCTCCCGGCAACCTCAACTCAGACGGCACCAACCTGCTGATCTACGGCCGTCACTTCGGCAACGTGTTCGTTGGGGTGCAGCCCACCTTCGGCTACGAAGGCGATCCGATGCGGCTACTCTATTCTCGCAGCGCCAGCCCCCACCACGGCTTCGCCGCTTACTACACCTATCTGGAGAAGGTGTGGGGTGCCGACGCGGTGCTGCATTTCGGCACCCACGGCTCGCTGGAGTTCATGCCCGGCAAGCAGATGGGCATGAGTGACACCTGCTACCCCGATTCCCTGATCGGCGCCCTGCCGAACCTCTATTACTACGCGGCCAACAATCCCTCGGAGGCCACGATCGCCAAGCGGAGGGGTTACGCCGCCACGATCAGTTACCTCACACCACCGGCCGAAAACGCTGGCCTTTACAGGGGCCTCAAGGAACTGGGCGAACTCGTGGGCTCCTACCAGCAGCTGCGTGAGAGCAGCCGTGGGGTGCAGATCGTCAACGCGATCGTCGAAACGGCCCGCCAGTGCAACCTCGACAAGGACGTGGTCCTGCCGGAGGTGGACGCCAGCGAGCTCGACCTAGATGGCCGTGACGGGGTGGTGGGTGCTCTTTACAGCCAGCTGATGGAGATCGAGAGCCGGCTGCTGCCCTGCGGCCTGCACACGATCGGCAAGCCGCCCACCGCCGAGGAGGCGATTGCCACCCTGGTGAACATCGCCGCCCTGGAGCGGGAAGAGGAGGGCTACCGCAGCCTGCCGGCTCTGCTGGCCGAAAGCCTGGGCCGCACGATCGATGAGGTGTATCGCGGCAACGACGCCGGGGTGCTGGTCGATGTGGAGCTGAACCAACGGATCACTGAGGCCTGCCGCGCCGCCGTGGCCTCGATGGTGCGCGCGGTAACGGGCAGTGACGGTCGGGTGGATCTCAAGGGGCGCTTCGGCTGGTTCTTCGCCCTGCTGGAGCGCTTCGGCTACGAGCGACCCAGCCCCTGGCTGAGTTCCTGCCGTGCCTCGGGCTTCGCCGCAGTGGAGCCCACCGAGCTCGACAAACTGTTCGGCTACCTCCGCTTCTGCCTGGAGCAGATCTGCGCCGACATGGAGATGGAAAGCCTGCTGCGGGCGCTTGATGGCGAATACGTGATTCCCGGCCCCGGTGGCGATCCGATCCGCAACCCAGGTGTGCTGCCCAGCGGCAAGAACATCCACGCCCTCGACCCCCAGGCGATCCCCACCCGCGCCGCCATCGCCGCGGCCAAGGTGGTGGTGGATCGGTTGATCGAGCGTCAGAAGGCTGAGCAGGGCACCTGGCCGGAAACGATCGCCTGCGTGCTCTGGGGCACCGACAACATCAAGACCTACGGCGAATCGCTTGCCCAGATTCTCTGGTTCATCGGAGTGCGCCCCGTGCCCGATTCGCTCGGGCGAGTCAACAAGCTGGAGCTGATCACGCTCGAAGAGCTGGGCCGTCCCCGCATCGACGTGGTGGTGAACTGCTCCGGTGTGTTCCGCGATCTGTTCATCAACCAGATGGGCCTGATTGACCAGGGCGTGAAGATGGCGGCTGAGGCCGAGGAGCCTCTGGAGCTGAACTTCGTGCGCAAGCACTCCCAGGAGCAGGCGGCGGCACAGGGCATCAGCCTGCGCGAGGCCGCCACCCGGGTGTTCTCCAATGCCAGCGGCAGCTACAGCTCGAACGTGAACCTGGCGGTGGAGAACAGCACCTGGGAGGAGGAGGGCGACCTGCAGGAGATGTATCTGTCGCGCAAGACCTTCGCCTTCAACGCCGACAACCCCGGTGAGATGAACCAGAACCGTGAGGTGTTCGAATCGGCGATGAAAACCGCCGATGTGACCTTCCAGAACCTGGATTCGGCTGAGATTTCGCTCACAGATGTGAGCCACTATTTCGATTCCGATCCCACCAAGCTGATTGCCGGCCTGCGCGACGACGGCAAAGCCCCCACCAGCTACATCGCCGACACCACCACCGCCAATGCCCAGGTGCGGAGCTTGAGCGAAACGATCCGCCTGGATTCCCGCACCAAGCTGCTCAATCCCAAGTGGTACGAGGGCATGCTCAATTCCGGCTACGAGGGTGTGCGCGAGGTGGCCAAGCGGCTCAACTTCACCCTGGGCTGGAGCGCCACCAGCGGCGCCGTTGATAACTTCGTGTATGAGGAGGCCAATGACACCTTCATCAAGGATCCCGAGATGCGCAAGCGTCTGATGGAGCTCAACCCCCACAGCTTCCGCCGCATCGTGGGCACCCTGCTGGAAGTGAACGGCCGCGGCTACTGGGACACCAGCGATGAGAACATCGCCCAGCTGCAGGAGATCTATCAGGAGATCGAAGACCGGATTGAAGGTGTCACCACTGCTGAAGCCAGTTGATCACTGAACCCGTTCGGCATCACGCCGGACGGGTTGATGCTGGGATGGCTCCGGAGCTCGTGGAGCCGTTTGATCTGCTGCGATTGGCCCGGGCGTTGCGATCCTGAGAGGGTCCTTCCGTTGAAGGGGTGACCATGCACGAGCGCGGATCCTCGAGCCAGGAGAAGTCTCTGGAGCTGCTGGCCGAACTCACCACGGCCGAGAAGCTGGAGCTGCTCGACGGTGACACACCGTTCTGGTCCGGCATGGCGGACATCGCCCTCCATCAGGCCTCCCACCGCCATCCCTGGCCGGCGGCGCAGGTGCCCCGTCTTGGCCTGGCGGGCCTTCAGTTCGTCGATGGCCCCCGCGGCGTGGTGCTCGAGGGTGGAGCCACCACATTCCCCGTGCCGATGGCCCGGGGGGCCTGCTGGGATCCCGACCTGGAGCAACGCATCGGGGAGGCCATCGCTCGTGAAGCCCGATCCTTCGGCGCCAACTGGGTGGCCGGGGTCTGCATCAACCTCCTGCGCCACCCCGGCTGGGGCAGGGCCCAGGAGACCTATGGGGAGGACCCGGTGCACGTGGGAGCCCTGGGAGCCGCCATGACCCGTGGGTTGGAACGCCATGCGGTGGCCTGCGTCAAGCACTTCGCCCTCAACTCGATCGACAGCTCCCGGTTCCTGGTCGACGTGCAGGTCAGCGAGCGGGTGCTGCATGAGCTCTATCTCCCCCACTTCCGTGACTGCGTGGAAGCCGGAGCCGGTTCGATGATGAGCGCCTACAACCAGGTCAACGGCCACTGGTGCGGCCAGCACCCGGAGCTGCTGCGACGGATCCTCAAGCAGCGCTGGGGATTCCGCGGATTCGTGGTCTGCGATTTCATCTTCGGCGTGCGTGATGGCGTCGCCGCCGTACTGGCGGGCCAGGACCTGGAAATGCCGTTCGGGATGGTGTTCGCAGGATGCCTGCCGGAGGCCGTCGCCGACGGCCGGGTGCCGATGGGCTGCATCGATGAGGCCGTGCTGCGACTGCTGCAGGTGCAGCTGAGGGTGCCCGCAGGTGCTTACCCGGCGTCGCTTCGCTCCTGCGAGACACACCGTGCCCTGGCCCGCGAGGCGGCCACCAGCTCGATTGTGCTGCTGCGCAACGAGGGGCAGGTGCTGCCCTTCAAAGGCCTGAGCTCCCTGGCGGTGATAGGCCGGCTGGCGTCGATACCGAACCTGGGGGATCGGGGATCCTCGGACACCCGGCCTCTGCCGGGAACGGTGGTGACACCGCTCGATGGGCTGCGGGCCGCGGCTCCCGACCTGCGCATCGAGCAGGCCAGCGGCAGCAGCCCCCTGGCAGCGGCCGCGCTGGCGGCCCGCTGCGACGCCGCTGTGGTGGTGGCCGGCCTGGACTGGCGCCTGGAGGGGGAGCACATCCATCCGGGCGATATCGCCCCGATCCTGCGCCTGATTCCTCCACCCGACTGGCTGCTGCGCCTGGTGGGGCGGCGCAGGCTGATGCCGTTCTGGCGACCCCTGGCCCATCTGCTCGCCTGGATCACCAGCTACGCCTCAGCCCGGCAGGGCGGCGACTTTGCCGCCGGTGATCGCACCGATCTGAACCTGCCCGCGGATCAGGTGGCCCTGATCCGCCAGGTCGCCAGCGCCAATCCACGCACCGTGGTGGTGCTGATGGGCGGTGGCGGCATGCTGATCGAGGACTGGCGGCAGCTGGTTCCGGGCCTGCTGCTGCTCTGGTATCCCGGAGAGCAAGGGGGTGCTGCCCTGGCTGATGTACTGCTCGGTCGGGTGTCACCTTCCGGCCGCCTGCCCTTTTCCATGCCCACTCAGGCCTGCCACCTGCCGCCCTTCGAACCCCGAGCGCGGCGGGTCGTCTACGACTTCTGGCATGGCTACCGGCGCCTCCAGCGTGACGGCAATGCCGCGGCGTTTCCGTTCGGCTTCGGGCTCTCCTACAGCCAGTTCACGGCTTCCGAGCTGACGGCCGAGTTCCAGCGCGCTGATGGCCGGATCGATCACCTGCAGACGAGCGTCACGATCACCAACACCGGCGAGATGGAGGCGGCCGAGGTGGTGCAGATTTATCTGGAACCCCCAGCCCGGGAGCTGGAGCGACCGGCTCGAACCCTGGTGGCGTTCCAGCGCCTGCACCTGGCCGCCGGGGAAGCGAGGCGCATCACGCTGACGGTCCCTCTGCGCGCCCTCGCCAGGTTCGATCCAGCCCAGGATGGCTTCGTGACCGAAGAGGGCACCCACAGGCTGGTGGTGGCCAGGCACGTGGAGGACGTCGGCCTGGCGGTTGCGCTGGAGATGGAGGCGGCGCGGGTGAGCAACTGAAATGTGAGTTACCCACAACGACGGAATTGGCCATCAGCGGGTGCTGAACGTGCGTCCCTTCCACTGCACCTTGCCGCGCTCGAGGTTGAGGATCGCCAGCAGAAACACCCCGAGAAAGAACAGCACCGGAATGGGAAACAGCAGGTTGATCCAGGCGAAGCGACCCACGGGGCGGGTGATCACCAGCAGCTGGAGCGCATAGGCCCCGTAGACCAGCGCATTGCTGAGCACGGCGCGATCACCCACCAGCGGCCAGCCCAGCAACGAGGCCGGCAGGCACCACGCGGCCCAGAACAGGCCGGAGAGCCAGAGCAGCACGGCCAGCATCCAGCTCCAGCGCACCTCACCGGCAGCGGTGGCGAAATTTTTGTTGAACCCCACCACCATGTCGCGCAGTCCGCCCGGGTACATGCGGTAAGCGATCCGGCCGAAGCCGAGAAAAGCGCTCACCGGCAGATCGGCCCGTTCGTAGGCATGGGCGAGGAACCAGTCTTCAACCACCTTGCCGGCAACGGCCGCGTGACCGCCGCTGCGGTCGTAGTCGGCGCGGCTGGTGGCCAGCGCCGGCCCGAAGGCCACGCCGCAACCTGGCCCCAAGGGCACGGCCATCAGCCCCACCATGTTGAACAGCAGCGAGAGCTGTTCGTAGGGCTTCTCTGTGCGGTGGTATGGCTGCACCGACACCAGTCCACCGAGCTGCTGGTGCGCCGCCACCAGGCACTCCAGGAAGTCAGGACCGGGTTCGGTGTCGGCATCGAGGAACACCAACAGCTCACCGCGGCTGGCCAGCACACCGTTGTGCAGCGCCCAGGTCTTGCCGCACCAGCCCTGGGGCAATGGCAGCGAGGCGAGCACGGCCACCGGCAGGCCAGACCGGGGCTCAGCGGCGATGGCGGCCGTGCGATCACTGGAGTGGTCATCCACCACGATCACCTCCAGGGGCTTGAGGCTCTGGCGAGCAAGCCCATCGAGCAGATGGGGAAGCGTCGACTCCTCGTTGCGAGCGGGGATCAACACCGAAACTGTGGGCGGCTCAACAGGTGAGGCGGCTGGGAGGAGGGGTAGGCGCAGGCCCAGGACCCAGCCCAGCAGCCAGCGCACCAGCATGGAAACGCCAACCCAGCCCATCTTGCGCACCAGTCCTGCAACCACTAACGCTATGGGCAACAGGCCTCAGGCGCACGGGATCACGGCCTGAGCAATTCCCTGGTCAGTGGCCCGATGGCAGCCGGATCACGCAACAGCTGGGGGTGTGTCGCCACTGGCAGCTCCGTGCGGGCGCCGATGGGCAGCACGGCGCGCCATCCCGGCAGCACGGCCAGATCAATGGCGGAATAGAAGCTGTGGCACTCGATCCGGTGCAGGGTGTCGAGGCTGCCGTTCAGGCGCTCCAGCAGGCCGCTGCCCCACTTCAGACCAGCGATGCCCTTGAAGACGCGCCCAGGCCAGGGCTGGGCCGTGAGCGTTCCCTGCTGGGGACTGCCCACGCTGATGAAGCGCCGTGTGCGCTGGTGCCCTCCCATCAGCTGAATCCAGGTGCGGGCAATGACGCCCCCAATCGAAAAGCCCAGCAGGTCGATCGGCTCCTCCAGCCCCAGAGTCGCCCGGATGTGGCCACCGAGCAGCTCAGCAGCCTGTTCGATCGGGGTGAGTCCGAGGCGCAGGGGCAGGGCAGGGATCAGCAGATGGGGCCGTCGTTCTCCCAGCTCACGCCTGAGTTTGTTGAACACCGCTGGGCTGTCGAGCAGCCCATGAACCAGAACCAGGGGGGGACTCGGAATCGGAGAACGTGCTGATACCACCAACCAATTAAAACCAGCTGCGGCTCCAATTGAGAGCCGTGGTGACCGACCGCCCTGGTCAGCGTCACGTCGCGGCAGTCATGAGCAGTTTCCCGCCAGCAATCAACAACACAGCGGCGAGGATGCAGGGCTGATTCAAAGTCTTAACTCGAGCTTGGTTCTGGCTTCCTCGTCGCCATCGCCAGTAGCGCCGTGATGTCGTGAGTTACGGCCTGCATTCCGGCTCGAATCGACTGAAATCCAGCCAGTCG
>NZ_JAGQBU010000002.1 GCF_024345795.1 Synechococcus sp. J7-Johnson
AACCGCGCTGGTCTGGGCATGGAAGTGATGCACGAGCGCAATGCTCACAACTTCCCGCTTGACCTGGCATCTGCAGAAGCCACCCCAGTGGCACTGACCGCCCCTGCAATCGGCTGATGCAACCGGTGGGTCCCTGCGGCCCACCAGCTGCTTCAACTCAATAGCAAGTGAAGCCTCCGCCTTGGCGGGGGCTCTTTTATGGCGTCCACAAGGGATGAGGCCAATTACGATGACCCATCAGTACCAAGTGCTGTCAATGTGCTGAGGCAGGGATTGATCAAATCATGGTCCAGCAAGGTTGGCTTGGCCAGGATCTGAGAAGTCAATTTTTCCCCCAGTCTTCGCTGACCATTGTTTTGGCGACCTGAGAGAGGTAGTCGCACCAATCACTACTTTGCGATTTCGGTTTAATTCTCAGCCGGATCAGGTTGGAAATCCCCTTCACTGGTGAAGGCTGATCTCTGGCTTTGTCCTGAAGTGATCAACAGGGCGCATCCGCATCACTTGTCAAGTTGGCAAAGACCCCAATGTTATTACCCATCCATTCAGGACTGAGCCGAAAGATCCATTCGGCGTGGGGAGAAAAGCCGGTGATCGGACTTGAACCGACGACCTACTGATTACGAATCAGTTGCTCTACCACTGAGCTACACCGGCAGCTTGATTAAATTAGCATTGAGGGGTTCCGCGGGTTTCCGGACCATGCCCACGACACGGCCCAAACCCACGCCTCTGGATCCAGAGCTGCGAGAACGACTGCTGGCGGAAGCCAAGGCCCCTTGGAAAGGGCTGCGACGTACCCTGTGGTTTGCTCTAACCGCTTCCGGAGCGATAGGCCTGGCAGTCATGGTGATGCGCTCATCCGCCGGCTCGGAGGTTGCTTCAGGGGACCTGCTCATCCAGCTCGCTGCCTTTGTCGGCTTTGGGCTGCTGCTTTGGCGCGACCGCTGAGGCGCTGGAGTAGTCCGCCTGGCTTTGGCTGTTCTGCAGCAGGCTGAGAGGATCGGGGAGCAGAAGAGGCAAGCCAAGGCTCAACCGTTCCCGCCCCAGTGCTTCAGGAGTCATGGCAGGGGTACCTGCTACTTGCTCAGGGCTGCGGGTGAGCAGCCAGAGGGCCTGGATCAGCTGCTGCCCTTGCCAGACCAGGATCGCCAGCAAGGGCACGGTCAGCAAGATCGTGACCAGCCGGGACGCTTCTGGCAGGGGAGCGATCGCCACCATTTGGGCGGAGAGTAGATCAAGTCGCCAGATTGCCGGAAGCAACAGCACTGACCAGGCCGTCGCCAGCAGGCGAATGGGGAGCGGCGATTGAAGGGCACTCAGCCTTCGCTGACTCTCGCGGCGGCCCCGTGCCGGAGTCTGAAGCAGCAGCATCGACCAGCAATCCGCCGGCCGCTGCCAGAGCAGCACTGTCGGCAACAAGGCTCCAAGGGACCAGAGCAACAGCCGCTCGATCGCTGGAACCGGACCGGGATCGGCGCCCGAGAGGACCAGCGCCACGGCCAGCAGCTCCGCTGGGATGGCTGCCAATCCGAGCAGTTGCAGCCAGAGCAGGGGTTCGCTGCGCGGATTCACATCAGGTGCTGAGGGTGCGGCGTTGGGTGACCAGCTTGTAAGCCATCACCCGATCACCGTCCTGCCAGTTGGCGAAGCGATCGCAGCCGATGCCGCACTCGAAGCCCGTGGCTACCTCCTTTACGTCGTCCTTGTTGCGACGCAGAGAATCGAGATCGCCCTCGAACACCACCTGCTTGTTGCGCTGGATTCGCACCTTGCAGTTGCGCTGCAATTTGCCGCTGGTGACGTAGCAACCAGCCACGGCGCTCTTGCCGATGGTGAACACCGCGCGCACCTCCGCTTCGCCGAGTGGCTCCTCCACCAGCTCCGGCTCAAGCAGGCCCTCCATGGCCAGCTGGATGTCCTCCAGGAGCTTGTAGATCACGTCGTAGTCGCGCACGTCGACGCCATTGGCATCGGCGGCCCGCTTGGCACCCGAGGCCATCGAGGTGTTGAAACCGACGATCACGGCACCCGAAGCGGCCGCCAGATCCACGTCGGTTTCGGTGATCTCTCCAGGGGCGGAGAGCAGCACGCGCACCTGTACCTCGCCCTGGGGAAGTTGCTCGAGCGAGCCGAGAATCGCCTCGACACTGCCCTGGACATCGGCCTTGAGGATGAGGTTGAGCTCCTTGAGCTCCCCTTCGCTGGCCTGCCCCGACATCGATGCCAAGGAGACTCGCCGGGAGGCCATCTGCTGGGCCAGGCGAGTGGCACGGGCTTCGTTGGCCCGATCCCCCACCACCGAGCGTGCGGTCTTCTCGTCGGGGTAGACCTCGAATTCATCTCCGGCGGTGGGCACTTCGCTGAAGCCGAGGGCTTCCACTGCCGAGGAAGGACCTGCGGTCTTGACCCGCTTGCCGGAGTCGTCGACCATGGCGCGCACCTTGCCCAGCACGGGCCCTGCTGCCAGCACATCGCCGGCTTTGAGGGTGCCGTTCTGGATCAGGAGGGTGGCCACGGGACCCTTGGCCTTGTCGAGGTGAGCCTCGATCACGGTGCCCTTCGCCATCCGGTCCGGGTTGGCCTGGAGGTCTTCGACCTCCGTCACCAGCAGGATCATCTCCAGCAATTTGTCGATGTTCTCACCCTTGGTGGCACTCACCGGCACCATCACGGTGTTGCCGCCCCAGTCTTCGGATACGAGATCCAGAGCCGAAAGCTCCTGCTTGACCCGCTCGGGCTGGGCGCCCTCCTTGTCGATCTTGTTGATCGCCACGATGATTGGCACTTCTGCCGCCCTGGCGTGGCTGATGGCCTCCAGGGTCTGGGGCCTGACGCCGTCATCGGCGGCCACTACCAGCACGGCCACGTCGGTGACTTTGGTGCCCCTGGCACGCATGGCGGTGAAAGCTTCGTGGCCCGGGGTGTCGAGGAAGGTGATGCGACGGCTTTCACCGGAGTTGGAAATGGTGACCTGGTAAGCGCCGATGTGCTGGGTGATGCCGCCGGCTTCCCCTGCCGCCACACGTGTCTTGCGAATGGCATCGAGCAGGCTGGTCTTGCCGTGGTCGACGTGGCCCATCACCGTGACCACCGGTGGACGCCGGATCAGGTGAGCGAGATCGCTGTCTTCGATCATTTCCACCGTCTTCTTGGCGGCCTCCTCCACGTCGTCCTGGAGGACGGGTACGCCGAATTCGTCGGAGACCGTTTCGATAGTGGAGAGATCGAGGGTCTGGGTGACCGTGGCGATGATCCCCTTGAAGAAGAGGGATTTGATGATCTCGGAGCTCTCCACGCCCAGGCGGTCTGCCAGCTCCTGCACCGTGAGGTTGCCCTCGGGCACGATCAGCATCTCGGGCCGGGTGGCCTTGGCTTCACGGGCGGCGCGCAGTTCCATCGCGCGGCGCCTCTGCCGCTGGCGGGTGGTTTCCTTCTTGCGCTTGCGCATCGCCACAACGGGCTTGGCGCCCGGTGTGGTTGGACGGGTGCGCGGCTTGGCCGGCCGGGCCAGGCTGGCCTGGAGCACCATCGCCTCGTGTTCGCCGGCGAAGCCGCCAGTTTCAGCGGTGAGCGCATCATCGTTGTCGCCGATGATGTGAACCTTCTGGCGCTGCTTCTGCGGCGACTTGCTGCGCAGGGCCTCCAGCTTGGCGCTGTCGTCCCATTCGGGCCGTCGTGCCCGGCCAGGCCCTGCGGCCTGGGGTGTACGGAAAGCCGGTTTCCGAGGAGCTGCCGGCGGGGTAGCCGTGGGGCGGGGGGCTTCGGGACTGCTTTCGCTGCGCTCCGGCCGCCTGGGGGGTGCGGCGGCTGGGCGGCTGCCGGGCTTCTGGAGCTGCATCAGCTCGCCGGGGGCCACCGGCTTCCGCATGCCCTGAGGCATGCCGGGCCGCACAGGCGCGCCTGGGCGGCTGGTGCCTGCTGGGCCGGCTGCGTCACGGCGGATCGGTTTGCCCACCAGTTCCAGAGGGCTGCGGGCCTGAGTGGGCCGTCCCACCTGCGGAGTTGGTCGCTGGGGGGCCTCAGCCGGCCGTTGACTCAGGGCTGGGCGGCCCGAAGGAGGTGCCGGACGGTTACTCGTGCCGGGCTGGCCTGGCTGGGGTCGACCCACCAGTTGCGGGCGGACGACGCCGGAGCCGCTGGTCGAGCGCACCGGAGCCGGGGCTCCGGGCCTTTGGGGAGAGGCCGGCCGGGAAGGGGCAGGCGCACTGCCCCTGGGTACGGGACGGGGGCTGGTGGCGGGACGGGGACTGGGGCTGGCCGCTGCGGCCGCATCGGGCTTGCGCACCTGGGGCGGCTCGGGCTTGCTCACCGGAGGAGCAGGCGGGCGGCTCGGGGCACTCGCCGGTTTGGCTGGACTGGCAGAGACCGGTGTGGGCTTCAGCGGCGAAACCGGCCGGGCTGGTGCGGCCGCGGAGGGGCTCTGAAGATTGGCCTGGGGCACCACTTTTCTGACGACCGGCAGCTGGGTGGCCGGTGGGGTGGGAGCTGCCGGTTTCGGTGCGGCGGCGGCGGGGGCCTGGGCCACGATCTCCGGCCTGGGGGCCGGCTTGACGATGGTGGGCTTGGCGGCTTGGGCAGGCGCAGGGGCAGCAGGCTTCTGGGGGCTGCTCGCCGGTCTGACGGCCGGCTTCGGCTTGGCGGCACCTGCAGGACTGGCCGGAGTGGCCGCCTGTGCCGGGGCGGCCTTTTTGAGGGAAAGGATGGCCTTGGCCGGTTCGCTGGCTGGTGCCGTTGGCCGGACGGGCTGGCTCGCTGGGGCCCCGCCGCCGTTGGCGGGGGTGCTGATCAGGCTGCGGATGCGCTCGGCCTCCCCATCGCTGATGGAGCTGCTGTGGCTCTTGACCGCAATGGACAGCTTCTCGGCGGCATCGAGCACGTCCTTGTTCTCCAGGCCCAAGTCCCGGGACAGCTCATAAATTCTGACTTTGCCGCTGCTGGTCATTCAGGTCTCCGATCGGTCGGGGCACCGTGTGCCGCCGAGCCCCACGCGCGGTGCGGCCACTGTTCATCTTGCCTCAGAGGCTGCATGGAGTGGCTCGCTCAGCCGTTCCTCCAGTGCCGTGTAGATGGAATCCGACACCTGACAGCGCAGGGAGCGCTGCAGGCGTTTGCGGCGCCTGGCGTCCTCGATGCAGCTGCTGGAGGGACAGACATAGGCCGAACGGCCCATGGCCCTGGTCTCGGCCCCCTCGAGCACGACCCCATCACCGTATTGGCGGATGATCCGCCAGAGCAGGCTGCGATCGCGCCGTTCCCGGCAGGACACGCAGCGCCGCAGGACGACGCCTCCGCTCACCGCAGTTCAACAGCTGCTTCGTCATCCGGCTCTGCTGCGGCTGAATCGGTTGTATCAGCCGTCAGGGCCTCGCTCTGTGCTGCGGGCTCCTCCGACTCGTAGTCCGATTCGGCCTCCTCAACCTCGGCGTCGCCCTCGTAGCCCTCCTCGTCTTCGGGCAGTGGGTAGAGCTCACGCAGGCGAGCATCCTCCTCGGCTCGTGCGGCCTGCTCCACAGCCAGTCGGGCTTCGGCCTCGGCCTGCTGCCGTTCGTCCTCCTCGCGCAGGGCGATCAGCTCTGCTGCCCGAGCGTCCTCACTGGCCTGGTCGTAGTCGGCGGCATTCTTGATGTCGATCTTCCAGCCAGTGAGACGTGCCGCCAGGCGCACGTTCTGGCCCTCGCGGCCGATCGCCAGGCTGAGCTGGTCGGGTGGTACGAGCACGTGGGCGTGCTGCCCCACAGGGTCCACCAGCCGAACCATCTCGACGCGGGCGGGGCTGAGAGAATTGGCCAGGTACTGACCGGGATCGGGCGACCAGCGGATCACGTCGATCTTCTCGCCGCGCAGTTCGTTGACCACCTGCTGGATGCGGGAGCCACGGGCGCCGATGCAGGCCCCAACGGGATCCACTTCCCGCTCGACGCTGTCGACAGCCACCTTGGTGCGCGGGCCTACTGCCCGCGAGGGAGGATTGGCTTCACGTGCGACCGCCACGATCCGCACCGAACCTTCCTGAATCTCCGGCACTTCGTTCTCGAACAGATACACCACCAGACCGGCATTCGCCCGGGAAACGAACAGCTGCGGTCCGCGGCGGGCCACCTCACTCACTTCCTTGAGAAAGACCTTGAAGGTGGCGTTCGCCCGGTAGTTGTCGTTGGGGAGCTGATCCCGCCGCGGCAGTTCCGCTTCCACCTCAGGCCGGCCCAGGCCCGAACTCACGCCCATAATCACCGACTGGCGTTCGAACCGGATCACCCGGGCGGTGAGCACGGGGTCTTCGAGATCGGCGAACTCCTCCTGGATCATGCGGCGCTGCTGGTCACGCAGCTTCTGGGCCAGCACCTGCTTGGTGGTCGAGGCGGCCATGCGGCCGAAGTCGTCCTTCTCGGGGGTGACATCCAGCACCACGGTGTCTCCGATCTGGGCGTCCTCGGCCACCTGCTGCACCTCGGCCAGGGCGATCTGGTGGTCCTCGCTCTCCACCTCTTCCACGATGATCTTGCTGGCCAGCACGCGGTAGCCCTCCTCGTCGAGGTCGAGGGCCACATCGAAGTTGCTGAAGTAGTCCTCCTCGAAGGGGTCTTCGCTGATGCCCAGATAAAGAGTGCGGCGGTAGCGCTCGTAGCCCTTGAGCAGGGCCTCGCGCAGGGCCGCCTCCACCACCTGGGTGGGAAGCTTCTTCTCCTCACTGATGTCCTCGATCAGGTTCTGCAGACCGGGGAGGAGAACGAGTGCCATCGGATCAAAAGGGGGGTTGAGGGGTGTAGGGAGCAGAAGCTGGTCAATCTGTGGCTGGAGTGACCAGGCGGACGGAGATCACATCAAGGCGGGGGATCCGACTGATGCGGCCGCGCACATTGAGCTGGAGGTTCTCCTCATCCCTCTCCAGCAGCAGGCCTTCGCGAGTGGTCTCCAGGCCCTGGCCATCTCGGAAAAGCACCGATACAGGGAACCCGCGAAAACTGCGGAAATCGCGGTCCTCGGAGAGCTCCTCGCCGATCCCAGGGCTGCTGACCTCCAGAACATATGCCTGGGGCATCAGCTCACTGGCTTCAACTACCTCGCTGAGCACACCGCTGAAGGCAACGCAATCGTCGAGGTTGACGTCCCGTCCGTCGGCGTGACGGATCTGGATAACCAAAGTGAGCGGCAGCCGGTGGGCCTGAATCTCCACACCCTCAACTGCCAGCCCCGAAGCCTCGGCGAGAGGGGTGACCAGAAGCTCCAGATCGGGGATGAGTGGATGGGACACCGGCGGGGCTGGAGAGCGGGTCGGACGCCCGACCGGCCACTGCAGAGAACTGCTCCTGGCTTCGAGGTAGGCCTGAGGCCAGCACTCCAAAGATCAGGGTGATGCCCGCCGGGCATGAAATCGAGCTTACAAGCCGGAACGTCAGACCCTGGAACCAACCGGCTCAGGCCTGAGGGGTGGCCCCGCCCGGGGCGTCAAACAGACCCAGGCTGGGTGCCTCCCCGTAGAAGTCGTCGGCGCCGACCTCACCACGGAGCGCCTGGTCCTGGTTGAGACAGCGTTGGGGTTCTCTGACGTACTGGCAGACCCTGGCCCAGAGCTTGGCGCGGGTTCCAGGGGCCCCTTGGCTGAAGATCACCTGGTCCTGGCCGCCCACCATGCCTTGGATCTCCACTTGGCAGAGGGCACATCGCACACGGGTGCCTGGGGGGATCGAGGCCATGGGCTGGCAGCGCTGTTGCGGCAACTTAGGCTGAAGTCCCCGATCCGTGGCTCCTTCTGTTGCGACCCCTTCAAGAGCGGGGCCACACCAGCCAGCTGGATCCAGAGGCTTCGGCCTCAGGCACCAATCCGCTCAGGGTGCTGCAGCTCAGTGATCCCCATCTGCTGCGCCAGGGGCATGGTCGCTACAGGGGTCGCACCCCCCTCGCTCAGTTGCGCCATGGCCTGGAGCAGGCCCTCGCAGCCCTTGAAGTCTCTCCGGATCTGCTGCTGATCAGCGGTGATCTTTGCCAGGACGAGAGCTGGGGAGGCTATGTCCAGCTTCGGAACCTGCTCACCGACTCGGGCCTGACCCTGGCCCTGCTGCCGGGAAACCACGATCACCCGCTTCTGCTGCAGGCGGTCATGGGGCGCCATGCCGTGCTGGCGCCCGCGGAGCTGTGGCTGGGCACCTGGCGGTTGCTGATGCTCTCCAGCCACCGCAGTGGTGACTGCGGTGGCTGGCTGGGCACCGGCCAACGGGCCTGGCTGCGGCAGCGCCTGCTGCAGGAGAGCTCCCCCACCCTGGTGGCTGTTCATCATCCGCCTCTGCCGATCGGCGACCCCGGCTTTGATGCCATCGGGCTACGTGATGGGGCCGAGCTGGCCAGGATCCTCTCGGAGGCTTCCTCACCAGCCCTCCTGCTCTGCGGCCATGTCCACCAGCACTGGCAGGGCTGGCTTGGCGGAGAGCCGGGTAGTCCCGTACTGGCCTGTCCCTCGACGCTATGTGCCTTTGGAGCGGTGCAACCCTGCCCGCTCGGGCGTTCTGAGGATCCCGGCGGCCGCCTGCTGGAGCTGCATCACGACGGCCGCTGGAGTCAGCGGCTGCTGCGCTGGTCGCCCTGGCCTGAGACAGCGGCGGCCGATCCAGCGGCCTAGCCTCAGCTCCATGCTCAGACCCGCTCACTCCCGCCTCCTCGGTACAGCTCAGGCCCCGCGCAGATCCTGGAACAGCTGTGGCCGCTTGCTGGCGCTGCTGCTGGTGATCTGCCTGACCCTGGGGCTGCCCGCCCGCACCAAGGCGCTCACCCCCGAGCTGCCCCAAGCTGCTGATCTGGCCAGTGTTTCGCCGCCGACGTCTGCGCCGGCCCACAATTTCGTCGCCGAGGCGTCCCGGCGGGCAAGTCCGTCCGTGGTGCGGATTGACACCGAGCGGGAAGTGCCCCGCCAGGCCTTCGATCCGGCCATGCTTGATCCGCTGCTGCGTGATCTTTTTGGTGATCCGGCCGGCAGCAGCCGTGAGCGAGGTCAGGGCTCCGGTGTGGTGATCGACGCCGATGGGTTGGTGCTCACCAATGCCCACGTGGTCGATCGGGTCGATCAGGTGGAAGTCACTCTCGCCGATGGCCGCCAGCTAGACGGCACTGTGGTGGGGGCGGACCCGGTGACCGATCTGGCGGTGGTGCGAATCGACGCCCCGCGAGGCATCCAGGCCGCACCCCTGGGCAATTCCGAAGCCCTCGAGGTGGGCGACTGGGCGATTGCCCTGGGCAGCCCCTATGGCCTGGAGCGCACGGTCACGCTTGGCATCGTCAGCAGCTTGCACCGCAATATCAACAGCCTTGGTTTCGCCGACAAGCGGCTCGACCTGATTCAGACCGATGCCGCCATCAACCCGGGCAATTCCGGTGGGCCGCTGATCAATGCTGCCGGTGAAGTGATCGGCATCAACACCCTGGTGCGCTCCGGCCCCGGTGCCGGCCTCGGCTTTGCCATTCCAATCAACCTTGCCCGGGGTGTGGCCGATCAGCTACGCACCGGCGCTGATGTGATCCACCCGTATCTGGGCCTGCAGCTGGTGCCGCTCACCGCCCGCCGCGCCCGCGAGAACAACCGCGACCCGGAAGCGGTGCTGCAGCTACCTGAGCGCGACGGTGCCCTTGTGCAGCGGGTGCTCCAGGGCAGTCCGGCTGAATCCGCCGGACTCCGGCGTGGTGATCTGGTGGTGGCGGCCGCCGATCAGCCTGTGGCCGATCCCGCAGCCCTTCTGCAGCGAGTCGAGGCCTCCAGGGTCGGCGAGGCTCTGCCCCTCAAGGTGGTGCGGGGTAACCGGGAACTTCAGCTCTCGATAAAGCCCGCTGCGCTGCCGCGAGCGTCCTGAGCTGCCAAGCGCCACCTGGGTTCTCCAGGAGTTCGGGCTTCAGCTTGCTACGGTCGCTCACCCTCTTTTCCACCTCCCATGGCCGAGCTGCAGGATCGGATGAAGCTGGCCGTGGCTACAGCTGCTGTTGATCAGGTCCGCGATGGCATGGTGCTCGGTCTTGGCTCTGGCTCCACCGCCGCCCTGATGATCCAGGAACTCGGCGCCCGCCTGCAACGGGGTGAACTCTCAGGCATCACTGG
Organism: Synechococcus sp. J7-Johnson; assembly: GCF_024345795.1. GTDB lineage: Bacteria > Cyanobacteriota > Cyanobacteriia > PCC-6307 > Cyanobiaceae > Regnicoccus_A. Next base: position 10,082 of record NZ_JAGQBU010000002.1, read on the forward strand.
CGTGACCACCTCATTTCAGGGCGAGGTGCTCGCCGCTGAGCTGGGCATTCCTCTGCAGAGCCTCAATGCCGTTTCCCGCATCGACCTGGCGATCGACGGCGCCGATGAGGTGGACCCCTCCTTTCAGTTGATCAAGGGTGGTGGGGCCTGCCATGTGCAGGAGAAGTTGGTGGCCCGCCGGGCCGACCGCTTCGTGGTGGTGGTGGATTCCAGCAAGTTGGTGGAGCGTCTCAATCTGGAGTTCCTTCTGCCGGTGGAGGTGCTCCCTTGTGCCTGGCGCCAGGTGAAGGCGGAACTGGAGGCGATGGGCGGCAAAGGCGAGCTGCGGATGGCTGTGCGCAAGGCAGGCCCGGTGGTCACCGATCAGGGAAATCTGGTGCTTGATCTGAAGTGGACCGGCGGCATCGCCGATCCAGTGGCCCTTGAGCAGGCCATCAACAACCTGCCTGGGGTACTGGAGAATGGGCTGTTCGTTGGCCTCGCCGACCAGGTGCTTGTGGGCGAGATTGTCGACGGGGAGCCCAGGGTGCGGGATCTGGAGCGGGCCTGACAAGCAGGCTGAGTCGCTCAGTCGAGCCGGCGGCGCACCGAGTCGGCGTGGCTGTGCAGACCCTCGCTCTTGGCCAGGGTGATCACGGCCGGTCCTGTCGCTTCGAGGGCCTTGCGGTTGAAGGCGATCAGGCTGGTGTGACGCATGAACGTTTCCACACTCAGGGCGCCGGAAAAACGGGCGGTGCCCGAGGTCGGCAGGGTGTGGTTGGGACCGGCCAGGTAGTCGCCCACGGCCTCGGGGCTCCAAGGGCCGATGAAGATGGCACCCGCGTTCTCGATCCGCCCTGCCAGGGGCTCGGGCCGCTCCACCAGCAGTTCGAGATGTTCGGGTGCGAAGTGGTCGCTCAGCCGAGCAGCGTCCTCAAGGGAGGGGCAGAGCACGATCAGCCCCCAGTCTTCCAGAGCGGCCCGGCAGAGATCCGCACGGGGGTGATGGCGCAGCTGCTGCTCCAGAGCCTTGGGCACAGCCTCTGCCAGGGCAGGGCTGGTTGTGAGCAGGATCGCCGCCGCCAATGGGTCGTGCTCGGCCTGGGCCAGCAGGTCTGCGGCCACGTGATCCGGATTGGCGCTGTGGTCGGCAATCACCAGCACCTCGCTGGGGCCAGCCAGGGAGTCGATGGCCACCTGGCCGTACACGGCTTTTTTGGCCAGGGTCACGTAAAGGTTGCCCGGACCGCTGATCACATCCACCCGCGGGATGGATTCGGTGCCGTAGGCCAGGGCTGCGATGGCCTGGGCCCCGCCGACCCGATACACCTCCTCGACCCCGGCCAGGTGGGCGGCAGCCAGCACCGTTGGGTCGGGGTGCCCCTGGGGACCCGGGGGAGTCACCATCACCACCCGCTTGACCCCTGCCACCCGGGCGGGAACGGCATTCATCAGCACGGTACTGGGGTAGGAGGCCCGTCCTCCGGGCACGTAAAGACCGGCTCTGGCCACCGGACGCCAGCGGCGTCCGAGGCGTTCGCCGTGCACGCCAGTCACCTCCAGATCGCTGGGCTTCTGACGTTGATGGAAATCGAGGATGCGCCGGTGGGCCAGCTCCAGAGCGCTGCGCAGGTCAGAGGGACAGGCCTTCCAGGCGCGGGCCAGATCCTCCCGCGGCAGGCGCAGGGGATCGGGGCGGAAGCCGTCGAACCGTTCGCTCAGCTCGAGAAGGGCGTGATCGCCCTGTTGCTTCACCTGCTCGATGATGGCCTCCACCCTGGCGGCGGCCTCCTGGCTGGCGGTGCCGCTGGTGCGGCCGGCGATGCGCCCGAGCCTGGCCTCAGCCGCATCGAGATCCTTCAGGAAGTCGATGGCCAGGGCTGGTGGAGTGTCGCTCAGGGTGTTCGGCACGGGGAAAGGCGGTGGCGGAAGACGGCGCCGCCTAGTCATTTTCCCAGGCTAGGGCTGGTCGTCAGGGTGGCGAGCTTGTGAGGGTAAGATCGACAACTGCTGAATCAGCGCTGAACCCGCCTGTGGCCAATAACAAGTCTTCGAAGAAGCGCATCCTGATTGCCGAGCGCAACTGGCTGCAGAACCGCACCTACAAGTCGGCGGTGCGCACCTTGATGAAGCGCTGCTTCACGGCCGTGACCGCCTACAGCCAGGAGCCAGGCGAGGACAACAAGACTGCTGTTCAGACCAGCCTCAACGCGGCCTTCAGCAAGATCGACAAGGCCGTCAAGCGAGGCGTGATCCACGCCAACACCGGGGCCAATCAGAAGTCGCGGCTCAGCACCGCCGTCAAGCAGGCCATTGAGCCCGTTGCCGGCAACGCCTGAGCGGCTCGCCGCCGCCATGACCGTCAACACCATCCCCGCCGTGGCCACCGCGCTTCCGGCGCTCGTTGACTCCCACTGCCACGTTGTGTTCAGCGCCTTTGAGCCAGACCTCGACGCGGTGGCACAGCGCTGGCGTGACGCCGGGGTTGTGTCCCTGTTGCATGCGTGCGTTGAGCCGTCCCAGATTGCTCCGATCCGGGCCCTGGCTGATCGCTTCCCCGAGCTGCGCTATTCGGTGGGAGTTCATCCTCTCGACAGCCAGTGCTGGGGCGCAGGCACCCAGGCGCTGTTGCGCCAGGCAGCTCTCGACGACGAGCGGGTGGTTGCCATCGGTGAGCTGGGCCTGGATCTCTTTCGTGACTCCAACCTCCAGAGCCAGCTGTTGGTCCTTGGCCCCCAGCTCGATCTGGCGGTGGAGCTTGATCTGCCGGTGATCATCCATTGCCGCGATGCCGCCGCGCCAATGCTGCAGGAGTTACGCCAGCGTCAGGCCAAGGGTCGTTGCCCGCGGGGCGTGATGCACTGCTGGGGCGGCACCCCGCAGGAGATGGAGGCATTCCTGGAGCTGGGGCTGTACATCAGCTTCAGTGGAACGGTCACCTTTGCCAAGGCATTCGACACCCATCTCTGTGCCCAACAGGTTCCAGCCGATCGTTACCTGGTGGAAACCGACTGCCCATTCCTGGCACCGGTTCCTCGCCGCGGTAAACGCAACGAGCCCGCCTTTGTGGCCTCTGTGGCCAGCCGGGTGGCTGAGCTCAGGGGCGAGCCCCTTGAGCAGGTGGCCGCCGACTCAACTGCAAATGCGGTACGCATGTTCGGGCTTCCCGGACCATCCGCACTCAATAGTGTATGATGTTTTATTGGACCGGTAGCGTAAGCGCTCCTTTGTCGAGTTCGGCAATTCTGATTCGAGATTCATCAGCGTGAACACGGCAGGGATTCCCCCCTTCCCCTGGGGAAGCCCTGTCGTGACTTTGGCTGTCCTTGAGGCAGTCCGCAGTGTCAGGCGTGTTCCCGCCTGCCCAGCATATCCACTTTTTCACCCGTTCCTGCAGGTCCCCGCATGAGCAGCGCGATTCAGGTTGCCAAGACCGTCACTTACCTGCCCGATCTGGTCGAGGTGCAGCGGGCGAGTTTCAAGTGGTTCCTGGAGAAGGGCCTGATCGAGGAGCTCGACAGTTTCTCCCCGATCACCGACTACACCGGCAAGCTTGAGCTCCATTTCGTCGGCACGGAGTACCGCCTCAAGCGTCCTCGTCACGATGTGGAAGAAGCGAAGCGACGCGATGCCACCTTCGCCTCGCAGATGTATGTCACCTGCCGGTTGGTCAACAAGGAGACCGGTGAGATCAAAGAGCAGGAAGTCTTCATCGGTGAATTGCCGCTGATGACTGAGCGCGGCACTTTCATCATCAATGGTGCCGAGCGGGTGATCGTCAATCAGATCGTGCGCAGTCCAGGTGTCTACTTCAAAGACGAACAGGATAAGAACGGCCGCAAAACCTTCAATGCCAGCCTTATCCCCAACCGCGGTGCCTGGCTGAAGTTCGAAACGGATAAAAACGATCTGCTGCACGTTCGCGTCGACAAGACGCGCAAGATCAATGCCCACGTGTTGATGAGGGCGATCGGGCTCTCAGACAACGATGTGCTCGACAAATTGCGGCATCCGGAGTACTACCGCAAGTCGATCGAAGCGGCTAACGACGAAGGCATCTCTTCGGAAGATCAGGCCCTGCTTGAGCTTTACAAAAAGCTGCGCCCAGGTGAGCCGCCTTCGGTGAGTGGTGGCCAGCAGCTTCTGCACAGTCGATTTTTTGATCCCAAGCGCTACGACCTGGGCCGCGTGGGCCGCTACAAGATCAACAAAAAACTTCGACTCACCATCCCCGACGCCGTGCGAACCCTCACGGCTGAGGATGTGCTTTCCACGATTGATTACCTGATCAATCTAGAGCTCGATGTGGGTGGGGCCTCCCTCGACGATATCGATCACCTCGGCAATCGTCGGGTGCGCTCCGTCGGAGAATTGCTGCAGAACCAGGTGCGGGTAGGCCTCAACCGGCTTGAGCGGATCATCAAGGAGCGCATGACGGTCGGTGAAACCGAGTCGCTCACCCCCGCACAGCTGGTCAACCCCAAGCCATTGGTGGCGGCGATCAAGGAGTTTTTCGGCTCCAGCCAGCTCAGCCAGTTCATGGACCAGACCAACCCCTTGGCAGAGCTGACCCACAAGCGGCGGATAAGTGCCCTCGGTCCCGGCGGTCTCACCCGAGAGCGGGCCGGCTTTGCTGTGCGCGACATCCACCCGTCCCACTACGGCCGCATCTGCCCGATCGAGACTCCTGAGGGGCCCAACGCCGGTCTGATCGGCTCGCTGGCCACCCACGCCCGCGTCAACGAATATGGCTTTATCGAAACTCCTTTCTGGAAGGTGGAGAACGGTTTCGTCCACAAGCAGGGCAATCCGATCTATCTTTCTGCCGACCTCGAAGATGAATGCCGCGTCGCTCCCGGTGATGTGGCCACCGATGCTGATGGTCGCATCCTTGCTGAACTGATCCCTGTCCGCTATCGCCAGGACTTCGAGAAAGTGCCGCCCGAGCAGGTGGATTATGTGCAGCTGTCACCGGTACAGGTGATCTCGGTGGCCACGTCGCTGATTCCCTTCCTCGAGCACGACGACGCCAACCGGGCCCTGATGGGCTCGAACATGCAGCGTCAGGCTGTTCCTCTGCTGCGGCCCGAGCGCCCCTTGGTGGGCACTGGTCTGGAAACCCAGGTGGCCCGCGACTCGGGCATGGTGCCGATCACCCGGGTGAATGGCACTGTCACCTTCGTGGATGCCACGGCGATTGTGATCCGCGATGAGCAGGGCACCGATCACATTCACCATCTGCAGAAGTACCAACGTTCCAATCAGGACACTTGCCTCAACCAGCGGCCGATCGTCAGCCAGGGTGACTCTGTCATCGCCGGCCAGGTGTTGGCCAACGGTTCCGCCTGTGAGGGCGGTGAGATCGCTCTGGGTCAGAACGTCCTGATTGCCTATATGCCCTGGGAGGGTTACAACTACGAAGATGCGATCCTCGTTAGCGAACGGCTCGTTCAGGACGACCTTTACACCTCGGTACACATCGAGAAGTACGAGATCGAAGCCCGCCAGACCAAGCTTGGCCCAGAGGAGATCACCCGAGAGATCCCCAACGTGGCTGAGGAGAGCCTGGGCAACCTTGATGAGATGGGCATCATCAGGATCGGCGCCTACGTTGAATCCGGTGACATCCTGGTCGGTAAGGTCACTCCCAAGGGTGAATCGGATCAACCACCGGAAGAGAAGCTGCTGCGGGCAATCTTCGGTGAGAAGGCTCGTGATGTACGCGATAACTCCCTGAGGGTTCCCAGCACCGAGCGCGGCCGGGTTGTGGATGTACGCATCTACACCCGTGAGCAGGGTGATGAGCTTCCGCCCGGGGCCAACATGGTGGTGCGTGTTTACGTTGCTCAGCGCCGCAAGATCCAGGTGGGTGACAAGATGGCCGGCCGCCACGGCAACAAGGGCATCATCAGCCGCATCCTCCCTCGTGAGGACATGCCTTATCTGCCGGATGGCTCCCCTATCGACATCGTTCTCAATCCCCTGGGTGTTCCCTCCAGGATGAACGTGGGTCAGGTGTTCGAGTGCTTGATGGGCTGGGCCGCATCCCACCTGAACTGCCGCGTCAAGGTGGTGCCGTTCGATGAGATGCACGGCAACGAAACCTCCAAGAACACTGTGCAGAAGTACCTGGAGGAAGCCGCTAGCGAGCCCGGCAAGGAATGGGTCTATGACCCGGAGAATCCTGGCAAGATTCAGTTGATCGACGGCCGCACCGGCGAGCCCTTCGACCAGCCGGTCACCGTGGGGTATGCCCACATTCTCAAGCTCGTTCACCTGGTCGACGACAAGATCCACGCTCGCTCCACCGGCCCTTATTCCCTGGTCACCCAGCAGCCTCTCGGCGGTAAGGCGCAGCAGGGTGGCCAGCGGCTCGGGGAGATGGAGGTTTGGGCACTGGAGGCCTATGGGGCCGCTTACACCCTGCAGGAGCTACTCACTGTTAAGTCCGATGACATGCAGGGTCGCAACGAGGCCCTCAACGCCATCGTCAAGGGCAAACCGATTCCCCGGCCAGGCACACCGGAATCCTTCAAGGTGCTGATGCGCGAATTGCAGTCGCTGGGTCTGGATATCGCCGTCTACACCGATGAAGGCATCGAGGTTGATCTGATGCAGGACGTCAATCCTCGTCGCAGCACTCCCAACCGGCCCACCTATGAATCCCTCGGCGTCGCGGATTACGACGACGATTGAATCCACGCTCTGAGCCTCACCGTTTCATTCGACGTCCGCGTGCCCTTCGGCCATGACCAACAGCAACTCCCGCACCGAGAACCACTTCGACTACGTCAAGATCACTCTGGCTTCGCCCGAGCGGATCATGCAGTGGGGGCAGCGCACCCTGCCCAATGGTCAGGTGGTCGGTGAGGTCACCAAGCCCGAAACCATTAACTACCGCACCCTCAAGCCCGAGATGGACGGGCTCTTCTGCGAGAAGATCTTCGGCCCTTCCAAGGATTGGGAATGTCACTGCGGCAAGTACAAACGGGTGCGTCACCGTGGCATCGTCTGTGAGCGTTGTGGTGTTGAGGTCACCGAAAGCCGGGTCCGTCGTCACCGCATGGGCTTCATCAAGCTGGCGGCTCCTGTTTCCCACGTCTGGTACCTGAAGGGGATTCCCAGCTACGTGGCGATTCTGCTTGACATGCCCCTTCGGGATGTGGAGCAGATTGTTTACTTCAACTGTTATGTGGTGCTCGAACCGGGCGACCACAAGGATCTCACCTATAAGCAACTTCTTACTGAAGACGAGTGGCTTGAGATTGAAGATCAGATCTACGCTGAAGATTCAGAGATTGAGAATGAGCCTGAGGTGGGGATCGGTGCAGAGGCTCTCAAGCGTCTGCTTGAAGATCTCAACCTCACCGAAATTGCTGAACAACTGCGCGAGGATATTGCCGGCAGTAAGGGGCAGAAGCGAGCGAAGCTGATCAAGCGCCTGCGCGTGATCGATAACTTCATTGCCACAGATGCCCGCCCGGATTGGATGGTCCTCGATGCCATTCCGGTTATCCCTCCCGATCTGCGCCCGATGGTGCAGCTCGATGGCGGCCGGTTCGCCACCAGTGACCTCAACGATCTCTATCGACGGGTGATAAACCGCAACAACCGCCTGGCTCGGTTGCAGGAGATTCTTGCTCCGGAGATCATTGTCCGCAACGAGAAGCGGATGCTGCAGGAGGCGGTGGATGCACTTATCGACAACGGCCGACGCGGCCGCACCGTGGTCGGTGCGAACAATCGTCCGCTCAAGTCACTCAGCGACATCATCGAAGGAAAGCAGGGCCGCTTCCGCCAGAACCTGCTTGGCAAACGGGTCGACTACTCCGGTCGATCTGTGATCGTGGTGGGTCCAAAGCTCAAGATGCACCAGTGCGGCCTGCCCAAGGAAATGGCGATCGAGCTGTTCCAGCCGTTTGTGATTCACCGCCTGATCCGCCAGAACATTGTCAACAACATCAAGGCCGCCAAGAAGCTGATTCAGCGTGCCGACGATGAGGTGATGCAGGTCTTGCAGGAGGTGATCGAAGGCCATCCGATCATGCTCAACCGAGCGCCCACCCTGCACCGGCTCGGTATCCAGGCCTTTGAGCCGAAGTTGGTGGACGGCCGCGCCATTCAGCTCCACCCCTTGGTCTGCCCGGCCTTCAACGCCGACTTTGACGGCGACCAGATGGCTGTGCACGTGCCCCTGGCCATCGAGGCACAGACCGAGGCACGAATGTTGATGCTCGCGAGCAACAACATCCTCTCGCCTGCCACCGGAGAGCCGATCATCACCCCGTCCCAGGACATGGTGCTCGGTATCTACTACCTCACAGCGGTGGATCGCAAGGAGAGCAAGCCCAACTTCGGCGACCGCAGTCGTACCTTCGCCGGTCTCAACGACGTGATCAACGCCTTTGACGAAAGGCATCTTGATCTGCATCAGTGGGTCTGGGTTCGCTTCAGTGGTGATGTCGACGATGATGATGAGGGCGAAGCCCCGGTACACGAGGAGACCCTCAGCGATGGCACTCGTATCGAGCAGTGGAAGTACCGCCGCGATCGATTCGATGAGGAAAGTGCCCTTATCACCCGTTATCTGCTCACCACTGTCGGTCGGGTTGTGATGAATCGAACGATTATTGACGCGGTGGCCGTCACCTGAACTGACCTGCTTCAGCACGTCTTCGACTTCACCTGGTGATCCAGGTCTTTTCTCCGGTCTTTCTTGCTCGCTTCCATGACCATCACTCCTTCCAAGCCCAATGTCCAGGATCGCCGCGCTCCTCTGAGCAAGGAACCGCCGCGCTTCCGAAACCGGGAGATTGACAAGAAGGCCCTGCGCAACCTCGTGGCCTGGGCGTACAAGCACCACGGCACGGCCGCGACGGCCTCCATGGCCGACGATCTCAAGGACCTTGGCTTCCACTACGCCACCCAGGCAGCGGTTTCGATCTCTGTTGAAGACCTGCGTATTCCCTTTGAGAAAGCCCGCCTGCTCGAGGAAGCGGAGCAGCAGATCACCGATACCGAGGAGCGCTACCGACTGGGAGAAATCACCGAGGTTGAGCGGCACACCAAGGTGATCGACACCTGGACAGAAACCAACGAGCGGTTGGTGGAGGAAGTCAAGAAGAACTTCAACGAGAACGATCCGCTCAATTCGGTCTGGATGATGGCCAACTCTGGCGCCAGGGGCAATATGTCCCAGGTGCGTCAGTTGGTGGGCATGCGCGGTCTGATGGCCAACCCCCAGGGGGAGATCATCGACTTGCCGATCCGCACCAACTTTCGTGAGGGGCTCACGGTCACGGAGTACGTGATCTCCTCCTACGGCGCCCGTAAGGGTCTGGTGGACACGGCCCTGCGTACCGCCGACTCGGGCTACCTCACCCGCCGCCTGGTCGATGTGGCCCAGGATGTGATCGTGCGGGAGGACGACTGCGGCACGACCCGCGGAATTCCAATTCACGCCGATGAGAAGGGGCGATTCTTCGCAAAACTCGTGGGCCGTCTTGCCGGTGAGCCCGTCCTCGGCTCAGATGGCACCGTGCTGGTTGATCGCGACGGACAGATCGACCACGAGCTTTCCCGGCTGATCGAAGCCGCTGGCGTCAAGACCGTTGTCGTGCGCTCGCCCCTCACCTGCGAGGCAGCTCGATCGGTCTGCCGTAAGTGCTACGGCTGGGCCCTGGCCCACAACGAGCTGGTGGATCTGGGCGAAGCGGTGGGCATCATCGCCGCCCAGTCGATCGGTGAGCCCGGCACCCAGCTGACGATGCGTACCTTCCACACCGGTGGTGTGTCCACGGCCGAAACCGGCGTGGTGCGCTCCTTGGTGGCCGGAACAGTCGAATTCGGTCCCAAGGCCCGGGTGCGCGACCACCGCACCTCCCATGGTGTTGAGGCCCATCTCTCCGAAACCGATTTCACCCTTTCGGTGAAACCGAGCGGCAAGGGCAGGATCCAGCGCCTTGACATCACCGCCGGTTCTGTTCTCTTCGTCGCCGATGGTGATGAGGTTCCCTCCGACATGGTGCTGGCACAGATCTCGGCTGGCGTCGCGGTGCACAAGAGCGTCGAGAAGGCCACCAAAGATGTGATCTGCGATCTGGCAGGCCAGGTGCGCTACGAAGACGTGATTCAGCCCCGCGAGTCGACCGACCGCCAGGGCAACATCACCCTCAAGGCCCAGCGCCTCGGGCGGCTCTGGGTGCTGGCGGGTGATGTCTATAACCTTCCTCCCAATGCCCAGCCGGTGGTCAAGGGCAACACCGCCGTCACCACTGGTGAGGTGCTGGCGGAAAGCCGCCTGGTGAGTGAGCACGGAGGATCGGTGCGCCTGCGCGATTCCACCGGCGATTCCCGTGAAGTGCAGATCGTCACCGCCAGCCTCACCCTCAAGGACTGCAAGCTGGTGGGTGAATCGACCCATTCCGGTGAGATCTGGCACCTGGAGGGCAAGGACAACATCCGTTACCTGCTCAAGACCCAACCGGGTAGCAAGATTGGCAGTGGTGAGGTGATCGCCGAGCTGGCCGATGACCGCTTCCGCACCCAGACCGGTGGACTGATCAAGTACGCCCCCGGCCTCTCGATCAAGAAAGCTCGCTCTGCCAAGAATGGTTACGAGGTGTCCAAGGGGGGCACTGTTCTCTGGATTCCCCAGGAAACCCATGAAATCAACAAAGACATCTCCTTGTTGATGATCGAAGACGGCCAGTGGATCGAGGCTGGCACCGAAGTGGTCAAGGACATCTTCAGCCAGACGGCCGGAATCGTGACCGTGACCCAGAAGAACGACATCCTGCGCGAAATCATCGTGCGATCTGGAACGCTGCATCTGGTCAGCGATGCCAAGATCCATGCCCGCTACAGCGACGAAGGTCGTCTGCACAATCCTGGCGAAGAGATCGCCCCCGGCCTTGTCCCTGAGTCGATGGTCTTCATCGAGTCCGTCGACACTCCCGAGGGCGGCGCCCTCCTGCTGCGGCCGGTTGAGGAATACCCCATTCCCGACCAGGCTCACCTGCCCGAGCTGGGCAGCGTCAAGCAGAACGGCGGTCCCTTCCTGGGGCTCAAGGCCACCCAGCGCCTCACCTTCAAGGACGGTGAACTGATCAAGTCGGTGGATGGAGTCGAGCTGCTGCGCACCCAGCTGATCCTCGACACTTTCGACACCACTCCACAGATGACGGTGGATGTGGAGGCTGTCCCCGATAAACGGGCCAAGACGATCGAGCGGCTCCAACTGGTGATCCTCGAAACCTTGCTGGTCCGCCGCGACACCCTCTCCGATGCCAGCCATGGTTCCACCCACACCGAGCTGCAGGTGGAGGACGGCAGCAGCGTCAAGAGCGGCGATGTGGTTGCCACCACCCAGATCCTCTGCAAGGAAGACGGTGTGGTGCAACTGCCTGATCCGGTGGAAGGGGAGCCGGTACGACGTCTGATCGTCGAACGTGAGGGCGACACCCGCGACCTCGATATCGGCAGCGCTGAGTTGGCCGTGACTGTGGGCCAGCGTCTGGTTGATGGCGAACCTCTCGCCAGCGGTATCGAGGCTCCCTGCTGCGGTCAGGTGGAAGCTATCGCCGGCAGCCTTATCACCATCCGTCTGGGCCGTCCTTACATGGTCTCGCCGGATTCGGTGCTGCATGTCCGCGACGGTGAGCTTGTTCAGCGGGGGGATGCCCTGGCCCTGCTGGTGTTCGAGCGCCAGAAGACCGGAGACATCGTCCAGGGTCTGCCCAGGATCGAAGAGCTGTTGGAAGCCCGGCGACCGCGGGAATCCGCGGTGCTCTGCCGCAAACCCGGCACCGTCACCATCAAGCAGGGCGAAGACGACGACTCAATCACTGTCTCCGTGATCGAGCATGACGATGTCAGCACCGACTATCCGATCCTGCTCGGGCGCAATGTGATGGTGAACGACGGCCAGCAGGTGACGGCCGGTGAAATGCTCACCGATGGTCCGATCAATCCCCACGAACTGCTGGAGTGCTACTTCGAGGACCTCAGAAGCCGCAAGCCCTCGATGGAGGCGGCCCAGGAGGCCATCTCCAAGCTGCAGTTCCGGATGGTGCAGGAAGTGCAGAACGTCTACAAATCCCAGGGGGTCACCATCGATGACAAGCACATCGAAGTGATCGTGCGCCAGATGACCAGCAAGGTACGAATCGAGGATGCCGGTGACACCACCCTGCTCCCCGGTGAGCTGATCGAGCTGCGCCAGGTGGAGCAGGTGAACCAGGCGATGGCCATCACCGGCGGCGCTCCCGCCGAGTTCACACCGGTTCTGCTGGGCATCACCAAGGCCTCGCTCAACACCGACAGCTTCATCTCCGCCGCCAGCTTCCAGGAGACCACCCGGGTGCTCACGGAAGCGGCGATCGAAGGTAAGAGCGACTGGTTGCGCGGTCTCAAGGAGAACGTGATCATCGGCCGCCTCATCCCTGCCGGCACCGGATTCGGTGGCTTCGAGGAGGAACTGCGAGCTGAAGCCGGCCCCCACCCCGACATCCTCGACGAGGAGGCCGGCAGTTACCGCCGTGTGGCCAACCTCCGTCCGGACTACACCGTGGAGATGCCTGCTGCGGCCCCTGTCACCAAGGCGGTGCTGGAGGACCCTTCCGAGGACGAGCTCGATGCGGTCCGCAGCAAGCGGGGCATCGAAGCTGCTGCCAGCTCTTTTGCGGCCTTTGCCCGGCCGGCCCAGGAGGAAGGACTGGAGGAAGAGCTCATCCCTGATCCCGCGGCCCTTGAGGGTCTGCAGGAAGAGGGTCTACTCACGGAGGACTGAACCCCTTGCTGAACCCCACCCTTGTTCCGAAGCGGCGACTGCCCCGCTTCGGCTTCCACACCCACACGGAGCGGCTGAATGGCCGGCTGGCCATGCTCGGCTTCATCGCCTTGGTGGCGGTGGAGCGGTGGCTTGGCCATGGTCTGCTGATCTGGTCGTGATCGCCTGGGCCCCCTCGCCCCAGCCCGTGCCCCTGCTGGGAATGGGCCTGGGCGAACTGGAGGCCTGGGCCATCAGTCAGGGGCAGCCCGCCTTTCGTGGACGCCAGTTGCATGACTGGATCTACGCCAAGGGTGTCCGGCACCTGTCCGAGATCAGTGCGCTGCCCAAGGCCTGGCGCGAGAGTCTGGCGGCGGGCCCCGACCCTGCTGGCCCCGATCTGATCGGCCGCTCCAGGGAACTCCAGCGCCGCGTGGCCCAGGACGGCACCACCAAGCTGCTGCTGGGGACTGCCGATGGTCTCAGCCTCGAAACCGTGGGCATTCCCTCGCGCGATCGCCTCACGGTATGTGTCTCGAGTCAGGTGGGCTGTCCGATGGCCTGTCGCTTCTGTGCCACCGGCAAGGGCGGCCTGCAACGCTCCCTGGCGGTTCATGAGATCGTTGATCAGGTGCTGTGCGTGCGCGAGGTGATGGAGCGCCGCCCCAGCCACGTGGTGTTCATGGGCATGGGCGAACCTCTGCTCACGATTGATTCGGTGTTGGGGGCCATTCACTGCCTCTGCACCGACCTTGGTATGGCTCAGCGCCAGATCACGGTGAGCACAGTGGGGGTGCCCAGCACTTTGCCCACCCTGGCCGAGCTGGCCCTGGAGCGGCTCGGCCGGGCCCAGTTCACCCTGGCGGTGAGCCTGCATGCCCCGGATCAGGATCTTCGGGAGCAGCTGATTCCCACGGCCCATGCCTACCCCCTGGAGGATCTGCTTGACGACTGCCGCCGCTACGTGGAGATCACGGGCCGGCGAGTGAGCTTCGAGTACATCCTGCTGGGGGGGCTCAACGACCATCCCCGCCAGGCGGCGGCACTGGCGTCGCTGTTGCGTGGGTTCCAGAGCCACGTGAACCTGATCGCCTACAACCCGATCGAGGAGGAAGACTTTCAACGTCCCAGCCCCGAACGGGTGGAGGCCTTCCGGCGGGTGCTGCTGGACCGACATGTGGCAGTGAGCGTGCGCGCCAGCCGCGGCCTCGACGAGGATGCCGCCTGCGGTCAACTGCGCCGCCGAAGCGTCGCCGCGGTTTGATCGGTGGGGAGCTTGCTCATGTGGGATCGCGCTGCGGGTCGAAGGCGCCCTTGGCGCCGCTGCCGTTCCAGGGCGTGAGCCGCGTCATCAACAGAAACGCCGGCAGGGAAGCAGCGGCGGTGAAAAGGAAGAAGCTCGGCCAGCCCACCCGCTCGGCTGCCACCCCGGCGGGCGCTGCCAGCACCGAGCGGCTCATTGCGTAGACGCCTGAGAGCAGGGCGTATTGAGTGGCGGAGAAGCGGGGATTGCAGAGGCTCATCAGCAGAGCCACGAAAACCGCGCCCACCATGCCGCCGGAGAGGTTCTCGAGGCTCACGGCCGTGATCAGACCCGCCAGCCCGCTGCCGAAGCTGGCCAGAGCCCAGTAGCTGAGGTTGCCGATTGCTCCTGCGGCGGCGAACAACCAGAGCGAGCGGTTCATCCCCAGGCGACTGAACAGCCATCCGCCCAGCACCGTGCCGGCGATGGTGGCGCCGATCGCCCAGCCTCCCTGCACCAGGCCGATGTCGGCCGCGCTGAACCCCTTGGCGGTGAGGAAGGGGATGGCCATGGCACTGAGCAGTCCGTCGGGCCAGCGGTAGAGCAGCACCAGCAGCAGCAGCTGCCAGGCCCGGTTCGGGCCGCTGCGGCGCAGAAATTCCCGTGCTGGGCCCAGGACCGCCTGCCGCAGGCTGGTGACCGGGTGCTGGATCGGGGTCAGCCGTGGCGCCGCGAGCGTGAACGGCACCACCGCCGCCATCAGTGCGGCCGCGCCGAGAAAGGCCACCGGCCAACCGAACCGCCCCGCCAGGAGGAAGCCTCCTGCTCCGATCGCGAGCATGGCGCTGCGGTAGCCAAGCGAGGCCGCCGCCGCCCCCGGACCGCGCTCCAGTTCTGGCAGCAGGTCGGTGCGGTAGGCGTCCACGGCGATGTCCTGGGTGGCGCTGCAGACCGCCAGCACCAGGGCCATCAGCCCGATCGCGGCAAGACTGACCGGATCAAGGCTTGGGCGCAGCAGGGCCATGCTGCCGATTACGATCACCAGGGTGAGCTGCAGCAGCAGCAGCCAGCCGCGGCGGCGATCCGGCCAGGGGATCGGCCAGCGGTCGAGCAGCGGCGCCCAGAACAGCTTCAAGGTGTAAGGCAGCTCCGCCAGCGGGATCAGCCCGATCAGAGCCAGCGGCACCTGGCTGGCGCTCAGCCAGCCCTGGAGCAGCCGGCTGCCAACCATGTAAGGGGTGCCGCTGGCCACGCCCTGGGCAGCGACGGCCATCAGCCGCTGCCAGGTGGGACCTGCGGCCTCTGGGAAGGATCCAGGACTGGAATCAGACGGCACGGCAGCGGCACGGTTGGCCGAACCCTACGGAGCGACCCGCCGGGGTCAAGCCGGCAGGCCGCGGCCTGCCATCAGAATGACCTGGAAATGTGGTTTAGCTGTGTCGTTCTTCCGCTCCGTCCTCCTGCCGTTGGTGATCGTGGCCCTGTTTGCCCTGGCGCTGTTCGCGGTGAGTGCCAGGATCTGGTTGCCGGGTGACATGGCCGCCCCCGCTCCGATCGGCTGAGGGCCATGACCGACCAAGCCAATCCTGATCCCGGCGTTTCCCCGCCCCCCTACTCCTACGGTCCAGCTGAGCTGGCCTTCGACCCGGAATTGCTGGCCGGCGAACTCGCCCAGGAGCTGCTGGGTGATCCGCTCGAAGACCTTGATGCGCTCGAGCCCGCCGAGTCGGATATCGCCGCGGAATGTGACCTGGGACTGGAGTGGCTCAAGGGCGGCCATGACCAGCGCATGCAGGGGATGCGCATCTTCTGTGAACACCGCGATCCCCGGGCGATTCCGCTGTTGCTCCCCCTGCTGGAGGCCACCTGTCCAATCCTGCGCATGAGCGCGGTCTATGCCCTGGGCCGCAATCCCGATCCCCGTGCCGTGGCGCCGCTGCTGGCCTTGCTGCAGGACGACAGCAACGGCTATGTGCGCAAGGCGGTGGCCTGGAGCCTGGGCAACTACCCCGAGTCGCCCGTGCTCAACCCCCTGATCCGCTCCCTCCAGACCGACATCGCCGCGGTGAGACTGTGGGCGGCGGGGTCGCTTGCGGATGTAGGAGGCACAGGGGCGGCCAAGGCCGATCAGGCCGCCGCCCAGTTGCTGGTGAGCCTGCGCATCGATTCCGAGCCCGTGGTGCGCAGCAACAGCGCCTGGTCGCTCGGACGTCTCTTCGATCATCTGGTGGATCCACGCCAGGCGGAACTGGTGGAAACGCTGGTGGCGGTGATGCTTCAGGACGGTGATTCCACGGTGCGGGATGAGGCGCGGGTTGCGCTGGAGCAGTTGGAGCGTCCGGCGGTGCTGGAGCGGCTGCAGATCCTCGTGGAGGACGGCTTGATCAACTGATTCAGCCCCCTGCAGCGACAGGGGAACCTGGTTAAAGTTTTCCCACTTGAGTGAGCCTGGATGGCCCAGACCACCATTCGCTTCCGTATTCGCCCCGACGGGCGGGTTGAAGAGCTTGTGGAAGGTATCCAGGGCGCAGCCTGCCAACAGCTCACCGAGCGGATCGAGCATCAACTCGGTTCGTTGCAGCAGCGCCGCTCCACCTCCGAGGCCTATCAGGCCGCAGCGGAGGCCGTGACCACCTCCTTGAGCGTGCACCAGCGCTCCACCTGAGTTTCACCCGTTTCTTTGGTCGCTCCGATGTCCCACTTCAGCATCGTCAAAACAGAACTTCGCGATCGTGCTGCCCTGCTTGAGGCTCTGCGTGATCTCGGCCATGAACCTGAGCTGGGGGAGCGTCCAGTGCGCGGATATCGGGGCCAGACCGTGCTCGCAGATCTTGCGCTCACCCGTGACGATGGCTGCGATATCGGCTTCCGCTGGAACGCAGATTCCGGCAGCTATGAGCTCGTAACGGATCTGGAAATCTGGAAGCAGCCGATCCCGGTGGAGCGGTTCCTCTCCCAGATCACCCAGCGTTATGCCCTGCGCAAGGTACTGGCGGCCTCGGTTCAGGAGGGCTTCCAGGTGAGCGAGCAGACCTCCAGCCTCGACGGTTCGATTGAACTGGTGGTGACCCGCTGGGATGGCTGAGGCCAGCTGCCCTGCCATGTCCGCCCACACTCAGACCCAGCGCGAGGTGGATCCATCTCTGGCTTTTGCGGCACCAGCCCGCTCCCGGGATCAACCCAGTGGCCATGAGCCACTGCTAGGTGGGAGTCTGCGACAGCAGGCTGTCTGGGTTGATGAGGCTGTCTGCATCGGATGTCGTTACTGCGCCCACGTGGCCGGCAACACTTTTCTGGTGGAGCCGTTGTGGGGGCGCTCCCGGGCTATCCGCCAGGACGGAGACAGCACCGAAACCATCCAGGAGGCGATCGACACCTGTCCTGTCGATTGCATCCACTGGGTTTCCTACGAAGATGTTCCACAGTTGGAAGATCGGTTGCGCTCGCAGGAGCTGCTGCCGTTGGGTTACCCCAGCCAATCCCGTGTCCAGCGCACCTTGCCGCGCCCATGACGGTGGCGGTGCCGACCCGGCGCTTCGGGCGGACGGAACTGGCCATGCCGGTTCTGTCACTTGGGGGGATGCGCTACCAGCAGAGCTGGAACGACCTACCGGCCAGTGAAATCACTGCCGAGAGCCAGGCCAACCTGCGCGCCACTCTCGAGAAGGCCGTGGCAGGTGGGTTTCATCACATCGAAACCGCCCGCCATTACGGAACCTCTGAGCGGCAACTGGGTGATCTGCTGCGGGAGGTGCCCGATCCCCAGCGCATCCTGCAGACCAAGGTGCCGCCCCACGAGGATCCCAGCCAGTTCGAAGCGGAGTTGGGGCTGAGCTTCGAGCGGCTGCGCATCGAGCGGCTTGATCTGCTCGGCATCCATGGCCTCAACCTGCCCGAGCATCTGGAGCAGACCCTGAGACCGGGCGGCTGCCTGGACGTGGTGCGGCGCTGGCGGGAGCAGGGTCGCATCGGCCATGTGGGCTTCTCCACCCACGCGCCACTGCCGCTGATCCTGGAAGCGATTGCCAGCGATGCCTTCGATTACATCAATCTGCATTGGTACTACATCCGCCAGGACAACCGCCCGGCCCTTGAGGCTGCCCGCCACCACGACATGGGTGTCTTCGTGATCAGCCCCACCGACAAGGGTGGCCACCTGCACAGCCCCTCCGCCCGGATCCGCGGGCTGTGCGCGCCACTGCACCCGATCGAATTCAACGACCTGTTCTGCCTGCGGGAGGAGGCGATCCACACGCTCAGCGTGGGCGCCGCTGGTCCGGCTGATCTCGACCTGCACCTGCAGGCCGTGGCGCGGTTGCCCGAGGCCGAGCGCTGGCTGGCCCCGGTGCAGGAGCGGCTGGAGCGCGCCCGGCTCGAGGCCCTCGGCGCCGATTGGCTCGAGAGTTGGAGCGATGGTCTGCCCAGCTGGGAGGCCACCCCCGGAGGGCTCAACCTGCCGGTACTGCTCTGGCTGCACAACCTGCTGGCGGCCTGGGAGCTGGAGGGATTTGCCCGCGCCCGCTACGGCCTCCTGGGCCAGGGGGGGCACTGGTTTCCCGGCGCCAATGCCGATGCCCTTGACCAGGAGGTGAGCGAAGCTGATCTCCTCGCGGTGCTGGGGGCCAGCCCCTGGGCCCAGCGCATTCCGTCCCTGCTTCGCGGCCTGCGCGAGCGCCTGGGGGGTACCAGCGTCCGCCGGCTGATGGCCGACGACTGATCAGCTGATCCGGTTCAGGCCAGGGGTTGCTTCGCGGGCAGACCCACGGCCCTGGGGTAGTTGACCGGGCAGGGGGCGATTGGTCTCAGCACAACCGCATGGCGCACGCCCCGCCCGCCTGGCAGGTCGATCCGCTCCACCCTCTCCACTTCGGCGCGCAGGCTGGAGGCGGCCCGCTCCAGGCTGGCCAGATCCTCTGGGCTCCACTGGCCGCGGTAGAGCAGGGCCCTGCCGCTGGCATTCAGCAAGGGGACCAGATACTCCGCCACCACCGGGGCGGAGGCCACGGCCCGCGCCATGGCCCAGTCCTGGCGGCCGCGGCAGGCTCGGCTGTGGCCGGTGGTCTCCGCCCGCTCCCAGCGCACCTCCACCCGTTCGCCCATGCCCAGGCTGGCGGCCATGGCCTTCACCGCTTCAGCCTTGCGCCCGACGGAATCCACCAGAGTGAGGCGGGCGGCCGGGAGGGCGATCGCCAACGCCAGGCCGGGGAAGCCGCCACCGGTGCCCACATCGATGCAGCGCAGGGGCTGCGATGGGGTTCGAAGCTGGTCGCGCCAGGGCCAGAGGCTGTCGTACACCTGGGCGACCCAGTAGTCGTCGCCATCGACCAGTCGGGTGAGGTTGAGGCGAGTGTTCCAGTGGCGCAGGTGCTGCTGCAACGCCATCAACAGCTGCAGCTGCTCTGGGGTCGGCTCCCAGCCCAGGCTGTCCCAGAGGCCAGCTGGAACCGGATCGGCAGGAGCCGTCATCACTGCAGCAGAGATGGAGAAGCTCTCTAGGATCTCGCAACCATGGCGCGTGGTTGGTGGCAGGCGGCGAGCACCCGGTCACGGGCCTATCCCTTTATGCTCTGCTTGGTCTGCCGAGCACGGCCACGGCCCAGGACCT
The DNA here is from genome assembly GCF_024345795.1 of Synechococcus sp. J7-Johnson. Lineage (GTDB taxonomy): Bacteria > Cyanobacteriota > Cyanobacteriia > PCC-6307 > Cyanobiaceae > Regnicoccus_A. The sequence continues at coordinate 29,678 of NZ_JAGQBU010000002.1, forward strand.
GAGGCAGGCTTTTCGCTCCCTCAGCAAGCTCTACCACCCCGACACCACCACCCTGCCGCTGGCCGAGGCCCGGGACCAGTTCCGCCTGCTGCAGGAGGCCTACCTGGTGCTGGGGGACCCTCAGCGTCGATCCGCCTATGACAGCCAGCTGCGTCTGGCCCTGCTGCAGCGCGTTCAGGCCCTCAGTCCACCGACCGCCATTCCTGCTCCGGGGCCGGGGCCGATGCTGCCAGGACCAGTCTCGCCGCGTCGCCCCCTCTCGGTAAGGCGGGCCTTCTCGGGGGGGGAATGGTTCGCCCTGTTGCTGCTGACCCTGGCCCTGCTCTTCAGTCTGGTGCTCGGTCTGGGCCTGGCCTGGTGGCGCGGGGTGGAACTGGTCACCCAGCCCCCGGGCAGCGCCCCGGCCGTTGATCCGATTGAGCGGCAGACTGAAGCCTCGATTGCACGCTTGCCTGGGGATGATCTCCTTACCCCCCCTGCAGACTCCGCTGTACAACCACCCGCTGCCGGCGCTTGAGCAGTGGCTGACTGATCTGGGCGCCTGCCGGGACCAGGCAGAGCCCTGCCTCTGGGATCTGAGACAGCCGCTGTGGAGTGCCCGCATCGAGCTGGAAGTCGAGGAGCTCAAAGTGAGCTGGGAGCACGGGGGCAGCGTCACGGTGCGCCTGTTCCCCTATGGCCTCAGCCGCGCCGACGTGGAATCGGCGATCCTTGCTGGCCCCTGATGTCTCAGTTCAGCTGGTCGAGACCTGAGCGGATCACGGTGTAGCAGTCCTGCAGCTGCTGGTCGCTGAGGCAAAGCGGCGGCAGCAGGTAGACCACATGGCCCAGGGGCCGCAGAAACACTCCGGCCTCGAGGGCATGGCGCTGCAGCTGGCGGCCGGCGGGGTGGAGATAGCCCGGCCGCTCCACCGCCAGATCGAAGGCGGCGATGGTGCCGCACAGCCGTGGCCGCTGCACCAGGGGATGGCCAGCCAGGGACTGGAGATGGGGCCTGTGACGGGCCTCGAAGCCTTCGTGGAGTGCGGGCTGGTCAAGCAGCAGATCCAGGCTGGCGTTGGCGGCGGCGCAGCCGAGCGGATTGGCTGTGAAGCTATGGCCGTGGTACAGGGTGTGGCTTGGGTCGTCGCTGATGAAGCCTCGGTAGATCCGCTCGCTCGCCAGGGTGACGCCCATCGGCAGGAAGCCGCCGGTGAGGCCCTTGGAGAGGGCCACCAGGTCGGGACGGATCCCCGCCCGATCGCATGCGAAGAGGGCACCGGTGCGTCCGAACCCTGTCATCACCTCATCGGCGATCAGCAGGGCGCCGGCCTGACGCACCCGTTGCTCCAGCTTCCGCAGGAAGCTCTCCCGCACCATCGCCATTCCGCTGGCGCCCTGCACCAGGGGCTCGAGGATCACCGCGGCGGTGGGTACCTCCAGCAGACGCTCCAGCGTCGCCAGGGCCTCAGCTTCCTTGCACTCCACATCTTGATCGTCCCACCAGGTGGCGGGCCAGGGGGCCCGGGCAACCGGGGAGAGCAGGGGCTCAAACGGAGCAGAGAACAGGGAGCGCTCCCCCAGGGCCATGGCCCCGAAGGTGTCGCCGTGGTACGCCCCCTCGAAGGCGATCAGCTGACTCCGTTCCGAGCCCTGGTTGCGCCACCACTGCCAGGCCATCTTCAGGGCCACCTCCACCGCGGTGGATCCGTCGTCGGAGAAGAACAGCCGCTCCAGACCGGCGGCGGCGCTGAGCCGCTCGGCCAGGCGCTCAGCGGGGGGATGGCGGAAGTTGGCGAAGATCACCTGCTCCAGCCGCAGGGCCTGCTCCGCCACCGCCGCGGCGATGCTGGGTTCGCCATGGCCGTGCAGGGTCACCCACCAGCTGCTGATGGCGTCGATCAGCTCACGGCCATCGTCGAGTTCGAGCAGGGCGCCGCGGCCTGCCACTGCCAGGAGGGGGGGATCGGCCCGGGCCACCTGGGTGGTGGGGTGCCAGAGATGGGGATGCCAGCTCAAGGGTTGGGCTGCAGCGGCTTCAGCGGCACCGCTTCTCCATGCGGGCTGATTCAGAGGCCCAGGGTCCGCAGTTGAACCAACGCACCATCCCGACTTCCACATCGGTGAACAGCACCAGGATGCCTGCGCAGAGCAGGGCTACTGACGCGCTGACCAGCAGATTGCCTCGTGTCATCGGGCCAGGTTACGGGCCAGACCACTGGCCTGCCATTGCTCGGCCAGGGCTTTGCGATCAAGCCGGGGCAGGGGGGGTAGACAGGCCAGTACAGGCGCTCCGCTCAGGGCCTCCAGGGTGCGGGGGTTGTTGGGGTGGGGGGGGCCGTTGAGCACCAGGCCCAGCAGGGGAATCGCTCTGTTGCGCAGGGCTTCCACCGAGAGCAGGGTGTGGTTGAGGGTGCCCAGGCCGCTGCGGGCAACCAGCAGCACCGGCAGGCCCCAGCGCTGGATCTGATCGATCTGGAGGCTGTCGATGCGCAGGGGCACCAGCAGGCCGCCGGCGGTCTCCACCACCAGAGGACCCTTCATAGGGGGCAGCGCCAGCCGCTCCAGCTCGATCGGCTGCTGCTCCAGCTCCCCGGCCCAGTGGGGTGAAACCGGATGGTCGTAGCGGTACGCCTCAGGGAGGAGACGCTGGGCGGCTTCGCTGGGAGTGAGGCCGAGCATGGCCGCGACCCTGGCGGTGTCGCCCCCCTCCTCCAGGCCGCATTGCACCGGCTTCCAGTAGTGGGCTCCGAGTCCCTCCACCAGCAGAGCACTCACCACGGTCTTGCCCACATCGGTGTCGGTGCCGCAGACCACCAGGCTCGTCATCGCTTCGGCTCCTTCGGGGGTCGGCGGCCGATCAGCAGCAGCACCTCCCAGCTCAGGTGCTTGTGGCCGCAACGGTCCTGGGGCCAGTGGGCCTCGAGTTTCCGCCACTCCCCGACCCCCAGAGGTGCTGCGTCGGTGGTGCCGGCCCCCACAGTACCCATGGGCCGCAGCAGGGCCCCGCCGCTGGTGCCGCTGCGGCTGTAGCGCAGGGGCGAGCACAGCCGCAGTTCCAGGCGCGGTGCGGCCACGGCCAGCAGGCGGGGCAGCTCGGGCAGGGCCAGGGCGGTGCAGGGCACGCCGGCTGCGGCTGCCGCCTGGCGCCATTGGGGGAAACTGCCGGCGGTGGGGACGGCCAGTCCCAGCCAGCCGCCAGGTGCCAGGGCATCGCACCACTGGCGCAGGCTGGCGGCGGGATCCTCCAGCCAATGCAGCGCGAAGCTCGAAACCAGCAGTGCAGCCCCGCCAAGATCCTCGGGCAAGCCGTTGTTTAGGTCCCAGAGACGCTGGGGCGCTGAATCCAGCGGCTCGGCAACCCCGGCGCGCTCTTGGCGGGCTCCCTGCTTCAGCAGGGCTTCGCAGGCATCGAGCCGCAGCAGGGTGCAGCCGGGACGCTGTTGCTCCAGGGCCTTGCTGAGCAGCCCGGTGCCGGCCCCCAGATCCGCCCTCGGCCCCGGCGGGAGAGCCAGGTCGCGGCAGTGACGGGCCAGCCGCCAGGCCACTGCCCTTTGCAGGCTGGCGGCTGCGTCGTATTGGCGGGCACGGCGACTGAAGGCCAGCCGCACTCGCTGGGCCATCGAGGGGGCTGACTGGATCAGGACCATCAGCGGCAGGCCTCCAGCCAGTTCAGGACGGGACCTACCAGATCGCTGCCCAGCAGGCTGTGGCCAACGCCTTCCAGGGACCAGCACTCTGCGGCCGGCAGGGCATGGGCCAGGGCTGCGCGGCTCTCGGGGGCCACGATGCGATCGGCACCGGCCTCGACGATCAGGCTGCGGGCGCCGGCGGGGAAAGCGGGGGGCAAGGTGGTGCACTGCTCCAGCAGGAGCAGATCCTGGCGCAGCCGCTCCACTCCCTCGGGCGGTATGGCCCCGGAGGAGGGCCCAGCCGGCAGCAGCTCCACCGGCGCGGGAGCGGCGGCTTCGCGCAGGAAGTCGTTGAGCATCGCGGCGCTGTCGCCGGCCTCCAGGCGCTGGCCCATGCCGTGAAGGGCCTGGCGCCAGCGTCGGCCATTGGGCCCGGCCGGCACGAAACTGCTGAAGCTGGCCAGCAACACCACCAGCTCCGCTGCCGCCAGTACCGGTGCCGGCAGCAGATGCAGTCCGAGGGAGTGCACGATCACGGCCCTTGGGCCGGTCTGCTCCGGCCAGTGGGGGGTGCTGGGGATCAGCTGGCCGTAGCCGCGCTCACCGCTCTGCCAGCTCCAGCCCCGGCTGGCCGCGGCCTTCTGCCAGGGACGCCAGGCACGGCTGTCGCCGGCCCAGCCGTGCATGGCGATCAACGCCAGGGGAGGGTGGCTCATCGGGAAGGGGCGTGGGGCCAGGTGGCCAGGGCGTGGAGCAGGCGATCAAGGCTCCCGTGGGGGAGGTCGCGGCGCAGCACCAGCCGCAGGCGAGCCGTTCCAGCCGGCACCGTGGGCGGGCGGATCGCCACCGCCAGCAGCCCGGCCTGCTCCAGGTGGCGCTGGAGGTCGAGGGCGAGGGCGTCATCGCCCACGTGCAGTGGCAGGACCGGACCCTCGCCGGGGGGGCGCCGCCAGTGGGCGGCTTCGAGGCCATCCCGCCAACGCTGCGCTCGCCGCAGCAGGGCGATGCCCTGGTCAGCATCGGCCTGGAGCTGCTCCAGGGCCGCCAGGGCCGCGGCCGCCAGTGGCGGAGCCAGGGCGGTGGTGTAGCGGAAGGCGCCGGAGTCCTGCAGCAGCCATTGGCCCACGACTCCATCGGACGCGAGGAAGGCACCGCCAGCGCCGAAGGCTTTGCCGAAGGTGCCGCTCACCAGGCTCACTCCTGCCAGGCCCCAGGCCAACCCGCGGCCGCCGGGGCCAAGCAGTCCCAGGGCATGGGCTTCGTCCACCAGCAACAGGGCGCCGAACTCCTGGCAGGCCGCGGCGATGCCAGCCAGATCGGGGGAGGTTCCTTCCATGCTGAACAGGCTTTCGCTCACCACCAGCCGGCGCCGGCCCGGCTCGTTCTGGGCCCCGCGCTCCAGCAGGCGGCGCAGGTCACTCAGATCGTTGTGGCGAAAGCGCCGCAGCCGGGCGCCGCTGGCCTGGATCCCCACCAGCAGGGAGTGGTGGATCAGCCGGTCGGCGATCACCTCGCTGTGGCGGTCGGCCAGGGCCAGCACCGCGGCCAGGTTGGCCTGAAAGCCGCTGGGGAAGAGCAGTACCCGCTCGCACCCCAGCCACTCGGCCAGGGCCGTCTCGAGGTTGTTATGGCAGGGTCGCGTGCCGCTCACCAGCCGTGATCCGCCGCAGCCCACCCCGTCGCTCTGGATCGCGGCCATTGCCGCCGCCTTCAGGCTGGGGTGGGCGCTGAGTCCGAGATAGTCGTTGCTGGCCAGATCGAGCAGGGGCCACTGGGACGAGCCGGCTTCGCCCGGCAGGAGGGTGGCGTCAGGGCCGGGGCGGAATGTGCGCAGCCGCCGCTGCCGCTCCGTGGGAACCCGGCTGAGGGCCTGCTGGATGGAATCGAGCGGATCATGGGCCACGCGGAAGTCAACGCCAGGGCAGTTGCACTGACCCCACTCTGCTTGCTGGACAGCCCATAAGATTGGATGATGCAAACCGCCGGTTACGACGCTCCACCTGATCCGGCGGCGGCCCGAGAACGTTCAGCCGATAACAGCACTCCGGAGGCGGTGAAGGGACTGCCCGCAGATCCAACTGAGATTCCGCCCCTCGATCAGCTCTTCCCCTTCCCCCTAGATCCCTTCCAGCTGGAGGCGATCGACGCTCTCAACCTGGGACATTCGGTGGTGGTGAGTGCACCCACCGGCTCCGGCAAGACGCTGGTGGGGGAATACGCCATCCACCGTGCCCTGGCCCATGGGCAGAAAGTCTTTTACACCACGCCCCTCAAGGCCCTCTCGAACCAGAAGCTGCGCGATTTCCGGGAGCAGTTCGGGGCGGATCGGGTGGGGCTCATGACCGGCGATCTGAGCGTGAACCGCGAGGCACCGATCGTGGTGATGACCACCGAGATCTTCCGCAACATGCTCTACGCGGAGGTGGACCGGGGTGACGATCCCCTCGCCGATGTGGAGGCGGTGGTGCTCGATGAGTGCCACTACATGAACGACTCCCAGCGCGGCACGGTCTGGGAGGAATCGATCATCCATTGCCCGCCGCCGGTGCAACTGGTGGCCCTCTCGGCCACGGTGGCCAATGCCGGGCAGCTCACCGATTGGATCGAGCGGGTGCATGGCCCCACCACCCTGGTGATGAGCGACCACCGGCCAGTGCCGCTGGCCTTCAGTTTCTGCAGTGCCAAAGGACTGCACCCCCTGCTCAACGAACAGGGCACGGGACTGCATCCCAACTGCAAGGTGTGGCGGGCCCCCAAGGGGGATCGGCGCAAAGGAAAGAGCCCGAAGCCGCCCCAGCCGGAGGCGGCGCCGCTGCCCTTCGTGGTGGCCCAGATGGCCGAGCGCGACATGCTCCCGGCCATTTATTTCATCTTCAGCCGCCGCGCCTGCGACAAAGCGGTGCGCGACCTGGGCCGTGTCTGTCTGGTGAGCGAGCCGGAGCAGGCCCGGATCGTGGCCCGGCTCGACGCTTTCGTGGCCGCCACACCCGAAGCGGTGCGGGATGGGGGCCACGCCGAAGCTCTCACCCGAGGCATCGCCGCCCACCATGCCGGCGTGTTGCCGGCATGGAAGGAACTGATCGAGGAGCTGTTCCAGCAGGGCCTGATCAAGGTGGTTTTCGCCACCGAGACCCTGGCGGCAGGCATCAACATGCCGGCGCGTACCACGGTGATCTCGGCCCTCTCCAAACGCACCGAGCGGGGCCATCGCCCGCTGATGGGCAGCGAGTTCCTGCAGATGGCTGGCCGGGCTGGGCGGCGCGGGCTGGATGTGCAGGGCTATGTGGTCACGGTGCAGAGCCGTTTCGAGGGGGTGCGCGAGGCGGGGCAACTGGCCACCAGCCCCGCCGATCCGCTGGTGAGCCAGTTCACCCCCAGCTACGGCATGGTGCTGAATCTGCTGCAGCGATACGACCTGGCCAAGGCCCAGCAGCTCGTGGAGCGCAGTTTCGGGCGGTACCTGGCCACTCTCGATCTGGCGGAGGATGAATCCAGGATCGCCTCTCTGCGCGCCCAGCTGGCGCAGCTGGCGGGGCCCACCGCCGACATCCCCTGGGAGGAATTCGAGGCCTCCGAGAAGGAGCGGGAACGCCTGCGGGAAGAGCGGCGGATCCAGCGCATCCTGCAGCAGCAGGCGGAAGAAACCCTGGCTCACGAGCTCACCCTCGCGCTTCAGTTCGCCAGTGAAGGCACCCTGGTGAGCCTGAAAGCGCCCCAGCTGCGGGCTCGGGTGACCCCCGCAGTGATCGTGGCCAAGCAGCAGGGCTCCGGCCAGTTCCCGCTGCTTCTCTGCCTCACCGATGAGAATGTCTGGATCCTGGTTCCTTGCCATGGGGTGGTGAGCCTCCATGCCGAGCTGAGTTGCCTCCAGGTTGATTCGATCCCGGCACCTCGCCTCGACCATGCCGGCGAGCTGCGCCACGGCGATAACGTCAGTGGTGGACTGGCTTTGGCGGTTGCCTCGATGGCCCGCCGCCACGACATGCAAACCCCCCAGTACGACCTGGCGGGAGAGGTGCGCAGCCAGGCGCAGCTGGTTCAGCAGCTTGAGCAGGAGCTGGAGCAGCATCCCGCCCACCACTGGGGCGACCGCCGCCAGCTCAAGAAGCAGCGGCGCCGGATGGAGGAACTGGGCGAGGAGATTGAGGAGCGCCAGAGGTTGCTGCACCACCGCGCCAACCGTCACTGGGACACTTTCCTGTCCCTGATCGAGATCCTGCGTGCCTTCGGGGCGCTGGCCGGGGCCGAGGGTCTGGAGCCCACCGAGGTGGGCCGCACCGTGGCGGTCCTGCGCGGCGACAACGAGCTGTGGCTGGGCCTGGCCCTGATGAGCGGCCGCCTCGACGAGCTCAACCCTGCGGAGCTGGCCGCCGTTCTCGAGGCGATCAGCACCGAGGTGAACCGTCCGGATCTCTGGAGCGGCTTTCCGCCGCCGCCACGGTCAGAGGAGGCCCTCCACGATCTCAGTGGGCTGCGCCGCGAACTGCTTCGTCACCAGGAGCGGGCCCAGGTGGTGGTGCCGGCCTGGTGGGAACCTGAGCTGATGGGGTTGGTCCATGCCTGGGCCCGTGGCAGCAGCTGGAACGACGTGATCGCCAACACCTCCCTCGATGAAGGTGACATCGTGCGCATCCTACGCCGCACCGTCGATCTGCTGGCCCAGGTCCCCTACGCCGAAGCGATCAGCGAGCAGCTGCGCACCACCTCCCGCAAAGCGCTCCAGGCGATCAACCGTTTTCCGGTGTGTGAATTCATCGACCTGGGTACCCAGGTCGTACCTGTCCCGGCCCTTGTTCCGGCAACCCCTGCCACAGAACGCCCAGCCCCTCAAACGGCCTGATCGCAGAACCCTCAGCGGAACGGGGGGGAGTGCCAACCCAGCAGGCTCAGATTCCCAGCCGCTCCCAGATCACATCCAGCTGGGCCCGGTGCAGCTCGGTGGAGAAACAGGCGTCGAGCTGAGCGGCGTTGAGCCGTGCGCTCACCTCGGGGTCAGCGGACAGATTGGCGCGGAAGTCGCCGCCTTCGCGGTTCCATGCTTCGTGGGCATGGCGCTGCACGATCCGGTAGGCATCCTCCCGGCTGATACCGCACTCCACCAAGGCCAGCAGCACCCGCTGGCTGAACACCACCCCGCCATACAAATTGAGGTTGCGGCTCATGTTCTCGGGGTAGACCCCGAGGCCCTTCACCACATCCGTCATCTCCCGCAGCATGAAGTGCAGTGTGCAGGAGCAATCAGGCAGCATCATCCGCTCTACCGAGCTATGGCTGATATCGCGCTCGTGCCAGAGGGCCACGTTCTCCAGGGCCGCGATCGTATAGCTGCGCAGCACTCGTGCCAGGCCGCTGATTCGCTCGCTGCGGATCGGATTGCGCTTGTGGGGCATGGCCGAGCTGCCTTTCTGTCCCTTGGCGAAGTTCTCCTCCACTTCCAGAACATCCGTGCGTTGCAGGTTGCGAATCTCGGTGGAGAACCGTTCAAGGGAGGTGCCCACCAGTGCCAGGGTCTGCACGTATTCCGCATGGCGATCGCGGCCGATCACCTGGGTGCTGGCAGTGTCGGGCTCCAGGCCGAGGCTAGCGCAGGTGAGGGCCTCCACCTGGGGGTCGGTGTTGGCGTAGGTGCCCATGGCCCCGCTCACCTGACCCACCGCCACCACCTGGGCCAGTCGTTCCAGTCGCTCCCGGTTTCGCTCCGTCTCCGCCAGCCAGCCAGCCACCTTGAAGCCGAAGGTGATCGGCTCGCCATGGATCGCATGGGAGCGGCCGATCATCACCGTGTCCTTATGCGCCGCCGCCAGGGTCCGCAGTGCGGCGGCCAGCTGATCGAGCTCTTGGCGCAACAACGCCACCGACGCCTTCAGCTGCAGGGCCAAGCCCGTGTCGAGCACATCGGAGCTGGTCATACCCACGTGGATGTAGCGGCCCGCATCGCCCACGTGCTCATTGACGTTGGTCAGGAAAGCGATCACGTCGTGGCGCACCTCCGCCTCGATCTCCAGAATGCGGGGCACCTCGAAGCGGGCCCGCTCGCGGATCGCGGCCATGGCCTCCTTTGGCACCCGGCCCAGCTGGCAGTTTGCGTCGGTGGCGGCGATCTCCACATCCAGCCAGCTCTGGAATTTGGCCTCTTCGCTCCAGAGGTTGCCCATCTCGGGCAGGGTGTAACGCTCGATCAAGGCCAGCGCGTGGCAACGTCCTGGTCAATCTATGGGTCGACCCCAACGGGATCCCGATGGCAGGCAAGCAGCGACTCGATCAGCACCTGGTGGCGCTTGGGCTGGCCGCGAGCCGCCAGCAGGCGCAGCAGTTGATCCGTGCCGGGCGGGTGCGCAGTGGTGATCGGGTGCTCGACAAGCCCGGACAGGAGGTGCCGGCTGAGCTGAGACCCGAGGTGAGCCACCCACCCCGCTTTGTCTCCCGAGGCGGTGAGAAGCTGGTGGCGGCCCTGGAGGCCTTTCCCCTGCAGCTGCCGGGACGCATCTGCCTCGATGGTGGCATCTCCACCGGCGGCTTCAGCGACTGCCTGCTTCAGCATGGGGCCGCGCGGGTGTACGGCATTGATGTGGGCTACGGCCAGACCGCCTGGAGCCTGCGCACCGACCCCAGGTTGGTGCTGCGCGAGCGCACCAACCTGCGCTGCCTCACACCCGAAGAGCTCTATGGCCCTGATGACCCCTGGCCCGACCTGGCTGTGGCCGATGTGTCGTTCATCTCCCTGGCCCTGGTGCTTCCGGCCCTGCGGGCTCTGCTCAAGCCAGCCGCCGCCGAGGCCGTGCTGCTGGTGAAACCCCAGTTCGAGGTGGGTCGCGAGCGGGTGGGCAAAGGCGGTGTGGTACGTGAGCCTGGCGCCCATGCCGATGCCATCACGGCCGTGATCCGAGCGGCTGCAACGCATGGCTTGTGGCCCTGGGGCCTGATCGCTTCACCGCTCACCGGCCCCGCCGGCAACCACGAATACCTGCTCTGGCTGCGGTCCAAGCACGAGCCCGCAGGTGAGCCGGTGACGTCCGACTCGATCCGCGCCCTGGTGAACCGCACTCTCTCCGCTGGCTGACCAAAAAAAACCGGAGATCTGGTCGATCCCCGGCTGAAGGCCCTGAGCCTGTCTCTGAGCGCTGGCGTCAGATCGCTGTGCTGTCGCGGTCGCCGGTGCGGATGCGGATGACAGTCCCTATGGAGCTGATGAAGATCTTGCCGTCGCCGATCTCGCCAGTGCGGGCTGCGTCCTGGATGGCGGTGACCACCGTGTCCACCCGGTCGTCGTCGACCACTACTTCCAGCTTGAGTTTCTGCAGGAATTCCACAGTGAATTCAGAACCCCGGTAGCGCTCCACCTGGCCCTTCTGCCTGCCGAAGCCGCGCACTTCACTCACCGTCATGCCAACGATGCCGGCGTTAACCAGGGCCACCTTGACATCTTCCAGCTTGAAAGGGCGAATGATGGCCTCAACTTTTTTCATGGAGTCTCCAATGATTCGGATTAAGTGTCTCAGGAGGGATCGCTGAGAGGAAGGGAAAGGTTTGGGATGCGGTTGACTCGGAGCCCTGCGGACAGGGCATCCTGACAAAGCCGATCGGCGGAGCTTGGACTGACCTGAACCCTGCCGGTGGCCAGATGGGACCAAACGGCATCGTCGAAATGGGTCTGAAGCCAGACCATCCCCAGGGCCGACTGGGGCTTGAGGCGAAAGCCGCCGTGACTGCTGGCGAGGAGGAGGTCCATAAGGAAGACCCTGCGCACTTGGGCCATTAGGCCTGAGTGCGCAGGGCTTCGGCGTAGCTGTTGCTACGGGGCGTCAGGCTGACGCAACTCAGCTGTGAGGCTGACGGAACTCAGCCCGCCTCAAGGTGGGGTTGGTTCTGCTGATGCTGGAGGTGGTGATAGATGTGCCCGCGGTAGTGAAGATCAAGGCTTTCATCCACCAGCCGGGGCTCATGCTTCAGCGGCATGCGGTAGTGAACGCCTCTGTACACATGCTCCACTGGTTCAAGGCCGGGGAGGGGCTGGTGATGGTGGGTGCTGTATGGGACACCCCGGTAGACGAGTTGACCTGCGGTCATGACTGGAGCCCGAAGGGATTGAGATCACTGACCCCTTGGGGTCGGTGCCGCTTCGTGGGAAGGAGCGTTGCTTCGCCTCGCGGGGGGCTACTTCCGACAGGAGTGCTCAGAGGCTCTCCGTAACGTCCAACGTTTTGTCCTTCGGATCATTTCTAGCGAAAACGGCTGTTCACGGCGAACAAAGGTTGAATCTGCTTCAGTAATCTTTACTGATTTGCCGTTCCTACGATCGGCAGAGCGTCTTTTCTCCTCTTGCGACCGCTGATGCCGTCCCCATCCACCAGCTCCACTCCAGCTGCCACCACAGCAGCCACTCCAGCCGCCACCGAGGAACTCCAGGAGGGCACCGTCAGCCCGCACTACGGCGAGCGGCAGATCAGCGAGGAAGCTCCGCTGATCTGCTTCGACAACCCCCGCCGTGGCCGCGCCTACGAGGTGGCGATTGAGCTACCGGAGTTCACCTGCAAGTGCCCCTTCTCCGGCTATCCCGACTTCGCCGTGCTGCGCCTGATCTATCAACCCGGCCCCAGCGTGCTTGAACTCAAGGCCCTCAAGCTCTATGTGAATGGCTGGCGCGATCGCAGCATTTCGCACGAGGAGGTGGCGAACCGCATTCTCGATGATCTGGTGGCCGCTGCGGAGCCTGTCTGGATGCAGCTGGAAGCCGATTTCAATCCCCGCGGCAATGTGCACACGGTGATCCGTGTCAGCCACGGCCAGCGACAGGACTGCTGAGCTCGGATGCAGCTTTCAGTTGCTTCAGCAGCAGCGGCAATTCGTTGGCCAGGGCCGTGAGGTTGCGGTTGCAGAGCCCGCCGACGTGCAGCTGGCCCTGATCGTCATCGGCGATGGCCCAGAGCTGGCGCGTAGCGATCAGGCTCAGGCCACCTCCCAGCAGGGCAATGGCGAAACCGCCGTACACCAGGGGGACCCCCGGATCACGCTTCAGCAGCAGTCCGCTGGCGGGCATCACCTCAATCACCTTCAGGGGCAGGCCACCGATCTCCAAGGGCTCTCCACCAGGGGTGATCTGGCCGATCAGCTGGGCCTGGGCCGAGTACACATCGATGGGTCCCATCTCGCTGCTGAGGGCCAGCAGCACCGGTTCCGATCCGTCAGGCCGTGTGGGCAGGGCCAGTCCCCATACCTGCTCTCCCAGCTCAGGGAGGCTGCGCAGAGGCAGCTGCAGCAGGGGGCTTCGCCCCAGTTGCACAGTGATCGCCGCCAGCGACCAGTCGGCCTGATAGACGGTCATCCCCCGGAAGCGCAGGGGATGGTTGACGCTGATCTGGCTGCGCTGCAGCGGTTTACCCTCGGCATCGAGCAGGCGCAGCTCGGAGCGGAACTGCTCGGGCCGTCCGGCTGGATCGCGCTCGATCCGGAACGAGTCGACCGCCAGGGTCATCTGGTTCACACCGCGCTGATTCAGGAGTTGCAGGTCATGTCCCGGGGCCAGGAAGCGTTCGAGCCGCTGCCCCGCCAGGGCCCCCCACGAGGCCCCCACCATCAGCACCACCAGGCCGGCATGAACCAGCAGGGGTCCCACCCGACCGAGAATGCCGCGCCGGGCCGCCAGCCGATCACCCTGGATCTTCAGCTGCCAGTGCTGGTTCTGCAACAGCTGGGCCAGGGCGTCGAGGTCGGTCCTGGGCTGGGCTGTGGGCAGGGATTCGGCCAGGCTCAATTTGCTGAGCTGGCGGGAGGAGCGGTAGTCGATCCACCGCAGGGAAGCCTGCAGAGCGGGCCACTGGCGCCGCCAGCTGCAGAGCACCAGCGAGAGCCCCAGCCAGGCGAGCAGGGCCAGGAACCAGTTGCTTGCGTAGACGTGGTCGAGTTCGAGCTTCAGGATCCAGTCGCCATCAAGCAGCCCCAGCCAGGGCTTGGCGTCGTAGGCCTGGTGGTAGGCATCCGCCGTCTCCTGCTGGGGAATGATTGTGCCCAGGCCGCTTGCCAGGGCGATCACAAAGAGCAGACCAATGGCGAGTCGCAGATCCGAGATCCAGGCGGCGAGGCGGCTGAGGGCCCTCATGGCAGCTGGGCCAGCAGGGTCAGGCCGCCGCTGGCGAGCAGCACCACGCCACTGATCGGCGGGATCCATCGGCTGCGTTCGCGCAGGGCCAGAATCCTGGGCATCGCCGCGGCCGCCGTGCCCGCCAGCATCAGGGGAATCACCTGGCCGGCTCCGAAGCAGGTGAGCAGCAGCATGCCCACCACAGGGTGTCCCTGCTGGGCGATCCAGGCCAGTAATACCGCCAGTACCGGCGTGGTACAGGGACTGGCCGCAAGACCGAAGGCGGCGCCGGCCGCCAGGGGCGCCAGGGGGGCGGGCACCCGCTGGCGCCATAACTCGGGATCGGGGCCGGCCGGCAGTGGCAAACGCACCAGCCCCAGCAGGTTTAGGCCCATCACCACAGCCAGCAGAGCAACCACGGTGGGAACTACCCCGGGCACCTGGCCATAGAGCTTCCCGAGCAGGGAGGTGGTGCCCCCCAGAAGTACCAGGGCCGCCACGATTCCCGCCGCAAAACTGAGGCTGCGCTGCCAGGGCCGCCCAGGCGCTTCCGGTCCGGAGAACCCGGCCATGTAGGCCACGGTGATCGGCAGTAGCGAGAGTGAGCAGGGGCCCAGGCTGGTGACCAGGCCGGCGCTGAACACCACCGTGAAGGTGAGCGGCCCTGGCGTGGAGAGTGAGCGCTGAAGCAGCTGCTCACTCCAGAGGGCGAGATCCGAGAGAGGCAGGCCGAAGCCGTTCATCCGTGTCCTGGTCATCCGGGACGGCGGCAGGCCTGTCAATCCGGAGGGGAACTCAGCCTATCGGGGCGGGGTTGGGGCTGGCCCCTCCGCCGCGGTCACGGCTTCCGCGAAGCGGGCGTCTCTCCCAGCCGCGGGATTCCAGGGAACAGCGGATCAGCAGGCCCGCGGTGAGCAGGCTGGCCAGCAGGGAGTTGCCTCCATAGCTGATCATCGGCAGCGGCAGGCCCGTGGTGGGCATCGAGCCACTGGCCACGGCGATGTTCAGGATTGATTGGCCCACCAGCAGGGTTGTGGCACCGATGGCCACCAGTCGCTGCTGATTGCTGCGGCAGCCAAGGGCCACCCTCAGTCCCACGAAACCGAACAGCACCAGGAACAGCAGCAGCACCAGTGAACCCACATAGCCGAACTCTTCGGCGAAGACCGCGAAAATGAAATCGGTCGACTGGATCGGCAGGTATTGCAGTTTCTGGGTCGAGAGGCCAAATCCCTCACCGAGCACCCCACCCGAACCGATCGCCAGCAGGCTCTGCACCAGTTGATAGCCGTCACCCTGGGCGTCGCGCCAGGGGTTGAGGAAGGAGATCACCCTGAGGCGCTGGTATTCGTTCACCATGATGCTGGCGGCCCCCAGGGCCCCTCCGGCGGCGGCAGTACCGAGCAGCGAAAGCAACGGCAAGCCGGCTGCCAGGGCCATGAACCAGAGCAGCAGGCCCGTCAGGGCGGCGGTGCTGAGGTTGGGCTGCTTGAGAATCAGCAGCAGCAGGGCCGCGAAAGTGCCCAGCCAGAGCATTTTCTGATCCAGGCCGATGCGTTTCCAGTGGGCGAAAAGGGAGGCCCCCTGAAGCACCACGAAGGGTTTCACCAGCTCCGAGGGTTGGATCTGGATCGGTCCGAGCACCAGCCAGCGGCTGGCGCCGTTGACTGTGCTGCCCGCCACCAGGGTGGCAGCGATCAGCACGCCACCGATCAGCACGGCCGGGCCTGCCATCCGCAGCCAACGCCGCAGGGAGGTGCGCATTCCCAGCCAGAGCAGTCCCCAGCTGGCTATCAGCCAGATCGCCTGCCGCTTGAGGTAGAAGGCGGGATCCCCGTTCTCCCTTGCTGCCACCCACCAGCTTGCCGAGCCCAGGATCAGCAGTCCGGCCAGGCACCAGATTCCGACCATCACCAGCAGCAGTCTGGCTTCTGCTGGCCAATCGGCCCAGGCCAGAGGCGGCGGAGCTGGATTTGCCTCCGCCACGGTCAACTGGTCGCTCGATCTTGAGTTGGCAGAGCTCCTGGGGCGTCGGGTCATGGTGGCCGGCAAGGACTGGCGCAAGGAGTACGTTCCCCATTCAGCCGTGGCCGCAGCTTCGGGGGAAGGGGGTTGGGACAAAAAAAGCCCGGTCAAGGCCGGGCTTTGCAGGTTTGATCAGTCGGGAGCCAGAGCTCAGAGCAGCTGTCAGTTGCCGACGTTGACCTGACGGCGACCCGTGACGAGCTCAACCTTGAGAATCCTCCCCCCCTGCTTCATGATCCGCTGTTGTTCAGCGAACCAGCTCTCGTAGGGCACCCACTTGGTGAAGAAGGTGTTCTGCAGTTCCCGCTGGCTCCTGACTTTTTCAGGGCAGGGAATACAGGCCGTGATCTTGAACAGGCGCATGTGGTGATCCTCGCGGGTTGGGCGTTGGGTCGGGATCAGTTGCCCAGGCCGGAGCTGATGTAATCAAGGTAGGTGCCGAGTTCACGGCCAGCCTCGGGGCCCACCAGCGAAGCAGCCGCTTGTTTCATGGCCTGGATCGACTGGACGGTGGCGCCGATGGGCACACCCAGGGAGTTGTAGGTCTCCTTGAGTCCGTTCAGGACACGCTCGTCGAGTATTGAGGTGTCACCCGCAAGCATGGCGTAGGTGGCGTAGCGCAGGTAGTAGTCCAGGTCGCGGATGCAGGCCGCATAGCGACGGGTGGTGTACATGTTGCCGCCCGGACGGGTGATGTCCGAATACAGCAGAGTCTGGGCGACAGCTTCTTTGATGATCGATGCCGAGTTGGCACCGACGGTGGCCGCTGCGCGTACACGGAGCTCGCCGCTGGAGAAATACTGCTCCAGCCGTCCGATTGAGGAGTCGTCCAGGTAGAGACCCTGAACGTCGGACTGGTTGATGACGTTGGTGATCGCGTCTTGCATGTGTCCTGGGAAGAGGCGGTGGGCAAGGAGAGGCGAAGCCTCAGGAGAGGGCGCCGATGACGTAGTCGAAGTAGAAGCCTGCCTCTTCGGCGTCGGCTCCCGTGAGCAGCCCCAGGGAGGCGTTCTTGAGCTCACGGACGACCTCGGCCATGGCCTCCAGAGGAGTGCCGAGCGCGCGATACATCTCGCGAGCGCCGATGATGCCGATTTCTTCGATCGGGGTAACGTCACCCGCTACAACGCCATAGGTCACCAGGCGCAGGTAGTAGTCGACGTCGCGGAGACAGGTGGCCGTCATTTCCTCGCCGTAGGCGTTGCCGCCGGGTGAGATCAGGTCGGGTCGCCTTTGAAAGAGGGCGCCGCCGGCCTGCTTCACAATGCGCTCGCGGCTTTCGCCCAAGACCTGAGCCACCCGCAGACGGCGTTGACCGCCGGCGACGAAGGACTTGATCTGGTCGAGTTCGCCAGGGCTGAGGTAGCGGGCTTCGGCGTCCGCGTTGATGATCGAGTTGGAGACGATGCTCATGCAGTTCTGCCTCGAAACAAGCGGTCGCCGTAATGGAGACCGATATCCGGTGGGTAAGGGATGCCCCTCGCTCCTTCGCTTCGTTGACGTGAACGCCAACGGTTTGGTCGGGAGAGTGAGCTGTCGATCAGGCTTGCTGACCGCGGAGTCATTCTGCGGCAGAGGTGGCCACCCCTCCCGGCGCCGGTAACAGTTCTTCACGGCGGTGTGCTTGGGTCAAACCCCTTGTCTGGCAGCGACTCTGACCTTTTCTGCGCCTAAGGGAAGACCTCTTAGTTTGTTAACACTTTGCAGGCCTTCTGGCGCTTCCCGTTTTCATTCCACATCAATGATCGTGGTGATCACATCATTTTTCCATGAAGAAATCCCCCGAACTTCCGTCCGGGGGCTCATGGGGAGACCAAGGGATTGATCCCTGGTCGAGCGTTCAGTAGAAGCTCAAATCGCCCCGCGAGGTGGAGGAGTCAGTCCGGCATTCCCGGAGTAGAGCAGAGCTGTGCGGTTCACAGTGGCCAGGGGGATCCCATCGGCGGTGGCCATGCCCTTGATGTAGGGAACGGTATCGCGGCCGAAGCTGTTGGCGTACTCCTTGCCGGTGAGCATGTCGTCCAGGGCGGCCACCTGACCCTTCTTGCCTCGAGTGGCCAGGTACTGGCTCACCTCTCGGGGCTGGGCAGCTCTGCCCAGCAGGGCGAGGTATGCCGCCGAGGCAGCCCGCAGCGGCGCCATGCGGTTGAGCCGTTGCTGGAAAAGATCAGACCCGGCGATAACCGCCACGAATTCCGAGACTGACAGTCGCCTGTCACGAAGCTGCGATTCGGCATCGCCCAGTCGCTCAGCTGCCAGCGGGACCCGGTTCAGCAGTTGCCGGTAGGTGGCTTCAATCACCTGCTGGAGCATGGCCTCATCGGCCTCCGGCAGCAGCATCACGGGCTGGCCGAGGCTGCGGCGGCGGCTGAAGCCCTGGGGGCGAGCTCCGTCGAGGGCCTTAGCCATGGCTGCTCCAGGCTGGGGTGCCACCACTGCACGGAATCCATTGGAGGCGACCTGGGCGCTCCAGCCTCCTGGAATCTGGTTGCGGTCCACAGGTTTGGCCACCCGTGCCGAGCTGCCGGCATTGGCGCTCCAGCCACTGGACGTGGCGCCGGGCCGGCTCGGGGCCTGGCTCCAGCGGCGGCTGGGCTCGGGTGGTTGCCGCAGGCTCTGGGGAGAGCTGCTTGCAGGCCTTGACGGAGTCTCTTCGCCTTGGGCGAAACGAGCACTCCAGCCACCCACCACCTGGTTCAGGCGGCGGTCGGGCAGGTTGCGAGGCGTGATGTCGCCACTGCTGCGGAAGGTGCTGACCGGGGCCACCTGCGGCCGGCTCACCGGGGTGAGGTCTGGGATGGTTGAGGGATCGAGGACACGGCGCAGGGCGGGAATCCTGCGGGCATTGAGGTCGGATGGGGTGATGAAGCGCTCGTAGGGGACCGTGTCTTCCCCGAAGGCTGCAAGGTATTCAGTGCTGTTCAGCATGGCGTAGACGACGCCGTAGAAGCCCTGGCGCGCCGCCGTGTCGAAGTAGCTGTTGATCTCACGCCTCCCGAAAGTGGGGCGCCCGATCAGACGACGGTGCATCACCTCGATGGCCTTGGTGATGTAAAGGTTGGCCCAGTAACGGCGACGGAAGGCGGTTGAGCGCGCCACCTGGCGAATGAACTCGCGCAGACTGATG
The DNA here is from genome assembly GCF_024345795.1 of Synechococcus sp. J7-Johnson. Taxonomy (GTDB): domain Bacteria; phylum Cyanobacteriota; class Cyanobacteriia; order PCC-6307; family Cyanobiaceae; genus Regnicoccus_A. Next base: position 48,519 of record NZ_JAGQBU010000002.1, read on the forward strand.
TCACCGTTCTCAAGCTTTATCTCCTCCACCTTCAGCGCCTCGCCGTCGTAGCCGGTGGTGCCGAGCACCTGCACGTACACGGCCCTGATAACTGCCTGAGTGCTGGATTCTGTGCCGCGGATGCTGGGCTGACCGCCGCGCCGAGGCACTGAAGCCCCACCGGTGGCGATCTGCTGCAACCTCACCACTTTTGGACCGACGCGCCGGGGGGTGGAGGCCCGGAACTGGGGGCTGTCCATCTGACCGGGCTGGGCCATGCCGTTACCCACCAGGATGCGCCGGGTGTCGTCGTTGAAAGGGGCGGACCTGGTGGCCACTGAAGCCGTCCCCGAGGGGAAGATCGCCCCGTAGTTCAGACCCAGGGGATCGTTGCCACCGCCGTAGGGGTGCTGATCGGGCAGAGGTTGGCGATATGACGCGTAGAGAGTGATGTACTGCGGCGCCCCTTCAAAGGGCGCACTGAAGCGGAACAACTTGCTGTTTGATCCCCAGCCGGCGCTTTCCTGGGCCTCTTCACCCAGACCGCGCAGGTAAGGGACCGTTTCCTCCCCGAAGGTCTGGGCGTACTCCTGCGTGTTGATCAGGGAATCCACCAGGCCGGGCAGTCCCTGCTGGCTGACGATGGCGAAGTAGCGACGGAATTCTTCGATCGTGCTCACGCCACGCCCGAGGAAATGACGGAAGGCAAGTTCCACGACCCGGCTGTTGGAGAAGCGTCCGTAGAACTGACGCCTGTATTCCTTGCTGCGCCCAAGAGCGCGAATGAACTCCCGCATCGAGAGTTGACCCTGCGCCACCTGGGTGGCTTCCACAGGAGCTACAACCTGGGAGTATCCCTTGACTATGTCTCGCTGGAACACCTGCCGGTAGGCGGCGCGGATCACCTCAGCCTTTTCTCGGCCTGAGAGGCCTTTCTTCATGACGAAGCGCTGGCGGGATTCGGCGGCCAGGGCGTAGATGGCCGGAAGCTGCAGGCCCTGGTTTTCGGGGCTGCCCAGGCGTTGGCGAGCGGAGGGGGTGGGAACTTCCAGCTCCTTGAGCAGCACGTTGAAGCAATCGATCACCAGTCGCCTTGACTCCGAGTCCTTGCGGAAGAGATTGGCGGCGGCTGCGCGCATCTCCTGGAGGGCCACGTTGGTGGCGGTCAGGGAGCAGGCCTTCTCGAGCACATCGCGCAGGCCGCGGGTGTTCACGGCCAGGATGCTGGGATCACCGGCCACCAGGGCGTATCCCACGTAGCGGAGGAACCAGCCCATGTCGCGCAGCGACTTGCGCATGCGCTCGGTGCCGTAGCGCGCCACGCTGATCGGGCTGAAGCCGGGGGGAAGCACCACCCGCACGTCGGCATCGGCCTGGACCCCTTCGAGGATCCGGCCGAGAAGGCCGGTGCCACCGCTGCCCTGGGCGAACGTACGCACTGAGATAGCGGCTGCCACCTGGTCGCTGGCCAGTGTCTCGCTCTCGAGAGAACCCACGTTGAAGGGGGTCAGGGGCGCATCGAGATAGGACAGCGGCGTGCCCCCGGCGAAGATCCGGTTGGCGGCCTTGGCGACGATGGCGTCGGCATTGGCGGAGATGAGTCGAGCCGCCTCAACTCGGGCCGAACCGCTTCGGTAGAAGTTGAGAAGAGTTTCCAGCTCCACCTTCTCGGGGAAGCGATCCTGTTGCTCCGCCTGACGGACGCTGGAGAGCGGCAGGGTGTCGTAGAGCTGGGGGCTGACCCTGGTGCTGCCGCTGCTGGCGGTCACGGTCATGAACGGGCGTGTACCGGGCAAAGCCACGTTACGGCTGGGGTCCTGCCCTCCCGGCCGGCATGAACAAATGTTTGCAGCTGACCTTCAGCGACGCCCATCGTCCAGCGGCCTCCATTGCTGGGCCCAGCCCATGAAAAGCTCCCCATGGATTCCATCCCTTCGACGATGAACCCTGGCTCCGCCGATGCCGCCACACCGGTGGTCAGCGCCTTCTACGACCGCTTCCCCTACCCGGGGGATCCACTTCAGGACGGACCTCCACCCGGCTACAACTGGCGCTGGAGCTATCCCTGCGTCAGCAGTGCCTGCACGGGCCGCCTGCCTGAGTCGGGCCCGCCAGCCAGGCTGCTGGATGCTGGCTGCGGCACCGGCGTCAGTACCGATTACCTGGCTCACCTCAACCCAGGAGCGGAGATCCTGGCTGTCGACATCAGCTCGGGCGCCCTGGAGGTTGCCCGCGAGCGGCTGCGTCGCTCTGGCGGCGCCCGGCACTGCTCTTCCCTGCGCCTCGAGCAGCGCAGCCTGCTGGACCTCAAAGGGGAAGGCCCGTTCGAGCTGATCAATTCGGTCGGGGTGCTGCACCACCTGAATCAGCCCGAAGCGGGACTGCAGGCCCTGGCTGAACTTCTAAGCCCCGGCGGCCTGCTGCACCTGTTTCTTTATGCCGATGGCGGTCGTTGGGAGATCCACCGTGTGCAGCGGGCGCTCACAGCTCTGGACGTGATCGGCGACGGCGATGGCCTTCGCCTGGTCCGTGCTCTCTTCGAGCAGTTGCCGGAAACGAACCGCCTGCGCCGCCACCACGAGCAGCGCTGGGCTCTCGACACCGCGGCGGACGCCAATTTCGCCGACATGTATCTCCATCCTCAGGAAACCAGCTACGACCTGGAAGGCCTGTTTCGCTTCGTGGCCAGCGCAGGGCTTGAGTTTGCCGGCTTCTCCAATCCCGAGGTCTGGGATCCGGCCCGCCTGTTGGAGGGAGAGCTGTTGGAGCGTGCCCGGGCCCTGCCCGATCACCAGCGCTGGGCGCTGGTGGAAAGCCTCGACCCCGACATCAGCCACTTCGAGTTCTTTCTCAGCCGAGGCCCCCTGCGCATCAGCTCCTGGGACAACGACGAAGAGTTGCTGGCGGCCAGCGGCCGCCGCAACCCCTGCCTTTGGGGCTGGCCGGGAACCACGCTGCTCGATCCTGACCTCAGGCCGATCGATCTCGATGATCAGGAACTGGCCCTGCTGATGGCCATTGAGGCGGCGCCGGAGTCGACTCCGATCGGCCGGTTGTCCCTGGGCTGGTCGCCTGAGCTGCAGGCTGCGGTGGCGCGCACTCTCTGGCGCCGCCGCCTGCTGCTGCTGGCTCCTGCCGGCAAGGGCTCCACAACTGGGTTGTAACAGCTTCGTGATAGATTCCGCGCGCCTTTTCCGATTTGCTGACGCGCTTGCAGGCCACCCCCGCATCCGGTACAACAACCGGCCCTGATTCCCCTGAGGTCTTCCCTCAGGAGGCTTCTGATCTGCGGGCGTCCTTGCTGCGTGGTCTGGCCGGGAGAGAACTGGCGGTTCCCACTCTTGTTCCGCCTGCTCCATCCCCCGAGTCCACTCCAGAGGTGGACATTCCAGATAACGGTATGGACGAGTACGTGCGTCTGCAAAGGCGTCTGTTGTTGTCCACTCTGCTGGTTTCAGCTCTGGCTGTCCCTGCGGCTGCCTTCCTGTTCGATTGGACCACTGCCCTGAGCCTCTCGCTTGGAGCGGTCTCCGGCATGCTCTACCTGCGGCTTCTTGCACGCAGCGTGGGTCGTATCGGTCCCGAGTCCAAGGGGGTTGGAAAGGGTCAGTTGCTGGTTCCGGTGGTGCTCGTTCTGGGTTGCTCACGGATTCCGCAGCTGGAAATCCTTCCGGCCCTGATCGGGTTCCTGCTCTACAAGCCGGCCCTTCTCCTTCAGGCCTTCGTCCGTCCCTGATCAGCGATACCTCGATTTCCTGATCACCCAATCCGTCGCTTCAGCGGCACCTCTGTACCCCTCGATGGTTCCGTTGTCTCTTTCCCTTCCATTCGCCGAGCTGGAGGTGGGTCAGCACCTCTACTGGAAGATCGGTGGTTTTCAGATTCATGGCCAGGTATTCCTGAGCTCCTGGCTCGTCATCGGCGCGCTGCTGGCTCTGGTTGTAGCTGGTACCAGAAACCTTGAGCGCGATCCCCGTGGTGTCCAGAACCTGCTGGAATTCATCTGGGGTTATCTGCGTGATCTGGCCCGTGATCAGATCGGCGAAAAGGCTTACCGAGACTGGCTTCCTTTCATCGGCACCCTTTTCCTGTTCATTTTCGTGAGCAACTGGGGCGGAGCCCTGGTTCCATGGAAACTGATTCATCTGCCCAGTGGTGAGCTCGGGGCACCTACTGCTGATATCAACACCACCATCGCCCTGGCTTTGCTGGTGTCTCTGGCCTACTTCTATGCAGGTCTGAGCCGCAAGGGCTTTCGGTACTTCGAGTATTACGTGGAGCCCACGCCGATCATGCTTCCATTCAAGATCGTCGAGGATTTCACCAAGCCTCTGTCCCTCTCCTTCCGTCTTTTCGGCAACATTCTTGCCGACGAGCTGGTGGTGGCGGTGCTGGCGTTCCTGGTACCCCTGGTTGTGCCACTCCCTGCCATGTTCCTGGGTCTCTTCACCAGCGCCATCCAGGCCCTGATTTTTGCAACCCTCGCCGCCTATTACATCGGTGAAGCGGTGCACGAAGAGCATCACTGATCCATCCAGGCTGATCGGCCTTCCCAGGCCCGGTCGGTCGTTCTGCTAAATCTTCTGCGCGTAGGTCCGGTCAGAACCGGGCCCGTCTCCCAAGCGGAGATGTCCCAGGCGCCAGCTTCATCCCGCGCTCTTCCGGCGCCCCCACATCCCCAACGTTCCACCATGGATTCCATCACTTCTGCAGCGTCTGTTGTGGCTGCCGGTCTGGCCGTCGGCCTAGGCGCCATCGGCCCCGGCATCGGTCAGGGCACCGCTGCAGGCGGAGCTGTCGAGGGCATCGCCCGCCAGCCCGAAGCCGAAGGCAAGATCCGCGGCACCCTGCTGCTCTCCCTGGCGTTCATGGAAGCCCTCACCATTTACGGCCTGGTTGTAGCCCTCGTGCTGCTGTTCGCGAACCCCTTCGCCGGCTGAGCGCTCCAGGCAGGAACGGGGTACTGGGGCTGAGACCTCGGTCCCCGTTCCGTTATTCCAAAGCTTCTATCCGTCCCCTCCGGCCCCAGGTCGGGGCGGCCAACCCGATCCCTCCAGCGTCCCCGCCCCATGACCAGCTGGCTACTGCTTGCCGCAGCAGGTGCTCCAGAGGGAGGTCTGTTCGACCTCGATGCAACCCTGCCGCTGATGGCGGTTCAGGTCGTCCTCCTCACCTTCATCCTCAACGCTCTTTTTTTCCGCCCTGTCGGCAAGACCGTCGAGGAGCGTGAGAGCTACATCTCCACCAGTCGCGCCGAGGCCAAGCAGCAGCTGGCCCAGACTGAGCGGCTGGAGGCGGATCTGCGCCAGCAGCTGCGCGAAGCCCGCCAGCAGGCCCAGTCATTGATTGTGGAGGCCGAACAGGAAATGGATCGTCTTTACCGCAGTGCACTCGCCGCGGCCCAAGCGGAAGCCAATGGCAGCCGTGAGTCGGCCCGGCGGGAAATCGACAGCCAGAGGAAGAAGGCTGAAGAAACCCTTAATGGTGAAGCCGACCGGCTCGGCGATCTGATCGTCACCCGTTTGCTGGCAGCACAATGAGCATCCTCACTTCAGTCCCCAGCCTTCTTGCGAGTGAGGGAGGATTCGGCCTCAACCTGAATCTTTTCGAAACCAACATCATCAATCTGGCGATCGTGATCGCCGCGTTGGTCTGGTTCTTGCCCAAGGTGCTCGGAGGGATTCTTGCAACCAGACGAGCGACCATCCTTGCTGATCTACAGGATGCCGAGCAGCGACTTCTCGAGACCACCACGGCCCTGGCGGCAGCCAAGCAGGACCTGGCCGATGCTCGGATTAAGGCCGAAAAGATCCGGAGTGATGCCAGGGCCCGTGCTGATGCCCTGCGCCTAGATAGTGAGCGCCGAACCGTCGATGAGATGGCTCGTCTCAAGCAGGGTGCAGTGGCCGACCTCCAGTCGGAAGCATCCAGAGTCAGCGAACAGCTGCGACGCGAGGCCGCCCGACGCGCTGTCGATAGGGCCCTTGCCTCCTTGCCCGGCAAGCTCGACGCCGAGGCTCAGGCCCGCTTCATCGACCAATCCATCAACAGCCTTGGGCAAGCCTGATGCCTCTCCTCAACTCCATCTCCACCCCTTACGCCGAAGCCCTGCTTCAGGTGGTCGACCAGCGACAGGAAACCGAACTTGTGGCCGAGCAGGCCAAGGAGCTCCTTGAGCTCTGGCATGCCTCACCAGAGTTGCGGGCAGCTTTCGCTTCGCCGGTGCTCGAGCCCGACGCCAAGAAGAAGGCCCTGATCACGCTGTTCGAGAAGGACATCACTCCAGCGTTCCTGACACTGCTCAAGGTGCTCGCGGATCGCCAACGCATCTCCATGCTCGATGCAGTTCTGGATCGCTTCCTGGTGCTCTACCGGGAGCAACGGGGCATTGCCCTGGCCCGGGTCACTTCCGCTTCACCTCTGAGTGAGCAGCAGCAGCAGGCCCTGCATACCAAGGTTCAGGCCGTTGCCGGTACCGACAAGGTCGAATTCGACCTGCACATCGACCCTGCCCTCATCGGTGGCTTCGTCGTCAGCGTCGGTTCCCAGGTGATCGACGCGAGCCTCGCTGGCCAGGTGCGCCGTCTCGGCCTGGCTCTGGCCAAAGCTGGCTAGCCCTTCCCCCAACCGCCTCCAACTCCCTTCCATCGTCTCCCCACCCGGGGATCTCCATCCATGGTTTCCATCCGCCCCGACGAGATCAGCGCCATTCTCAAGCAGCAGATCGAGGACTACGACAAGTCCGTTTCGGTCAGCAACGTCGGAACAGTGCTTTCGGTGGGTGATGGCATCGCCCGGATCTACGGCCTGCAGCAGGTCATGTCCGGCGAACTGGTGCAGTTCGACGATGGCAGCGAGGGCATCGCTCTGAACCTCGAAGACGACAACGTCGGTGCTGTGCTTCTGGCGGAGGGTGTGGGAATCCAGGAAGGCAGCACCGTCAAGGCCACCGGCCGCATCGCGGAGGTGCCTGTGGGCGAGGCGATGCTCGGCCGGGTGATCAACCCCCTCGGTGTGCCGATCGACGGCAAGGGTGAGATCGCCACCACATCGACCCGCCTGATCGAGTCGATGGCCCCCGGCATCATCCAGCGCAAGTCGGTGCATGAGCCGATGCAGACCGGCATCACGGCAATCGACGCCATGATCCCCATTGGTCGCGGCCAGCGCGAGCTGATCATCGGCGACCGGCAGACTGGCAAGACGGCCATTGCTATCGACACCATCCTCAACCAGAAGGGTGAGGACGTTGTCTGCGTCTATGTGGCCATTGGCCAGAAGTCGGCTTCAGTGGCCAACGTGGTGGAAGTGCTGCGCGAGCGAGGCGCCCTCGATTACACCGTGATCGTTGCAGCCAGTGCCTCTGAGCCTGCGGCTCTTCAGTACCTGGCTCCCTACACGGGTGCAGCCATCGCCGAGTCCTTCATGTATGAAGGCAAGGCCACCTTGGTGGTGTACGACGACCTGACCAAGCAGGCTCAGGCCTACCGCCAGATGTCGTTGCTGTTGCGCCGTCCGCCCGGCCGTGAGGCCTATCCCGGCGACGTCTTCTACTGCCACAGCCGTCTGCTCGAGCGTGCAGCCAAGCTCTCTGATGCCATGGGTAAGGGCAGCATGACTGCCTTGCCGATCATTGAAACCCAGGCTGGAGACGTGTCGGCCTACATCCCCACCAACGTGATCTCGATCACTGATGGTCAGGTGTTCCTCAGCTCCGATCTGTTCAACTCCGGTTTGCGGCCCGCCATCAACGTGGGCATCTCGGTGAGCCGGGTGGGTGGTGCCGCCCAGACAAAAGCGATCAAGAAGATCGCCGGCACTCTCAAATTGGAATTGGCCCAGTTTGATGAATTAGCCGCCTTCTCACAGTTCGCCTCCGACCTTGATGCTGCCACCCAGGCCCAACTTGGCCGGGGCAAGCGCCTGCGCGAGCTGCTCAAGCAGCCCCAGTTCAGCCCGCTGATCCTGGCGGAGCAGGTGGCCGTGGTCTACGCCGGCGTCAAGGGACTGATCGACGAAGTGCCTGTTGATCAGGTTGTGCAGTTCTGCCGCGAGCTGCGTGATTACCTCAAGACCAACAAGCCCGAGTTCATCGCCAAGGTTCAGAGCGAGAAGCAGCTGGGAGACGAAGCTGAAGCGATGCTCAAGGACGCCATCAACGACGTCAAGTCCACCCTTCTGGCTTCCGCCTGAGGTCCCCCCACCATGGCCAACCTCAAGGAAATCCGAGATCGGATCAGTTCGGTTAAGAACACTCGCAAGATCACCGAGGCGATGCGCCTGGTGGCGGCGGCGAAAGTGCGCCGTGCCCAGGAACAGGTTCTGCGCGCCAGGCCCTTCGCAGACCGACTGGCGCGGGTGCTCGAGAACCTGCAATCACGCCTCCGCTTTGAAGACGTTGTCAACACGCCCCTGCTTGAGCAGGAGCGTCCACTTCGCCACATCACCCTGTTGGCGGTCAGTGCCGATCGGGGCCTATGTGGTGGCTATAACGCCAACATCATCAAGCGCACCGAACAGCGTTTCGCTGAGTTGAAGGGACAGGGCTATGAGATTTCGCTGGTCCTGATCGGCCGCAAGGCCACTACCTACTTCCAGAATCGCTCGTATCCGATCACGGCCACCTTCACTGGGCTAGATCAGGTGCCAAATGCCGATGAGGCGCGCTCTATCGCTGATCAGGTGCTGGCCGAGTTCCTCTCCGGCTCCACTGACCGTGTCGAGATGGTCTACACCAAGTTCATCAACCTGGTCAGCAGTGCGCCGGTTTCCCAGACTCTGTTGCCTCTCGATCCCCAGGGCATCGCCAGCCCTGACGACGAGATTTTCCGCCTGACCACCCGCGAGGGTCGTCTGGCGGTTGAGCGCGGCACAGCACCAAATCAGGAGCCGACCCTGGAATCTGACTTTGTTTTTGAGCAGAGTCCTGATCAGTTGCTCAACTCCCTGCTGCCTCTTTATCTGGAGAATCAGCTGCTGCGCTCCCTGCAGGAGTCGTCGGCCAGTGAGCTGGCCAGCCGAATGACTGCCATGAACAACGCCAGCGACAACGCCAAAGCTCTCGCCAAGAGTCTCACCCTCGACTACAACAAGGCCCGCCAGGCGGCCATCACCCAGGAGATCCTGGAAGTGGTGGGTGGTGCAACAGCCATGGCCTGAACCGGATCGAGGGATCCTCAGCCTGTTTCCCCTGGCGATCAGCCGGGTTCAACTGCAGCCGGATCCGCTCGATTCGGCCCTGATGCTTCAACAGGTGCTTGCCCTCCGCGGCGAGCAGAATGCCAACCCCGATCCAGGTTGCGCCTGGACCGGGGACTTTCATGGCGTCTGGCAGCTGCATCAGCGTCCTGAGTTCGCCTGGCTGTTGGAGCAGGTGTGCCGCGAAGCCCAGCACTACCTGCGGGCCCTTGGCTTCGATCCAGCGCGCATCAGGCTGCATCTTCAGCGCTGCTGGCCCGTGGTTGCGGAGCCGGGCCAGGTGGTGGGTCGGCACCATCATCCAAATGCCCATCTCAGCGCGGTGTATTACATAAATGGCGATGGCAGCGGCCGCAGCGGTTGCCTGCGCCTGTTCGATGGACGCCGCAGCAATGAGCTGGTGCCTGGCCTGGCTGTCGGCCACGACGGCCCGCTCGCTCCGGACCATCCCCTCAATGCCGGCTGGCACGATCTCGCCCCGCAGGCGGGTCTGCTGGTTCTATTTCCGTCCAGCACCGACCACGCCGTGTTGCCAAGCGAGGAAGAGGAGGACCTGCGACTCTCGATCAGTTTTGACCTCTGCCTCACGGCTCCAGCCTGCGGCCCCGGCGAACCCCAGCCGCCGGAATACCTGGCGCCCCATCCCGGCCAGTGGCTGGAGCTGCCACTCGATGGGGCCACGCCGTCCGAGAAGATGGAGGGGTGATCCGCTCGACAGGCGGTCGCCTCCTGAAACCGTCCACGCTCCGCGACAGGCCCCTGCCGCGTTTCCACCACGCCATGAGTGACAGCTTCACCGTGATCGCCGAGCTCAACGGCGTCACTCACACTTTTTCCTGCCGGGCCGATCAGACCGTTCTCGCGGCGGCGGAGGAGGCTGGTGTTCCCTTGCCCAGCTCTTGTTGCTCCGGGGTCTGCACCACCTGTGCGGGCCGCTTACGCCAAGGGGAGGTGCACCAGCCAGATGCGATGGGTGTCAAGGCCGCATTGCAGGCCGAGGGCTTTGCCCTGCTCTGCGTGTCTTACCCCCGCAGTGATCTGAACCTTGTGGCTGGCCAGGAGGATGCGCTCTACGAGATCCAGTTCGGCCAGTACCAGCGCTGACTCTCCCTCCAGTGCCCCGGCTCGAGACAGTGGACTTCTGGTTGGAGGCGGCCCCCGGCCCGCTGCTTCCCCAGGTGCGCTCAGCCCTGGCTGAGCGCGGAGAACCTTTGCGCTGGGCCATCACCGCTGTCCTGCCGGCCGCGGATGGCTCCCAGCAGCGGCGGCGGTTGCGGATCGAAGCGGTCCTGCTTCAGATCCCTTGAGCCGGCCTCTGCCCACTTTGTTGGTGATTCCCACAGGCATCGGCTGTGCCATCGGCGGCTATGCTGGCGATGGCCTGCCGGCAGCCCGGCTGTTGGCGGCCGCTTCCGGCTGCCTGATCACCCATCCCAACGCCCTCAATGCGGCGGCTCTCTACTGGAGCGACCCGCGCATCCACTACGTGGAGGGCTGGGCTCTGAACCGCTTTGCGGCCGGTGATCTGGCCCTGGCGCCCGTGGCGTCTCAGCGGGTGGGGCTGCTGCTCGATGCCGGTATCGAGGAGGAGCTGCGCCTGCGTCACCTGCAGGTGGCCGAGGCCTGCCGCGCCAGCCTTGGTCTCTCGATCGGCCCTGTGCTCAGCACCGACGCTCCCTTGGAGGTGAGCCTCTCGCTCGGCCCCAGCGGGGCTAGCAGCGGACTGATCGGCCGGCCGGATGCTCTGATCCGGGCTGGGGAAAGCCTGCGCCAGGCCGGTGCCACCGCCATCGCCGTGGTGGCCCGGTTCCCCGATGACCCCTCCAGTGAGGCCCTGGCCTCCTACCGCCAGGGCAGCGGCGTGGATGCCCTCGCTGGCGCCGAAGCCGTGATCAGCCATCTGCTCAGCCGCCAGCTCGGCCTCCCCTGCGCCCATGCCCCGGCCCTTGCCCCCCTGTCTCTGGATCCGCGCCTGGATCCACTGGCCGCTGCGGAAGAGCTGGGTCACACCTTTCTGCCCTGTGTGCTGGTGGGCCTGAGTCGGGCCCCCAACCTGATCCCGCTGCGGCCCGTGCCATCACCTGGGCTTGAGCTCTTTGGCGAGGACCTGATTCATCCCAGCCGGATCGGCGCTGTGGTGGCCCCGGCCGGTGCCCTGGGTGGTGAGGCTGTCCTGGCCTGCGCCGAGCGGGGCATCCCCCTGATCGCCGTTGAGGGCAACCCTTCACTTCTAAACGTGAGCGCCGAGCTCCTTGGTCTGCGGACGATCGCCGCAGCCAGCTATGCGGAGGCCGCCGGGATGGTGCTGGCCCTGCGGGAGGGCCTGCAGCCCGAGGCGTTGCGGCGTCCCCTGCCGCCTCTCGAGCTGCTCAGCGCAGACAGGCCATCGGATGGCGGGTCGGCATTCCCAGGGCCTTGGCCACCCCGGGATGGCAGACCGCCCCATCCACCGTGTTGAGGCCGGAGAGCAGCTCGGGCCGCTCGGTGACCGCTTCCACCAGTCCCCGTCCGGCGATGCCCATGATGTATGGCAGGGTGACACTTACGAGGGCTTCAGTGGAGGTGAAGGGCACAGCGCCGGGCATGTTGCCCACGGCGTAGTGCTGCACGCCGTGGATGGTCACCACGGGATCGGTATGGGTCGTCTCGCGGCTGGTGGCGATGCAGCCCCCCTGATCGATCGCCACATCGACGATCACCGAGCCGGGCTTCATCCGCTTCACCACCCCCTCATCCACCAGGGTGGGGGCCCGGCTGCCGGGGGTGAGCACTGCGCCCACCACCAGATCGGCACTGGGCACCAGCCGCTCGATCAGGCTGTTGCTGCTCACCAGGCTCACCATCCGCCCGATCCGTTGGGGTTCCAGCATGCGCAGGCGCTGGGGGGTGTGATCCAGCAGAAACACCTCCGCATCCATGGCCGCTGCGACCCGAGCGGCATGCCAGCCGACGGTGCCGGCCCCGAGCACGATCACCCTTGCTGGCCGCACCCCGGCGCAGCCGCCCATCAGCACACCTCTGCCGCCATGGGGTTTCTCGAGCAGATGGGCCCCAACCTGGGCGGCCAGCCGTCCGGCGATTTCGCTCATCGGCGCCAGCAGCGGCAGGTTGCCGTTGTCGAGCTGGACGGTTTCGTAGGCCACGCCCGTGGTGCCTGCTTCCAGCAGGGCTCGTCCCACTTCGGGATAGGCCGCCAGGTGTAGGTAGGTGAACAGCACCTGATCACCTCGCAGGAAGGGGAATTCCTCCGGCTGGGGTTCCTTCACCTTCACCACCAGATGGGCGCCCCAGGCCTCCTCGCGGTCCACCAGGCGAGCTCCCGCCTCGGCGTAGCTGGCGTCCTCCATGCCGGCCCCCTGGCCTGCTCCGGCCTCTACGCGCACCTCAAGGCCCTGAGAGACCAGTTCCCTCACCCCGTCGGGGCTGAGGGCTACCCGCTGTTCATCCCGTTTGATCTCCCGGGGAACACCGATGCTCGCGATCGGTGCCGCTGGGCCCATGCTGGCCATGCCACTGAGAAGCTCCTCATAGGTTGGCGGGCTGGCCGCCCGATCGCCAGCTTTCGCCATGGATTGGGCACGGACCGCTTCGATGAGCGTCCTTCAGGTGAGCGGTCCGGCGGCGATGGGCATGCGCCAGCCCCCTCCGAAGGCCCGGCCACTCACCTTCAGCAGAGGAGCCGCTTGGCGGCGTTTGAATTCGGCCGTGCGCAGCAACCGGTACACCCGACGTGCCAGCTCCCCATCGACGTGACCTTCGCCGATCAGCTCCTCCGGTGAGCGCAGCTCCTCGATGTAGGCCCTGAGCAGGGGATCGAGCTTGTCGTAGTCGGGCAGGGAATCGGTGTCGAGCTGGTCGGGCCTCAGCTCGGCGCTTGGAGGCTTGGTGCGGATGGCGGCGCCGATCAGCTCGCCGCTGACGGGGAGGCCCAGGGCCTGTCGGCAATCTGCGGCGGCCTCGCTGTCGAGCCAGTGGCAGAGCCGGAACACGGTGGTCTTGTAGAGATCACCTATCACTGAGAGCCCGCCGTTCATGTCCCCGTACAGGGTGCAGTAGCCCACCGCCAGCTCCGACTTGTTGCCGGTGGAGAGCAGCAAGCGGCCCTGTTGGTTGGCCACTGCCATCAGCAGCGTGCCGCGGATACGTGACTGCAGGTTCTCGGCGGTCAGCCCCTGGGGAGCACCGCCCAGAACGGACTCCAGGCTGTGGTCGAAGGCCCCCATCAAGGTCTCGATCGCCACGGTCTGATGGGGTAGTCCCAGCCGGTCGGTGAGGGCGATCGCATCGAGGCGCGACCCAGCCGAGCTGTACGGGGAGGGCATCAGCAGGGCCTGCACCTGCCCGGGCCCGAGAGCCGCCGCGGCGATCACGGCCACGAGGGCCGAGTCGATGCCGCCGCTCAACCCCAGCACCACCTGCTGGAAGCCGCATTTGCGGGCATAGTCGTGCACCCCAAGCACCAGCACCCGGAACAGCTGCTCCATGGGCGCTGGCAGTGGCTGAGGCGGCAGCGCGGTGGAGGCTGGGGTCGCTGGGGCTGTTCCCCGGGGTGCGGGCTCCCAGAGGTCGAGGGCCACCTGGGCACAGGGCAGCTGGCGCAGCACCCGCGCCTGGGGATCGATCACGAAGCTGCCCCCGTCGAAGACCAGCTCGTCGTTGCCCCCAACCTGGTTCACGTACACCACCGGACAGCCCAGCCGGGCTGCTGCCGCTGCCGCCAGCTGCAGACGCAGCTCCAGTTTGCCCTGGGCGAACGGGGAGGCGGAGAGGTTCAGCAGCAGATCGGGACGCTGGCACGCCAGCTCGGCGATCGGGTCGGCGCCTGCCAGCCGGTGGCCCTGCACCCGCTCCTCCACCCAGAGGTCTTCGCAGATGGTGAGCCCCAGGCGCCAGACCCGCCCTGCCTCACGCCACTCCAGCAGGCAGGCGTGATCACCGGGCTGGAAGTAGCGCCGTTCATCGAAGACGTCGTAGCTGGGCAGCAGCCGCTTGCGTGCCACTATCCGCCAGCTGCCCCGTTGCACCAGCGCAACGGCGTTGTACAACCCCGGCAGCTCGCGACCGGCAATCGGATCCACCAGGCCCAGCAGCAGGCCGAGCTCCGGCGGCAGCTCGGCAGCGAGGGCCTCGAGCACCCGCCCTTGCTCCTGCAGCAGGGAGGGGCGCAAGAGGAGGTCTCGCGGGGGGTAACCCCAGAGCGAGAGCTCGGGGGTGATTACGAGATCGGCGCCCGCAGCCGCTGCGCGCTGGCTGTGCTCCAGCAGCTGGGCGGAGTTGCCGCGCAGATCCCCCACGAGGGGATTGATCTGAGCCAGGGCAAGACGCATCAGCGCAGGGGAGGACGGCTGGCCTGACAGGTGCGCAGACCATAGAGATTCTGCTCCAGCAACACCGGCCAGAGTTCTGGCGGCACCAGTTGCGGGTCGGGGTGGCGACGGATCGCGGAGCTGGCTGTGGCCGGAATCTCCAGGGGCAGCACTTCCACCCGTCCACCCAGGTGGTTCAGCTGCTCGATCTGCAGGGAGTCGAGCGGCCAGCCCAGCCTCGGCACCACCGCCAGACGGCAACGGTGCAGGATCTCATCCGCCGCGTACCAGCGCTGGATCTGGGGAAGCAGGTCGCTGCCCACCACGAACACCAGCTCCGCATCGGGCCACTGTTGCGCCGCCCGCTTCAAGGTGTCCAGGGCCCTGGGGCTGCTCAGGCTCTGGTCGAGGCGCAGCCTGGGACTCTCCAGGCTCTCCACCACCGCCTCGAGCAGGGCTGCCCGCACGGCCAGGGGTGCCCCATGGGTCTTGAAGGGGTTGTCGCTGGCCCAGGTCCTCACCATGGGGTAGTGCCTTGTGAGCCCCGCCAGGAGGGTGCGGTGGCCGAGGGTCGGTGGATCGGCGCTGGTTCCGAACAGGGCCACCAAGGCCGGCTGGCCGGCTGATTCACTCACGGCAGCAGGCTGGCATTCACCGCCTCTCGGCCTTCCAGCTGCCACTGCTGCAGCCATAGACGCGCCTGGGGGTCATGGCGTCCCAGGCGGCGCAGCAGCGCCCCGGGTCGGGCCCGGCCGCGCTGGGCCCCGTTCAACAGGGCGGCAGCGGCCAGCTTCCCCGTCTGGCGTGTGGTCTGGATCGCCAGGGCCGCCTGGGCCAGGGCCACCGGTGCCGCCGGAGCCAGGGACAGCCCGGCGGTGGCCGGCGCCGCCAGCAGCAGCAGTTGGCGCACGGCTCCAAGCAGCAGTTGCAGGGCCAGCTGGGCGGCCCCCAGCAAGGCGCTGTGGCTGGAGAGACGGCCCAGAAGTGCCCTGGCCTGGGGCCCACTCAGCGGCAGCCCGTAGAGCTCGCAGAGCTGCAGTACCAAGGCCGTGTCCAGGGCCAGCCCACCGGTCAGATCCAGAAGAATCAGCGGGTTGGCGGCCACGCCCGTGGCCTTGAGGGCTGCGAAACGTCCGATCAACGTCTGGGCCTGGCGGCGGTGCTGCTGCAGTCGCCAGTGCGAGAGACGCTGGTTGAAGCGATCTCCGGCCGCGAGGGCATTGAGGGCCAGCAACAGCTCCCCATGGGCCTTGAGCAGCCCTCTGAGCCTCGTGCGCAGGGGCTCCACTTGCGGCGGCAGCTGCTCGCTGCGCACCCTGCCATCGGGGCGCAGCACCCCTCCCCTGGGCGCCGCGGCAACGGTCACCAGCTCCAGCTCACGGGCGGCTGCGGGAAGCCGGCTGCGGATGCTGGCCAGCAGGGCTTTTCGCTCTCCCTCGGGCCAGCCGTCGATGCGGTTCACCACCAGCAGCAGGGGTTTGCCCGAGCTCAGCAACAGCTGCACCGCGTCGGCTTCCACCCGGCTGAGGTCGCCGTCGAGCACAACCAGCACCAGATCAGCCCCCAGGGCCACCCGGGCGGCCAGGCGTTGCCGGGCTGCGGCGGCCACCTCATCGATGCCAGGTGTATCCACCAGCTGCACCTGCAGCGGCCCGGCCATGGCCCCGGACCAGAGTTGCCGCTGCTGCGCTCTCGTGGAGCCATGGGCCAGATCGGTGGCGAAACGGGGCTCCCCCAGCAGGGCATTGAGCAGGCTCGATTTGCCCACTCCCACCCGGCCGAGAACGGCCACATGCGCCTCCCGGCGCCGTAGCCGCTCCAGCTGGCGATCAAAGGCGGCCAGTTCCGGCCCCAGGCTGGTGCGCTCCCGGGGACTCAGAGACAGTTGGCCGCGCCAGCGCAGCAGCAGCTGCTCACAACGCTCGAGGATCGGCGGCGGAGCCATGGCCGTTGCGGTCATCCCTGGGCCTCCCCGACGGGTTGGGGACGTCGCCACCAGCCCGCCAGCACAGCCAGCACGGCGTCGGCACCGATCACGCCGACGAACCCCCCGAATTCATCCACCACCACCCGCACCGAATGGCTGCTGCGGCGGAAGGCTGTCAGCAGCCGATCGGCGCGGATCATTTCGGGGACGAACTCCACCGGTTCTGTGAGGCTGAGGGCGCTGTCTAGGCCGCGGCCCTCCACCAGGGCCACCAGCAGGCTCTCGCGGCTGGCCACCCCCAGCACCTCATCCACCTCCTCGCCGAGCACCACCCACCAGCCAGCGCTGTTGGTGAGCAGCAGATCGCGCACGCTCTCCAGGGGGGCATGGCCCGACACCGTCGGTGCCGCCACCCGCGGCACCATCAGATCCCGGGCGGTGAGGTCGTTGAGCTGAAACACCTTGGCGATCATCGCCGCCTCGTCGGCTTCGATCTGGCCCTTCTGGGACCCGAGGCGGGCCAGCAGGCGGATCTCCTCTTCGTCGGTGGTGAGTTCGCTCTCGGCGGTGATCGCCGGCATGATCCGCTCCAGCAGGATCACCAGCGGCAGCATCAGCCGCAGCAGCAGGCTCACCGCCGCGGCGCTCGCCAGCGACAACGGCAGCGCCAGGCGGCTGCCCACGGCCTTGGGAAGGATCTCCCCGAGCATGATCACCAGCACCGTCAGCCCCACGGAGAAGAGGGGGATGGCCACCCGGTCGACGCCGAGCTTGGAGAACACCCAGCCGGCGTAGCTGCCCAGCATCAGGCTGCCGAAGATGTTGAAGCCGTTGTTGAGGATCACCAGCACGGCCAGGGCGCGGCCCATGCGGTTCTTCAGGGCCAGCAGTGCCCTGGCCCCCCTCACTCGCCTCGGCCGACTGGCCAGTTCGTGCACGCGCAGGGGGTTGACCGTGAGCAGGGCCGCCTCCACTCCGGAGCAAAGGGCCGAGCCGATCAGGATGACCACCACCAAGGCCGCCAGACCCAGGAGCTCATTCATCGGGGTGTCGTCGCGGCCGATCGCGGCATGGGAGCACGTTCATTCAATGGGGTATGCCATCTTCTCGCTAGAGGCGTTGTCCCCATGGTGATCCCCCAGACCGAGTTCCACCAGCGTCGTGTGCGTTTCCTGGAGGCCCTGGGGGGTGCGGCGGCCGTGATTCCGGCGGCAGCGCTGGTGCGTCACCACGCCGATGTGGAGTACCCCTTCCGCCAGCAGAGCGACTTCTGGTACCTCACCGGCTTCGATGAGCCGGGGGCCGTAGCCCTCTTCCTGCCCCACCAGAGCGACAACCCCTTCGTGCTGTTTGTAGAGCCCAGGGATCCCTCCGCCGAAGTGTGGAATGGCTTCCGCTGGGGCTGCGAGGGGGCGGTGGAGCACTTCGGTGCCGATCTGGCCCATCCCCGCGCCGAGCTGGCTTCCCGCCTCTCCGACTACCTCCAGGGCGCCGAAGGGATCGCCTTCCGCGTGGGCCGCGACGCCACCGTGGAGCCCCTGGTGCTCCAGGCCTGGGGCCAGCAACTCGATCGTGCGCCGCGCACAGGACGGGCGGCCCTGGGCCTGGTGGCCCCTTGCCCGATCCTGCAGGACATGCGCCTGCGCAAGAGCCCGGCCGAACTGGATCGGCTGCGGGAGGCCGCGCGGATCTCCGCCGAAGCCCATGAACGCGCCCGGGAGGTGGCCCGTCCGGGGCTGAGCGAGCGCCAGATCCAGGCGGTGATCGAGCAGCATTTCCTCGAGCAGGGCGCTCGCGGTCCGGCCTATGGCTCGATCGTGGCCGGCGGCGATAACGCCTGCGTGCTGCACTACACCCGCAACGATGCCCTGCTGCGGGATGGGGACCTGCTGCTGATCGACGCCGGCTGCAGCGTGTCGGACTACTACAACGGCGACATCACCCGCACCTTCCCGGTCAGTGGCCGCTTCAGCGGCGAACAGCGAGCCCTTTACGAGCTGGTGCTCGAGGCCCAGCTGGCGGCGATCGCCACCGTGGCTCCAGGCGCCGACGCCGAGCAGGTCCACGGCGCGGCCCTGCGGGTGCTGGTGGAGGGCTTACGGGAGCTCGGGCTGCTGAGTGGGTCGATCGACGAGCTGATCGAGCAGGGCTCTTACCGACATCTCTACATGCACCGCACCGGCCACTGGCTGGGTCTCGATGTCCACGACGTCGGCGCCTACCGCCTCGGTGAACATCCCCAGCCGCTCGAGCCGGGCATGGTCCTTACGGTGGAGCCCGGGCTCTACGTGAGCGACCGCCTGGCAGTGCCGGAGGGCCAGCCTCAGATCGAAGAACGCTGGAAGGGGATCGGTATCCGCATCGAAGACGATGTGGCCGTGACCGAGGTGGGCCATGAGGTGCTCACCGCCGCCGCCCTCAAGTCGCCGGTGGCGATGGAGCGTTGAGGGGCATGGTCCCCAGCCAACCCAGGAGCTGGTCTGGCTTCAGGCTGGCGGTGCTGGGAATGAGTCGATCCGCCCCAGCTGAGAGCAGCCCCTGCTCGTAGTTCTGTCGGGCAGTGGCCAGCTCCGGTGTCTGCAGATGCGGCGGGGCCACCGCCAGGCTGAGCAGGGTGAGGTCCGGTCGCTGGCGCCGGGCGGCCATCACCGTGCGAACGTCCGCCACGGTGTCGCCCAGGTAGGCCACCGGCAGTGCGTGTCCTGAGGCGGTGGTGCCGAGCTTCAGGGCCAGGTGCAGAAAGCCGGTGGGATCAGGCTTCTCGGGCGCCTCGCCCATGGCGATCAGGGGCGGATCCACCAGGCCCAGGCGCTGCTGAAGCACGTAGCGACAGGAGGGCGGCTCAGCGCCACTGACGAAGCCCCAGGCGATGCCGGCCTGCTCCAGCTTCAAGAAAAAGTCACGCTCCACCAGAAGCGGTTCGCTGCGGATGAAGCCCCTCCAGCCGGCTGGATCACCATCAGGATCGCCACCGAAATAAAGTCGGCTGAACACCTCCACCACTGCGTCGAGGGGTGGCAGGGGCTGGAGCCCCCGGCGTCTCAGCAACTCCAGCGAGGCCTGCCAGTCGTTGTTCCAGTGGCCTTCGGCCTTGAGGGCGTCGATCTGGCCCGGTTCAGGCCGCCAGCCGTCGTAGTGATGAACGGTTTCGGCAATGGCCCGCCGGTAACTGCCACTGACATCCCGGATCACCCCGTCGATGTCGAAAAGAAGAACGGCTCGGGGCTGCAGAGAGGCTGGTTCAGGGACTGGTACGTTAGTTGTTTGCCTTTTTGCCTTGAGCGCCGAAACCATGACGGCCACCGAAAGCGCTGCCACCGCAGGACTACCCGCCGAGGCGGCCGTGGCGGTGAGCTCCGCTGAAGAGGCTCCCACCCAGGGGCGTCCTCCCCTGCGTGGAGCCAGCGCCGCCCTGGCAACGGCCACGGTCGATGAGGACGGGGTGCCTTCCGGTCACACCCCCAAGGCCGATGAGGGCCGCTTCCTGCTCAAGATCCTCTGGCTGCCCGACAACGTCGCGCTGGCCGTGGATCAGATCGTGGGAGGCGGTCCCAGTCCTCTGACGGCCTACTTCTTCTGGCCGCGGGAAGATGCCTGGGAAACGCTCAAGGGCGAGCTCGAAGCCAAGTCGTGGATCACCGACAACGAGCGGGTTGAGATCCTCAACAAGGCCACCGAAGTGATCAATTACTGGCAGGAAGAGGGCAAGGGCAAGGCCCTCGAGGAAGCAAAGGTCAAGTTTCCCGATGTCACCTTCTGCGGCACAGCCTGATCGGTGTCACAGATGGACTGAGTGTTCCATCAGCAGGGCGCCCCGCATGGGGCGTTTTTTGTGCCCATCGTCGCAGCTGCCGGCATCGACAATCTGGTGAGGGACCACAACTAACGGGGCTTGACCACCCCCGCGAAGTCGCTGGCGGTGATCAGGGCGGGAGTGGTGGCGGTGTCGACGCTGAAACGGCGGCTCTCGGTCTGGACTCTGCCATCGGGGTAGACGAAGGTCACCAGTCCCTGGAGGGTGACGGTTGAGCCGTCCTGGCTGGTTTCCTGCAGATTGGACACGCTCACCTGCTCAAACTGTTCGAAGAAGGCGGGATCGAACTGATCGGCCGCAGCTCCCCCGAAGAAGCGGCGGGCCTGGTCGTAGGTCTTGCTGCTGAGAGCGGCATAGAGGCCCTGAACGCTGGCGATCGCCTGGTCGGTGTTGGCCGGCGGCGGCTGTGGCGCTGTGATTGGCTCCGGTTCCGGCAGGCTCGGTTCCTGGGGTGGTGTGGCTGGTTTCTCAGCGGTCGTTGGTGATTCCGATCTGGGCCTGGGGGTGGAGGGGCTTTCCACCGTGCTGGGCGGGGACTTCTGAAGCAGCACCACGGCGCCCACCAGGGCTACCGCCAGGCCGCCGGTGAGGAAGGCGAGAACACCGAGCAGGGCGTTGCTGCCCCCGCCTCGCCTGGCCGGAGCCTGCAGGGGTGGAGTGGCAGGAGGTTGGAGGGGAGTCACAGGAGCTGGCACTGCAGATCTGCGCGCTGCCTTAATCCGTGCAGCCGTGTTGGGCATGGCTGCCGCTGGGGCTGAGCTGGGGGCTGGGGCTGAGCTAGGGGCTGGGATTGAGGTTGAGGATGAGCTTGAAACGTCCTTGGGCGGCAGGCCGATCAATCCCCCCACCACGCTCTGCATGCGCTGGCAGATGGCGGGATTGAACACCTCCTCCAGTTCCTGCATCAGCCTGGGCAGCAGCCGCGTATCGGAGAGGGGCGGGCTCTGGCTGGCCGCACTGGCGAAGGCGGCTGAGAGCACCAGATGGCGCAGGGCCGGCAGCAGCTTGATCTGCTCCTCGCCACAGAGGTCTCCGGCCAGCGCCTGTAAACGACGGCCCTCGGCGCCGCGGCCGCGCTGGAGGTCGCTGAGCACCTGCTGCCTGAGGGCGGCTCCGAGCTGGTGGTCGTTCATCGGTCGGGGAGATCAGGGATGGTCGGGGGTTGCCATTGACGCTGCAGGGCAGCAGCCAGGAGTGGGCAGAGACCGAGAGCCGTGAGGGCCTCCCCCTGCACCATCCCACCTGAGGCGGGATCGAAGCTGCTGGCGATCAGGGCCCCGAGAGGATCCAGATCGGCCGCGTCAAGCAAGGGCGGGGCTGTGAGGCGCCCTTGGCGCAGATCCGTGAACTGGCTGCGCCGGTTGCTGAGGGTGCCGGCGATGGCGTTGGCGGGGCCCTGGCAGAGCTGGTTGATCTGGCGCCGAACGGCTCTTGGGGGGGCAGGGGCCATGCCCGATTGCTGCAGCCAGTACCAGCCTGCCCCGAGGCCGGCGGTGGCCACCAGCAAGGCCCCGAGCAGCAAGGGTTTCTGGGCGCGAATGGTCCTGGCCTGAATGGGCAGATCGCCAGGCGCTTTCTCCTCGCTGATGTTCTCCTCGCTGATGTTCACCTGGTTGGGGCTGAAGAGGCTGCCGTGCTGGGCCATCGCGACTGACACGTCGTCGCCGCTGCCTTCGCTGGTGATCTGATCCAGGTTCGCGGCCAGCACCTCGCTGGCTCCGGCGGCAGGGGTGGCGATCAGGTGAGCGGTGAGCAACAGAAAATCTGCGTCGGTGGCGCACGACTTGCGGATGCCATCGGTGCTCAGCAGCAGGCCGAAGCTGGCTTCTTGGTCCTCGATCGGCTCCAGTCCGCTGCGGAACAGCCCGGCGGCCTGCTCCAGGCAGAGGCTGCCTGTGGCCTCGCCGCCGCCATCCCCCGCCGTTTCCTCGCTGAGCAGTGCGGCCTGCCCATCAGCGCCCACCTGCACCAGGTCCCAGTCGCCCACACCGGTGTAACCCCACCAACGGGGGGCCATCACCACCAGCCCCAGGGTGGTGCCGTAGAGCCTTGGCACCTCGGACTCGGGCGTGGTGGCTTCAGAACAGGGAGCCTGATCCGGAGCTGAAGACAGGGCCGTGTGCCGCTGCCAGTGCTCCCGCACCAGAGCCAACCAGCGGCTGTGCATCCGTTGGGGCAGCTCCGACGCCAGCCAGTGGGCCCATGTGTCAAGCCCCGGTGCCTGTGCGCCCTGCAGGTCCCAGAGGCCCAGGTGCTCCGCCATCACCTGCAGGGCCAGGTCACAGGCGAGGGAACTGCCAACGTCGCTGAGGAGGTAGTGCTCACCGCCGTGGCCATCGGCCACCGCCATCACCTGCACGGGCTGGCCATCCCGGCTGCGGTATCGGCAGACGGCCACCGCGTCCTGGCAGGGGCGGCCCTGGCGCTGGTGGGCCGCGCCGACGCGCCTGGCCTGGAGAGCTGGCCTCCAGCCGCTCACCACACCAGGGGACCGACGTCGTCGGTGGGATCCATCAGGGTGGGGGGCAGATCCGGCAGGGGGATGTTGGCCTGGGGCCCTGAGCCAGCCATGCGACTGGCGGGCATCGACGCGGCGCCCACCACGGCGGTGGAAGCCCACTGGATGTACTGGGCCAGGGAGGTGGCGCTGCTGGCCTGCAGGGGCCGGCGGGGCGAGCGGCCCGAGCGGTGCAGGGGCGTCTGCCCGCTGGCGCCAGGGATTTCACCAGCGGGCAAGCCGCCGCCGGGATCGCTGCCGATGAACTGCTGCAACACCTCCGTGTCGGCGTCGTGGCCCATGGCGATGGCCAGGCGCACCGCCTTCTGGGCCCAGGGCTCACGCATCAGCCTGGCGAGGCCGGCGTCGAAGTCGTCGGTGGGCTGGCCATCGGAGATCAGCACGAGCACCGGCGGCAGGGCCCTCTCCTCCATCGGCGGCGACTGAAGCACCGCCGCCACCAGCTCCAGTGCTTCGCCCATGGCCGTGATGCCTCCGGCCTGCAGATCCAGCCACTGCAGCTGCTGCACCTCTGTGGGCTGCTCCAGATGCCAGACGGCCCTGTCAGCAAAGCTCACGGCCCGCACCAGCACCCGCGCCTCCGGGTTCTGGCGAGCCACCTCGGCCATTCCCGGCAACGACTGACGAATCGCCTGATTGAGGGCCTGGATCTTGCCCTGGGCCGCCATTGAGCCGGAGCAGTCGCAGATGTAGATGAAATGCAGCGGCCGGTTGGCGAGCCTGACGTTGGGAAAGGGCATCGGATCTTGGCTCGAGAGATGGCTCAGGAGGGCAGCTCGACCGCCCCGGCCGGTGTGGTGATCCGCACCAGTGGCGCGAGGTTACAGGCTTGTCCCGGCTCCACCATCACCCGGTTGCCGGTCCTGAGCTCGGCCTGCCAGCTGTGGCCGCTGAGGTTGCGCAGCCCCAGCAGATCGCCATCACTGGGATGGGCTTCCACCCGGGCCAGTGGTTGATTCAGCCGCAGGGGTAGCAGGCTGTCGAAATGGTGGGCATGCAGCTCGTTACCAGGCGCCGCCGTCACCTGGCCATGGGGTAGAAGCAGCCTGCCAGGGGGGGGCATGGGGCAGCCGCAGCTCCAGCACAAGGGGGCCGGATCGCTTGGGGCGGGGAACGTTTCCTGGCCGCAGCTGGCGCAGATCTGACGCTGGTCGAGGGCCGCGGCCAGGGCCGCCATCCACTGGCCGGTCAGTGCCCGACGCTGGGGGTCCTGTAGACCTGTGCAGAAGGTCTGCTCGAACAGCTGCTTGATCGGCTCGGGGTAAATCGGCCAGGTGATCAGGGCTGCGACGTGCTCGATCGGATCGGGTCGGTTGCTCGGATCAGCCGGATCGAAGATGAACAGCGGCTCTTCGCCGTAGAGCCGGCGCCGGGCGGGCTCATCAAGGCAGCGGATCGCCAGTTCGCGGCGGCCCCGCAGGGGGTCGTGGCGGGTGAGCAGGCGGAAGATCAGTACCGCCAGTGAGAAGAGATCGCTGTTGGCTCCCGGCCGGGCCCGGCCCATCAGGATCTCCGGGGCCATGAACCCGGGGGTGCCGAGCACGCTGCCCAGATCCCGCCCATCCACATCGACGTTGTCGTTGTCGCAGATCAGGATGCGGCCGCTGGAGGGTTCCAGGAACAGGTTGCCCAGGGAGATGTCCTTGTAACAGAGGCCCTTGAGGTGGAGGGCATGGAAGGCCTCAGCCAGGAAAAAGCTGGCCCGCAGGACCTGGAGCAGGCCGATGGCCAGGTGGCCGCCCACGTGTTCATGGGCCCCCACAAAACCCGTGGGTCGCAGCTCCATCAGGTAGCCGAAGCTCGGTTCGCCGCGGCGCAGCAACTGCACCGCGCCTTGGCTGGATTTCACCAGCGCCAGGGGCCAGAGGAAGGCGTCGCTGGGGGCCGTGGCGCGGATGCTCTCGCCCAGACGCCGCTCCAGGTGGGGATCGCGGGCAATGCACGCCGGCAAATACCACTTCAGGGCCAGCCGTTCGCCGGCCACCTCCACCTCGAATACCTGGCCCTGGGTGCCGCCACCGAGCCCGCGAAGAACCTGAAGGGGGCTGGAGATCCCCTCCAGATCAAGGCTGGCGCCTTCCGGCAGGATCCAGTTCACGGAGGGCTGGTTTGGGGTCTCAGGCCTCCAGACTCTGGCCGATGGCCTTGCGGATCCCATTGCGGTGGGAGATAGCCGTGAGCCGGTTGGCGAAGCTGCGACGCTGGGCGCGGCCATCACGCAGCACCACAGTGAGGGTGTGCTCCTTGCGGGAGCCCAGCAGGATCCAGCCGGCCAGGGCCGCAACCTCCAGGGGCCAGAACAGGAACGGGAACGGCAGCAGTAGCAGGCCCCCCAGGCACACCAGCAACCACCAGCTGAAGATGTGGGGATGGCGTGGCAGGCTCTGCACCGTGGCCGATCGGATCTGATCCAGGTCGATCTGCTGGCCACCGATGTCGAGGCTGCTCACGGCAGGCGCCACTGGCTGCAACGCAGCAGCAGCGGTCAGCTCGAAGATCAGCACCGGACCGCTGCGTCCCAGCCTGATCTCATCGCCATCGGCCAGGGGTCGGCATTGCTGAAGGCGTTCACCCTGCAGAAAGGTGCCATCGGTGCTTTGCCAGTCGCACACCACCCAGCGCTTATGGCTGCTGGAGTGGCGCACCACGGCGTGGTGGGGCGAGAGTCCGTCCTGCTCTGGCATGCACAGGCGATTGTTGCGCTCACGCCCGATCGTGAGCGGCCTGGCTGGATCGAGCCGGGCCACCTTGCCCGGCTGATCCCGCAACCGCAGCTGGGCTGGAGGCTGGGTCATGGGTTTCCGCGGCGGCGGCGCCACCAAAGGCGCCTGTCGTCCTGGAGATCGCTCCACCAGCCCCCATCGCCGGCGCGGTGCGCAGTGACACGGCCGGGAAAGAGCAGGGCCTTGCTGGCCAGCAGCAGGGCAACCAGCACCAGAACCAGCAGCACCCAGCCAGGGATGGCCCCCACCCAGGTGGCGGCGAAGCTGGCCCGGATCGCATAAAGCCCGATCGTGATGGCCAGCCAGAGCCTGAAGGGCTCCCAGGGATCGCGCTGGCGCAGCACGGGGCGAGGAGATCGCTGCGCGTAGCGTATCCCCGGGCACGCCAGTTCATTCCCCGCATGGTCGAGCCGTCCTCTCCTGAGGGTGTCCGCGAGCCGGCCTCGGGCCCCGCTACCACCACCGATCAGGACTCTGGCTCCAGCGCCGGGCAGCCGCTGGCCGGTGCTCGTCGCGGGGCCTGGCGGCGTTTTCTGGCCGCCTGGAGCCGCGGAGGGTCTCACGGGCGCCCTGCCGCCATCCGCTCGGCCTGGAGCCAGCTGCAGGAGCGCCAGGCTGTGGCGGAGCTGTGGCTGGGGGAGCGGCGGGTCAGCCGCACCGTGCTGGCAGAGGGCCGCTATCGCATCGGTCGTGATCCAGCCTGCGAGCTGCCGATCGAGGCGGAGAGCCTCAGCCGCGTGCACGCCATCCTGGAGAAACCGCGCTCCGGGGATCGCGATTTCGCCCTCGACGACTTCAATTCCGCCAACGGCCTGTTCCACCGCGATCGCCGCATTCGCTCCATCCGTCTGCGCCACGGTGATCAGGTGCAGTTGGGATCACCGCTCAAGGGCTCGGCTCCGCGCCTGCGTTACCTGCACCCCCGCAGTCCGCTGGAGCAGGCGGTGCACCTGCTGGGGCTTGGCAGCCTGCTGGGGTCGGGGCTGCTGGTGGGGGGGCTGCTGCTGGTCTCCTCCATCGGTGGCGGCTCGCGCATTCGCCTGATCTCAGGCCCCGTCAAGATCGTCTCAGCCTCGGGTCAGCAGATCGACGCCAAGGATGGCTCCGCCACCGCTCTGCCCTCCCTCCAGTCCTATCCCCTGCACCTGCGCCAGGCGCTGATGGCTTCGGAGGAGGCGCGCTTCGGTTGGAACAGCGGTGTCGATCTGTTCGGCACCCTGCGCTCGGTTCTGCTGGGCAGCGGCGGCGGCAGCGGCCTCACCCAGCAGGTGGCCCGCATCTATTACCCCGAGGTGGGCACCGACTACAGCCTCAGCCGCAAGCTGCGGGAGCTGTGGGTGGCCCTGCAACTGGAGGTGGGCTACAGCAAGAACCGGATTCTGAAGATGTACCTCGACCGGGCCCATCTTGGTCTCGGTACCGATGGCTTCGAGCAGGCGTCCAGGCTCTACTTCCGCAAGTCGGCCAGTGACCTGGACGTGGGCCAGGCGGCCTTCCTGGTGGGCCTGCTGCCCAGCCCTAATGGTTACAGCCCATGCAATGCCAAGGATCCCACTGCTGGCCGCGAGCGCCGCGACCTGGTGCTCAAGCTGATGCATGAGCAGGGCTATCTGCGTGATCAGCAGCTGATCGATGCCCAGCGGCGCCCCCTGAACATCGATCCGTCGGCCTGCCGCGAATCCAGCTTCTCCAGCTATCCCTTCTTCAGCGACTACGTACTCGGCGAACTGGAAGGTACCCGCTTCGGCCTCAACCTTTCGCAGAAAGCTTCAGGCGGCAACTACTACGTGGTGAGCACGATCGATCCGAAGTTGCAGCAGCTTGCCCAGCAGCAGTTGCAGCGCTTCCTTGAGGGGCCGGCCGCGCGGGTGGGGCTCACCCAGGGAGCCTTGATCTCTCTCAATTACCGCAGCGGCAAGATCCTGGCCTACGTGGGTGGCGGCGATTACTCCCGCTCCAGCTTCGACCGGGTGCAGGCCATGCGCAAGCCGGGCTCCACCTTCAAGCTCTTCCCCTACCTGGCGGCGCTTGAGGCCGGCACCAGCCCCCAGCAGCCCATCTCCTGTGCCCCCCTGGCCTACGTGGCGGGCTGCCGCCAAGGGGCCGCCGGCGGCAGCGTCAGCGTGGCCAGGGGCTTCGCCGATTCCGAGAACGTGGTGGCGCTGCGTCTGGCGGAGACAGCCGGCCTGAAGCAGGTGCTGCGCAAGGCCCGCCAGCTGGGGATCAGCACCCCCCTCGACGCCGATCTCAACACCATGCTCGGCGGCCGTGAAACCCTCCTCTACGAGATGGCCCGGGCCTATGCCGTGGTGGCCAATGGGGGCCGCAGCGTGCCGATGCACGGCGTCAGCAAGATCTACGACCTGGGCATCTGCCGTTCCATCTACAGCCTTGCCACCTGCCCGGAGCGGGGTGTGACCACCCCCATCGGTGAGCAGCCGCGCCAGTTGCTGCGCGAGGAAGACGCCACGGTGATGGACGATCTGCTGGCGGGGGTGGTGCGCAGCGGCACGGGGCGGGCTGCTGCGCTGGTGGCCGATGGCCGCGGGAAGACCGGCACCACCGACAACGGCGTGGATGTGCTGTTCATCGGCTACTCCCCGGCGCTGGAGATCCTCACCGCCATCTGGATGGGCAACGACGACAACCGGCCGGCGCAGGCGGCCAGCGGTGCCCTGGTGGCCGAGCTCTGGGGGCGGTACATGGCCGCGATCGGGGCGGGGCGCCAGACCTGAGACCAGCCCCTGAGGCCGTTCCACAACAGCCCGCTCAGCCGCCGGCTCCCCTCGACTTCAGAGCAAGCTGTAACAGTGTGTCCAACCGGTTGACCACCGCCCAGGCCACCCCCAGCACCAGTCCCCACCACCACTGGCTGCTGAGCAAGCGATCAAGGGGACGACTGTCGTCGTCCTCGCTCTGGCGGGGCAGCTGCCAGCCCAGCTGCAGGGCGCCGTACACCAGCAGCAGCACCCAGGTTGGAATGTCGATCGGGCCCAGGCTGAAGTTCAGAGCACGCCAGTTGAGCAGGCTGGAGGCGGCAGCCAGGCCGATCAGGGCGCTCACCGCCCCGGCGGCTCCATCCCAGCGGCGCTCACTGGTGCGCCGCTCCGCCACCAGCAGCGCCAGGGTCATTGTCGCCAGGCTGGTGAGCACGTAACGCAGCACCACATCGGGCAGAGGTAGCGGTGAAGGAGACCGCAGGATCATCAGCAGCAGCGCCACATTCACCACCGCTTCGGGATGGCTGTGATGGATCCAGGGGGCGGTCATCCAGCGCCAGGCCTGGCGGGGCTCGGTGGCATCGGCCTGCTCAAGGGGCCACTCTCGCCGCGCCCGCTTCAGGGGGCCAAGGCTGAGGATCTGCAGCAGCGCCAGGCTGAGCGCCAGCATCAGCCAGCCCTGCCAGTTCCAGGACTTGAACAGCCAGCGGTCGAGTTCGCCGCTGAGCCAGCGCAGCACCAGGGCAGCACCTGCCGCCAGGGCCAGGCCCGGGCCCATGGCCTGCAGCGAGTGTCCTAGCCACCGCTTTTGCCCTTGAGACCGCTTGACAGCAGGTGTGTCTGGTGTTGTTGCCGGTGGGATGGTCTCAGGGCCTTGGGGCCGGGAGACCGCCACCCCCGTGGCTGCCTCCAGCAGATCAAGCAATTCCTCCAGCACAGCCGGGGCATATGTGCTCCCCAACTGCTGGGCCAGGAGCTGCACGGAGGTGCTGCGGCCTGCCCCACTTTCCTGGAGTGCCCTCAGCAGCAAGGGCTGGTCAGCCAGGTCGCGCACGGGCCCCTTGAGACGCTCCTCGGCCCCGAGCAGATCCACCAGCCTGTTGGCGATGGCCCTGCCATTGCTCAGCCCCGGGCTACGGGCCTCGTGCCAGGCCCGCAGCTGCAGGCCGAGCTCCCGTCCCTTGCCCCTCACCGCTCCACCAGGGTGGCGTCATCTTCAAATCTTGCCGCTGCGGCTTCGCTGGCCTCGCAGCTGAACAGCGCCGCCGCCAGCTTCGGGGAGAGGGTGAAGGTGGTCATCCCGGCCGCCGCCAGACGGCTGAGGTCGGCGGTGGTTCGCAGGCTGGCCACCAGCAGCCGCAGGCTCGAGCCACTGCGATCAACACACTGCTGCATCGTGATCAGTTCCTGGTGACTGTCCCGGCCCAGATCCTGGATGCGGCCCAGATAGGGAGCTATGTAGCGAGCGCCGAGAGCTGCGGCAACAAGCACTTGGGGTGCCTCGTAGCAGGCGGTGAAGGTGAGCGGAATCCCCTGGGCGATCACCTTCACCGCCGCCGCGGTGCCGGCCCTGGTGAGCGGAACCTTGATGGTGATCCGCCCTGGGGCCAGTTCAGCCAGGGCCAGGGCACAGTCCAACAGTGCCTGAGGCTCACGTCCCCAGGCCTGCAGGTGCAGCTCCTGGCAGCCGAGCTCGAGGGCACGTTGGCTGAGCGAGCGCAATGCAGCGATGTGGCACATCTGGCCGGCCTGCCGCAGAAGCGTGGGATTGGTGGTGATGCCATGGAAAAATCCGAATGGCATCCACTCATCCCAGGCGAGGGGATCAGCCGAGTCGAGGAAAAACCGCAGGCTCATGGTGAGCCCCGAGTCCTCAGTTGGCGCGGGTTGCTTGGAGCCTTGCCCGAGACCGCGCCAGCTTCTGCTGGGCCTTCACCTTTTCGGTGCTGGGAGGCTGACCTTCAAAGCCAGCTGCCAGCTGCTCGGCCATCTCCACCTCTTGCTCAGCCTTGCTGGGATCAATGCGCGAGCCGAGCTCGGCTCCGTTGACCAGAACGGTGACCTCATTGGCCTCCACTTCAGCAAACCCACCCATGAGGGCGATGCTGGTCCAGTCCTTGCCGGTTCTCAGCCGCATCACGCCCACATCAAGGGCCGTGAGCATGGAGACGTGACCGGTGAGGATGCCGACCTGGCCAGAGATACTGGGCAGGATCACCTCATCGGCAATGCCGTCGAAGACACTTTGGTCGGGAGCCAGAACACGCAGATTGAGAGTCA
Organism: Synechococcus sp. J7-Johnson; assembly: GCF_024345795.1. Lineage (GTDB taxonomy): Bacteria > Cyanobacteriota > Cyanobacteriia > PCC-6307 > Cyanobiaceae > Regnicoccus_A. Next base: position 78,984 of record NZ_JAGQBU010000002.1, read on the forward strand.
TGGAGGTGAGTGCTCAGGAAGCGGATGGGATGTTGAAAATCAGCCCTTTTTGGCTTCTGAGGCAATCTTCTGAGCTTTGGCCTTTACCTGATCAATTGTGCCGACCAGGTAGAACGCCTGCTCGGGAAGATCATCGAGTTCGCCGGCGAGAATCATGTTAAAACCTTTGATGGTTTCTTCCAGCTTCACGTATTCGCCCGATTGGCCGGTGAAGATCTCAGCCACGAAGAAGGGCTGAGAGAGGAACTTCTCGATCTTGCGGGCCCGGTCCACTGTGCGGCGGTCGTCCTCGGAGAGTTCATCGAGGCCAAGAATGGCGATGATGTCCTGAAGCTCCTTGTAGCGCTGCAGGGTGCTCTGCACGGCGCGGGCGGTGCGGTAGTGCTCATCACCCACCACGGCGGGTTGCAGCATGGTGCTGGTGGAATCGAGGGGATCCACAGCTGGGTAGATGCCCTTTGATGCCAGGCCGCGGCTGAGCACGGTCGTGGCGTCGAGGTGGGCGAAGGTGGTGGCTGGAGCAGGGTCGGTGAGGTCGTCGGCTGGAACGTAGACCGCCTGGATCGAGGTGATCGAGCCTTCGAGGGTGGAGGTGATGCGCTCCTGCAGCTCACCCACGTCGGTGCCGAGGGTTGGTTGGTAGCCAACAGCAGAAGGCATGCGGCCCAGCAGAGCACTCACTTCGGAGCCGGCCTGCACGAAGCGGAAGATGTTGTCGATGAACAGCAACACGTCCTGCTTGTTCACGTCGCGGAAATGCTCAGCCATGGTGAGGGCTGAGAGGCCCACCCGCATGCGAGCTCCCGGGGGCTCGTTCATCTGCCCGTAGCAGAGCGCAACCTTCGATTTGCTCAGGTCCTCGGAGTTGATCACTCCGGACTCCTTGAATTCTTCATAGAGGTCGTTGCCTTCGCGGGTGCGCTCGCCCACCCCACCGAAGACCGACACACCACCGTGCTCCTTGGCGATGTTGTTGATAAGTTCCTGGATCAGCACGGTTTTGCCAACGCCGGCTCCACCGAACAAACCCACCTTCCCGCCTTGGCGGTAAGGTGCCAGCAGGTCAATAACCTTGATGCCGGTTTCGAACACCTTGGGCTTGGTCTCCAGCTCTGTGAGCTTGGGAGCCTCGCGGTGGATCGGTGAAGTCAGAGTGGTGGAGACAGGACCACGCTCGTCGACCGGTTCACCCAGCACGTTGAAGATGCGACCCAGGGTGGCTTCACCCACGGGCACGGAGATGGGTGAGCCGGTGTCCAGGGCTTCCATGCCGCGCACCAGGCCGTCGGTGGTGCTCATCGCAACGGCACGGACCCGGTGATCACCCAGAAGTTGCTGCACCTCAGCGGTCAGAGCCACGTCCTGTCCGGCTGAGTTCCTGCCTTCTATGCGCAGGGCATTGAAGATCCTGGGAAGCTTGCCTGCAGGAAATTCAACGTCCAGCACAGGACCGATCACCTGGCGGACAATGCCCTTGATGCCGGTGGAGGCGCCGGAGGTTGCGGATGCAGCAGCCATAAGTCGAGAAAGGATTCGCGCAGCGGGAACCTCCCGCCTTAAGCGGCGCAACCTTACCACTGCAGCTAACCGCTTTCCCCACGGGCCATGCAGCTTGAGGTCATACGGCAACGCAACCGCCGCCGGGGGTTCGGTGACCCGCACAGAGAGCGGATTGCCGCGCTGCAATGGATCCGCCTAGGTTGGCAATCGACGGGCACGAGTGCCAACTCCCCGTTGTCGTGGCGCCCCAGGCGTCACTCTGTCGCAATTGCATGGATTCATGGCTGCTGTTTCTCTGAGCGTTTCCACGGTTAAACCCCTTGGAGACCGTGTGTTCATCAAGGTGTCCGATTCGGACCAGACAACCGCTGGTGGCATCCTCCTGCCCGATACCGCCCAGGAAAAGCCCCAGGTGGGTGAGGTGGTGCAGGTCGGTCCCGGCAAGCGCAGCGACGACGGATCCCGCCAGGCTCCGGAAGTGAGCGTGGGCGACAAGGTCCTTTACAGCAAGTACGCCGGCACTGATATCAAGCTCGGCGGTAATGAGTTCGTTCTCCTTTCGGAGAAGGACATCCTCGCCATCGTCAACTAGTCATCTTTTTTGACTGGGAAAGTCAGGCCCTCGTTACTACGGAAGCCGTTCCCACGGCTCCATCCTCTACCTCTTTAAAAGAGATTAACTCTCCATGGCCAAACGCATTATTTACAACGAGAACGCCCGCAGGGCTCTCGAAAAAGGCATCGACATCCTGGCGGAAGCCGTGGCTGTCACCCTTGGCCCCAAGGGTCGCAACGTGGTGCTTGAGAAGAAATTCGGCGCTCCTCAGATCATCAACGACGGCGTCACGATCGCCAAGGAGATCGAACTCGAAGATCACATCGAGAACACCGGTGTCGCCCTGATCCGTCAGGCCGCTTCCAAGACCAACGATGCCGCCGGTGACGGCACCACCACCGCCACGGTCCTGGCCCACGCCATGGTCAAGGCGGGTCTGCGCAACGTGGCCGCCGGCGCCAATGCCATCACCCTCAAGAAGGGCATCGACAAGGCCTCCGACTTCCTCGTCAAGAAGATTGAGGAGCATGCCAAACCGATCTCCGATTCCAACGCGATTGCCCAGGTGGGCACCATCTCCGCCGGAAATGACGAAGAGGTTGGCCGCATGATCGCCGATGCGATGGACAAGGTCGGCAAAGAAGGCGTCATCTCCCTGGAAGAAGGGAAATCGATGACCACCGAGCTGGAGGTCACCGAAGGCATGCGTTTCGACAAGGGCTACATCTCGCCCTACTTCGCCACCGACACCGAGCGGATGGAAGCGGTGCTCGAAGAGCCCTACATCCTCCTTACCGACAAGAAGATCGGCTTGGTCCAGGACCTGGTGCCCGTACTTGAGCAGATCGCCCGCACCGGCAAGCCCCTGCTGATCATTGCTGAGGACATCGAGAAGGAAGCCCTTGCCACCCTGGTGGTGAACCGTCTGCGCGGTGTGCTCAACGTGGCCGCCGTCAAGGCTCCTGGCTTCGGTGACCGCCGCAAGGCCATGCTCGAAGACATCGCCGTTCTCACCAACGGTCAGCTGATCACCGAGGACGCTGGCCTGAAGCTGGAGAACACCAAGCTGGAGATGCTGGGCACCGCCCGCCGCATCACCATCAACAAGGACACCACCACCATCGTGGCCGAAGGGAACGAGGCGGCTGTGAAGGCCCGCTGCGAGCAGATCCGCAAGCAGATGGACGAAACCGACTCCTCCTACGACAAGGAGAAGCTGCAGGAGCGTCTGGCCAAGCTGAGCGGCGGTGTGGCCGTGGTCAAGGTGGGCGCTGCCACCGAGACCGAGATGAAGGACAAGAAGCTGCGCCTTGAAGACGCCATCAACGCCACCAAGGCGGCAGTTGAGGAAGGCATCGTTCCTGGCGGTGGCACCACCCTGGCCCACCTGGCCCCGGCCCTTGAAGAGTGGGCGGCTGCCAACCTCACCGGCGAGGAGCTGATCGGCGCCACCATCGTGGCTTCCGCTCTCACCGCTCCGCTGATGCGTATCGCCCAGAACGCCGGCGTCAACGGCGCCGTCGTGGCTGAGCACGTCAAGGGCATGCCCTTCAACGAGGGCTACAACGCCGCCACTGGCGAGTACGTCGACATGCTGGCTGCCGGCATCGTTGATCCCGCCAAGGTGACCCGCTCCGGTCTGCAGAACGCTGCCTCGATCGCTGGCATGGTGCTCACCACCGAGTGCATCGTGGCCGATCTGCCCGAGAAGAAGGAAGCAGCTCCCGCCGGCGGCGGCGGCATGGGCGGCGACTTCGACTACTGATCCTCTCCGGCGGAGCGTTCACACGCTCCGCCATCGGGATCGATTCTGCAGGAGGGTGGCAAGACCACCCTCCTTTTTTATTGTGATCATCTGCCCGGCCGAGGCGGGCATGCTTCAGCCGACCTTGAAGTCCAGGGCCACGCCGTTGTTGCAGTAGCGCTTACCAGTGGGCCGCGGACCGTCATTGAAGACGTGGCCCTGGTGGCCGCCGCAGCGGCTACAGTGGTATTCGGTACGGGGTACCAGCAGTTTGAAGTCGGTCTTGGTGGCGATGGCCGCGGGCAGAGGCTGCCAGAAACTTGGCCAGCCGGTGCCGCTCTCGAATTTCGCCGAGGAGCTGAACAGGGGCAGGCGGCAGCCGGCGCAGAGAAACGTTCCCTTTCGCTTCTCATTGTTTAGGGAGCTGCTGAAGGGACGTTCAGTCCCTTCGCGCCGCAGCACGTTGTAGGCGGCAGGGCTCAGGCGCTTGCGCCACTCACTGTCGCTGAGCTGCCACCTGGGATCGGCGGCCTCCGAGGCTGCCTCGGCTTTGTCACCCCCCCAGAGCGTGCTGAACAGGACAGCAAAGGAAGCGAGCATTCCTCGGCGTTTGATCGGATCCACAGGAGGACATTGAGGCGGAGGGAACGGGAGCTGGAAGCCTGGTCTGAAGAGGCAACCTCAGCGCAACCAGCCGGCACTGAGCACTATCGCCAAGCCGAGGAACAACCCAAGCAAGGTCCAGCTGATCCGGTTGAGGGTGTCTTCGGCGCTGCGGGCACTGCTGAACATCGAACCGCCGCTGCTGGCCAGGCCGCCCATTCCATCCCCCTTGGGACTGTGGAGCAGCACACTCACAATCAGCAGCACGCCGACGGCGAACCAGACCCAGGAGAGAACAGTTGTGATCATCCTGCCAACCTAACTAACTGCTCAGACCTGGAGGGCTTCTGCGAAGGAGGCTTTGGGGCTGGCCAGTCCCAGGGGTTCCACCAGGGAACTGCCCGTCATGCTCTCCGGCTGGGGCAGTCCCAGGATCTGTAGCAGGGTGGGAGCTATGTCGGCCAGACCACCACCCTGACGCAGCTGGGGCGCGGCCCCATGTCCCCCAATCCTGCGCTTTTCGCCCTCCACCAGGATCACCGGCACCGGGTTGGTGGTGTGAGCCGTCCAGGGGCGGCCATCCTCCCCTTCCATCAGCTCGGCATTGCCGTGGTCGGCGGTGATAAGTACGGTGCCGCCCAGCCGGTTGGTTGCTTCAACCAGGCGGCCGATGCAGTGGTCCACGGTGGTGATGGCCTGCTCGGTGGCGTCCATGCGGCCGGTGTGCCCAACCATGTCTGGGTTGGCGTAGTTGATCACCACCAGGGAATAAACCCTCTTGTTGAGGGCGGCGATGCAGTTGTCGGTTAGTTGGTCGGCTGACATGGCCGGCGCCTGGTCATAGGTGGCCACGCGTGGGGATGGCACGAGCTGGCGATCTTCGCCGGGAAAGGGTTGCTCTATACCGCCGTTGAGAAAGTACGTGACGTGGGGATACTTCTCGGTTTCGGCGGTGCGCAGCTGACGCAGACCGTGGGCTGAGACCACCTGGCCAAGCAGGCCGTCGAGGGATTCGGGTGGGAATGCCACCGCCACCGGCAGGCCCAGTTCGTACTGGGTGAAGGTGACCACATGCAGGGGACTGATGCGCTTGCGCTCGAATTCATCGAAGTCGTCGAGCACCAGTGAACGGATCAGCTGGCGCACCCGATCGGGCCTGAAATTGAAACAGATCAACCCATCGCCGGGCTTCAGGTGGCCAGGGGCGAGGCGCAGCGGTTCGAGGAATTCATCATTGATCCCTTCGCTGTAGGCCGCCTGGATGGCCTCCCGGAAGGAGAGCGGGCTGATCTCACCGGCTTCGCTCAGAAGGTGGTAAGCCTTCTCGGTGCGATCCCAGCGGTTGTCCCGATCCATGGCCCAGTAACGGCCGCAGATGGTGCTGATCCGCCCGACCCCGGCTGCCTCCACCTGGGCTTGGATGCACTCCAGGTAGGAAATGGCGTTCTGGGGAGGAGTGTCGCGCCCGTCGGTGATCACATGAATGCAGACGTCGCTGAGGCCCCGCGAGGCGGCCCATTGCAGCAGGCCTCCGAGGTGGCCGATGTGGCTGTGCACGCCGCCATCGGAGCCGAGCCCGAGCAGATGGAGGGTGCCGCCCTCACGCAGAAGCTGATCAGCAAGCTCGTTCAGGGAAGGGTTGGCGGCCAGGCTGCCATCGCGTACTGCCTTGCCGATCCGCACCAGCTCCTGACGGATGATCCGGCCGGAGCCAATCGTGAGGTGGCCAACTTCAGAGTTGCCCATCTGGCCGTCAGGCAGACCCACCTCTCCGCCGCTGGCCTGGATCAGGGTGTGGGGATAGGCCTCCCAGAGGGCATCCATCACTGGTGTGCTGGCCGACTGGATCGCGTTGTGACGTGCGTCTTCCCGAAAGCCCCAGCCATCAAGGATGGCCAGAACCACAGGGGCGATTTCGCCATCGCGATCAGGCCCCGAAGCTGACTCCCGGCCGGATGAAAGGTTTGGAGGTCTGAAGCTGGGAATTGCGCTCACCCTGACTTCCCGAATGGTCATTCAAGCGTCTTCCAAGGTCAAGTTACTCCCGCAGGTCGTTGAGCCCGACTCCGGTCTGGGGGCGTCAGCTTTTGGGAACATTCCCGCCTCCATACGATGGAATGACCAACTTCGGTTCCTCGTGAACACTCCCTTGGTGCCGTCATCCGATCAGCGGCGGGTTGAGATCCTCTCCGCCGACGACCTTGCCCGCACGGTGCGCCGCCTTGCTTCCCAGGTGCTCGAAGGAGTCGTGGACAGCCGCCAGTTGCTGCTGCTGGGCATCCCGACCCGTGGGGTGGCTCTGGCCCGGGTGCTGGCCCAGCAACTTCAGGAGCTCTGCGGTCACCCCATCCAGCAGGGCAGCCTCGATCCCACGTTCCACCGCGATGACCTGGAGCGGGTCGGCACCCGGCTGGTGGAAGCCACCCACCTGCCCTCCGACATCGAAGGTCGCCAGCTCGTGCTGGTGGATGACGTGATCTTCACCGGGCGCACGGTGCGGGCGGCCCTGGAGGCCCTGCACACCTGGGGACGTCCCGATCAGGTGCGACTGCTGGTGATGGTCAACCGTGGCCATCGGGAACTGCCGATTCAGCCCGATTTCTGTGGACGCCTTGTTCCAACAAGCAGGCAGGAGTCGATCCAGCTCTGTCTGCGCCAGACCGACGGAGAAGACGGAGTGTTCCTGATCCGTGCAGGTTGAGCTGGGTTCTCCAGCCCCGATGGTCTGGGCCTGGCCGTTCAGCCCGCCGTTTCAAGTTCGTCGGGGCGGAAGTGTGCCCGGAAACGTCCGAACGCCACGATCACCGGCAGGGTGGGACTGATCGGTTTGCCTTTCCAGTCGTCGAGCACCTGTTGCACTTCACCTTGCTGTCCCAGCAGATCGAAGGCCTTGCCGCGGTGCTCAGGGTGGGTGTAGACGACCACGCTCTGGCAGACCTTGACCTGTTCTCCAGGCTTCATGCGCGGGGACGCTGAGGGAGGCCCAATCCTGTCATGGCCCAAGGGATGGGGATGGCACTGCGGTCTTCAGCGGCGACAGGTGGTCTCCGGTCCCGACTCCACCACCCGTCCGCCCATCTCGGCGCAGGCCTTGGTGAAGGCGGTCCACTCGTCGACGCCTGTGGCCAGCTGGCGCTGGACGGCGGCATCGAGGTTGGCGATGGGCACGCTGTCGAGTGGCTGCTCACCGTGGCTGTGGTGCTCCTGTTCCTTGCTCCTGAGCCCGACGATCGCCTGATCCACCTGCTGCCGCAGGGGCGCCGTCGCGGTTGTCCACCAGGGGTGATCGATCCGATTGAGGGCGTCGAGAGCTTCCCACCAGCGTTTCTCACCTGCCAGTTTCACGGCCCGCTGCTGCTGCAGTTGGTTGCGTGCCCAGAACTCGCGCAGGCTGTCGCCGAGAGCGGAGCCGTCGGGCCGGTGGTGCTCTCCCATCGGCTTGAGCAGGGCGAGGGCCCCCTCCAGGTCCCCCTGCTGGAAGCGGGAGAGGGCCCGGTCCTTGAGGTCCTGCTGCCAGGCCAGCAACTGCTGCCGGTCGGCCTCGGTGCCCGCTGCTGAATTGGCCAGCAGCAGTTGCAGTTTGAGAGCCTCCTCGGGCTTCTGCTGCAGCCAGAGCTGTTCAGCTTTGGCCCGGCGGCAGCGGCCCTGCTCCGCCGGTGCGCGTCCGCTCAACCAGCGCAGAGAAGCCAGCTGATCGCTGTAGCGGATGCAGTCGTCGAATCGCCCCTCGTTCGCGGCTCTCTCCAGCCGGCGCGGCAACTGGGATTCCCACCACCAGGCACCTCCGACCCCAGCTGCCACCAGGCCAAGGGTGAGAGCCAGCCAGAAGCGCGGAAGCCTGTGGCGGCGAATGGCCAAGAGGGGAATTCAGATTTATATCCCAGTTCTATGGACAGAGGGGCCCGGCAAACAAGGTCAGGGGGCAGCCGCCGCGTCGTCCACTGCCGTGGGCCGGTGGCAGCGGCAGCACTGTTCAGCGCACCGGGCCGAGCACCCTGGCAGCCGTGATGGTTCCGCCGAGCAGATCTTCGCTTTCCAGCAGCAACTGCCCCTCGGCGTCGATGCTGAAGCGGAGCCGCAGCCGATCGATGCCGCAGGTCCCGGGCGGGTCGAGGGTCACAGGGAGCGGCTGCAGGCTCCATGGCTCTGTCCTGGCTTCGCCGGCAGGGCGCCGCCGCACCTGGGGAAGCCCGTCGATGAAGACCACCTCGCTGCGTTCCTCCTCGACCGGCTCACCGAGTACCAGCTCCAGGCTGCTCTGACCATCGCGGCTGCAGCTGAGCACCAGTTCCAGAGGCTGGTCGGTGGGCCAGCTCTGACCGGCGAGGAACAGGGGGTGCCAGCGATGTTCCCCGCCGCGCTGATCCCAGCAGCGCAGCGACACCCCCCGGGCCAGCACGTCCTTGAGCCGCACCCCCGGCGTGAGGGCGAGGGCCCCGAGGGCCACCGCCTCCACAGGCCGCTGGTTGCGCAGAGGGATGGAGCCACAGCGGTCCGCCAGCCATTGGCGGATGCTGGGCAGGCGGCTGGTACCCCCCACCGGAAGCACCGCATCGATCTGCTCTCGGTCAAGTCCTTTTGCCCGCGCCGCTGCCAGCACCCGCTCCAGCAGGTCGTCGAGCAACTCCAGCAGCCCCCGCTCGCGCAGCAGCCGATCAAGCTGTATCCGATCAAGGCGCAGGACGCGGCTTTCGGCCCCCGCTGAGCTCCAGATGCCTGTCACATCCTCGGCCTCGCTCAGGCCGCACTTGAGCCGCTCGCTGACCTCCAGCAGGCTGGGGTCCTCTCCCAGGTCCGGGGCGAGACTCATGGCGATCCAGCGGTCGATGTCGCGGCCACCGAGGGCGCAGCCGGCCTTGCCGATCACTTCCGCGCAGCGCAGGGCCTGGCGACCCCCATCGAGATCCCGGCCGCCGAAGCGCAGTAACTGGGCGATCGGTGCCGCTCGTCCTTCACCGCCCTGGAGGGCCACGAGCGAGAGATCGATCGTGCCGCCACCCAGATCCACCACCAGCACCCGGCTGCCTGCCGGCAGGCCCGCCCCGATGGCTGCCGCCGTGGGTTCGTCTACCAGGGCCACCTCTTCAACGGGAATCTGGCTGCTCAGCTGTTGCAGCCACTGGCGGTAGCCCCGATACCCCTCGATCGGGGCGGTCAGCACCAGTCGGGTGGGCAGCACCGAAGCAGGCAGGGCTTGCCACAGTCGGGTGATCAGCAGGCTGCCGGCCTGCTCCGGTGTGAGCGGTTCGCCGCTGGCTCCTGCCGCCGCCGCCGGGCCGGACTCGCCTGCGAGGGCACCGATCCTGCGTTTGAAGTCGCGGCAGAGGCCTTCGCCGCCACTGAATGCCAGGCCGGCATCAAGCACCTGGCGGCCGATCAGGGGCTGATCGCTCTGGGGGTTCGCGAGCCAGATCAGGCTGGGAACCACACAGAGATCGTTGCTGCTGAAGGGTGGAATGGCGAGCAGCTCCGGCGCTCCGCCCGAGCTGGGTTGAAAAGCCAGCACCGTGGTGCTGCTCCCCAGGTCGATCGCCAGGGTGCCGGTCACGGCCATGGATGGGGCCCAGGCGGCAGCTGAACTAGGGTGATGGAAATGGGTTTGATTCGATGTTTACCGGTCCGACTGTTCATCCCAAGGAACTGGCCCAGCGGGCTGAAAGTCTGATCGGTCAGTCGAGCAACCGTTACCTGACCACTGTTCGGATCGCTTTCCGCGCCAAGCAACGCCGCTTCGATGATTTCGATGGCTTGCTCGAAGATTCAATGGTGAAGCCAGTGCAGCGGGCGATCGTTGAGCTCAGCGACGAGCAGGACCAGCCCGACTTGCTGCCCGGCTGAGTCCTTGACTCCCAGCGGGTACAGCGCCGAAGCGGAGGGTTGGAGGCTGGTCTGGGATCCTTCCAAGGACCCGTTCCCTTTGCTGATCGGCGGAGCCGACTGGGCGGTGGAGCTCACCGCTGTAGAGGCCAGCAGCCTGCGCGCCGGCCTCCTCAGACTGCTGGAGCAACTCGGCGCCATCGCCGATCAGCTGATGAAAGAGGAATTGATCAGCCTTGAGCTCGAGCGCGACGGCTGGTGGCTGGGCCTTGATGGCAACCCGGGCCACTGGCACCTGCGCTGCATCCTCATCCCTTCTCCCGGGCTGAGGGGATGGGAGGGCGCCTGGGCGCCAGGTGCGGGCCTTGAGCTGGCGAAGGCGCTGGAGCCCTTGCCCCTGTGAGACAGAGCACGGGATTGGGGGGCGATCAGCACTGCTGATTGCCGGGCTCCTCCCCAGGCACGGTTGCGTCGGACCAGCCTTTTGCACAGGTTTTCCACAGGTTCAGGTTCTTCGCTCTTTGCGCTGGCTCAGGCCTGGGGAGAACTCGGCTTTGGCGGCCTCTCCCCTTGACAGGCTTCCAGTTCAGCTTCAAGCCCATAACTTGCCGAGGTCGCGGGCGTGCCTTGCCCCTGCGCGGCAGCCAGTCTCAGGGTTGGAAGGAGCTGCCGCCCCGCTAGGTCCCCGATTTGACGCGGCCCCGGCGCTGTGGAGAAGTGGATGACATCACCAGCTCAACCCGTCCATGGACATTGCTCCGGTCATGACCGCTGCCGTCACTGCGTCCGCTCCGGTCGCCAAGGCCGAGTCGGACACCGGTGTGGTGAGTTTTCGGGCTGAGGTCCCCGAGGCATTGCTCACTTCCATGGCTCAGTTCATCGACGCCCACCCAAATTGGGACCAGTACCGCCTGATTCAGGCGGCGCTGGCTGGCTTTCTTGTGCAGAACGGCGTCCAGAGCCGGGCAGTCACCCGCTGCTACGTGGCCAACATGTTCCAGCGGGCGGCAGAGGGGAGGCCCGATCAGGCGCCGCCGTCAAGGACCCCCGGGCCTTCGGCGCCAACGATCTCCTGGTAGCTGGCGGTCAGGCTGCAGATGGCCAGGGGCCAGGCCACCAGCAACCCTGCGGCCAGGGGCCAGGCGATCAGCAGGGCAAGGCCCAGGGGCAGCAGCACGATCAGGATCAGGCTGATGCTCAGGGCGAGCAGATGCCAGCCATGGGATGGCACCAGGGTTCGCCCGTAGCGGAAGGTGGCCACAGGAGAGAGGCCACCGGCAGCGGCCAGCGGCAAGTGGAAGATCTGCGTCACGAACAGGGCTAGCATCAGCGCGGCGCCGATCAGCAGTGGCACCAGAGCCAGCAGCGGGTGGATCAGGCTCACCAGCCCCGCAGCCAGCCCGGCTGTGGCCATGATCAGCAGGCTCAGCACCAGCAGCAGCAGCTCCACCCCCAAAAGACGGCCCATGGCTGCGGTCCGCCAGCGGGTCAATTCGGCCAGCCGCGGCGTCCTTCCTCCCAGGGCAATCGAGGCACCCCCCAGCAGCCCGACATTCAGCCAGAGAAGGCTGCCCACGCTGAGTGATAACCCCGCCAGTACGAGACCCATCGAGACCAGCACGGGTTCCTCCGCCACGGCCAGGGCATCACTGGCCCGGTTCTGCACCGTCTGGCCCAGCAGTTGAGCACTGCCGCCCACCAGTGTGAATCCGCTGAACAGCCAGGGTGCCCGCCGGTAGGCCCTGCGTCCCTGCCTCAGCCAGCCCCGCACCGCCTGAATCGCGGCCAGGCCCTCTGCGGCTCCATCCGCCAGCCAGGCCCCGCATCCTCGGGGCTCCGTGTTCATCGGCCGGGATCCAGCAGTTCAAGCAGCCGCAGGGCCGTGGCAGCCGGGACCGGCAGGATCGAGAGGCGATTGCCCCTGCGCACCACAGGCAGCTCCTGCTCATCGAAGCTGCTGCGCAGTTCGTCCAGGCTGAGCAGCTGGGGATAGGTGCGCCGGTAGGCCAGGCGGACACAATCCCAGCGAGGGGCTTCCGGTTTCGAGGCCGGATCGAAGTACTTCGAGGTCGGATCGAACTGACTGGGGTCGGTCAGTCCCGTTTCGATCACCTCCATCAGGCCAATGATGCCTGGTGGCTTGGTGTTGGAGTGGTAGAAAAAAACCTGATCGCCGAGTGCCATGCTGCGCATGAAATTGCGCGCCTGGTAATTGCGGATGCCGTCCCAGAGTGTGGTGCCTTCGTTCTCAAGATGGCTGATGCCAAACACATCAGGCTCACTTTTCATCAACCAGTAAGCCATCTCGCCGTATTCAGCCCTGCTGGGCCGTGGGTCTTGGAAGCTTGATCCTATCGAGCGGGTTTGTTTCGCTTGGGTTGGCCGGAGCGCATCCCCTGGCCTAGACAACATCCGGATCAACCAGTCGAGAGGATTGTGATGGGCCAGTCACCAGCACCGAAGCCCACCCTTCAGTCGGCATGGAACCTTTTTGTGGCCCATTGGCGCGTCTACCTGGCACTCCAGCTCACGGTGCTGGCCCTGGCGCTGGTCTCGGTGGCGATCAGCCTGCTGATCACCGTGATCGCGATGGCGGTGACCGCCGGCGTCTCTGCCGATCTGCGCGAAAGCGTGACCCAGCTGGTGTCGTCGGTGCTGAACCTGCCCTTTTCGATCCTTTATCAGGTGGTGGCGGGATTGATCGGGGTGCTGCTTTCCGCCCTGCCGGCCCTCTGGTTTGCCACGGGTCATCATCCGAGTTACTGGGAAGGGCTGGCCCTGCTGCGCGCCAATCCCCGCCGCTACGTGCTCGCAGGGCTGCTGGTCTCAGTCGCCGCCGGGCTCGGCATCCTGCTCTGCCTGATTCCAGGCCTGATCGTGATGGCGCTCACTCCCATCTACGTGCGGCGGGTGTTCACCAGTGAGGAACCGCTCTGGCCTGCCTTCCGGGCCTGCTTCAACGATCTTTTCTCCAGTCCCCACAGCTGGGGCCTGGTGGGCTATGAGCTGCTCTCAACAGTGTTGATTGCCATTTCCGCCCTGTTCTGCCTGCTGCCGATGCTGGTGACCGTGCCCCTGGCAGCGATCTTCATCCAGCAGTACCTGGCGGCCTGGGAGATCGGCGCCCCGCCGCCTAACGAGGCCGCCGTTGCGGTCCTGTGAAGGATGGGGGGACCGGCAAGGCCGCTCAGAGAGCGGCCACCAGCGAGCGGAAATGCTCCCCGCGGGCCTCGAAATCCTTGTACTGATCAAAGCTGGCGCAGGCCGGTGAAAGCAGAACCGTGGAGCAGCCGAGGCGGCGGGCCAGTTCCCGGGCCAGGGGCACCGCCTCGGTCTGGCCCTCCACCAGCTGCACCGAGCCCGGATAGCCACTGCCGCTGATCAGGGCGGCGAAGGCGTCCCTGGCCGCTCCGAACAGGACCACGGCGGCCGCCCGCTGCCCAAGGGCCTCGAGCCAGGCCCGGGGGTCGCCCTGTTTGATCTCACCCCCCGCCAGGACCACCATGGGCCCCTCCACGGCCGTGATCCCAACCTCGGCGGCGTCGTAGTTGGTGGCCTTGCTGTCGTTGAACCAGCGCACACCATCCAGCAGGCGGATCTGCTCGAGGCGATGGGGCACCCCGGGAAAGCTGCGCAGGGCGGCCTCGATCAAGGCGGGCTCCAGCCCCAGCTTGAGGGCGGCGGCCACGACCAGAACCATGTTCTGACGGTTGTGGGCCCCGGGCAGGGCCAGGGCGGTTGCGGGGAACAGGGCCCCGGAGGCTGCCATCACCATCCCGCCATCGATCCAGAGGCAGGGCTGCAGGCCGGCACCCAGCTGCTCCCGAGGACCAGCTGTGACCCAGTCGGCCCGGTTCCAGCTGCCGGCATGGGCGCGCAGATCGGCATCATCGGCGTTGAGCAGTTGCTCTCTGGAGTTATCCAGCAGGGTGCGCTTGATCGCCCGGTAAGCCTCCAGCGTTCCATGCCGCTCGAGATGGTCGGGGGTGAGCGTGGTCCAGAGGCCAAGGCGTGGCGCCAGCTCCGCTGATGACTCGATCTGATAGCTGCTCAGCTCCACCACCAGCCAGTCGGGCGGGGTGGTTCCGGCCTCGCGGCGCTCGAGCAGCAATTCGGCCGCCGAAATCCCGACGTTGCCCACCATCGGCGCATCCAGCCCGGCGTGGCTGAGAACGTGACTGAGCAGATGGGTGACGGTGGTCTTGCCGTTGGTGCCGGTGATGCCGATCCAGGGAATGCTGCCGCTGGCCTCCCAGGCCACCGACATCTCGCCACAGACCCGGACGCCCCGCTCTCTCAGGGCCTGCAGCACCGGATGATCCCAGCGGATGCCGGGACTCACCACCACCCGGTCGTATCCCGGCTGGAGCTTGGCGAAACGTTCGGCCGCCAGGGGTTGCCCCAGCTCCACCTCCACCCCAACGGATCGCAGAGCCTCGGCCTGCTGCTCCAGCTCGGGGCTGCGGCGACTCTCCAGAACCAGCACCCGCCGGCCGTTCGCCTTCAGCAGACGGGCGGCACCGGTGCCGGAGCGACCCAGACCGATCACCACCTCCAGGGGGTGAGACGTGCTGGGCATCCTGAACTCCTTGTGCAGAGGATTCAGTGGGCGATACTGGAATCGAACCAGTGACTCCTACCGTGTCAAGGTAGTGCTCTACCTCTGAGCTAATCGCCCGGGTTCGGGAACAGAAATTCCCGTCGGTGCGACCCTGGTGTAACTGCCCTTCAGCGGCTTCACCAGAATCGAAGTCGGCAATTTAGCAGTCGACCTGCCACTACTCAGTTGCGTTCAAGTTCCAGGCGCCAGCGCTGGCGCTTGGTGGGTTGGATCGAGAGCACTTTCAGCTCTCCGCGGTTCTCCAGCTGGATGCGGTCCCCGGCTTTGAGGTCTCGGCTGGGGCTGGTCACGGGTTGCCAGTTCACGCGAGCGTCACCCCGGCGCACCAGTTCGGCCATGCGGCTGCGGGACAGACCGAACCCGGCCGATGCCACCGCATCCAGACGCAGGGAGGCCTCCACGGTGGCCAGCTTGCGTGGCTGGGGTCTGGTGGGAAGTTGCAGCTGATCGAGCTCCCTGGCCTCCAGCTCCACGTCCACGCTGCGCACCTGGGCCGTGGTGCCCCCCAGGCGGCTGGCCAGCATGGGGTCCACGATCACCTGGGCGCCGCGGTCGCCCCGCAGCCAGAGATCGCCCAGCTCCCCGTCGAGGGCGCCCGCCGCCAGCAGGGCGGCGCGGACATCGCCTGGTTCGGCCGGATCGAAGAGGAAGTTGCCGCTGACGTCCAGACCGGCCAGAGGCGCAGGCGGCGGGGTTGACCCCGCGGCGAGATCGCGGCGCTGCAGCAGCAGCCGGCAGCGTTCGGCCTGGGGCCTGCCGCCCTCGGCGTCCAGGTGCAGCTCGCTGAGGCTGCCAAGCCGCTCCATTGCCTCCTCCCTTGCCATGGCAGAGAGGAATCCTGACCAGTGGGGCTGCCAGTCGCGCAGGGCCTGCTCGGCCAGGGCGATCAGTGGTTCGAGGGCGGCCGGATCGCGGCTGCCGCGCAGCAGGTCGGCGCCGGGGGGCGTGTGGCTCATCCTTCGCCGAGCCGCACCACCGCCTGGGGACCGGCCTGCTGAATCAAAAGCCAGGGGATCTCCTGTCCCGCACTGGTCTCCACCAGCAGCAGCCAGCTGCCTTCCTCCAGCCGATTGCGCAGGCTGCGGATGCGGTCGTCGGCTTCCGAGCGAACACTGGCGGCCGCGGCGTAGCTGCCCATCCAGCCCGAACCCATGCCCAGGAGCCCTCCAATCAGGGGTTCGCCGTAGGTGCCGGCAAAGGCAAAGGTGTGAAGGTTGGTGATGAGGCTGAACATGAGCCCGGCGAAGAACCCGAACGGCATCAGCCAGCGCACCATGCTGCGTTGCCGCCGCTGCCGAGCCAGGGCCGGGTTGAGCAGTTCGATGGAATCGATGCTGCTTTCTCCCTTTCCAAGGGCCATCAGTTCCCGTGGGGCGGGCTGAAGTTCGGCGAGCTGATCGCGCAACCGCCGCAGCTTGCCCAGATCGTTCATCACCACCACCACCGACAGTCCCAAGACCGTGCGCCCAAAGGCCCGATTCTCGGGCTTGGAGGGGAGAGCCGTGGCCACCGCTCACTACACTTCACCCCCGGCAGTGTCTGGCGTTCTCCAGACTCCCTCTCTCTCCGCCCCGGGTCATGACAAAGGTTCTGGTTTCTGATCCCATCGACCAGACGGGTATCGACATCCTGTCCCAGGTGGCCCAGGTGGATGTGCGAACAGGGTTATCCCCGGAGCAGTTGCAGCAGATCATCGGCGACTACGACGCCCTGATGATCCGCTCGGGCACCCAGGTGACCGCCTCCATCATCGAGGCCGCCACTCGCTTGAAGATCATCGGCCGCGCGGGCGTCGGCGTCGACAATGTCGATGTGGAGGCCGCAACCCAGCGGGGCGTGCTGGTGGTCAACTCTCCGGAGGGCAACACGATCGCGGCCGCCGAGCATGCCTTGGCGATGATGCTTGCCCTCTCCCGCCATGTGCCCCAGGCCCACGTCAGCACCATGGCCGGCGGCTGGGATCGCAAGAAGTACGTCGGCAACGAGCTCTACAAGAAGAAGCTCGGCGTGGTGGGGCTGGGCAAGATCGGCTCCCACGTGGCCCGCGTGGCCAAGGCCATGGGCATGGAGGTGCTGGCCTACGACCCCTACATATCTGCTGAGCGCGCGCAGCTGCTGCAGGTGCGCTTGATGGCGGTGGGCCCCCTGTTCGCGGAAGCCGATTTCATCAGCCTGCACCTGCCCCGCACCCCCGACACCGAGAACCTGGTGAACGCGGAGCTGCTGGCCACGATGAAGCCCACGGCGCGCCTGGTGAACTGCGCCCGCGGCGGCATCGTCGACGAGAAGGCCCTGGCCGAGGCAGTCAGCTCCGGCACCATCGCCGGCGCCGCCCTCGACGTGTACAGCAACGAGCCCCTGGAGGCCGATTCCCCCCTGCGCCGGGTGGAAGACCGATTGATCCTCACGCCTCACCTGGGGGCCTCCACCGAGGAAGCCCAGGAGAACGTGTCGGTCGATGTGGCCGAGCAAATCCGCGATGTGTTGCTGGGGCTCCCCGCCCGCAGTGCCGTGAACATTCCCGGTCTGACCCCGGAGGTGATGGAGCGGCTCAAGCCCCACCTGCAACTGGCCGAAACTCTCGGGCTGCTGCTCAGCCAGCTGGCCGGAGGGTCGATCCAGGATCTGGAGGTGCGGCTCCAGGGTGAATTCGCCCACCATCCCTCCCAGCCGCTGGTGGTGGCGGCCCTCAAGGGCCTGCTCTCCAGCGCCCTCGGCGAGCGCATCAACTACGTGAATGCCGGGATCGAAGCCCGCAGCCGCGGCATCCACGTGCTCGAGGTCAAAGACGACGCCAGTCGCGACTTTGCCGGCGGCTCCCTGCAGCTCACCTGCAGGGGCGGCCAGGGCAGCCACAGCGTCACCGGGGCGGTTTTCACCGACGGTGACCTGCGCATCACCACCATCGATGAGTTCCCGGTCAACGTGATGCCCACCAGGCACATGCTGATCACCCGTCACCGCGACATGCCCGGGATCATCGGCAACATCGGCTCACTGCTGGGCGAGCACAACGTCAACATCGCCTCGATGCAGGTGGGCCGCCGTATCGTTCGTGGCGACGCCGTGATGGTGCTCAGCCTCGACGACCCGATCCCCCCCAGCCTGCTGGTTTCGATTCATGAGATCAACGGGATTCAGGAAGCCCATCCGGTCACGCTCTGAGCCCTGCTGCCATGTCTCCGGCTCCCCGCTGGTGGCGTCTGGAAATGGAGGCCCCTCCCGAGCTGGAGGAGTCGCTGCTCTGGAAGCTGCCCTCCCTCGGCATCCGCCGGGTGGCTATCCAGTTCAGCGCCGAGCAGCCCAGCTCCCACCAGTTGGTGGCCTGGCTGCCGGAGGCCGACTGGCCGGAGCCTGAGCGACGGCGCCTTGCCGAGGAGCTTGAGCGCCTCACCGAGCCCTTCGCCATGGCCCTGCCGCCCCTCGGCTGGCAGCTGCAGGACGAGGAGGACTGGAGCCTGAGCTGGAAGCGCCACTGGCAGCCCGACCCGGTGGGTGAGCGGCTGCTGATCCTGCCCGCCTGGCTGGAGCCGCCCCGGGAGCATGCCGGCCGTGACCTGATCCGGATCGATCCCGGCAGCGCCTTCGGCACCGGCAGCCACCCCACCACGCGCCTCTGCCTCGAGGCGTTGGAGCGGCTGGCGCCTATCGATCAGCGCGTGGCCGATCTTGGCTGCGGCAGCGGCATCCTCGGCCTCGGCGCTCTGCGCCTGGGGGCACGCTGCGTGGCCGCTGCCGACACCGATCCTTTGGCGGTGCGCGCTACGGGCAGCAACGGCGAACTCAACGGCTATCCCGTGGTTCCAGGCGGGCCGTTGCAGGTGGTGGAGGGATCGGCTCAGGAGCTGGCGGGTCTGCTGGCAGAGGACGGCCCGGCCGATCTGCTGCTCTGCAACATCCTGGCGCCGGTGATCGCTGAGTTGGCCGGGCACTTCCACACGCTGCTGACACCAGGCGGGGTTGGTCTGCTCAGCGGCCTTTTGGTGGATCAGGCGGAGGAGCTCTGCCGGCAGCTGGCTGCTCATGGCTGGAGCGCCGATCTGGTGGCCTCCCAGGGCGTCTGGGGACTGGTGCAGATCCAGTGGTGCCGGGCTGTGATCCCTGGGGATGTCGCATAAATCACGCTTATGCGTGCTCACCCTTTGATTGGGCTTCCGGGGCTGGGACGCCAGGATCGCCGTCAGCGTCCCGGTCCGATGTAGGACGGTGCTGTCCTACAGGCCCTGAGCACTCAGGAGTCTGTGAGCCCCAATCCTTTCCATGGCTTCCTACAAGGTCACCCTCATCAACGAGAGCGAGGGACTCAACAAGACCATCGAGGTTCCCGACGATCAGTACATCCTCGATGCCGCTGAGGAGCAGGGCATCGATCTCCCCTACTCCTGCCGTGCTGGCGCCTGCTCCACCTGCGCCGGCAAGCTCACCACCGGCACCGTCGACCAGTCGGACCAGAGCTTCCTCGACGACGACCAGATCGAAGCCGGTTTCGTGCTGACCTGCGTGGCCTACCCCACGTCCGACTGCACCATCAAGACCCACGCCGAAGAAGAGCTCTATTGAGCCTCAGGCCAGGCTTGGCTTGAATCAAGATCCCATCTCCGCCACCCTTCGGGGTGGCTTTTTCATGCCCGCGTTGGTGGATACCCTGATGGAGCCTGGCAGCGAGCACTGCAGCCCAGGCGGCCAGTACAGCTTCCGGGTGCTGGGTCCCTGCTGTCGTCTCTTTGACCGCGATGAACTGCCATGGCCCTGTTGCCGCCTGGCCTGGCGCAGCAAGGAGCCCAGCTGGCGCCGTATCGGCCGCCGCTTCGTGGCCGATCTGGCCTCCAGGCGCTGCCCCTCCTACGCCGTGGAGCTGCTCCAGCCCGGCGCCAGGCCCACCTGCACCGTGCTCACTCTCTTCCCCCAGCGCCTCTCACCTGCCCTGCAGGAGTGGTGGTACAGCAAGCAGCCGGGGTCTATGGATGCCGCCAACGTGAGCCCGCCCGATCAGGTGCATGTGGCTCCATAAAAAAAACCGTGGCCCAGGGGACCACGGCAAAGTGCTGTCCTTAGCCAGCTGGATTCAGAAGTAGACCTTGCCACCGCCCCACTGGGCGCCATTCACCTTCGGGGCCACCAGGATGTAGCCGGCGATAACCCGCAGGTCATCGTCGTCAAGGTCGCGCATTTTCACGAACACGTCGCTGCTGCGCATGCTCGGGTGGACGTCGGAGATGCTGTACTCCCCGTCATAGGAGGTGGGGTCCTTGATGAAGTCCACCAGGGCCTCCACCGAGTCACGGGAGGGGGTGGCCAGGGCGAGAGTCTCGGGGTCGAGCCCCACGTTGTAATTGGTCTTGGTGATGCCGCCGGCGTGGCAGGTGCCGCAGCTGTCGTTAAAGAGTTTGCGACCGCTCTTGATCTCTGCTTCGCTGAAGGTGACCAGGTTGCCGTCTGGGTCACCTGGCACCGTGAGGGTGGCGGTGTCCCATTGGGCGGCCTGGGCAGCAGTCACGCAGAAGCCAAGACTGAGCAGAAGCGCCAGGGGCAGAACCAGCAGGGTCCGGGCAACCACCCGAAGGGCAGTGGGAACGAGAGAGGCCATGAAGGGAGCCGGCGAAAAGGCGGTAGGCACCGCACCTGAGACCTTGTATCACGGGGGAAGGGCCCGTCGGCCGGGAATCAAGAACTGTTGCAGCGATCACCGTTGCCAGGCGATTCCTCACGGACCCTTGCCGTCGCCTCCGGCGCACACCTCGAGGCTCAGAAAGTCCTTGGCCACGAGGGTGTTCGGGAAGATCGCCCTGGCCTCGTTCACCAGGTCGTCGGGGGTGAAGGTGTTGCCGGCCACGTAGCGCGGACTGAGATGGGTGAGCACCAGTTGCTTCACGCCGGCGAGCGCCGCTGTCTGCGCGGCCATGGTGCTGGTGGAGTGCTGACGCTGGAAGGCCATCTCCGCCTCGCTGTGGGCGAAGGTGGATTCGTGGATGAGCAGATCGGCTCCGCGGGCCAGTTCCACCGCCGCTTCACAGAACACTGTGTCCGTGCAGTACACCATGCTCACGCCTGGGCGGTCGGGGCCGCAGAGGGTCTGGCCCCGGATGATCCGTCCGTCCTCAAGGCACACCTCCCGACCGGCCTTGAGTTCGGCGTAGACCGGCCCTGGTGGGATTCCCAGTTCGCGGGCTTTCTCGATATCGAAACGGCCGGCCCGGGGTTTCTGCTCCACCCGGTAGGCGTAGGCCGGGATGCGGTGGGTGAGCGGGGTGCAGCGCACCATCAGGTCGTCGTCGTCGAGCAGCACCGCCCCGGCGTGGGCTGCCTTGTGGACCCGGTGGGTGCGCAGGGGGTAGCCGATCCGGGTCGAGGAGGTGCGCAGCACGCCTTCGAGGAAGTCGCGCAGGGGATCGGGGCCGTAGAGGTCGACGCCGCTGCAGGCTCCGGCCAGCCCGAGGCTGGCCAGCAGCCCCGGCAACCCGAAGACATGGTCGCCGTGCATGTGCGTGATGAAGATGCGCCTGAGCTGCGACACCCTCAACTCACTGCGCAGGAATTGGTGCTGGGTCCCCTCGCCGCAGTCGAACAGCCAGAGCTCGGCTCGCTGGGGCAAGCGCAGAGCCACCGCTGAGACATTGCGGGAACGGGTGGGTACACCCGAACTGGTGCCCAGGAAGGTGACTTGCACTCCGGATGACCCTTTGGCGCATGCTGCCACGTCAGGCTCTGTCCGGGTGGGCTCTGGCGTTGCCGGGATGGGCTGGTCACAATGGCGCGCACGTTGCATGGTTGCCGCCGTTGATGGCTGATCTCAACACCGGTCGGATCCGCTCCCTGCTGCTGGCCGCGGCCCTGTTGCCCCAGGCGCTTCTGGCTGGGGCAGCTGGCTTGGCAGGAGCCCCAGCCGTGGCCAGGGACGTGGCGGCTCTCGACGCGCTCGAGCCCCTGATGGCCAGCCGGGCCACCAATCCTCAGCTGCGGGTGCTGCTGCTGGATCTGCCGGCGATCCGGGTGGCCGGCAGCGGTGGTCTGCGCCTGCGCGACGCCAGGGGTGGGGAGCTGCTGCGGATGCCTGCAGGCGCCACCCTGGCCCTGCGCCAGGCCGGTGGCCGGATCCAGGCCCAGCCTTCGGCCATCGCCGGGGCCAGCCCAGGCACACTCAGCCTCAGCGAACTCTGGCTGGAGGCCCTTCCCGATCGGGGCGGTCTCGCCAGCCTGCAGATCGAGAACCGCCGCTACAGGGGGCGGCTGCAGGTGAGGGTTGAGGCCTCGAAGCTGCGGGCCATCAACGTCATTGAGCTGGAAACCTATCTGCCCAGCGTGGTGGGCAGCGAGATGCCCGCCAGCTGGCCCCTGGAGGCTCTGCGGGCCCAGGCCGTGGCGGCTCGCACCTACGCCCTGCGTCACCGCAAACCTTCGGCCGCCTTCGATCTGCACTCCACGGTCACCAGCCAGGCCTACAAGGGCCTGGAGGCGGAAACCGCCTCCACCCGTGAGGCCGTGCGCAGCACCCAGGGCCTGGTGCTCATGCACGGCAACAGCCTGATCAATGCTGTCTTCCACAGCAGCAGCGGTGGCAGCACCGAGAACAGCGGTGATCTCTGGTCGCGCCAGCTTCCCTACCTGGTGAGCGTCCCCGATTACGACAACTCCAGTCCCGTGGCCAACTGGGAGAAAACCCTCTCCCCCCAGATGCTGGCCAGCGCCTTTGCCGAAATCGGCGGCGTCAGCCGCATCGATGTCCTCTCCACCACGGGCAGCGGCCGGGTGCGCCAGGCGCGGGTGATCGGACCAACCGGAGCACTGGTGCTCACTGGTGCCCAGCTGCGCAGCCGGCTGGGGTTACGCAGCACCCTGGTGCGCTTCCAGGCCGCCCCCTTCACCTTCACCGCACCGGCCCTGGCCGGCGGTAGCCAGTTGCCAACGGGAATGGGTTCGCTGCTGGCACCTCCCCCTCCCCGACTCTTGGCTCCACCCTCGCCGGTGATCATCGCCGTGGGCCGAGGTTTCGGCCACGGGGTGGGCATGAGCCAGTGGGGGGCCTATGCGCTTGCCCAGCAGGGCCGCCGATTCGAGCAGATCCTGCAGCACTACTACCGCGGCGTTGAAGTGCAGCCGCTGCGTGCCGGATCCGGCCCCCTGGCGTCGGGTGCTGTCGCCGGGCGAGGCTCCTGAGCACCGGTCCTGCGGCTGCAGCGGCGGAGCGGCTGATCCCTACGCCTGCCTGCAGTGCCATCGCCTGCTTCTCCCGTCTGGTTGGCCGACCGCTTCGAGTGTTTCGAGCGGCCGTCGTCCCTCGCTGTGCGCGTCGCTGAGCTCCTGCACCAGGAGTTCAGCGACGGATTGAAGCGTCCTCTGGGTTTGGCCACCGGCCGCACCATGGAGCCTGTGTACTCCGCCCTGGTGGAGCGGCTGCTGGCCCTGCCAGCCGATCAGCTCAGTGACGTGCGCCAGCAGTGGTGCAGCTTCAACCTTGATGAATACGTGGGACTGGGGCCGGGGGATTGCGGCTCCTTTGCGGCGGAGATCCACCGCCAGCTCGCCGCTCCCCTCGGGCTGGAGCCAGGACGGGTGCGGCTCCCCGATGGCCTGGCCGCGGATCCAGCCGCCGAGGCCCGCCGATATGCGGAAGCCGTTGGGGCTGCGGGCGGCATCGGGTTACAGCTGCTGGGGCTGGGCAGCAATGGCCATGTGGGTTTCAACGAGCCCCCCTGCGGCCCCGATGCTCCCAGCCGCAGCCTCAGGCTCAGCACCGCCACCCGTCACCAGAATGCAGCGGCCTTCGGGGGGGATCCATCCCGGGTGCCTGCTGGGGCAATCACCCTTGGGATGGAGCAGATCCTGGGGGCCGAGCGCATCCTTATGGTGGTGAGCGGTGCCGCCAAGGCGGGCATCCTGGCGCGGCTGCTGATGGAGCCTCCGGGGCCGTCGCTGCCGGCCAGCTGGCTGCAGGACCATCCGCGCCTGCGCCTGATAGTCGATCGCCCGGCCCTGGGGGGCTGAGGGCTCAGCCCATCACGGCATCAAGCAGCTCGGCGTCCGCTTCCAGGTTGGAGGTAAGGCTGCGCACGTCATCGAGATCTTCAAGGGCGTCGAGCATGCGCAGGCAGCGACGCAGCTGGTCTTCGCACTCCAGCCGGCAGGGGATGGATGACACCCAGCGCGACTCCCAGTCGTGCACGGGCCAGCCCAGCTGCCGCAAATGGTGCTGCAGGGCCTCCAGGTCGGTGGAGTCGCAGAACACCTCTGCGGTCTCCCCCTCAAGGCTGTAACCCAGCACAGGCGGACCGCCCTGATCCTCCAGGCTCAGCAGGCTCTCGAGCAGTCGCTCCTCACTGGGTATCGGTGGCTCCAGCCGCACGACCCCCTGCTGCTCGAACAGGTAGCCCACGCAGCCACTCTCCCCCAGGTTTCCCCCCTGCTTGCTGAAGGCCAGGCGCAGGTCGGCGGCGGTGCGGTTGCGGTTGTCGGTGAAGCACTCCACCAGTACCGCGACCCCGCCTGCGCCATAGCCCTCGTAGCGGACCGCCTCAAACTGATCGGCCTCGCCGCCGCCCTGGCCGGAGCCCTTGGCGATGGCCCGCTCGATGTTGGCGCTGGGCATGCCGGCAGCCTTGGCCTTGTCGATTGCGGTGCGCAGCTGGAAGTTCCCCGCCGGATCGGCCCCATTGCGGGCCGCGACCGTGATCTCACGCCCCAGACGGGTGAAGACCACCCCGCGCCGGGCGTCGACCACGGCCTTCTGGCGTTTGATCTGGGCCCACTTGCTGTGGCCGGCCATGGGGGGGTCGATCGATGAAGAGTGGGAGCGTGGCTGGGAACCACGGTGCAGCAGGGGGATCCCAGGGAGGATCAACCCGTGGCCTCCAGTACCAGCCGGGGCTGGAGCCAGCCGTCGGGGACTGTCCGGGCCATTCCTGCCAGGTTGCCATCCGGATCCAGTATCACCACCACCTGGTCCTCGCTCAGGTGGGTGGGACCGGCCAGGCGTCGCCCACAGCGCCAGCTCACCAGATCGCCGGGCTCCAGGGTGAAGGCGGGGTACTGGCCCAGGGCAAGCAGGGGGGCAAGGGGCGGTGGCGGCGGCTCCGCCTCGAGATCCTCAAGGCCCACGGCACCGCTGAGTGTGAAGCCCAGGGCTTCGGTGCGCCGAAGCCTGGCGAGGGCCCCGCCGCAGCCGAGGGCCTCACCCAGGTCCCTGGCCAGGGAGCGGATGTAGGTGCCGGCGCTGCAGCGCACCTCCAGGTCCAGTTGGCCCGAGCTGGGCTCCCAGCTGAGCAGCTCCAGCCGCTCGACCGTGACGGCCCGCTCCTGCAGCTCCGAGTGCTCGCCGCGCCGGGCTCTGGCGTAGGCACGCTCTCCTTGCACATGCACCGCAGACACCTGCGGCGGCCGTTGCAGGATCGGCCCACGGAAAGGGTTCAGGGCCGCCTCCAGCTCTTGCCGGCTGAGCGGCGGCAGCGGCCGGCGCTCCAGGACAGCGCCCGTGAGGTCGTCGCTGTCGGTGCAAAGGCCCAGCTGGATCACTCCCCGGTAGGCCTTGGCGCCGTCGAGGTAGGGCAGCAGGCGGGTGGCTGACCCCAGCGCCAGCGGCAGCACACCGGTCACGGCCGGATCGAGGGTGCCGCCATGGCCGACGCGCTTGAGGCCATAACGGCGGCGCACCAGCGCCACACAGCCGTGGGAGGTGACGCCGGCTGGTTTGTCGAGAATGAGGAACCCGCAGGGTGCCTGGGACTGGTTAGCGCTGTGGCGGCTGCCGGACATGGTCATGGCAGGCACTGTTGCATCTGGGGCCCTGGCCTGCAGGCTGGGGGGAGCGCCCGTTTCCTCCTTCACCCGTGACCCTGCAGCAGCGCCGTGATCTGGCTTTTCTCGTGCTGGCCGGTCTGTTTCTGGGCACCATGGGCATGCTCAACATTCTTGGCCTCACCCGCTTTCTCACCCTGGGCTCGATCGGTGGCTGGCCGATCGTGGTGGCGGTGGGGGCCCTGCCTTATCCGCTCACCTTCCTCTGCACCGACCTGATCAGCGAGATCTGGGGGGAGCGGCAGGCCAGTCAACTGGTGTGGGTGGGCCTGTTGCTCAACGGCTGGATCGTGTTGATTCTCTGGCTGGGGGGGATCCTGCCTGGGCTGGATGGCCATGGGGGCAGCGCAGGCCTGCCGCTGGCGCTGGCTGGTGAGCGCCTGCCGCTGTTCTATGAGATGCGATCCCTGGCTTTCGGGGCGGTGGGGGCCTCGATGGTGGCTTATCTGGCCGCCCAGTTCACGGATGTGCGGCTGTTTCATTTCTGGAAGCGCCTGACCGCCGGACGAGCGCTGTGGTTGCGCAACAACGGCTCCACCCTGGTCAGCCAGCTGGTGGACACCACGGCCGTGGTGCTGATCAGCCACTACGCCGCGCACGTGCTCCCCATTCGGGGCGAGGAGGCGGTGCTGCCCCAGCTGGGGAGCTTCATCGCCAGCGGCTACCTGTTCAAGCTGGTGGCGGCCCTGCTCGACACCCTGCCGTTCTATCTGCTGGTGGCCTGGCTGCGCCGTTGGCTGGAGGTGCCCGGTGCCGGCGCGGAGCTGGAGGATCTGGGCTCGCCGTAACCTGCCTCCAGTTTCAGAAGCGTGTCATTTGCCTGAAGGTGTGAGCCCCCTGCCCGGCCCAGTCGCGACCCTGGACGGTGAGAGCGGTGCGGTGCGTGAGGGACTTGATCTTGAGTCCTTTCTTGGCGATGGCTTTGCCTTGCGCCAGCAGCTGGCTTCCTATCTGGGCCTGACTCCTGACCAGCTGGAGGAGCGCCTGCCGCGCAGTTGCGCGGATCTGGCCTCTCTGCATCCCGGTGGGCTGGGCTTCGATCCGCAGCGGGTGGAGGCGTTCTATGAGCAGACCGTGGGCACCGGACATCTGCTGGAGCTGGCCGCCTGGCACCTGGGCAGTGCGGACTACATCGGCGACACCCTGCGGCTGCAGACCCGTTTTGCCCGTGGAACCGTGCTCGATTTCGGGGGTGGCATCGGCACCCATGCTCTGGCTGCCGCGGCACTGGATGAGGTGGACCAGGTCTGGTTCGTGGACCTCAACCCCCATAACCGGGCCTTCGTGGCCGAGAGGGCCGAACGCTTCGGGCTCAGCGATCGACTGAAGATCTGCCGAGACCTGGGGGATCCTGGCCTGCCCCAGCATTTCGATACGGTGGTGTGCCTGGATGTTCTTGAACATCTGAGCGATCCAGCCGGGCAGCTGGAGCGTTTCGCTGCCCGCATGAAGCATGGGTCCATTGCCCTGCTCAACTGGTATTTCTTCCAGGGCTTTGCGGGGGAATATCCCTTCCACTTTGATGATCCAGCACTGGTGGAGCGGTTCTTTCGCACCCTGCAGAACCGGTTTCTGGAGGTCTTCCACCCCTACCTGATCACCACCCGGGCTTACCGGTTGATGGAATGAGCTGAAGTGGAAGAACTGGATTGCCTGATCGGGATCAAGCGGCTTGGGCCACGTGGATGCGCTTGCGGGCGCGCAGACCACGTTTGATCGTCTCGAAGCTCACCACACCCGGCACGAGGGCGAAAAGGGTGTCGTCGGATCCGCGCCCAACATTCACGCCAGGCATCACTGAGGTGCCGCGCTGGCGCACGAGGATGGATCCGGCTGTGACGGTTTCTCCGCCGTAGCGCTTGACGCCGAGGCGCTTGGAATTTGAGTCACGTCCGTTGCGTGTGGAGCCTGTGCCTTTCTTGTGTGCCATGGGGGAAGCTGGTGGAAGGATTTCTGAATGGGCCGAAGGCCTGACCGCTCAGTCGATCGGTTTTCCGTTGACGTTGATTGACTGGACCATCACCCGGGTGAGCTCCTGACGGTGCCCGTTCTTGCGGCGGGTTTTCTTTTTCGGGCGCATCTTGTAAACCAGGATCTTCGGACCGCGGCGATGGGCCATCACCTTGAGCTCGATGGTGGCGCCACTGATATAAGGGTGGCCCAGATTGGTGCCATGTCCATCGCGGACCAGCAGCACGTTCTCAAGGGTCACCGTCTCATCAACCTCGGCGGCGATGCGGTCGAGGTCGTAGTAGCGGTTCGGCTGGAACCAGAATTGCTGGCCGGAGGCTTCGGCGATCGCGTACAGGTCGGCTCCCGGGGCTACGGCAGTGGAACTTTCCACTGCGATGGCTGGACTTTCGGGAGCGGGGCTCTCGGTGGCTGGACTCATGGGCTCAGGGGGCGTGGACAGGCCAGTGGGAGTTGGGGAGACCTTCGCCGCTTCCAACTCACCACTGTTTCATGCCTCTCGCACAACCAATCGATCAACAACGAACGATCATCTCTCTTTGCCTGCCGAGTCGTCAACACTAAGGTCTGTCAACCGCTGCCGCCGTTTCTCTCCCCATGACCCAGCCGGCGCTCACCGTGGCCTCGCTGATCCGCGATGAGCCGTTGCGCCAGGCCTGCAGCACCTGGTTGCCGCAGGGTCGCTATGAGCTCATGGAGCTGGGCCTGCGTCAGAATCCTGCAGCCGAGCTTGAGCGCTGCTGGGATCAGTTCGATGCGGTCCTGCTCGAGCCTGGGGTGCTCTCCGTTGAGGCCTTCCAGCGGCTGCGGGCCCAGGGCATGATCCTGCCGGCGGTGGTGTTGGGGCCGATCAGCGGCCAAATGGAGTACTTCAAGGACGAAGTGCATCTCCCTCCCGACCAGATGGAGCAGCTCAGCTACAGCCTCGATGCGGCCATTTCCCGCTGCCTGCGCCGTAGAAGTTCACCAGGATCGGGGGATGACCTCGAGGCCAGCGATTCCCACGCTGGGGAGAGTGAGCAATCCAACTGGAGGCTGCCCCATCGCCTTCGCGAAAGGCTTGGCTACCTGGGGGTGTTCTACAAGCGTGATTCCTCCCGCTTTCTGCGCAATCTCCCTGCGGCTGAGCGAAAATTGCTTCTGCGTTCCCTGCAGAGAACCTATCGGGATCTGCTGATCAGCTATTTTCATGATCAGACAGCAGCCAACCAAGCCCTGGAAAGCTTCGTGAATACGGCTTTCTTCAGTGATCTACCCATTGCCAAGACAGTGGAAATCCACATGGATATGATTGACGAATTCTGGAAAAAACTGCAATTGGAAGGCCACAGGCAGGATTTTCTCAAGGACTATCGCCTTGCTTTGCTTGATGTCATGGCCCATCTCTGTGAAATGTACCGCCGCTCACTTCCCCCAGAGACGTCAGTCAAGGCCAACGACGGAATGGTCGGCAAGGTCATCACCGCATCCCAGGTGCAATCATGAGTCCACAGAAAACCTACATCCTCAAGCTTTACGTAGCTGGCAACACCCCGAATTCGATGCGGGCCCTCAAAACACTACGCTTGATTCTTGAGCAGGAGTTCAAGGGTGTCTACGCCCTCAAGGTGATTGACGTTCTCAAGAATCCTCAGCTGGCCGAAGAAGACAAGATCCTGGCGACCCCCACACTGGCCAAGATCCTGCCGCCACCGGTGCGTCGGATCATTGGGGATCTCTCCGATCGCGAACGGGTGTTGATCGGTCTTGACCTGCTTTATGATGAACTCACTGACCACCAGATCTCCGAAGAGATGATGGTTGATTCTGATGACATCTGAATTCTTTAGATCACCCCTTCCTTTTTTGTTCTGTGCCGGACTGGGACCTAGATTCTGGGTCTAGGTCAAACGCCCTATGCAGGATTTCGATGCCGTCAGCCAGCCCAGCATGAGATTGCAGAAGCTGCCCACAGGTGTGGAAGGCCTTGATGACATCTGTCAGGGGGGCTTGCCGATCGGGCGCTCCACGCTGATCAGTGGCACTTCGGGCACGGGAAAGACGGTTTTTTCCCTGCATTTTCTCCACAACGGCATCCGTCACTTTGACGAGCCTGGGATTTTCGTGACCTTTGAGGAGTCTCCCCTCGACATCATCCGCAATGCCTCCAGCTTTGGCTGGAATCTGCAGGAACTGGTGAATCAGGATAAGCTCTTCATCCTGGATGCCTCCCCCGACCCGGATGGCCAGGATGTGGCAGGTAACTTCGATCTGTCCGGTTTGATCGAGAGGATTAACTACGCCATTCGTAAGTATAAGGCCAAGCGAGTGGCCATTGATTCGATCACTGCTGTCTTTCAGCAGTACGACGCCGTTTCGGTGGTTCGCCGTGAGATCTTTCGCCTGATCGCCAGGCTGAAGGAAATTGGTGTCACCACTGTGATGACGACCGAGCGAATTGATGAATATGGCCCAATTGCCCGCTACGGCGTGGAAGAATTTGTCTCCGATAATGTGATCATCTTGCGCAACGTGCTTGAAGGCGAACGTCGACGGCGCACCGTGGAAATTCTCAAGCTGCGCGGCACGACCCACATGAAGGGTGAATTTCCATTCACCATGGGAGCCCATGGGGTCGCTATCTTCCCACTTGGGGCGATGCAGCTCACCCAGCGCTCTTCGAATGTGCGCCTCAGCTCAGGGGTGCCGCGACTCGATGAAATGTGCGGCGGCGGCTTCTTCAAAGATTCGATCATCCTTGCGACGGGTGCCACCGGCACCGGCAAAACGTTGCTGGTGAGTAAGTTCGTCGAAGATGCCTACAACAACAAGGAACGTGCCATCCTCTTCGCCTATGAGGAGTCGCGGGCTCAGTTGCTCCGCAATGCCACCAGCTGGGGAATCGATTTCGAGCAGATGGAGCAGGATGGAATGCTCAAGATTATCTGCGCTTACCCGGAATCCACAGGTCTTGAAGACCACCTTCAGATCATCAAAACGGAGATCAGCGAGTTCAAGCCGGCACGGATGGCGATCGATTCCCTCTCAGCCCTCTCGAGGGGGGTCAGTCACAACGCCTTCAGGCAATTCGTGATTGGGGTCACAGGCTATGCCAAGCAGGAGGAGATCGCCGGCTTCTTCACCAATACTTCAGAGGAATTTATGGGCAGTCATTCCATCACCGACTCCCACATCTCCACGATCACTGACACGATCATCCTGCTTCAGTATGTGGAAATCCGTGGTGAGATGGCTCGAGCCATCAACGTGTTCAAGATGCGTGGCTCATGGCATGACAAAGGAATCCGTGAGTTCGTGATCACTGGAAGTGGCCCGGAAATCAAGGATTCCTTCTCCAACTTCGAGCGCATCATCAGTGGTGTTCCCCACCGGGTCACCACCGATGAGCGGGCCGAGCTCTCGCGCATCGCCCGCGGCATCGATGGCGAGGTCACGTTCTAGAGCCGACTAGACCTCGGCCAGATTCGGCTCAGCCAGACGGGACTTCTGGGAGCGGCGCTCCCCTTCCACCATCAGCTCATCGCTGTCGGCCTGCTCCAGGGGCAGGTCGAACCAGAAAGTGGTCCCTACCCCAGGCTCGCTTGCCATCTGGATGTCCGTGCCGTGCTTCTCGAGGATGCCACGCACGATTGAAAGACCAAGCCCGGTGCCTGCCTCGGTATGAACTGCATTCTCCACCCGATAGAAGCGTTCGAAGATGCGGTGCTGATCTTCTCGGGAAATACCTGCGCCCGAGTCAGCGATCTCGACCCGCAGCCGTGGCAGGGGTGAGCTGAGTTCACAGCTCGGAGCATCACTGGCTGGTCGGTTGGAGGGATCAAAATGGCAGGAGTCGGGCCAGGGGTAGGCCCTCAGCATCAGGCTGCCACCGGCCTGGGTGAACTTGAGCCCGTTGCCCACGAGGTTATCGAGAACCTGGAGCAGCAGATCCCAGTTGCCCCGCACCCTGGGCAGATGAGCATCCACCTCCAGCTCCAGCTGCACCCCTTTCTCTTCAGCGTTGAGGCGGTAGTTGCGCAGGGTCTGCTCCATGGCCGGGCGCACTTCCATCGGCTCCAGCATCCAGGTGCGCTCGGATTCCAGCCGAGAGAGATCGAGCACGTCGTTCACCAGCCTGGTGAGGCGGTCGGTCTCGGCGTTGGCGATCGCCAGGAATTCCTGTGTTTCTTCCTCGCTCAGCTGATCGCGTAGGTCGTGCAGCGTTTCCACGTAGCTCTTGATGTTGAACAGCGGGGTGCGCAGCTCATGGGACACATTGCTGATGAAGCGACTCTGGGCAGCGTTGAGTTCGACTTCTCGCGTCAGGTCCTGCACGGTCATGGCAATGCCCTTCAGGCTTTCCCCCGCGGCATCTTTGACGGTTTGCAGAACGATCCTCAAGGTGCGCGGCGGCTCCCCGAAACTGCAGCGCACATCAGCGCTGTCCTTCTCCCCGCTGACCAGGGAATCCAGCGGTCCCTGCAGCTCCATCGCCAGCACATCGGGCAGTTCACTGCCCAGTTCGTTGCCTTCGAGGTTGCGGCCTTCCCAGCGGAACAGCCGCCTGGCGGTCGGATTGACCAGCACGATCCGCCCTTCGCCATCAAGCAGGGCCGCGCCATCCGCCATGGTGGCGATCAGGGTCTGCTGCTTCACCTGGGCGGCGGTGAGTTCCTCAATGTTGGCGGCGTCGTAGACCTCCAACTGGGAGGCCATGTCGTTGAAGCCATTGAGAAGCTCCCCCAACTCTCCGCCCACGGGCAGGGCGATGCGGGCCTCGAAATCGCCACCGGCAATAGCGCGCACACCCCGCAGCAATTCCTTCACCGGGCGTGTGATCGTGAGGGCATTGAACACCGCCCCCAGGATCACAAGCACCCAGATCGAGATGAACACCGCCACGGTCACCTCCCGGGTGAGGGCCGCGCTGGCGAGCACCGCCTCATTGGGGTTGATGCCGAGGGCAAGCACACCCAGATAGCGCCCCTCGCTCACCATCGGCACGAACACATCGGTCACCTGGCCATCGGGGCTGAGGTGTTGCCGGATCAGGGGGTTCTGGGGGCGGCGCTGCAGTTCGGCGGGCAGTTCCAGGCGACGGCTGAGCAGCAGTTCGCTGCCGCCGTTGGTGGCGCTGATCGGAATCCCGAGATAAATCACCCCTTCGGGATCGGCGAAAAAGATGTAGCGCAGGCTGCGGCTGGAGCGCCAGAAGCGTTCAGCCACCGCCGCCAGTTCCCGGTCATTCCCTTCCGCCACCAGCGGCGTCACATTGGCCGAGAGCAGCAGGCCCAGATCCCGGGCGAAACGGGTGTCGCTCATGCGCGCATCCCTCTGGATGCCATTGAGCGCCAAGAAGGTGATTCCGGTCATCATCAGGCTGACCACCAGGGTGGCCACCGCCAGCAGCTTGGTCTGGAGGCTGAACTCCGCCCACCAGAGCTTCAGTTGCTCCCACCAGCCAGGAGGCAAAGGCATGGCGCCGCCGCTGTCGGGGCTGGGGGTTGAGGACGGCAAGGCGTCGTTCACGCCTGGAAGCGAAGCTGCTTTGGCACCCTAGGGGCGCCGGACCTGGTGACCGATGTCTCGGCGAAAGGTGATGCCTTCGTAATGCACCTGATCAAGGCCGGCGTAGGCACTGGCGAAGGCCGCATCGAAATCCTCCGCCTGGGCCACCACTGCCAGCACCCGGCCCCCTGCGGTCACGCAGGTGCCCGACTCCTCCAGGCGGCTGCCGGCATGGAAGAGCTGTCGCTTAGGGGTGGTCAGCGGCTGGGTGTGGATCGCATCCCCCCGGCGCACCTCACCGGGGTAGCCCTCGGCTGCGGCCACCACACAGGCGCTGCAGCCCCCGGCGATGGTCAGGGGCGGCGCCTGATCCAGGGTTCCCTGGGCGCAGGCCAGCAGAACAGCTGCCAGTTCCCCGCCCAGCAGGGGCATCAGGGTCTGGCATTCGGGATCGCCGAAGCGACAGTTGAACTCGATCACCCTGGCGCCGTCGTCGCTGAGCATCAGCCCGGCGTAAATCACGCCTCGGTAGTCGATGCCCCGCTGGCGCAGGGCCTCCAGGGTGGGTTCGAGCACCACCTGGCGGACATGCTCAAGGGCGGCGGCATCGAGCAGGGGAGCAGGGGCATAGGCCCCCATCCCGCCAGTGTTGGGCCCGGTGTCTCCCTCCCCGATGCGCTTGTGATCCTGGGCCGGCGGCAGCAGCACCATCGTCCGACCATCGGTGAGGGCAAACACCGACACCTCAGGACCGCTCAGTCGCTCCTCCAGCACCAGGCTCTGGCCGGCCTCTCCGAAGCGGCCCGCGAAAATGTCTTCGATGGCGGCGCGGGTGTCCTCAATGCTCTCGGCCACTGTGACCCCCTTGCCGGCCGCCAGGCCATCGGCCTTCACCACCAGGGGCCTACCCTCCCGCCCCAGCACCTCCAGGGCTTCGCTGCGGCTCGAGGCGGCCCAGTAACCGGCGGTGGGCACTCCCGCCTCCAGCATCAGCGCCTTGGCCCACTGTTTGCTGGCTTCGAGCCGGGCCCCGTCGGCTCCCGGCCCGAACACCGCCAGGCCCCCGGCCCGCAGGCGATCGGCCAGGCCGTCGGCGAGTGGTCCCTCAGGGCCGACCACCACCAGGGTCACCCCCAGCTCCAGGGCTGCGCGCAGCAGGCCCTCCTGGTCGGACTCGCTGATGGCCAGGGACTCACAGCCCTCCAGCTGGGTCGTGCCGCCATTGCCTGGAGCCACCCAGACACCCTCCACTCCAGGGCACCGTGACAGGGCCCAGGCCAGGGCATTTTCACGGCCGCCTGAGCCCACCACCAGCAGCCGCTGCACGCTGGCCTCGGAGGAGGCGGAGGGTGGGAACTGGACCGAAGCTGTCATGGGGCTGGAGCGGCGGAGGTGGCCAATCGGTTCCCTTAGGTTGCCCTCTGGTGGACCGCCAGCCGTGTCATTCCTTCTTTACTTGCCGGTGGTTCCCGCTGCACCGCTGGCATGCCGTGCCCTGGCCCGCCGGGGTGGGCGAGCGGCAGGTCTGCTGACGCTGCTGTTCCTCTGCGCAGGCGTTTCGGGGGGTGCTCGTGCCCAATCGCAGCCGATTTTGCTGCCAGGGCCAGTGCCACAGCCAGTGCCGGCGCCCGTGACGCCTCTGCCGATGGACGAGCAGGTGTTTGCAGCCGCTCTGGCGTCCGATCAGCTGACGGTTCTGGAGCAGGCCTGCCAGGACGCCGCCCGGTTTGATCTTCCCGTGCGGCTCCGCCAACTCAAGGACCGGCTGGTGGCCCTGCGCCCCGCTCCCCAGCCCCTGCCGGTTGTGCTCGCCAATGCCAATGCTCTGATCAGTTGCCTGGCACCGGAGGCAGCCCTGTCGGTGCTGGATCGCTATGGACCGGGTCCTGGGCTGGAGCGGCAGCAGTGGCTGACCCTGCAGTGGCGGGCGGCGAATGCCGGCCTCAACCATCGCCGTGCGGCTGAAGCCCTGCGACGGCTGAGTGCCGGGGAGCGCAGCCGCCTGGAGACCATGGCTCTGCCGGTGCGGTTGCGGGATGATGGCACCCTTGATACCCGCTCGGCGCTCGACGTGCTCGCCTCCCACCTGGCGGCGATGGGCCGCCGGCAGGAAGCGGCTGAAGTGTTGCTGGCCGGGCGCTTGCCGGGTGTGGTGGGGGCTGAGCGGCTGAAGCTGGCGGCTGCGCTGCTCGATGACCTTCCGCTGGCCCAGCGCAACGCCCTGGTTGAGATGGCCCTTGATCAGGCCGCTGTCGCTGGGGCCTGGGGTCTGGCGGCCCAGTTGCTTGATGACCAGCAGGCCCTGCAGCGGCTCGAAGGGGGCGATCCGGAACCAGCTCGGCAGAGGCGGTTGCGCCTCAGTCGCCGCATCGACGACGCCTACGCC
Organism: Synechococcus sp. J7-Johnson; assembly: GCF_024345795.1. Classification (GTDB taxonomy): domain Bacteria; phylum Cyanobacteriota; class Cyanobacteriia; order PCC-6307; family Cyanobiaceae; genus Regnicoccus_A. Next base: position 114,457 of record NZ_JAGQBU010000002.1, read on the forward strand.
GAATGGCTGCTGCAGCGCGATGATCCCTCCGAGGCTGAGCGCAACACAGTCCTGGAGCGGCGCCTTCGTTCTCCGCGCAAGCAGGGAGGCCATGCGCCCTCTGCAGCTCAGCCGGCCACCCTGGCGCCCCAGGAGCCAGGGACCCCATCCGCCCCCGATTCCGCCGAGCCCACCACCCCATGACCGCCTTTCAGCTGGGCCCACTCCTCTACGAAGGCAAGGCCAAGCGGGTCTTCCAGACCGATCAGCCTGACCTGCTGGCCGTGGAGTTCAAGGACGAAGCGACCGCCTTCAACGCCCTCAAGAAGGCCGAGCTGGAGGGGAAGGGTGCCCTGAACTGCCGCATCTCAGCATTGCTGTTCGAGCACCTTCAGCGCTCGGGGGTGCCCACCCACTACCTGGGGGTGCAAGGCCTGCGCTGGATGCTGGTGCGGCCGGTGCGGGTGATCCCTCTTGAGGTGGTGATTCGCAACCTGGCAGCCGGATCGCTGTGCAAGCAGATGCCGATTGCGCCCGGAGTGCCGCTGGATCCTCCGCTTCTCGACCTTTACTTCAAAGATGACGCCTACGCGGATCCCTTCCTGAGCGAGGCCCGGCTGGAGCGGCTGGCTCTGGTGAGCAGCCAGGAGCGCCTGGAGTTGGAAGCCTTGGCCCGTCAGGTCAACACGCTGCTGCTGGAGCTGTTTGCCGGCATCGGACTGCAGCTTGTCGACTTCAAGCTCGAGCTGGGTTTTACGGCCGACGGCCAGTTGGTGGTGGCCGATGAGATCAGTCCCGACACCTGCCGCCTCTGGGACCTCGACGTGGCCGATGCCAAGGAGCGCATCCTGGACAAGGACCGCTTCCGCCAGGACCTCGGCGGGGTGATTGAGGCCTATGGGGAGGTCCTCAAACGGGTCCAAGGGGTGATCCAGGGGCCGAGCACATACAAGTAGTGTCACGGCAATTTGCGGCACTGCCGCTTTGACTCGGAGACCCATGGGTGTCATCACCAACGCCCGCACTGGCACTGCCTTCTCCGAGGCTGGGCCTCGGCCCATGCCGCTCACCGTCTGGCTGGGGCTGCCCCTGCTGGCACTTCTTGCGGTCGTTAATCCCCTGAGGGCCGCGGCCCAGAGCCAGCCGGCTGCCGAAGTGGCCCAGGCCGCAGAGCCCGCTCCCACCTCAGGGGCAGAGCCGACTCCGGCCGCTCCAGACCCCGGCGAAGCGGTTCCTGACACCACGGCTCCTCAGGCTCAACCGGCCACCCAAGACGCCGGCACCCCTGTTCCCGATCCTGCTGCGACGCCGGCAACCCCGCCTGTCGGCGCGCCCACTTCGATCAGCCCTGAAAGCCTCACCCCGGCCAAGCCGGATGAACCGCGGGTCCTGGTCAGTGAGGTGGTGGTTCAGGGTCTTGAAGGTCACCCCGAGCGTGAGCGCCTGGAGCTGGCCGTTTACGACGCCATGGTGGTGCGGCCCGGCAGCCGGGTCACGCGCAGCGAGTTGCAGACGGACCTCTCCGCCATCTACGCCAGCGGCTGGTTCTCGGATGTGCGCATCCAGCCTGTGGATGGCCCCCTTGGGGTGCAGGTGGTGGTGATCACCACCGCCAATCCGGTGTTGCAGAAGGTCGAGTTCGACGCCGCCAAGGTCAAGCTGCCGCCGGCTGTCCTGGCGGATACCTTCGCCGCGGACTACGGCAGAACCCTCAACCTCAACACCCTGCAATCCCGCATGCAGGAGCTGCAGAAGTGGTATTCCGATCAGGGCTACTCCCTGGCTCGGGTCACCGGTCCCAACCGGGTGAGTCCCGATGGGACGGTGCTGCTCAATGTGCGAGAGGGCACCGTCGAGGGGGTGGAGGTTCAATTCCTCAACAAGGAAGGCTCGGCCACCAACGACAAGGGGGAGCCGATCCGTGGCAAAACCAAGCCCTGGGTCGTCAGCCGTGAGATCTCGATCAAGCCGGGCGAGACATTCAACCGCCGCAACCTCGAGGACGACATCAAGCGTCTCTACGGGACTGGCCTGTTTGGTGACATCAAGGTGACCCTGCGGCCCGTGCCGGCCAAGCCGGGTGAAGTGGTGATCGTTCTGGGCATCGTCGAGCAGTCGTCGGGTTCCCTCTCCGGCGGCCTCGGCTACAGCCAGAGCCAGGGTGTGTTCGGCCAGATTCAGCTCCAGGACAGCAACCTGCTCGGCCGTGCCTGGGATCTGGGGGTCAACTTCACCTATGGGCAGTTCGGTGGTCTGGCCGACATCTCCTTTACTGATCCCTGGATCAAAGGAGATGCCTACCGCACGGCTTTCCGCGCCCGGGTGTTCCTCAGTCGCGACGTTCCCCAGGTCTTCCAGAGTCAGGACAACGGCAATATCAACACGGTCTCGGACTTCTACGAAGCCCCGGGCACCAATGTTGCCTACAACATCAACAACAACAACAACCCTGAGAGCAAGACCTTTCGCTCGGTGTCCGAAGCCGAGTCGCAGTCGCCCAACAACAGCTGGTTTGATTACGAAGGCAATTCCGTCGCCATTCAGCGTGCTGGAGGCAACATTCAGTTCGTTCGCCCCCTCAATGGCGGCAACCCCTTCAAGCGGGCGCTCTGGAGTGTGGTTCTCGGCGCCAGTGCCCAGGAAGTCACGCCGATGAACTTCACCGGCTCCAACCGCCGCTTCGGTGTGAGTACCAACAACTTCGATGGCTCGGATGCTCCTGTCGACGATGTGATCTGCATCGCTTTCAACTGTGCCCGCAGCAACCAGTTGGTGGCGTTGCGGGTGGCGGCCACCCGCAACAATCTCAACGACCCCCGCAACCCCACCTCCGGTTCCTTCCTCAGCGTCGGCACCGAGCAATACGTCTCCGTCGGCCCTGATTCGCCCACCTTCAACCGTCTGCGGGCCAGCTACAGCTACTTCATTCCGGTCAATTGGCTGCAGTTCTACAAGGGTTGCCGGCCCAAGCCGGGTGAAACTCCCGACTGCAAGCAGACCCTGGCGTTCCAGTTCTCTGCCGGCACCAACATCGGTGATCTGCCGCCCTACGAAGCCTTCTGCATGGGTGGTTCCAACTCCGTGCGCGGCTACGCCGACTGCGACCTGGGAGTGGGACGCAGCTTTGGCGAATTCACGATCGAATACCGGTTTCCCCTGTTCAGCATCGTCAGCGGGGAGCTGTTTGTTGATGGCGGCACCACCTTCGGCAGCCAGTCAGGTGTGCCTGGTAACCCTGGTTCGCTTCTCGACAAACCCGGCAGTGGTTTCTCCGTGGGTACGGGGCTGATCGTCACCACACCGGTGGGTCCCCTGCGTCTGGAGGTGGCCAGCGAGGGTTTCACCGGCGACTGGCGCTTCAACCTCGGCGTGGGCTGGAAGTTCTAGTGATCGTCTGGCCGGAGGACTACAGCCAGGCCTGGACCCTGGCGACGGCGGTCGAGCGCACAGGCGTTGGGTTGCACAGTGGCAGCCCCTGCCGCGTGCGCCTTCAGCCCAGTGAGCGTCCCGGCTACGTGGTGGGTTGGCTGGATGCCCCGGCACTGGAGCCGGTGGAGCTTCACCCATCCCAGGTGAGCGATACCCAGCTGTGCACGGCGCTCCGCCTCGATCAGCGCCGTCTCGCCACGGTGGAGCACCTGCTGGCGGCGCTGGCAGGAACAGGCCTTTCCCATGTGGAGTTGCTGGTGGAGGGTGAAGAGATTCCTTTGCTCGATGGTTCTGCCCTGCCCTGGGTCGAGGCCATCGCCGCAGCGGGCCTGCAGCACCTGGGTCCCCGAGAGCCCCTCAGGTCCCTGGAGGCTCCGATCACCCTTCAGCAGGGCCTGAGCTTCGCCACCGCCCTGCCCAGCGATGCTCCCCGGATCGGTGCAGCGATCGAATTCAGCCAGCCCGCCATCGGGAGTCAGCTCTACTTCCTTGAACTCACACCCGCCGCCTTCGTGGAGCAGATTGCGCCAGCGCGCACATTCGGCTTCCGCGAACAGATCGATCAACTCCGTGCCGCTGGCCTGATCCGGGGGGGTGATCTGGAGAGTGCTCTGGTCTGTGATGGGGATCGCTGGCTTAACCCGCCCCTGCGTTTCCCCCAGGAGCCGGTGCGCCATAAGCTCTTGGACCTGCTGGGGGACCTGGCGCTGGCGGGCTTGCCCCAGGCCCAGATCTTCGCCTTCCGTGGATCCCACGGGCTGCACACTGCCCTGGCGGCGGCCCTGGCCGCTCCGTCCCGCTCGACCTGAAGCCCGTTGTCCGTTCCTCCCGCTGACGCCCCCCTGCTCACCTCCGAGCAGATCCTCAACCTGCTGCCTCACCGTTATCCCTTCGCTCTTGTGGATCGGGTGATCGAGTACGAACCGGGCAAGCGGGCGGTCGCCCTCAAGAACGTCACCCTCAACGAGCCCCAGTTCCAGGGCCATTTCCCTGGCCGCCCCCTGATGCCCGGCGTCCTGATCGTGGAGGCCATGGCCCAGGTGGGTGGTCTGATCGTCACCCAGATGCCGGAGTTGCCCAAGGGCTTGTTCGTTTTCGCCGGCATCGACGGGGTGCGCTTCCGCCGGCCGGTGGTGCCCGGTGATCAGTTGCGCATCAGCTGCGAACTGCTCAGTCTCAAACGCAAGCGATTCGGCAAAGTGAGGGCTGAAGTCACTGTGGATGGAGGCCTGGTGTGCTCCGGGGAACTGATGTTCTCCCTGGTTGACTGAGGCCATGACCCGCACAGCCGTGGAAACCACGATTCACCCCACCGCGGTGGTCGACAGCCGCGCCCAGCTTGGCCAGGGTGTCCAGATCGGCCCCTTTGCCGTGATCGGTCCCGAGGTGCAGCTCGGCGCCGGCTGCCAGATCGGTCCCCATGTGGTGATCGATGGCCGGGTCACGATGGGCTCTGGAAACCGCATCTTCCCCGGCGCCTGCATCGGCCTTGAACCCCAGGATCTCAAGTACGGCGGTGCCCCCACCGAGGTGGTGATGGGCGACGACAACACCATCCGCGAGTGCGTCACGATCAATCGGGCCACCGCAGATGGTGAGCAGACGCGCCTGGGCAGCGGCAATCTGCTGATGGCCTACAGCCATGTGGGTCACAACTGCCTGCTGGGCAACCGGATCGTGGTGGCCAACAGCGTGGCGATTGCCGGGCATGTGGTGATCGGCGATCGGGCGGTGATCGGCGGAGTGCTGGGCATCCATCAGTTCGTGCACATCGGCAAACTGGCGATGGTGGGGGGGATGAGCCGTATCGACCGCGATGTGCCTCCGTTCGCGATCGTGGAGGGACACCCCGGCCGCCTGCGTGGTCTTAACCGGATCGGTCTCAAGCGCAATGGCCTGGTCGATCGGGAGGGCGGAGCCGAGCTCAAGCAGCTTCTGGCGGTGTGGAATCGGCTCTACCGCAGCCATGAGGTGCTGGCGGAGGCCCTGGCCCACATCCGCGCCGAAACCCTCCTGCCGGCCTCCGAAGAACTCTGCAGCTTCCTCGAGGCCTCGATCGCCCCAGGACGCCGCGGCCCCCTGCCCCACCAGCGCTGATGGTGCGGCTGCTGATCAGCACCGGTGAGGTGTCGGGGGATCTTCAGGGCGGTCTGCTGATCAAGGCCCTTCACGCCGAAGCCCAGCGACGGGATCTGGCCCTGCAGATCGATGCTCTCGGTGGAGAGCGCATGCGCCAGGCCGGCTCCCATCTCCTGGCCAACACCGCTCCGATGGGGGCGATCGGACTCTGGGAGGCTCTGCCCCTGGTGCTGCCCACCCTGCGGCTGCAGCGGCGGGTGGGTCGCTGGCTCTCCAGCTGCCCACCCGACGGGGTGGTGCTGATCGACTACATGGGGGCGAATGTGAGCCTGGGACGTCGTATTCGCCACCGCTTTCCTGCGGTGCCGATCACTTATTACATCGCTCCCCAGGAGTGGGCCTTCCGCCTGGGCGAGGGGGGAACCACTCGTCTGATCGGTTTCACCGACAGAATCCTGGCAATTTTTCCCGAGGAAGCCAGCTTCTATGCCTCCCGCGGTGCAAGGGTCACCTGGGTCGGCCATCCGTTGCTCGACACCCTCGGCTCCCCGCCCACCCCTGAACAGGCCCGCGGGGAGCTCGGACTTACCCCTGGCCAGCAGCTGCTGTTGCTGCTCCCAGCTTCCCGCCCCCAGGAGATGCGGTACATGATGCCGTCGCTTGTGGGAGCGGCGGCCGAGTTGCAGCGGCTGCGGCCAGGGCTGCGGGTGATGGTGCCGGCCGGGCTGGCCAGCTTCGAGGCTCCTCTGGCCGAACAACTGGAGCGGGCAGGGGTGGATGCCACGGTGATTCCAGCCGATCGCGCCGATGCCCTCAAGCCGGTCCTCTGTGCTGCCGCCGATCTGGCCCTGACCAAATCGGGAACAGCCAACCTGGAGCTGGCCCTGCGCGGCGTTCCCCAGGTGGTGGGCTACCGGCTCAGCCGGGTCACAGCCTTTGTGGCCCAACGGCTGCTGGGTTTCAACGTGCCCCACATCTCTCCGGTGAACCTTGTACTGGGGGAGCGTCTCGTGCCGGAACTGCTCCAGGACGACCTGACCGCGGAGGCGATCGTGGCCGCCGCGCTGCCCCTGCTGGACCCAAGCTCAGAGCGGACCCGGATGCTGGAGGGCTACGGCCGGCTGCGCAACCTGCTCGGGGAGCCGGGTGTGACCTGTCGAGCGGCCTGTGAGATCCTCGATCAGCTGACGGGATCCGAGACGTGAAGCCATCGCTCAGACTGTCCATGGGGCTCCTTCCCTGGCTGCTGACGCTGCTGCTGCTGGTTCTCCCCGCCGCACCAGCGGTGGCTGCCGTCGAGGAGGCCGTGCTGGCCGGCGGTTGCTTCTGGTGCCTTGAGCACGATCTGGAATCCCTGCCTGGGGTTGTGGAGGCGGTCAGTGGCTTCAGCGGTGGCAGTGTCAGCAACCCCACCTATCGCCAGGTGACGGCTGGCGGCACCGGCCACATCGAGAGTGTGCGTGTCCGCTTCGATACGGCACGGATCAATCTGCCCACGCTCCTGCGCGCATATTGGCGGAACGTGGATCCCCTGGATGGCGGCGGTCAGTTCTGCGACCGAGGCCCCAGCTACCGCCCCGTGATCTTCAGCAGCGGCACCGCCCAGCGGGATCAGGCCCGAACCAGCCTGGCCTCGGCCGCCCGGGAGCTGGGACTCAAGCCCAGCGCCATCAAGGTGGAGATCCGGGAGCTCACCCAGTTCTGGCCCGCCGAGCCGTATCACCAGAACTACGCCGATCGGAACAAGGTCCAGTACAGCTACTACCGCTGGTCCTGCGGCCGCGACAGGAGGCTTGATCAGGTCTGGGGCTCACGTGCTCGCGGATCGCTGCCGTGGCGTCCGAAAATCTGAAATCAGTGCCGGCTGGCTCAAAGAGGAACCACCCAACCCTTCCCAGATCCGAGCAGGCCGCTTACGGTAAATCCATACGGAGTCAAGGTTGCGTGCGTTGTATGTATCTGCTGACGATCCGGGATGGACTGGTGACTCGCCACATTGGGCCTTACACCAGTCCCAAGCAAGCGGTTGATGATCTGGATCGCCTGCTGGCCTCCTTTGGCGAGCGGGCCCGCTGGCAGATTCATGAACTGGAGGAACCAGGCAGCCTGCTGGAGAAGCCCATGGATCCGAGCGCTCGGGAGCCCCAGTCGTTGATGGGCTCGTCAGCGAGTCGGGTGGCTGCCTGAGCCTCCTCAGTTGGGGTGGCCAGCCCCCGCGCGGGGGCTGCGGGGGTAACCGCGCAGCAGGCCGCTTTCCACCATCAGGCCCACACCTGCGGTCACGCAGATCAGGCCGAGGGTTCCGTACCAGAACCAGGGACCTGGTTCGGCCAGTTTCTGATTGAGCGCCGCCAGTTGCAGGGTGCGGCGGGTGATGGCCTCTCCCACCAAGCAGAGACCCAGCGGCAGGAGCAGGACCCCCAGCTGAGCGCGGATGTACCAGCGGATCTTCTGAGCAGCCATGGCGTCGGGGTCCGGCGTCAGCGGTGCCAACCCTAAGCCGCACCCCCGCAGCTCACCCACTCCACCAGGGTGCGGACGCCGAAGCCTGTGGCACCAGCTGGGTCCAGGCCCCGTCCCTTGTCGCTCCAGACCGTACCCGCGATGTCCAGGTGGGCCCAGGCCAGATCGGCAGGCACGAAATCCTGCAGAAACAGCGCGGCGGTGATGGCCCCGCCTGGGCGGGGCCCGGTGTTCTTCATGTCGGCGACCGGGCTCTTGAGCCCCTTTTTGTAGGAGGCTTGCAAGGGCATCCGCCAGAAGGCCTCCCCACTGCTGCGGCCCGCCTCAACCAGCGCTTCGGCCAGCTTGTCGCTGGCAGACCAGAGGCCGGCGATCTCCTCGCCCAGGGCGATCACGCAGGCCCCGGTGAGTGTGGCCAGGTCCACCATGGCATCAGGTTCCAGCTTGGCTGCGTACACCAGGGCATCGGCGAGGGTGAGGCGGCCCTCCGCGTCGGTGTTATTGACCTCGATGGTTTTGCCGTTGGAGGCGGTGAGGATGTCGCCCGGGTGGATCGCCTCACCGCTGATCATGTTTTCGCAGGCGGCCACGATCACGTGCACTTCCACGCCGGCTGGCCGCAGTTCGGCGATCGCCCGGGCTGCCCCAAGAACCGCGGCACTGCCTCCCATGTCGTACTTCATCATCTCGATCTGGGAGCCGCCGGTCTTGAGGTTGTAGCCGCCGGAATCGAAGGTGAGTCCCTTGCCGATCAACACCAGCCGGCGGTTGGCTTCGCCCTCCGGGTGGTAGGTCAGATGAATGAACTTGGGGGGCAGGCTGGATCCCTGGGCCACCCCGAGATAGGCGCCCATGCCGAGGGCCGCGCATTCGGAGCGCTCCAGCACCTTGAGCTCCAGGCCGAACTCCCCGGCGATGGTCGCGGCAGTGTCGGCGAGGCCCTGGGGGGTGACCACGTTCGGTGGGGCCGCCACCAGCTGCCGTGCCAGCTCCACGCCCGCACAGGTGGCCGCGACCGCCTCCAGACCGGCGGCGGCCCCGTTGGCCAGGCCCAGCAGGTTGATGATCTCTGGGATGGGCTTGGAGTCAGCCTCACTGCGGAAGCGCTGATCGACGTACAGGCTCAGGCGGACGGCCTCGGCCATGGCCCGCGCCGCTGAACGAGGGTCAAGCCCCTCGGCGGGCAGGGCCAGACCCAGCGTGAGGCCAGGACCCGCAGCAGTGGCGATGGCGGCCGCACCGCTGCGCAGGGCGTCGAGATCGAAGCGGCCCGGTTCTCCCAGCCCCACCAGCACCAGCCGCAGGGGAGTGGGCTGGAGCTGGGTGAGGGTGACGCACTCGCCTGGCTTGCCCTTGAAGCTCTGGCGCTCCAGTAGCGCCTGCAGTCCGGGGCCGAAGCGTGCTTCGAGGGCCACGAGGCGCTCGCCCGTCTCGCCCTGGAACAGGCCGACACCAAGGGTGTCACCGCTCCATTCGGCCAGCGGGGTGGAGGGACAGCTGAACTCCATGGGGGCCGGTCATCGGGCCGCGATCGTAGCGACGGCGCTCAGACCGGATCGCTGGTGAACGGGGTGCTCCAGCGCTGGCGGGTCTCCTTGTTGAACGGTGGCTGCCAGCGGCGGATCAGGGCCTGCTCCAGGGCCCGCCGTGGCCGCACACGGGGCGGCACGTCGCAGCAGAAACGGATGCTGCAGCGGGTCTCCAGGCCCGCCTGGCCCATGGCCTCGCCATAGGCCGCCAGGTAGCCCTTGCAGTCGTGCTCACCTTTCCAGCGCCGGTCGGCCTGGCCGGTCTCGCCCACGTAGAGCAGCAGTGGCGTGGCCAGCCGCGGCGGTCGGTCCATCACCAGGTAGAGGGCAGGGCCCAGCTGGGGCGGTTCTGGCCAGCGCCAGAACTGCAGGTTCTGAGCCTGGAAGGCCAGGGGGTCGAAACGGCTGGCTCGCCCCTCGGGATCTTCGTCGCCGCTGGAGCCGGTGCTGGGGTCCACGCCAAAGAGACTGGCCTGCTGATGCTCGCTGGCGCTGCCCTCGAACAGCGGCCCCTGAAACACAGCCAGGCGCCGTTGCCACTCGAGCAGCTGGTCTCGCAGCAGGGGAGGCGCCGTTGGGGCCGGGCCGCCACCGCCGCCCCCCCCCCCCTGGAACAGCTCCTGCTGGCGTCCCCTGGTCATGCTCAGCGGGAGGCCGGCGGCCTGGGCGGCCTGGGCAACTCGGGGCCGATGGGCCCTTGGCCGAAGCACACCCGCCCGATCAGGTCCTCCACCAGCTCGGCAGGGAGTTGCAAGCGCTGCTGGAGATCGGCCAGGTCGCGGAAGGGTGCCCGGCTGCGCTCCTGCAGCAGGCGCCGGCAGCGGGACTCCTCCAGGGCGAGCTGGGCCCCGAGCTGCTCGGCCCTGCAGCGGTTCAGATCGAGCGGTGCCGGGCGTGCCGCCGGCGGGTCGCCATACCAGCGGAATTCCAGCAACGGCGTCCAGCTGCGGATCAGCTCCCCATCGACATGGAGCAGGTTCTGGAGATCCTCCGTCCCACTCAGCTGCACGCCACCGCTCTGCAGGCGCAGCAGCAGGTCCACGTGGCTGGGAGTGCAGCCCGGCAGGCGCAACCAGTCGGGGGCGGTGGCGCGGTTCACATCCAGACGCCAGCCCAGGGCCGCGGCCTGGCGCACCTCCTCAGCAGTGCGAAGGCGCAGACCGGGATTCTGAGCAAGCTTGAGGGCCAGCAGGTCGCGCTCGACGCTGTCGTCGCCACGGCTTTCGGGCTCACGGCATTCCGGCTCACGGCCCTCGGCCCTCCGGCGCTCGGGGGCACGGCGAATCTGACCCGTGGCCTCTAGCAGGCTGCGGGCGAGGGGATCCAACCAGTGCCCCTTGGCCATGGCGCTGGGAAGGCTCCACACAACTGGGGGGAAGTTAGCGGCTGTGGCCAGGCTGTTACGTCAATCCGTACTCGCCCCGGGCGCTGGAGGCCCTCAGAATCGTCGTCATCGCCTCATGCCTGGCACGCCCCATGGCCTTCTTCGAATCCGAGATCGTTCAGGATGAAGCCAAGCGGCTGTTCACCGACTACCAGCAGATGACCCAGCTGGGGGGCGACTACGGCAAGTTCGACCGTGAAGGCAAGAAGCTGTTCATCGACCAGATGGAGGATCTGATGGGCCGCTATCAGGTGTTCATGAAACGCTTCGAGCTCTCCGAGGATTTCCAGGCGAAGCTCACCGTGGAGCAGCTGCGCACCCAGCTGGGGCAGTTCGGCATGACGCCTGAGCAGATGTTCACTCAGATGCACCAGACCCTGGAGCGGATGAAGCGGGAACTGGAGGCCAGCGCCTGAGCCTGGCCGGCGGCTTCCTACGATCCGCCCTGACGCATGGTGCACCGATGGGGGAGGGTTTGCCGCCTTGGCTGGAGCGCGGACTGGCCGATCTCTTTCCCGCCGGATCGCCGGGGGATCCGGATCAATCCCTGGCTGCGCGGCTGAAGCAGGCCGCCAATGACGAGCGTCCCCTGCGCATCAAGCTCGGAATCGATCCCACCGGCACCGACATCCACCTCGGTCACTCGATCCTGTTCCGCAAGCTGCGCGCGTTCCAGGATGCCGGCCATACGGCGGTGCTGATCATCGGCGACTTCACCGCCCGCATTGGGGATCCCAGCGGCAAGAGCTCAACCCGCGTGCAGTTGAGCGCAGCCGAGGTTGAAGCCAATGCCGACACCTATCTGGTTCAGCTGGGTCTGGGGCAACCTCCGGAGCGGGCTTTGCTCGATTTCACCACTCCTGGCCGCCTGGAGGTGCGCCGCAACAGTGAGTGGCTGGCAAGTCTGGATCTGCCCCAGGTGATCGAGCTGTTGGGTACGTCCACGGTGGGTCAGATGCTGGCCAAGGAGGAGTTCGCCAACCGCTATGGATCAGGCACCCCCATCTCACTGCACGAATTCCTCTACCCGCTGCTCCAGGGCTACGACTCGGTGGCTGTGGCCTCCGACCTGGAGCTGGGGGGCACCGATCAGAAATTCAACGTGGCCATGGGCCGCGACCTGCAGCGCCACTTCGGCCAGCGGCCCCAGTTCGGTCTGCTGCTGCCGATCCTGCCGGGCCTCGACGGGGTGCAGAAGATGAGCAAGAGCCTTGGCAACACCGTGGGCCTGAATGAGGGGCCGCTGGCGATGTATTCCAAGCTGGAAAAGGTGCCTGATGCGGTGGCTGATCAGTACCTGACCCTGCTCACGGACCTGGATCCGGCCCACTGGCCAACAAGCCCAAGGGAGCGCCAGAAGGCCCTGGCTCTGGCGATCACGGCGGCGTGTCATGGCCTGGACGCCGCCAGCACCGCCCAGGCCGATGCCGCCAACCTGGTGGCCGGGGAGATGGCGGCCCGGACGGTCCCGGAAGCCTCCCTCGCCACCATCGGTTTCCCCGCCAAGGCCTTCCATCTGCTCAGCGCCCTCGGCCTCTGCGTGAGCAGCAGTGAGGCACGGCGCCAGATCCAGGGCGGCGGGGTGCGCCTCGATGGCGAGAAGCTCACGGATGTGAACCGCAGCTTCAGCACCGCCTCCGAGCTGGAGGGCCGGGTGCTGCAACTGGGTAAGAAGACCTTCCTGCGGCTGGTGGCGTGAGCGTCAGCACCACGACCACTCCTGGCACCGGAGGGCCAGCTGCCGACAAGATCATCCTGGCGCTCGATCGGCCCGATGCTGCCTCGGCCCTGGCGCTGGTGGCCTCGATTCCCGATCTGCGCATGGTGAAGGTGGGGCTGGAGCTGTTCTGCTCCGCTGGCCCCGAGGTGGTGCGGCAGCTGCGAGGCGAGGGCCTGCGGGTGTTCCTCGATCTCAAATTCCACGACATTCCTGTGACCATGGCCGGTGCCTGCCGCAGCGCCGCCCGGCTCGGAGCGGAGCTGATCACGGTCCATGCCAGCGCAGGCCGGGAAGCTCTTGAGGCGGCCCAGGCCGGTGCTCTCGAGGGGGCGGCCCAGGAAGATCTTCACCCGCCCACCCTGCTGGCGGTCACCGTGCTCACCAGCTGGGAGGCGGCGCGCTTCAAGGCCGAGCTGGCGGTGGCGGAATCCCCTGAGGTCTACGTGCCCCGTCTGGCGGCGCTGGCGGTGGCCGCCGGCGTCGGTGGGGCGGTCTGCTCCCCCCAGGAGGTGGCGGCCTTGCGCCGGGCCCACCCCGAGCCCTTTGCTCTGGTCACCCCCGGCATCCGTCCTGCTGGGGCGGCGGCGGGTGATCAGAGGCGGGTGATGACCCCTGCGGCCGCCCTCAGTGCGGGAGCCAGCCGGTTGGTGATCGGCCGTCCGATCAGTGCCGCCGCCGATCCAGCTGCCGCCTTTGCTGCCTGCTGCGCCGAGCTGGGTTGAACTCCGCTGAGGCAGCCAGGGGTCCGTTGTCCAGAGTTGGCATGCGATCTGTCCATACTTGGCTGGTGTTCACCCGGGCCTAGACGATGCGACGGATCCTTGGTGCCCTGGGGGCCGTTCCGCCGCTGCTGGTGCTACTGGTGCTGCTGCTCTGGCCTGGCCAGGGGGCCTGGGCGGCGGCGCCAGTCTTCACGCTCCCGGCCCTCCCCTATCCCGCCAATGCCCTGGAGCCGGCGATCGATGCCACCACGATGACGATCCACCACGACCGCCATCACCAAGCCTATGTGGACAATCTCAACGCCGCCGTCGCCAGGGATCCGGCCCTGATGGGTCTCAGCCTCGAGGACCTGCTGGCGCGGGCCTCCAAGGCCCCGCCGTCCGTCCGCAACAACGCTGGTGGCCATTGGAACCATTCGTTCTTCTGGGCCTCCCTCACCCGGCCCGGGCAGGGGGGGGAGCCCAGCGAGGCGTTGCAGGAGGCCCTGGTGCGTGACTTCGGCTCGATCGAGCAGTTCCGCTCCTCTTTCCGGGCCGCAGGCCTGGCTCGCTTCGGCTCAGGCTGGGTGTGGCTGATCACCGATTCCGACGGCAAGCTCGAGGTGAACTCCACCCCGAACCAGGACAATCCCCTGATGGACCTGGTTCCCGGGGGCGGCACACCGCTGCTGGCCAACGACGTCTGGGAGCACGCTTACTACCTCAAGTACCAGAACCGTCGCGCCGACTACCTCGATGCCTGGTGGTCCCTGGTCGATTGGTCTGTGGTATCCGACCGCTACAGCGCCCGTTAACGCCTCCCTCTGACCGCTGATGCCTCGCGCCGGGATCCTGGCCGCCCAACCGGCTCTTCGTTTCATCCCGCCGCAGTACAGCCGCTGGGTGCACCGGCTCTGCAGGGCCGCGTTGCCCATGCTGTTGCGTTCCCGGGGTCTGGTGCGTTTCGAGACTAGCGGCAGCGAGAGCCTTGCCGCCCTGTTCGCCGAGGCCCAGAGCGGCCGCAGCCGCTTGCTGATCGCCTTCCGCCATCCCAGCACCACCGACCCGCTGGTGATGGCCCAGCTGCTCTGGCGGGAGGTGCCCCGGGCGGCCAGAGCTGCTGGGCTGAGCCTCAAGGCCCCGGTCCACAGCCAGTTTCTCTACGACCGCGGCATTCCCCTCTGGGCGGGGGAGGCCGCCGGCTGGATCCTCTCGAAGCTGGGCGGCATCCCGATCCAGCGGGGCAAGCTGGACCGTCTTGCCCTCAAGACGGCCCGCAATCTCTTCGCCCACGGCCCCTTTCCCCTGGCGATCGCCCCGGAGGGCGCCACCAACAACCATGGCGAGCTGCTCAGTCCCCTCGAGCCCGGCCTGGCCCAGATGGCCTTCTGGTGCTGTGAGGATCTGGCGGCGGCAGGGCGCCACGAGCGGGTGCTGATCGTGCCGATCGGGCTTCAGTATCTCTCCACCAGCGACGACTGGGGACCCATCGATCGCCTGCTGGGGTGCCTGGAAGACCTGCTCGGCCCATCCACCACCTCACCGATGGCCGCCTCCCCGTTGCCTGCTGATCCAGACCAGGCCCAGCAGCAGCGCTACCAACGGCTGATCGCCCTCTCGGAGCGGCTGCTCTCCCTGCTGGAGGGCTTCTATCAGCGCAGTGATTGCGCGCCCTGGACCCCTGCTGGGGAGGAGTGCGCTCCAGCCGCTGACTTCCTCGAGCGGTTGAGCCGGCTGCGGGAGCAGGCCCTGGCCGTGGCCGAGGCCCACTTCCAGCTCTCCCCCAGGGGCAGCGTCAGCGAGCGCTGCCGCCGCATCGAGCAGGCAGGTTGGGCCTGCATCTACCGCGACGACCTGGACGATCTGTCCGAGGTGGAACGTTGCCTGGTCGATTGGTCGGCGCGGGAAGCGGACATCCGCATGGGCCACATGCGCCTGGTGGAGCATTTCGCCACGGTGAGCGGCTCCTATGTGGTCGAGAAGCCCAGCATCGACCGCTACGGGGAGGTACTGATGATCCTCTGGCGGGCGATCGCCTGGATCCGTGGCCGCGAGGGTGATCGTCCGCCTGCGCTTGGCCCTTGGCGGGTGCGCATGGTGGTGGCGGAGCCCATCGATGTGGGCGAGAGCAGCACCGCCTACCGCCGCGACCGCCGCGGGGCTGTGGAGAAGCTCACTGCCGAGCTGCGCCAGCGGCTCGAGGCGGCGATCGGCTGAGGCTCAGGCGGCAAGGCTGCCCTGGGGCACCAGCTCGGCGTAGAGCTCCTCCAGCTGCTCGATGTTGCGGGCCAGGGTGTAGCGCTCCAGGACCCGCTCCCGGGCCCGGCGTCCCAGCTCGGCGGTCAGCACCGGTTGATCGCGCAGCACCGGCAGCAGCGTGCGCAGCTGGGTGGTCACGCCCTGGGTGCTGATCACGATGCCGGCGCCTCCCTCCAGCACTTCCCCGTCGGCGCCGGCATCCGTGGCCACGCAGGCGGTGCCGCTGGCCATGGCCTCCAGCAGGGCCAGGGAGAGCCCCTCAACCAAGGAGGGCAGCAGGAAGACATCGGCTGCCTGCAGCAGAGCCACCCGCTGGTGCAGGTTCGCTTCGTAGCCCCACCAGAGCACGTCCTGCTCGTCGCTGTTGCCCTGCAGGGCCTGGCGCAGGGGGCCATCACCGACGATCACCAGCAGGCAGCCTGCCGGCCGCACCAGCCGCCAGGCCCGCAACAGCGCTTCCACGTTCTTCTCGGTGGCCAGCCGTCCCATGTAGAGGAAGAGGCGGCGCTGGCCAAGGCGGCCCCGCAGACTGGTCAGTTCCCGCGAGGGTGCCGCCGGATCGGGGGGGCACCACAGGCCGGGATCAACCCCGTTTGGGATCACGGCCAGCCGCTCCTCGCGCACGCCCAGCCGGGCCAGCACCTCGGCCTGAAGTTCAGAGAAGACGATCACCCGATCGAAGCGGGCCAGGGCCGGGGCGTAGAGCTGGTAGGTGAGCTGCTGGGTTCCGGCGGTGATGTTGCGCAAGCCGGCGTCGAAAGCGGGATGGAACGTGGCCACCAGCGGTACCCCCAGGTGCTGGCAGAGATCCGGCAAGCGGAAATCCAGGGGGGAGAGCGTGAGGCTGGCGTGCACCAGGTCGGGGCGCAGGCGCTCCAGTGATTCCCTCAGCTCCCTCTGGGCTCCCGGCGAAGGAATCGTGTACACCTGGGATTTGACCAGGTAAGGCAGAGCCACCTCATCAGCCCCAGCCCGGGGGTAATCCGTTGGGACCAGGCTACGCGGTTGGGTGCCGTCCAGTTGTTGGCCGGGATCCAAGGAGCGTCCGAGGCCAGTGGCGGGAGTATCGAAATGAATGAAACTGACCTGATGGCCGTGTTGCCGGAGCCGCTCGGTGGTTGAGAGGCTGTAGGTGACGTTGCCGCAGAAGGGTGACTTCTTGCCCAGCCACGCGATGTGGGCCAACAATTCAGGCCTCGTCCTGGAGAGAACGCTAGCAGCGCTGCCAGGGCTTCTCGATCAGGGCCGCCACCAGGGTGATCGCCGCCAGTCCCCACAGCACCGGCATCAGTCCATAGCGGCTCACCACAGCTCCGGCCAGCACCAGGGGCAGGCTGAGTGCCACGTTGATCAGGTTGTTCTGCAGGCCGAAGACTTTGCCGCGCATCGCTTCCGGGGTGTCGTCCTGGATGGTGGTCTGGGAGGGGATGGCCACCAGCGCCGCGCCGATGCCGAGCAGGCCGCAGAGTCCGAGAGTGAGCAGAAGGCTTCCCCGTCCCTGGCCAAGCAGCACCAGGCTGAAGGCAATCAGCGTCAGGCCTGTGGAGGCCATGCGCCGGCGGTTGAGGCCCTGGCCCAGCTGGGCTACACCAAGGGCTCCGCAGGCCATACCCACGCCGCTCATGGCCAGCAAGGTGCCGAAGCGGGTCGGGCCCAGCCCTTCGATGGCCGAGGCCAGGCTGATGGAGAGCACATAGAGCGCCGCCAGGATGCTGTACAGGAGAACCAGTTGCAGCAGGGCCCTTCGCACACTTGCCCGTTCGCGCAGCACCTCGATTCCCTCGGCGATCTCACTCCAGACGCTGGTGCCCCGCTCCACCCGTTCCGGTTCCTCCATCCGGATCGTGCTGATGCACAGGGCCGCCAGCCCGTAGCAAAGCGGCAACAGGACGAATTCCCCGCCGCCGATGCCGATCGCCTTGAGGCTGGAGCGCAGCAGCCGCAGCACCGGATCACCGATGGCGAAGCCCACGATGGTGGCCCCCATGCTGGTGGCCTGATACAGAGACATGGCCGCAAGCATGCGCGGCCTCGGCACCAGCAAAGGGATTGCGGCCTGCTCGGCCGGCGCGAAGAACTGGGTGAGCACGGACTCCAGGAAGGTCATGATCACCAGACCCCAATAGCCCCAGCTCAGCCCCAGCCACTGGGGCCCTGGCAACAGTGCAAGAGGGGCCAGCAGGGTGAGGCCGGCTCGCAGTCCGTTGGAGGCCACCATCACCTGGCGTTTGGGCCAGCGGTCGGCCCAGACACCAGCCACCGTGCCCAGCAGCATCGCCGGGACGGTGTTCGCCACGTAGATCCCCGTGGCCAGCAGGGTGATCATCTGGGCTCGGGTGTCCAGATCAAGCCGCAGAGTGGCCGCCGCCTCGGCCAGAACCATGTTGTTCTGGGGGGTGTCCGTCACCCAGTACTGGGCGATCAGGAACACCATCAGCACGATGTAGAACTTGTCGGCCAGTTGGGAGAAGACCTGCCCAAGCCAGAGCTTGCGGAACTCGGGGAGGGCCAGCACGGCCTGCAGCCCTGCGGTGCCCGATCCCGCCTCCGGGCCTGATCCTGAGGCGGGGCCCGTTTCAGTGGCTGGGCTGGTGCCTTCGGAAGGTTCCGGAAGGGGCGTGGCGGTCGGCCGGGACAATCCGCTTCAGGTGTCAGTCGTTCGGAGCCAATGATGGCGCAGCGCCATGGTGCCCCTGAGCCGTGGAGCTGAAGCAGCCCTGCAGCAGACGCAGGGCCTTCCCCCGGGAGCCGAGGTGCTCCTGGCACCACACCTGCACCAGTTCCAGCAGGCGCAGCCAGACCCAGGCCGGTCCCATCAGGCTGGCGTCGCGGCAGCGGGGCAGACTGGGTCGTGGCAGCCGTTGCAGCAGGGCCAACTCAGAAGCGTTCAGCACCAGCATCGACCCGGCCACCGAGCCGATCGCCAGCCCCTCGCTGGGCAGCAGGCTGCAGCGCCAGTCGCGGTTGCCCAGGGGAGGGGCCAGGGGCTCACCGCTGCGGGCACAGCGCTGCAGCGGTAGCCCGTAGCCCCCCAGTGCCAGCAGGTGCACATGCCCTTGCACAGCGATCGCCAGCGCCTCAAGGCTGTCCTGATGCTCGCTCACCACCGATTCCAGTCGACGCAGCTGCAGGGTGAGGTCGTCGAGGGCTCCAGCCACCCCATCCCCCTCGGGCACCAGGCGCAGGCAGAGCTCCGCCAGCGACTGGGCGGCTGCGAGGGCTTCGAGGCGCTGGCCCAGCTGGCTGAAGCTGTGGATCACCCGAAGCTGGCGCACACGCCGCAGGCCACGGCCACCGCCGACCTGGAGCCGCAACTGGGACAGGGGCACGGCCGCCGCCAGGCTGCTGCGGGGCCGCCGGGCGCCAGGCACCGCCAGGCGGCTGAGGCCACCTCCTTCGCTGAGCAGGGTGAGCAGCCGGTCGTGCTCCCCGAGGGGGCCACATTTCAGCGAGAGACCCTCCAGCGATTCCTCGGGCATCAGGCCGGGGCGCGCATGGCCTCGATCAGGGCCACGCCGCGGCTGGTGCCAAGGCGTGTGGCACCGGCGGCCACCAGATCGAAGGCCTGCTCCAGCTCGGCGATGCCACCGGAAGCCTGGATTCCCGCCCGCCCCCGGGCCAGCTCGCGCAAGTGGGCCACCTGCTCTGGGGTCACGGGAGATCCGAAGCCACTGCCGGTCTTGAGGTAGGCGGCTCCGGCATCGATCGAGGCCTCCACCAGCAGCTCCAGGGCGGCGGAATCCAGTCGTGCCACGTCCTGAATCACCTTGACCGGCAAGCCGAGTTCCACGATCGTCCCCAGCTCCTCATAAATCAAACTGCCATTCCCATCGGCAAGGGCGCCGAAATCGGGCACAACATCAAGCTCGTCAGCGCCAGCGCTGGCGGCGGCCTCCGCTTCTGCCAGCTTGATCAAGGCCGGCACCGCGCCGAAGGGGAAGGCCACCACGGCCACCAGCTTGACGCTGCCAGATCCGCCGAGCCGTTCGCGGGCGGCAGCCACCCAGCGAGATGAAACGCAGACTGCCGCAAAGCCGTAGTGCCGCGCCTGGTCACAGGCCTGGTGCACATGCTCCAGGCCCCGGTGTGGATCCAGGAGAGCATGTTCAATGAGTGGGGCCAGATCGGGCAAGGGCCCCCTGAACCTTGAGTCACGCATCACAGGGGCCAGGGGGAGTCAGCATGGATCAGGATTCCTTCGGCTGGATCACACCAAATCCACCATGGTTGCGGCGATAGACCACCTGGATACCACCGCTGGATTCCTCCCGGAACACATAAAAATCGTGGTCGATCAGCTCCAGCTGGTGCAGGGCCTGATCCAGGCTCATTGCAGGCATGGAAAAGTACTTGCGCCGCACGGCGGGAACAGGCAGGGTCGGCTCCCTGTCCCCGATCAGATCATGGGGAAGAACTTCCTCCAGGCTGGGCGGTTCGGTATCGTCGCCCATGGCTCCAGATGATCCGGCGCCGTGATGATCACTGAGGCGATCCTTGTAACGGCGGAGTTGGCGGCTCAGTTTGCTCGCCACCATGTCGATGCTGGCGTAGAGGTTCTCACTGCGTTCCTGGGCGCGGATCACTACCCCATTGGCATATACCGTGACCTCAGCGGTCTGTTGGGCCACCCTGGGATTGCGCGCCACGGAGAGATGAACATCGGCTTCTTTGACCAGCCCTTCGTAGTGATTGATGGCCCGTCCAAGCTTCGCTTCCGTGTAATCGCGGATCGCCGGCGTGACATCGAGATTGCGGCCGTGAATCAACAGCTTCATCGAGCAGTCCCCTCGCTGGTCGTTGTGGATCAACTGTAGGAAGCCATTCGCACATGACTTCGGCCCTCGACGCAATCCTTTTTGAACCACCCCTGCCCGTGCCTTTTGACCAGGCCTGGGCCTGGCAGCGGCAGCTGCAGGCGCGGCTGCTGCGCGACCCCGATGGCCCAGAAGCTCTGCTGCTGCTCCAGCACCCCCCCTGCTACACCCTTGGCCGCGGCGCCAGCGAGGGGTTCCTGCGCTTCGATCCCGCCGATCCTCCCGCCCCCCTCTTCCGCATTGACCGCGGTGGCGAGGTGACCCACCACCTCCCCGGCCAGCTGGTGGCTTATCCGGTGCTGGCGCTGCAGCGCCACGGTGGCGATCTCCACCTTTACCTGCGCGATCTGGAAGGAGCTGTGCTGGAGGTGCTGGCGGCCCTTGGACTTCAAGGAGAGCGACAGAAGGGCCTGACCGGTGTCTGGCTGGAGGGGCGCAAGGTGGCGGCGATCGGCGTGAGTGCGCGCCGCTGGATCAGCCAGCACGGCCTTGCTCTCAACGTGACCTGCCCGCTGGAGGGGTTCAGCGCCATCGTCCCCTGCGGATTGAGGGGTCATGGGGTGACGCGACTGAGCGACTGGTGCCCAGGGATCACCACCGCGATGGTTCAGATCCTGTTGTGCCAGGCCCTGGCCCGGAGGTTCGGGTTGGGGCTCCGGCCACCGAAGCCCACGGAACTGCCCTGGCGGTGATAAGCCTGGGCCACGCTCAGGACGAAAAGATGGATGGCAAGGCCTCTGCTGGCAGGCTTTCAGACAGCACAGCCTCGGTTCTCTGGTCGGGGGATCGGCTCGATGAACAGGCCCTGTCCCAGCGCGATGACTGGTATGGACTTCAGGGGCTGGAGGGCCTGTGGCCGATCCTTGCTCAGCGTCATGGCGAGGCGATCGCTCTCGATGCCCCCCACGCCCGTCCGCCGGAGCAGCTCTCCTTCCGCGAGCTCGACGCCCGCATCGAGTGGGCAGCAGCTGCCTTCGCGCAACTTGGCCTTGGGGAGGGCGAGGTGGTGGCCCTGTTCGCAGAGAACAGTCCCCGCTGGCTGGTGGCTGATCAGGGGATCATGCGCTGCGGGGCGGCGGATGCCGTGCGCGGCAGCAGCGCACCCATTGAGGAGCTCCTCTACATCCTTGACGACTGCGGGGCCGTCGGAATGGTGGTGGAGTCCGCGGCTCTGCTGGAGCGTCTGGCCCAGGAGCCCGGAGCCCTGGCCCGGCTGCGCTTCGTGGTGCTGCTGGAAGACGAAGCTCCAGCAATCGACTGCAGCACCTCATCCACCGGGCCGCGTCAGCTGAGCTGGGAGGCCTTCGAGACCCTGGGCCGTGGGGAGAACGCCCCCGTTCCGCCATTGCCGAGCCGGGGCCCTGAGCGGCTGGCCACCCTGCTCTACACCTCAGGCACCACCGGCCGACCCAAGGGTGTCCCCCTCAGCCACGCCAATCTGCTGCACCAGCTGCGCACCCTGGGGGTGGCCGTGGCTCCACGTCCGGCCGATCGAGTGCTCAGCGTGCTGCCGATCTGGCATGCCTACGAACGCACTGCCGAATACTTCCTGCTCTCCTGTGGCTGCCGCCAGAGCTACACCACCCTCAAGCATCTGCGCCCTGATCTCCAGCGGGTGAGGCCGCAGTACATGATCAGCGTGCCGAGGCTGTGGGAGGCCCTGCTGGCCGGCTTTGAGGACGCCCTTGAGGCCATGCCTCCCTCCCGTCAGGGCTTGATCCGCCAGGCCCTGCGGCTGAGCCGCTGGCATGGCCAGTCGCGCCGTCGCGCACTTGATCTCACCCTGGAGCCCGAATCGCTGCCAGGACGTCTGGGCGCAGGCCTTGCCTGGTTGCTGAGCTGGCCGGGGCACCGCCTGGCTGCTGCCCTGCTCTGGCCCAAGGTGCGCCAGCAGCTCTCGGGCGGAGCCCTGCGCACGGCCATCAGTGGTGGAGGTGCACTGGCCCTGCATGTGGATGGCTTCTTCGAAGCGATCGGCATCGAGCTGCTCGTGGGTTACGGACTCACCGAAACCAGCCCGGTGCTGGCCTGTCGCCGCCCCTGGCGGAACCGTCGTGGCAGCGCGGGGCAGCCCCTGCCGGATACGGAATTGCGCATCGTCGATCCCGAGAGCGGCGCGCTGCTGGTCTGGCGCCAGCGGGGCCGGGTTCTCGCCCGGGGCCCCCAGGTGATGGCTGGATACTTCGGCAAGCCCGAGGCCACCGCCGCTGTGCTGGATGGCGCCGGCTGGTTCGACACGGGCGATCTGGGCCAGCTTCTGGCTGATGGAACCCTGGTCCTCACAGGCCGGGCAAAGGACACGATCGTGCTCAGCAGTGGCGAAAACATCGAACCGGGTCCTCTGGAGGAGGCCCTGGTGGCCCATCCGCTGGTGGAGCAGGTGATGCTGGTGGGCCAGGACCGCCGTCAGCTCGCTGCCCTGGTGGTTCCCCGCCCGGAGCCGCTGGCCGCCTTCGCCAGGGCGCGGGAGCTGACGGACCCGGGTGGCGCTGTTTCCGTAGCCGATCGGGCCCTGCTGAGGGCCCTCAGTGGTGAATTCAACCGACTGCTGGCGGCCAGGCCCGGATCGCGGCCCGACGAACGCCTGGCCGGGGTGGCGCTGGTGGAGCCCTTCTCGATCGAGAATGGACTGCTCACCCAGACCCTCAAGCAACGCCGGGATCGCATCACCGACCGCGACGCCGGCGCGATAGAGGCGATCTACCAGGCCTGAGCTCCACGCCCCCGCGGTTGACCGCTGGACGCCTGGCTGAGAGCCTGGTCTCTGCGATCCCTCTCCCATGACTGAAGGCCACACCCTCTCGATCAAGCGCACGATCACGGTGCGGGCCGTGGTCACCCCCCGCTGGAAGGAGGACGCCGAGCGGGAGCTGAGTGCCGCGCTGAGCAACAGTGATCAGCAGCTGTCCCAGCTGGAGCAGGAGGGCCAGCAGCTGGTGGATGAGATCCGCCGACAGAGCCTGAACCCGCTCGATCCGCGCGTGCAGGAGCAGGTGGCCTCCGTGCAGCAGCAGGTGGCGGCCAAGCGGGCCGAGTTCGAGGACCAGAAGCGCACTCTGCTGGAGCAGCAGCGCCAGGTGCGCGATCTCGAGTTCGATCAGATCGTCGACCAGGGCCAGATCGAGGGCACCTGCAAGATCAAGGTGGGCGACAATCTGGTGGAAAAGCTGCAGGTGGCAGTGCTGGTGCGCGACGGCGTGGTGGAGGCGATCGAGGGGGGCTGATCTTCTGGCTCGGTGATCGGAGGGTTCCCACGTAAAATCCTGACGCAGCCTGCATTGGGATCAGGACTTTGGCGACCCACGAAATCTTCATGCCCGCCCTGAGCTCCACGATGACGGAGGGCAAGATCGTGGAGTGGCTGAAGAAGCCCGGGGATCGCGTCGAGAGGGGCGAATCGGTGCTGGTCGTTGAGTCCGACAAGGCCGACATGGATGTGGAGGCCTTCCAGGAGGGCTTCCTCGCTTCGGTGCTGCTTCCCTCCGGCGGCACGGCCCCGGTGGGTGAAACCATCGGTCTGATTGTCGAAACCGAGGCGGAGATCGCGGCGGTTCAGGCTTCTGCGCCGGCGGCACCGGCAATGGCTGCCCCGGTTGCACCAGCACCAGCGGAGGCCCCAGCCCCTGTGGCTGCTGCTGCTCCTGCCGCTGCTTCTGCAGCGCCACCGGCTGCTGTGGTGATGGCAGTGCCCGCACCAGTGGTTACTCCTGTGGCCGGCGGGCGGCTGGTGGCCACCCCGCGCGCGCGCAAGCTCGCAGCTCAGCTCGGTGTGGCTCTTGAAAGCCTGCGGGGCAGTGGCCCCCATGGCCGCATCCAGGCCGAAGACGTTGAGCGGGCCGCTGGTCAGGCCGCCAGCCTGCCCCGAGTGGCGGAGGGCACAGCTCCGGCGGTTTCAGCCATGCCTGCCCCCGCCGGGTCTGCCAACGGCTCAGCGGCACCGGCCGCCGTCGGTAAGACCTTCGGCAACCCTGGCGACACGGTGGCTTTCAACACGCTCCAGGCGGCGGTCAACCGCAACATGCTGGCCAGCCTGGCAGTGCCCTGTTTCCACGTGGGCTACACGATCAGCACCGACCGGCTCGATGCGTTCGCCAAGACGGTGAAGAGCAAGGGTGTCACCATGACGGCCCTGCTCGCCAAGGCGGTGGGTGTCGTTCTAGCCCGTCACCCCCAGGTCAATGCATCCTTCAGCGAGGCCGGCATGGTCTATCCCCCCGCCATCAATGTCGCCGTGGCGGTGGCCATGGATGATGGAGGTCTGATCACACCGGTACTGGCCGCGGCCGACCGCACCGATCTCTACAGCCTCTCGCGCTCGTGGGCCGACCTGGTGGCTCGCTCCCGCTCCAAGCAGCTCAAGCCCGAGGAGTACAGCACCGGTACCTTCACACTCTCCAATCTGGGGATGTACGGCGTCGACCGCTTCGACGCGATCCTGCCACCGGGCACAGGTGCGATCCTGGCCGTGGCGGCTTCCCGTCCAGCCGTGGTGGCCGGCAAGGACGGCTCGATTGCTGTCAAACGCCAGATGCAGGTGAACCTCACGGCCGATCACCGGGTCATCTACGGCACCCATGCCGCTGCTTTCCTCAAGGATCTGGCCCAGCTGATCGAGACGGCGCCAGAAAGCCTGGCCCTCTGAACTTTCGTTGTTTCCTCGGCCCCTCCGGGGCCTGCACCCCTGAGCGATCCGTCCGCTGATCTGCGGCTCTCCAGTTACACCTACGACCTGCCGCCGTCGTTCATTGCCCAGACGCCCGTCGAGCCGCGCCACAGCGCCCGCTTGCTGGCCCTCGGCCCCGCAACAGTTGGCTCAGGCGCAGAGCAGCAGGTCAGACATCTCAGTGTCTGGGACCTGCAGGAGGAGCTTCGCCCAGGTGATCTGCTCGTGGTCAACGACACCCGGGTGCTCAAGGCCCGGTTGCAGGCCCGCCGCGCCAGTGGAGGTGCAGTGGAGTTGCTCGTGCTCCAACCACACAACATTGCTGCGCCGCGGGAGGCGGCAGTGGCTTCCAGCGAAAGTTGCTGGATCTGCCTGGTGCGTCCGGGTAAGCGGGTGCGGCCTGGTGAGGTGCTCCAGCTCGAAGCCGCCGGCCAGCCGTCCCTGCCACTGGAGGTGGTGGCGCTCGATGAGACCACAGGTGGAAGGGTGATCCGCTTCCCCCCCGGCTGCATCGACGCCGCTTCGATCGAAGCTCTGTTGCAGCGCTACGGGGCGATGCCGCTGCCCCCTTACATCCAGCATCCGGATCCTGAGCAGGAAAGCCGCTACCAGACCCGCTATGCCACCAGGCCTGGAGCGGTGGCAGCCCCGACGGCGGGCCTGCACCTGAGTGATGAGCTGCTGGAGGCAATCCGCGCCAGGGGCGTGGAGATAGCCACCGCCACGCTGCACGTGGGTATCGGCACCTTTCGCCCCCTGGAGGAGGAGGACCTATCCAGTCTTGATCTGCACAGCGAGTGGGTGGAGATAAGCGAGGATCTGGTGGATGCCGTGGCTGCGTGTCGGTTGCGGGGCGGGCGGGTGATCGCGATCGGCACCACCAGCGTCCGCAGCCTGGAAGGTGTGGCTGCGTTCCACGACGGCAACCTGGTGCCCTTCCGCGGACCGGTCAACCTGGTGATCCAGCCTGGATTCCGTTTTCAGGTGGTGCAGGGACTGCTCACTAATTTCCACCTGCCCCGCAGCTCGCTGTTGCTGCTGGTGAGTGCCCTGATAGGTCGGCCGCGGCTGCTGGAGCTTTACGAGGAGGCCAAGCGGCAGGGTTACCGATTCTTTTCTTATGGCGATGCCATGTGGATCTCTCCTGAAGCGGTTGAGGAGGCGGCTCGCCCCTGAGCAGGGAGCCACCTCCGGCTGGATGGCCCCAAGGGAAGGGGCCGGTGAGAATCAGGCGGCGGCCAGGTTGGCGGCCACGAAGTCCCAGTTCACCAGCTTTTCAAGGAAGGTGGTCATGTAATCCGGGCGCCTGTTCTGATAGTCGAGGTAGTAAGCATGTTCCCAGACATCCATCGTCAGGAGTGCTTTCTGACCGTGGGCTAGGGGCAGATCAGCGTTGGCGGTCTTGGTGATCTTCAGAGTGTCGCCATCGAGGATCAGCCAGGCCCAGCCGCTGCCGAACTGGGTGGCACCAGCGGTCTTGAACTGCTCAACGAAGGCCTCGAAGCTGCCGAAGTCGGCGTTGATTTTATCGGCGAGGGCTCCGCTGGGCTGGCCGCCACCACCGGGTTTCATGCACTGCCAGTAGAAGCTGTGGTTCCACACCTGGGCCGCGTTGTTGAACACTCCAGCCTTGGAGGGATCTCCGGCCACGCTTGTGATCACCTCCTCGAGGCTCTGGCCGTCAAGGTCGGTACCTTCGATCAGTTTGTTGAGGTTGGTGACGTAGGCGGCGTGGTGCTTGCCGTGATGAAACTCGAGGGTGTTCTGCGAGATATGGGGTTCGAGCGCGTTGATGTCGTAAGGGAGAGCGGGCAGCGTGTGAGCCATGAACAGTGCAACGAAGGGGGAAAGGGCGGAGCCCATGGGGGACCGCCTGTTGAGGCGGCATGGCACAGGCCTGTGGCTGAGTCCCGGCGGCACGTCGAGAAAAGGCGAGCTGGATCTGTCACCAATGTGACCATGAACAGCTTGACCGGCGGTCCACCGGAGCTCTCATATTAACGAGATGAGCCCTGGCCCAGTTGCAGGATGAGGCTCAGCCTCCGACCCCGAGCAGTTCCACCTCAAATGTGAGGGTTGCGTTGGGGGGAATGACGCCGCCGGCGCCCCGTTCGCCGTAGGCCAGATCCGGTGGGATCACCAGTTTGCGCTTGCCGCCCACCTTCATACCGGCCACGCCTTCATCCCAGCCCTTGATCACCCGACCGGCTCCAAGCGGGAAGGAGAAGGGGCCACGGCCGTAGCTGCTGTCGAACTCCTTGCCGCTGGCGAGGGTGCCGCGATAGTTGACTTGGACGGGCTGGCCGCTCACGGCCTCTGCACCCTCGCCGACCACCAGATCGGTGATGCGCAGGCCACTGGGGGTGACCACTTCCTTTGCGGCCACCAATTCGCCTCCCAGGCCGGATGCGCCCACTTGGGCAACGGAGGCGTCGGCGAGGGCGGAGGTGTCGTTGGGACTGTCGGAGGCCATGGTGAACAGCGAGGGATTCGGATCGTCGGGGTCGAGCTCGATCCGACCGCTGGGTGCTGCAGGCGCCTGATTGATGGCTGAGCTGACCGAAGCCACGGCAGCTGAGCCAACGGAGGCAGTGCTGACAGCACCGCTGCCGCTGGCCTCGACTGTGCTGGGAGAAATCAGCTGACTGGCCAGGGCCAGCAGCAGGCAGGCGACGCAGACGCCGGTGCTGATCAGGATGTCACGCATGGAACGGTGTCTGGCTGCCAGGCCGGAACGAGCTGGCAGGCATTCTGCCAGCGCCGGGGATGACGACTCCTGTGCCCCGTCAGTCGGGCACTTCGGCCCCTTCACGTCGGCTGCGCAGCTGTTGCTCCAGCCGGTCGATGCGGCCCCTCAGCTCATCCACCTCGCGCTGGCGGGCCAGCCCCAGGTCCTGAAGGAAGTGATCGATGCCTCGCTCCATGGTGCGCTCGGCCTGCTTCTCCAGCTCGGGGTTCTCCCCCCGCAGCGAGCGCATCACGTCGTCGACGAGCACCGTGGCTTCGCCGGGATCCAGGCGGCCGCTTGTCACCCAGGCCTGAGTGACGTTGCGCAGACGGTCGGCCACCAGGGAACTGGTGCCCAGTCCACGCAGGATCAGTTGCTGGAGCAGATTGTCCCGGTCCATGGCGGCAAGCGCTGACCATCTGATGATGTCGTTGCATGCCGGCGCAGGCCATGGGAGATGACCGGCGCCTGAGGGTGATCACCGCCCTTGCCGGTGCCCTGGCGGGACTCTCCCTGGCACCCCTGGGCCTGCCGCCGCTGCTCTGGCTGGCCCTGGTTCCCCTCTGGGGAGCCACTCCTGCTGCCGCCGGCCTCTGGGGGGGCGTTGCGGTGCTGGTCAGCCATCGCTGGCTGCTTTGGTTGCATCCCCTCGACTGGATCGGTGTCCCCGGCCCCCTGAGCCTGCCGATCTGCCTGGCGATCTGGTTGGCCTGCGGTCTGGCCGGGGGGGGGCTGGTGGCGATCTGGGGCTGGCTGGTACGCCGCCTTGACCCCCGCCGCCTCGCCACGGCGCTGCTGGCCTCCGGGCTCTGGGGGCTGGCGGAAGTGCTCCTGGCCGCCGGACCCCTGTTCTGGATCGGGCTGGGTGCCTCCCCCCTGCCCGCCGATCGGGCTCTGGCCGGGCTGGCGGCTGTGGGCGGATCCGGCCTGGTGGCTGCCGTTCAGCTGTTGATCGGCTGGTTCTGCTGGCGCACTTTGGTGGCGCCTGCGGTCAGCCGGCGTGGCTGGGGCCTGGGTCTGGCCGCTCTGCTGCTGTTCAGCCATGGCCTCGGCTGGAGCCAGCTGCGGGCCGATCGCGTGGAGCGGGGGGAGTCCTTCCGGGTGATGGTGCTGCAACCAGCGCTGCCCACCCGGGAGAAGTTCGAGCCCGAGCGCCAGCGGGACCTGCTGGTGCAGATCGCCAGGGCCCGTCAGCAGGCGGCCGCCCTGGGGGTGCCCCTGCTTCTGCCGGAAGGAACGTTGGTGCTCGGGCAGGCCATGCCCGAGGCCGAGGCGGAAGTCCTCAGTGGTGGCTTCCGCCTTGAAGGGGAGGAGTTGCGCAGCAGTGTCCTCCGCTTCGAGCCCAGTTCGAGTCAAGCCTCCAGTTGGGTCGACAAGGCCAGGGTGGTGCCTCTGGGCGAATGGGTGCCCCTGGCGCGCTTCTGGCGCTGGGGTGGACTGTCTGCCGTGGGGGGTGTGGAGCCGGGGCCGCCCGCGCGGCTGCTGAGACGCAGCGGCGCGGATCCGGCGGTGGCGATCTGCTACGAACTGGCCAATGGCGAGGGCCTGCGCGAGGCCACCGCGGCTGGGGCCGGTTGGTTGATGGCCAGTGCCAATCTCGACCCCTATCCAGCCCTTCTGCGTGATCAGTTCACGGCCCTGGCCCAGCTGCGGGCGATCGAGGTGGGCCGCTGGTTGGTCAGCACTGCCAACACAGGACCCAGTCTGGTGATCGACGCTCAGGGGGTGGTTCGCGCCGCCTTGCCGACGGGGCGGGCTGAGCTGGGGGTGTTCGAACTGGAGCGGCTGAAGCGGGCCACGACCTATCAAATCTGGCGCGAAGCACCCCTGATCCTGATGATTCTGCTGGGGGGGGCAAGCCGGTGCTTCTGGTTTCAGCGACCTCGCCGCGGCCATTCCCACTGAACGGATCAGATCGGTCTTGCCAGTGCAGAGAGGATCCTGCAACTTCGCGGCCATGACTCACCTGATCAGGATCAGGATGTCCTGACCGGGAATGTGCGTTGAACGGGATCTTCGTTGGATCTGAACTGGCCTGGCCAGGTTGCTTTCTCCGCCAACCTCAACGAACGCACGCCATTCAGTATGTTGTCTATGATGTTCTCAAGCAATGCCATGTTGACTGGTGCCGATCTGCTCGCCAAGGTCAAGGAGCTGGGTGAGGTCAGCAAATCAGAGCTGGTGCGCTCTGCCGGCTACGTCAGTACCAAGAAGGACGGCAGTGAGCGATTGAATTTCACGGCGTTTTACGAAGCTCTGCTGGAAGCCAAGGGCGTCAACCTCGGCCCCAGCGGTGGCGGTCAGGGAGCCGGCAAAGGTGGACGCAAGCTCAGCTACATCGCCACTGTTCAAGGCAACGGCAACCTGCTGGTGGGCAAGGCTTACACGGCTCTGCTCGACCTCAAGCCCGGGGATGAGTTCGAGCTGAAGATCGGCCGTAAGCAGATCCGCCTGGTGCCTGTCGGCGCTGAAGACGAAGGGGAGGAGTGATCCTTTCCCCATCTGCATGAAGCGCTTGGGGTGCCCGGACTGTTGTTCAGGGTGCCCCAATAAAAAACCCCGCCTTGGCGGGGTTGATCAAAGTGCCAAAGATCAGGCGAACCTGATCTTTGGCTTGGGTGAAGACTCAGTAGCGGCTGCGACCACCGCCGCCGCCGCCGCCGCCGCCGTAGCCACCACCACCACCACCACCACCGCCGCCGTAGCCGCCGCCACCGCCGCGATTGCCACCACCGCCACCGCCACCGCGGGGCTCAGCCTTGTTGACCCGGATCATCCGATTCATCCATTCGACGTTCTGAAGATCGTCGATGGCTTTCTGCTCTTCGGCGTCGTTCGCGAGTTCCACGAACGCGAAACCGCGCTTGCGTCCAGTTTCCCGATCAAGGGGCAGGCTGCACTGGCGCACTTCTCCGTACTGACTGAAAAGGTCACGGAGATCCTCTTGCTCGGCATCGAACGAGAGGTTGCCTACGTAGATTGTCATGTAACTTTAAATAACTTGAACGGATCCGTCGACGGCTGGAAGTGTTGCTCTCGCCAGTGATCGAAAAATCAAAAATCACTTTACACACGCCCCCGTCCCTGCCCCCCACCCTTCCCAACCCCTTTGGTGCCATGACTCCCCGTGAACAGTTGCTTGAAGGGTTGTGCAACCCCGCTGCGCTCGGCGATCAGCGGATCCGCTCCCTGATCGAAACTCTCGAGCAGGAGTCACCCGCTGATCTGCTGCAACGGCCGGACCATCTGGAGGGGGTCTGGGAGTTGCGCTGGTGCAGCAGCAAGGCTCCTTACCTGCGGGTTGCTCCATGGATCGACAACCTTCAGGTGCTGGTCCCGGCCCGTGCCCGGGCCATGAACCTGCTGCGCCTCACTGGTGCCTTTTCGGGCCTGGGTGGCATCGCCGTGCTGGCGCGGATTGCCGTTCAGGGGCCTCAGCGGGTATCGGTGAGCTTTGAGCGGGGAGGTTGGATCGGCCCGGGGCTGGGACCGATGCAGTTGCGCCTGTTGCGTCAGGTGAGCCAGAGCTACCCGGCCTGGCTGGACATCACCGTTCTGGATCAGGAGTTGCGCATCTGCCGGGGACAGACCGGGACTGTCTTTGCCCTGCGCCGACGGGAAGAGCTGTGCTGCGACGACCTTCTCGCCCTGGCTGAACCTGCGCCCCAGCTCTGAACCGTGCAGGTGCAGAGGTTGGCGCCGCTGGGCTGCCCATGGCACCGTGATGGCATGGATCGGTTTTCCGACTTGGCTCCCGAAGTCGTTCTGATGGAGCCGCGCCGTTTTGAGGACGTCCTGCAAGCGGTTCAGGCTGTGCGTGAGCGCAAGACAGTGGTGCTCAACTTCGGTTCGATGCCACCGGAGGAGGCCCAGCGCTCGGCGGATTTTGTCTCCGGCGGAGTTTTCGCTCTCGATGGGCACCAGGAGCGACTCGGGGAGATGGTCTTTCTCTTTGCCCCCTTCGGAGTGGATGTGAGCCGGGATCCCGGCAGCAGCGCCGAGCCGTGAGCCGCCGCCGTGAATCGCTGTGGATCTGCCCCATGGCCCGGTCGTTTCTTGGCCGCCTCTTAACAATGCTCAAAGATTTGTGTTACGCTTCGCAAAGCACTTCGCTCTCCTCCAATGGCTGACTCCACCACCCGCTTCGGTTTTGTTGCGTTCGCTGAAACCTGGAATGGCCGTCTGGCCATGCTTGGCTTCGTGATTGGCCTGGCTACAGAGGTCCTCACCGGCCAAGGCATCCTCGGCCAGATCGGCCTGGGCTGATCGCGGCATCCACGAGCAACAGGTTCCCGTCATGACGGGCTCATCACCGGCCATGACCACCACCCTGGCGTTCACATTCAGCTTTGCTCCTCCCCGGGAAGGGGAGGAGTCCATTAGCTGGAGCCAAGTAGTCGCAGATCATCAGGCTTCCCTCTGTGATGCAAGGGCACTGCGCATCCTGCGCTGCCCCAAGGCATGGAGCGGCAGCCTCGATTCCCTCGTACAGGCTGGGCAGGCCACGATCAGCTGCGAAGATCCTTTCGTTGGCCTGCCCAACACCGGTCCTGCGCGGGAACGGCTCCTATGTGATGCCGTCATTCCTCGTTTCGACGCCTCTCGCCTCTGGTTGCAGGTTCACGTCCTGGAAGCCGGCCAAGGTGTTTCGCCTACCGATGCTCCGCTTGGACACGAACGGCTTGATGCAGTTCCGCTCCAGCAGTTGAGCAACGAAACCTGCTGGTTCTACCCAACCGAGGATGGCGATTACCTTGCGTCGGAACGAACCATTGACGTGCGTTTCGGTCCTGGGGTGATGGCTGAACCATTGCCGACCTCCCAGCCGTTGTCCTATGACCGCGGCGATCTGCGCCTGCTGTGGTCGCTGATGGCAGATGACGAGGATCTCAGTTGTGTGGGACTCACCTATCAGCGCCGCCGGATCGAATTCCCCCGCCATGCTGAACAGCCAGCCACCACGGCCACCTGGTCCTCCTTCCGGGTGGACGGCATGGCCAGTCCCTCCTTCCAGCGCCTCTCGACGATCTCCACCTACGGCTGATTAGACAGCTTTAGGTCGAGCAGCAAGTCAAGGTGAGGTGCCGTCAGATTTTTTCAGATCCGAGGCTTGGGCGACAGCCAACCGAATTATCGAGGCGATGCCCCTCAACAGGACCGGCAGGATCGATCGCCTCGTACTGCGGCAGCCTGCTGTCGGCTCACTTCAGGCCTATTGAAGATGGGATTTGATCCGCGCAGCTGGGCCCGTGCGCCGGCCCGGGGCGCCCATGTCACAGCCAACATTGACGCGCTGCTCGCCGAGAACGAAGCCCTGCGCCGGGAGGTATTTCTTCTGCGGCAGCAGCTCCTGCGCCAGCAGGCCCCAGGATCCGTTTTCAGGGGCGAAGTCAGTGTCGAGCGGGTGGAGGCCTGGGGTCAGGCTCTCGCCCGTCATCCCCGCTGGCGTGAGCTTCGGGTGGGCGCCTCGGCTCGGGTGGGGGAGACGCTGGTCTTCAGCGGCCTGCGTGGCCTGCTTGAGCATCTGAGCCGCCAGTGGAGCGATCCCCGTGCCCAGCTGGAGGAGGAGCTTGATCGCCGCCTGCCAGGCCTCGGCAGTGCTCTGCGGCAGGCGCTGCGCGGCCCGCAGACCAAGGCTCGCCTGGCGGTACGGGTTGCCTTTGCGGTGTATGGCGTGCGGGCAACTGAATGGCTCTCGGAATCGCCCTTGCGTGTGGTCGACGAGCTGCTGGAGCGGATTGCCGCCCTGGAGCAGGCGGCCCGCCCGGCTCCGGCCGAGGACAGCACCGATCCAGAGCGGGCGGCCGCCTTTGCGGCGCTTGGTCTGCGCTGGGGTGCCTCGAGCGAGGCCATCAAGCGGGCCCACCGCCGCCTGGTGAAGACCCACCATCCCGACCAGGGTGGAGCCGTTGATGACTTCCGCCGTATCCATGCGGCTTATCAGCTGCTGATGGCCTGAGACCATGGCCAATCTCCCTGCTGGAGCGGATCGCCGCCTTAGCCTGGAGACCTCAGGCTGCTGCTGGCATGCCAGCGCCGAAGTGTTGATCTGGTGATCTGATGAAGCGCCGCTCCCTGGCAGGTTCGATCACCGGGCTGATGCTCTCGCTCGGGGGATTCGGGGGATGGCTCGTTGGCTCCCTGGAAGTGAAGGCGGATGTGATCCTGCATGCCTTTGACTGGTCGTATGCGGATATTGCCGATAAGGCCGAGGCGATTTCGGCAGCCGGCTACAAAGCGGTGCTGGTAACACCCCCTTTGAAATCACCGAAATCAGCGAGTTGTGAGTGGTGGCTGCGTTATCAGCCTCAGGATTTCCGGGTGATCGACCATTGCGATGGCAATAAGGAATCCCTGGTGCTGGCGATTCAGGCGCTCAAGGCCAGGGGCGTGAAGACCTACGCCGATGTGGTGGTCAACCACATGGCCAATGAGAGAAACGGCTCAACGACCTTTCCTGGCGATCTCAGCCTGCGCCAGTATCAGAATGATTCACAGTATTGGAGCAGGCAAATTCTTTATGGCGACAGCAATGAAAATGGGGTTCTCGATAATGGAGTGCTGCCTGATGATGGCATTCCCGATGGGCTGTTCGGAACCCAGGATTTTCACTCTGCAGCCTGCATCCGCGACTACAGCAACTCAATTTCGGTAGTTCGTGATCGCATCTGCGGTCCTTATCCAGATCCCGGTCTGCCCGACCTCGTTGATACCGACCCAGGCAGGCACTGGGTGAATGATCAGCGCAGGAAGTATATGCAGGCACTCTATGACCTCGGCATCCGCGGTTTCCGCATTGATGCGGCCAAGCACATGCCGAATAGCGCCATCAGCTCGTTCATCCCTGAAGAGGTGACCAGAAACTCCCATCTCTTTGCCGAGATCATCACGTCGGGTGGAGCCACCTCGGGTGATTATCAGCAGTTTCTAGAGCCCTACCTACGGGAACTGCCGCCGCAGTTTGGTGCCTATGACTTTCCCCTGTTCAATGCGCTCAAGCAGGCATTCTCGTTTGGCCGTCCTCTCTCGGATGTGGCCTTCCCCTATGCCACTGGCAATGCCCTCGAGAACAGCCGTGCCGTCACCATGGTGGTCACGCACGATATTCCCTACAACGATGTGTTCCGGTCGCTGATTTTCGATCAAGATGCGCCGTCGTCAGTGGATGAAGGGCTGGCCTATGTGTACATCATGGGCCGTGATGGTGGAACACCCCTGGTGTTTGACGACCAGTCGGACGGCCGCTCCAACAACGGTCGCTGGCGCGATGTGTGGAGCAGCGATCGCATGCGCCGCATGATCGCCTTTCATAACCGCATGCACGGCAAGCCCATGGAGGTGCTGGCCGCCGATGCCTGCACCCTGATGTGGCGCCGGCAGGAAGACGGCATCGTGGCGATCAACAAATGTGATCAGCAGCGCTCAATCACGGTGGACACCCGCTTTAAACTCAAGTGGAATCACCCCTACCGCGACATGCTCACCGACACGCTGCTGCCGGAGATCATGGGCCCCAGCTACACCTTCAATCTCCCACCGCGCACCGCACGAATGTGGTTTGCGCTGGAGGGCAGTTAATCACTCTTGAGACCTTCTATGCCGGCACCTGCATCCTGAGTTGGCTTGCAGAGGCAAGTTAGAAGAATTGCCGGCCCAGCCGCTTTAGGTTATGGACAGCGAGCCAACAACTTGTCTTCGGAAATCCTTGGCAGCTGTTCTCATCAAGCGGAGCTTACCCCGAAGTGAGAACCTGGAAAATGATATGGAGCCAAGCGGATTCGAACCGCTGACCCCCTGCATGCCATGCAGGTGCTCTACCAGCTGAGCTATGGCCCCATGGTTGGCCTGGCGAACCGAACGCTGGTCGATCGGCTGGACCCTGGGGCCCTCGCTTTGGCAGTCGAAAGCTTACAACGCAGCGGTTCGCCTCACCCAAGGTTCAGGGTCTGGGCAGTGCGGTCACCTGGCGCCAGACCGCCACCATGCGGCCCTGGACGGTGACCTGCTCAGCCTCAAGCTCGATCGGGGCGTAGGCGGGGTTGGCCGCTTCCAGACGCACCTTGCCGCCCTTGCAGCTGAAGTGCTTCAGGGTGGTGCCGCTGCCGGCCACGTGGGCGGCCACGATCGTGCCGGGCCGGAGCCGGGCCGGATCGCTCACAGGCTCCATCAGCACGATGTCGCCATCGTCGATGTGGGCATCCACCATGCTGTCGCCGTTCACAGTGAGAGCGAACAGGCCACGGGTGTCCAGCAGGGGTGTGAGGTCGAGTCGCTCGTGCACGTCGTCGAAGGTTTCGATCAGGCCGCCGGCGGCTACGGAGCCCAGTACGGGAATCCCTCCGGCGCTGGCGGGACCCAGCAGCTGCAGGGTGCGGGCCTGGCCTTCCTGCCAGGTGATCCAGCCCTTCTGCTGCAGGTGCCGCAGCCGGCTCTGGATCGGCGCCGGGGAGCGCAGCCCCATCGCCTCCATCATCTGGCGGATCGAGGGGCTGTGACGGTGGTTCTGGATGTACTGCGCCAGCCAGTCGTAGAGCTGCTGCTGGGCGCTGGTTAGGTCCTGCCCGCTGGGAGCGGTTGGTCTGGAGGAGACGATCACCGGCAGTACGCATGAACCATGACACCAGTGTTCCCCCGGGCGTGCCCGTTGTCCAGCCCCTGGGCAGGTTGGCGCTTCAGAGGCAGGGCGTTTCCGGATCGGCCAGCAGGGCCGCCAGCAAGGCCTGCTGCACATGCAGACGATTCTCAGCTTGATCGAACACCCGGCTGGCGCTGCCTTCAATCACGCCGGCGCTGATCTCCTCGCCGCGGTGGGCCGGTAGGCAGTGGAGAACGATGGCGCGGGGGTCGGCTTCCGCCAGCAGAGCCTCATCGACGCAGAAGCCCGCGAAGGCCTGCAGTCGCTGCTGCTGCTCCTGCTCCTGGCCCATCGAAGCCCACACATCGGTGTAGAGCACCTCGGCGCCTCGCACCGCCGGCAGCGGCTGATGCAGCACCGAAATCATGGCTGCGCTGCCTGCCAGTGCCTGCGCCTGTGAAAGCACGGCGGGATCGGGAGCAAAACCCTCTGGGCAGGCCAGCCGCACATTCATCCCGAGCAGGGCGCCGCAGAGCATCAGCGAGTGGGCCATGTTGTTGCCATCTCCCACGTAGGCCAGGGTGAGGCCCGAAAGGGATCCGAAGCTTTCGCGGATGGTGAGCACATCAGCCAGTGCCTGGCAGGGGTGCTCCAGGTCGGTGAGGGCATTGATCACCGGAATCGAGGCCCAGTGGGCGTAGTCGGCAAGCTCCTTCTGCTC
Source organism: Synechococcus sp. J7-Johnson (assembly GCF_024345795.1). Lineage (GTDB taxonomy): Bacteria > Cyanobacteriota > Cyanobacteriia > PCC-6307 > Cyanobiaceae > Regnicoccus_A. The sequence continues at coordinate 151,501 of NZ_JAGQBU010000002.1, forward strand.
AAAGGTGCGGATCGCCAGGGCGTCGACGTAGCGGCTGAGCACCCGGGCGGTGTCGGCCACAGGCTCACCGCGACCCACCTGGGTGACGGAGGGGTTGAGGTCGAGCACCTGGCCCCCGAGGCGGCCCATCGCCACGGAAAAGCTGACGCGCGTGCGGGTTGAGGCCTTGGTGAAGATCAGGCCCAGCGCCTTGCCGCTCAGGTCGAGGCGGGCGGAGCCACTCTTGAAGTCGGCCGAGAGCTCCAGCAGCGCCAGGGTTTCATCGGTTCCCAGATCCGCTGAAGACAGCAGATCTCGTCCGCGCAGGCCAGCGAGACCGGGATAGCGCTGAGCGAAGTGCGGGCCCATGACCCCATTTCAAAGAACCCTTATCGGGGAGAACGTGCCCCCCCGTCAAGGGGCGAATCAGACAGGAGCCAGGACGGCTTCGCTGGGAAGGGTGCTGGAGACGAGCAGATCCCTGAGCTCATCCCCCTCGATCACTTCCTTGTCGAGGATCTTCCCGGCGATGTCCTCGAGCAGGCCACGGTTGCCATGCAGGATCGCCAGGGCTCGCTCGTGGGCTCGGTCAACCAAGGCCCTCACCTCCTTGTCGATGGCCTGGGCTGTGGCATCACTCACGGAGCGACGCGGGTTGTTTCCGCCGCCGAGGAAGCGGCTGCCGCCCTGCTTGTCGTAGGCGAGAGGGCCGAGGGTGTCGCTCATGCCGTAGGTGCCCACCATCTGCTCGGCGATGTCGGTGGCGCGTTGCAGGTCGTTGGCGGCACCGGTCGTGACCTCTCCGAAGACGATCTCCTCGGCAGAGCGGCCGCCCAGCAGGGTGGCGATCTGGCCTTCGAGGTCTTCCTTGGAATTCAGGAACCGCTCTTCGGTGGGCAGTTGCAGGGTGTAGCCCAGGGCCGCCATGCCGCGTGGCACGATCGAGATCTTGGCCACCTTGCTGCCGCCGGGCATCAGGTGCCCCACGATCGCGTGGCCCACTTCGTGGTAAGCCACCACTTTCTTTTCATCCGGCTGGAGCACCCGGCTCTTCTTCTCGAGGCCCGCCACCACCCGCTCGATCGCTTCGTTGAGGTCGCTCTGCTCGACCTCCTTGCGGTAAGCGCGCGCCGCGAGCAGCGCCGCCTCGTTGACGAGATTGGCCAGGTCGGCGCCCGCGAAGCCGCTGGTGGCCTGGGCGATTTTGTCGATATCGATGCTGGCGGCCAGCTTCACTTTCTTGGCATAGATGTCGAGGATCTTCTTGCGGCCGGAGAGGTCTGGGCGATCCACCAGCACCTGGCGATCGAAACGGCCGGGGCGCAGTAGTGCTGCATCGAGGGTCTCGGGCTGGTTGGTGGCCGCCAGCACGATCACTGGCTTGTCCTGGCCGGTGAATCCGTCCATCTCGGTGAGCAACTGGTTGAGGGTCTGCTCCCGTTCGTCGTTACCGCCCACAACGCCCATCGAGCCGGACCGGCTCTTGCCGATGGCGTCGAGTTCGTCGATGAAGATGATGCAGGGCGCCTTTTTCTTTGCCTCATCGAACAGGTCACGGACGCGAGCGGCGCCTGCTCCCACGAACAGCTCAACGAACTCGGAGCCGGAAATGATGAAGAAGGGCACGCTGGCCTCACCGGCCACCGCCTTGGAGAGCAGGGTCTTGCCTGTGCCGGGAGGACCAACCAGCAAAACTCCCTTCGGGATGCGGGCGCCGATGGCGGCGTAGCGCTCGGGAGTCTTGAGGAAGTCGACGATTTCGTTGAGCTCGGTCTTCGCCTCATCCACCCCGGCCACATCAGCGAAGGTGACGCGGGACTCCTCATCGGGCACGTAGACCTTTGCCTTTGATTTGGTGAAGCTGAGTGCCCCCTGGGCACCGCCTCCCATCTGACGGCGGGCGAAGAACTGGAGCACCAGGATGAAGATCAAGGGCGGCACCACCCAGCTCAGCAAGGTCGTGAAGAAATTGGGGCGCTTCGGGGGTGCGGCGGCGAATTCCACACCCTTCTGCTCCAGGCGCTGGGGCAGATCCATGTCGAAGATCGGAGTGGTGGCAAGCACCGACGGGGCACCTTCCTCAGCGTCGGTGATCTCGTAGCGGATCTGGTCCTGGGTGATATAGGCCCGCTTCACATGGCCATCATTCACCTGATCGATGAACAGGGAATAGGGCACTCTGGGCACCTGGGATCCCTGATTGGGCAGGAAGTTACTGAGCAGCAGCAGGACCCCGAAGCCGATCAGCACCAGGTTGATGATCCCGAAGCGCCGGTTCGGGGGGTTGTCGTCCTGGCGGATAGCCATGGTCGCGGTGCGCGGTGATGGAGCCAAACTAAGCGCAGGGGTCGGGGCGCCGGCCCGGCTGGCGGGGGTGAGAACCGAACGTCACGTCGGCCTTAACGTGTGCTTCTGCCTTCTCTGGCCGCCATGTGTGGTCGGTTCTGTCTCACCACCCAGCTTGATCAGCTTCTGCCCAGGTTGGCTGGGCGACTGCCGGCGGAGTTGGAACGCCACTACGCACCCCGTCCCCTGATCCAGCCTGGCGAGCCGGTGCTGGCCCTGCGCCAGGAGCACGGGTTGATCGCCAGCGCCCTGATGCTCTGGGGTCTGTTGCCGGAGTGGGCGAAAGATCCCCTCAACGCGCCCAGGCCCTTCAATGCCCGCAGCGAGACCGTGGCTGAGAAGGCCTCTTTCCGTGGCGCCTGGCGTCATCGCCGCTGCCTGCTTCCCGCCGATGGCTTTCTGGAGAAGGGCTGGCTGATTCGCCGACTTGACCGCCAACCCTTCTGGCTGGCAGGGATCTGGGACCGCTGGATCGGCCCCGACGGCAGCGAACTGGAGAGCTGCTGCGTGCTGACCACAAGCCCCAATGCCCTGGTGAAACCCCTGCACCAGCGCATGCCGGTGCTCCTTCCCGATGGCCTCGAGCAGGCCTGGCTGGCCCAGGCCGACGGGGCGGGGCTGCGGGCTTTGGCCCCCCTGCTCAGCGGCTGGGATCCCAGCGGCTGGGAGGCGCTGCCGCCCCAGCATTCCAGGGAGCAGCTCTCCCTCTTCACCTGAGCCGCTGGCTCTGCGCCTCGCCTTCGTCACAATGCGACCCAGGCCCGCCGGCCTGCCGGACCGCTTACTGGAGCTCTGCTGATCCCTTTGCGCTTCCCACATCGCGCCAGCCTCTCCAGCGAGGCACGACTGCGGCGGCGTCATCGCTTCTACATCCGCCTGCTGCTGATCACCCTGTTCGTGATGACCTGTCTGGCGCTGCCCAGGAACCTGGTCAGCCTCGCCGGGATTGGTTACAGCCTGACCACCATGCTCCTGATGGTTGAGCTGGAAGGCTCCATCCGCCATGGCGGCAAGGGCAATCCCCTGGATCTGCCCTACCGCCTGCTCGGTCTGCTCACGTTGTTGGCCCAGTGGTTCTGGTACTTCACGCCCTTGTCGCATCGCGAAAGCGGCTGGCCCCTGCTCGTGCTCACCACCCTTTTCGTGGGCTGGAGCGTGCTGCGTCTGGTGGGATTTCTGGCGGAGGAAAAGCACGTGAACGGCAGTGTTCTGATGGGGGCAATTTCGGGATATCTGCTGCTGGGCCTGACCGCCGGCCTGTTGTTCACGGGTCTGGAGACGATCCAACCCGGCAGTTTTTCGAACCTGCACATACAGGGTTCGTCCCAGTTCGCCACCGACCCGATCAGCCAGGCCAGTCCACATTTGCAGCTGGTGGATTTTGCCCGGCTCAACTACTTCGCCTTTGTCTGTCTGAGCACAGTGGGCTTCGGTGACGTGCTGCCGACCACTCCCCTCTCCCAGATGAGTGCCGTGGCCTTCACCGTGATCGGCCCGATCTACATGGCTGTGGTGATGGGATTGCTGATCGGGCGCTATGCCGCCGGCAAGGCGGTCCGGACTGACCGCGACGAACCCCCCGGCGCGTGAAGTCGCCATCGGGGCGGCGGCTGGGCTAGTACGGAGAAGTGATGGATCTTTTGCCGTGAGCCTTGAGCAACTGGACGCCTTCCTGCTCCACGCCCGCAGCTCAGCATCTCTGCAGGAGCGACTGCAGCAACAGCTCGACCTGGAGGCCTTCCTGCAGCTGGCCCGGCAGGAAGGTTTCCCCCTCGAAGAACGTGATGTGCTGGCCGCCCAGCAGCGGGAGGAAGCCCAGCTGAGCGACGTGGACCTGCAACATCGCGCCGGAATGGAAGCTCGCCGGCTGCGCACGTTCATCCCCGGCTGAGAGATTCATCCCCGGCTGAGACGTCGCAGTCAGCGCAGGCGGTCGTGCCCGTGGCCAAAGGGGATCTGCCTGGGCTGTGGTTGCTCGCTGAGCCAGGCCAGCAGGGCACTGAGGATCAGCAGCAACGCCACCGGCATCAGCCAGTTCCGACGATGACCCCGGCCACCGCTTCCCACGAGGGTCAGGCGCCGCAAACCACTCGATGCCTGCTGGGCGCCTGGCCCCAGCGGCAGGCTGCAGCGGCCACAGACCATCCGGCCCGCCAGGCTGCGGTCGCGGCGAACTTGCCAGCTTCCGCAGCGGGGGCAGGACATCAGCGCCTCATCTCCCCACGATGCGGGAGGGTTCCCTGTAGACCGCCAGGGCGGCGAGCACTCCACCGGCGAAGCCGCTCAGGTGGCCGATCCAGCTCACCCCCGCCGGGGTGAAGAAGGGCAGCAGGCCTGGCAGGAAACCGCCGTAGCTCAGGAGGCTGAACAGCGAGAGCAGCAGGGGCAGGGGGCGTCGCTCCAGGAAGCCGATCACGATCAGGTAGCCCACCAACGCGAAGACAACGCCGGAGAGGCCATGGTTGCCGTTGCTGGAGAACAGCCACACCGGGACCGCCATCACGTACACCCCCACCCAGACCGCCAGGTAGTCGTGCCAGCTCTTGAGCAGCACCAGCCAGGAGAGGGGCAGGAACCAGAGGCTGTTGCCCAGCAGGTGGCCAAGATCGCCGTGGCTGAACGGGGCGGTGAGCACCCCCAGGAACGAGCCTCCGGGCAGCATCGGCAGGTTCCAGCGCCCACCGAACACGATCTGATCGATCAGTTCCTGTCCCCAGGCCACTGAGAGGATCAGCAGGGGGATCATGGCGGTGCCGCCGAGCCGGCTCAGGAGGCGATCCAGGCCTTGGCGCGGGCGCTGGCGAATGGGTGTGGGGTTAGCCATGCTGACCATTGTCATGGCCAGGGACGGCGAATGGGGAGCAGCGAGCCGTTGGAGAGCCAAGAACGAGAGCGCGTCTGTGACTATCCGCGTCCACCGGCGCTGGAGCCCAGCGGGGCTTTGGTCGAGGTGCGGGCTCTGGGGAAGCTGCTGGCGCAAACCCGCCGCTCGCTGCGGGTGCTCGAGACCTTCCATCCCCCCACCTATTATCTGCCGCCAGAAGACGTTCACCTGGAGCTGCTGGCGCCCGCGGCAGGAAACAGCTTCTGTGAATGGAAAGGCCTGGCCCGCTACTACGACGTGGTGGTGGGTGAGCGCCGGCTGGAGCGGGCGGTGTGGTCGTATCCGCAGCCCACAGCAGCTTTTGCGGCTCTCGCCGGTTGGTTCGCCCTTTACCCGGCCTTGATGGATGGCTGCTGGCTTGACGGTGAGGTGGTGATCCCCCAGCCCGGAGGGTTCTACGGGGGTTGGATCACATCCCATGTTGAGGGGCCGTTCAAGGGGGATCCGGCCCATCCCGAGCTGATCTGAGACAGGTCGCTCAAGCGGCGGCTGCAGGGACGCGGCAACCGATCTGGATGCGGCCGGAGTCGAGAAGACGCCCAAGCTTGAGCGCCGCAGCCTCCTCCTGGCGGTTGAAGCCACTCTGCTGAGCCGCCACCCAGTCGATCTCGTCTTCCGTGATCACACCGGTGGAAAGGCTCTCAAGAAAGAGTTCGCCCATGCCCATGGCGTCTCCTGTGCGTGGAATCTGCAGAACTTATCCCTGGGGTCAGCTGAAGGCCAGGGATGCCACAGCTTTTTTAAGAGCCGAACCCAGACAGTTGGTCTTGGGGAGTGCTCTGCTCAGTTCGAGAAGCTGGGGATGGGCTGAAGCGTTTCGCCCTCCCGGTCCCACAGCACGTACTTGAAGCAGCGTGGGATGTCGGCGATGGTCAGGCGCGTTGCCCCAGTCAGCAGGGCAGCATTGCGCTCCTGGCAGGCCCGCAGGTGGTAGTTCGGAATGCGCTCGCAGAGGTGATGGATGTTGTGGCAGCCGATGTCAGCGGTGAACCAGTTCAGGATGCCTGGAAGCACCAGAAGGCTGGTACCGGCGATCGCACCCTCGATCGGGTCCCACCCCTCGCTGCGGTGGGCGTAGGACCCTTCGAAATTGTGCTGAACGAAGAAAATGCAGATGAACAGCGCTGCTGAAGCGGCCATCACAACTGCATACAGGCTCCAGAACAGGCCGGCCCCGATCCAGTGGCATAGCAGCACCCAACTGACGATCACGCAGATGTTGTTGAGCAGCAGATCGATGAATTCGGCTCCGCTGTACCAATGGCGGGATTGGTACGACAGGACGAGTTCGGGCCAGGGTGTGCGCCAGTCGGCGCTGAGCCTGGTGCTGACATGGCCTAAGAACTGGGCTGTTCCCAGCAGCAGGGCCAGCCTGGGCTTGATCACCAGGTAGAAGAAGCCGCCCGGGAATAGCATCAATGGGTGGCGCAGCAGCCGGTACACCCATTGACCGCGCGGGCTGAGCTGCTCGTACTGCTCCAGGCTGATCAGGGCGGAGGGACCCCGGTAGAGGTCCCAGTTGCCGTTGTGCTTGTGGTGGTAGGCATGTCCCTGCGACCAGGGGTACTGGGGAATGGCGTTGATGACGCCCAGCAGAAAGCCCACAGCTCTGTTCAGCCGTTTCGAGCTGAACAGGGAGTAGTGACCGCAGTCGTGCATCAGCGAGAAGCAGCGCCCTGAAAGCAGTACGAGCAGCAGCAGCAGCGGTGGGGTGAGCCAGAGCCACTGCCGAGCAACGACCACAGTGACGGCCCAGAGCAGCAGGTAAGCCCCGACTGTGCTCAGGATCTGCCATGTGGCAAGGCGATCGTCGCTGGCGATAAAGGGCTTGAGAACGAAATCTCCATACCGGACGCCGCTGGCAGACGGGCTGGAGCGGGACTCGGGGGGAGAATTCTCGAGCAGAGGGGAGGCGCGCAGAACCCTGATTTTGTAAGGATTAACACTTTAGGCAGCCGCTCCGGGCCTGGCGGGCCTCCGCCTTAAGCCAATCCGCTCATTTGTGTCCGGATTCGTCTGTGCTCAGGGAATCTTTGGGCCGATGGCTCTGTTCGGGAGCATGGTTGGCACGAGCGCCGCTCCCTCTCGATCTCCATGAACGACCCCAACGGCCCGGCCTGGCAGCGGCTGAGCCACTCCACCCTGCTGCGTTTCCTGTTGTTGCTGGCCTCTGGCTGGGCGGTGGTGCAGCTGATCGACTATTTCCGGGTGGTGCTGTCCCTGTTCACCGCGGCGGCGGTGCTGGCGGTGGTGCTGGACTATCCGGTGCGGCGGCTGGGGCGTCTGGGCTGCAGCCGTGGGCTGGCGATCCTGCTCACCCTGCTGGCCGGCATCGGTGTGGCCAGCTTTTTCGTGGCGGTGCTCGGCTTCCAACTGATCAACCAGGGCAGCAGCCTGATCAATGACCTGATGCTGGGTCTGCAACGCCCCGATCTTCCCTTTCACGGGTTCCTGAAAACGATCAACCTCCAGCAACTGCTGGAGCTGCTGCGCGCCAGCCTCGGCACGGGTCTGGGGGTGATCGGCGGCGCTTTCTCCAACGTCTTCGGCGGAGTGTTTCTGCTGGTGATCGTGGCCTACATGCTGATCGACAACGGGGCCACCTGGAGCCAGGTACTGCGCCTGCTTCCGGAGGATGTGCGCGAGCGCTTCGATCGCAGCGTGCAGAAGAACGTGTTGGGGTTCCTCAGAGGTCAGATCACGCTGATGATCTTTCTCAGCCTTGCCAGTTTCCTGGTGTTCGCCGTGCTGGGAGTGAAGTTCTCCCTGATCCTGGCGATCCTGGTGGGAGTGCTGGATGCCATCCCCGGCATCGGCGCCACCCTCGGGGTGATCGTGGCCTCCAGCCTGGTGTTCCTGACCCAGGGGCAGTGGCTGGCCCTGCAGGTGGTGATCGCCTCGGTGGTGCTGCAGCAGATCCAGGACAACTTCATCCATCCCCGGGTGATGGGCCGCGCCCTGGAGATAAGGCCTGTGGTGCTGTTCTTTGCTCTGTTCATCGGCGAGCGGCTGGCCGGTCTGCTGGGGGTGTTCCTGGCGATTCCCGTGACCGGCATGATCCTGGGCTGGGGCAAGGAGAGCGAGGAGGACGACCCGTCGGTCCAGGCGGATTCCACCCAGCAGGCGGCCAATCTTTAGCCCATCAAGCTGCCAGCATCAGCACCCTTCCGCTTTCAGCCCGCCTGTGCCCAGCTTCGATCGCCGCGCCACCCTGCTGGCGTGTAATGCCGGCCACTGGGAGGGCAGCTTCATTCGCCTCGATAGCCAGGGCCTCGAGAGCGAGCGCTTCGGCACACGCCTGCATGTGCACGAGACAGGCGGCCAGATCGAAGCGGCCCTCACTTACTTGAACACCGGCAAGGTGGCGACGATGCGCTTCGCCGAGCCGCCGACCTTGATGACTATCAGCCCCGATGGGCACTGGAGCCTCGGTCCCGACAAGACGGGTCCCTGGCCGGCGGTGATGGAGCTTTGCCTGGTGGATGGCCAGCGGCGGCGGCGACTGGTGGTGCGTCACGGCGCCGAGCGGCTCGAGAGCGTGGTGGTGGTGGTGGAGGCCCGCCCCGGGGTGGTGGATCCGGCTCCGGCGGCGCCCCTGCGGGCCACGGTTCTGCCGGGTGGCGATGGTTCAGGCCTCGGCTGCTGGCAGCTCACGGACGACATCAGCCTCACCACCGCCCTGGAGCGCCGCGGTGGAGACCCCCTGGCGGTGAGGCTGTGCTGGCGGCCCCAACCGGGGCGGGAGCTGGTGCTGGAGCGTGCCTATGGCGCCAACGGACTGCCCCAGCAGGAGCCGCTGCTGGTCTGAGGGCAGATTCAGCTCACGCGCACGCCCTTCCAGAAGGCCACCCGGCCCTTGATCTCACTGGCGGCCTGCTTGGGTTCGGGATAGAACCAGGCGGCGTTCGCGTTCACCTGATCCCCCACCACCACGTCGTAGTAGTGGGCTTCTCCCTTCCAGCCACACACGCTGCGGTGTGATGACGGCCGCAGGTGCTCGCCGACCAACGCCTCGGCGGGGAAGTAGGCGTTGCCTTCCAGTTTCACGATGTCGTCACTGCTGGCGATTACGGCGTCGTTCCAGCGGGCTTCCATGGCAGTGCAGCAAACGTCTTTCATCCTGGAGCCCACGGGAGCCCGTTGTGGTGGTCAGCCGGCGGATCTGCTCAGGCCTGCTTCAGCTCCTCGGCCCCCGCGATCAGTCGCTCCCTGGTGGCCGCGTAGATGAGTTCAGCTTCTTCAGGACTGCGGCCGATGCAGGTCATCCCCAGCTTGCCGAATTCCGAGAGGCAGCCAAGCAGGTGGAACACGCTGCCGTGCAGTGCGGCTGGGTCGAAGTGCAGACCGGCGGCGGCCACGATGTCGATCAGGTCCACCGGCAGCAGACCCCGCAGCCTCGGGTCGCAGAGGTTATCCGTGGCGGCATAGAACAGCGACTGGCCGGTGGGGGAGCGGAACAGGCCGCTGGCGCCATCGATGCGGCCGTTGGTGGCATAGCGCAGGGCCATGTAGGGGTGGGTGGTGCCGCCCTTGCGCAGGTTCACCTCGATCGCCTGCAGATCCCAGTGCTCCCCGAAGCGGCGCGCCACGAAATCCACCGCATAGCGCTCCAGGGCGCCCTCTGCCGCCAGGGCCTGGCCCACCGCCAGCCCGTGACGCATCAGTTCGGCCCGGTACTGCGTCTGGGCGGGAAAGCGGCAACCCAGGTAGGTCTGTCCGCTCACGCCGCCGAGCACCTGCTCATGGGTGGAGAGCACCTCCACCGCCCCGCCCGGGTGGATCATCCCCTGCACGCTCGGTGAGGCCAGCTCGTCGCCCCCCAGCAGCCAGGCCTCCACCAGGGCACCCTGCTCCTGCAGCAACTGGCGCCACTGGGGTGGTGGCATCGCCAGGGTCTCGAGGGCCTCGCGCAGGCGAACTCGGCGCTCCCGGCCGCTGAGCTCCGCCAGTTGCAGGGGCTCCAGCTCCAGGGGAGCATTGCCTTCGCCGCTGAATCCCTGGTCCAGCTTCACCACCACCCGGCTCAGCTCGGGGTGGGCTTCCCACAGCTCGGCCGTCACTTCGCCGAGGGCGTCGAGGTCATGGACCAGGGAGCTGCCGGGCGGATGGGGCACAGCGCAGCGGCGGAACAGCTCGCGGCTGCCGGCCTTGCCGCCCCAGTGACTCAGGGCTGGATCAGTGCCCAGCAGCGGCACCTGCAGTCGCTCGGAGAGTTGCTTCTCCTGCTCCGTCACGTTGAAGCAGGTCATGAAGCTGCGCCCGGGACGCAGGCGCTCGCGGATGCGCCCCAGCAGCGCCGGCCGCTCCAGCAGCTTCTCGGTGAGGGGCCGATTGGAGGCGTCGTCCGTGTCGAACAGATGCAGGCGCCGGCGGGCGTGGGAGGCGGGCACCCCCGGCAGCAGCTCCAGCACGGCATCCACGACCAGTTCAGGCAGCAGCTTGCTGGTGATGTAAACCGCCCGCACGCCGGGGTCGCGCAGGCGGATCAGCGAGAACAGCTGCCGTTCCTCGTAGTGGTGGGCCCCGGTCACCAGAGCCATTTGATGGTGATCGAGGCTGAGCGAGGGCACCACCAGCAGATCCCAGCCCTCATTGCCGCCTTCACCGCCACTGTTCTGGTTGCTGCCTGGATGGAACTCGCCCCATTCCGGCCGCAACTGTCGCTGGAGTTCGCTGAAACGCAGAGCCATCGTGAGATCAGCCCCTGATCAGGCTGCGCGTGGGGAAGGGCATTCCCGCTTGATGCTTCTCCACCACTTCACCGATGCGCAACAACAGCTCCTGCTGCAGATCCCAGGCGGCCTGGATGTCGCCACTGGCCACATAGCAGAGCAGACGCAGATTGAGGCTCGATTCGCCATAACCCACGAAGTGCACCGCCGCTGACTTGTCGTGATCGATACTCGTGTTCGAATCCAGCTGCTCACGCAGCTCGGAGATGATGGGCTCGATCGCGGCACGGTCGTCGTAGCGCAGCCCGAAGTCGATCCAGACCCGCCGGCTGTCGATCCGGGCGACGTTGATGATCGGCTTCACGGTGAAGATCGAATTGGGGATGAAGATCGGCTGCCGCTCCGGATCACGCAACTCCGTGTAGAACCAGCTGATTGTTTGCACGGTGCCGTTGACATCTTCTGCGGGGATTCTGATGAGATCCCCCACCACGAAGGGTCTGTTGATGTAGAGGCTGATGCCGCTCAATCCATTTTCCACGATCGTGCGGGCGCCGAAGCCCAGGGCCGCGGCACCGAAGCCACCGGCGGTGGCCAGCAGGGCGGTGGGGGTGCCCAGCAGCCGCAGCAGCTCCAGGCTGATGATCACAACCACCAGCACCGTGAGCAGCTTGTCGCTGAGATCGAAGAGGTACAGGCGCTCACGCTGGGAAAGATTCGGGAACACCTGCTGGGAGTAGGTGTCGGCCTTGCGCCAGATCTCGCCCTTCCAGCGCAGCAGCGTCCAGATCAGGCCGATGAAGATCAGCTCATTGCGCACGTCCATGCTGCCCATGGGCAGGGGCAGCAGCTCGGGTCCCAGCAAGGACAGCAGCCACCAGGCGGTGGAACTGACCAGGATCGTGAGCGTGAGGCTGAGGCGGCTGCGCAGCACCAGGGCGCGGCCCAGCGATCCACTGGGAAGCCGTTTGCCAACCAGTTGCAGGCTCAGCCAGGCTCCTGCCGCCAGCAGGATCCCCAGCAGGGGAATAGGCAGGCTCAGCTGGAGGGGATTGAGCATGGCTGGACTCTAAGGACGGTCGTCCAACGCCCTCAGCCGTCGGGTCCGTTCAGCTCCCAGATCAGATCGGCTCCCGAGCGGCTCAGCCCCATCTCTTGCCAGGAGGGCGCCATAGCCATCGAGTTCAGTTGCAGATCCCCCAGCGGTGTGCGGGCGGCGATGCCCCCCAGCAGCTTCGGGGCCACCACCGCCACCAGCCGCTGCACACAACCCTGGCGCAGCGCCGCCGCCGCCAGCTCTGGCCCGCACTCCCACAGCACCTGGTTGCAGCCCCTCCGGGCCAGGGCCTGCATCAGCTCCAGCGGTTCGCAGCAGGCCAGCTCCAGCCGCTCCACCCCCAGCCCATCCAGCCGCTGTCGTGCTGCCTCGGGGGCCTCGGGCCCATGGGCCACCAGGGTGGGAGCCGCACGCTGGTCCCAGAGCTGGGCTCGCTCCGGCACGTTCAGGCCGCGGCTGATCACCACCCGCAGCGGCTCAAGCGCACGCCGTCCCCGGCTGGTGAGCAGGGGATCATCCGAGCGCAGGGTGCCGCCACCCACGATCACCGCATCGCAGTGCGCTCGCAGCTCGTGCACCCTCTGCCGCGATGCTGGCCCGCTGATCCACTGGCTGGCTCCGTTGGACAGGGCCGTGCGTCCGTCCACGCTCATCGCCCACTTGAGGACCCCCAGGGGCCGGCCGGTGCGCAGCCGGTGGCAGAAGGCGGCATTCAGGTTCTGGGCCTCGGCCTGGCGCACCCCCACCAGCACTTCCGTCCCGGCCAGGCGCAATGCCTTGATGCCTTCGCCCGCCACCCGCGGATCGGGGTCCTCCATCGCCACGATCACCCGCCGGATCCCGGCGGTGATCACGGCCTCGCTGCAGGGGGGCGTGCGGCCGTGGTGACAGCAGGGCTCCAGGGTCACCACCAGAGTGCCCCCTCGGGCCCGATCTCCCGCCTGAGCCAGGGCTCCCACCTCGGCGTGGGTCATTCCGGCAGCGGCGTGGAAGCCTTCCCCCACCAGCAGCCCGCGGGCATCGAGCACCAGTGCGCCCACCAGGGGGTTGGGGCTGGTGCGACCCCGCGCCAGGGCGGCCAGGCCGAGGGCGCGGTCCATCCAGGTGCTCCACGGGCACCCCTTGGTCACGCCGGAGTGCTCACCAGGCTGCGCCACTCGGCCACCACGAATGGAGGCACCGGCAGCTCCGTGAACACCCCCGGCAGCCGCAGCCGCAGCGGACGGTTCTGGCTCAGTTCGGCCAACAAAGGGCTCAGATCGAATTCAGCGGCGGCGGAGCGGCCGTCGTTACTCAACGCCTGGCTCTCGAGGGTCAGATCCTCCAGCTGCCACTGGAACGGGCCCGAGCGCACCTGCAGCGCCGTGGGGTGATCAAGCCGCACCTTGCCGGGGTAGCCCACCACCCGCAGGTGCAGGGCAGCTCCGGGCGGTCCGTCGCGAAAGGCCACCAGCTGCCATGCCTGATCATCCAGATCGCGCACGCTCACCAGGCTGCGCAGTACCGGGCTGCCGGTTTCGCTGGGGTGTGCGTGCAGCTGGGCCGCCGCTGGCGTCACCAGAGCAAACAGGCAGGCCAGCAACAGGCTCAGGGCCAGCAGCAGCCGACCCGCTCGGCGGATCATCCCGCTCATGGTTCGCGCTCGGCTCCAGGGATCGGCTGCCACTGGGTGTGGGTGGCCCAGAGCGCCCAGATCGCCATCGCCCGCAGGTAGTGGCAGGCCCGGAACGTGCCCACCGCCGTGATCGCCTCGGGCGTGCGGAACTGCAACCCTCCCGCATACACCTGGCCCACCACGGCGCCGCTGATCGCCATGGCCGTGTCGGTCTGACCCATCAGGCGGTAATAGGCCGCCAGACCGAAATTGATGCCGGTCCATATCTCCAGCGGGTGGGTGCCGTTGGGATCGAGCGGCGTGCCGTCGCGGCGCAGGCCGTTGGCCACCCCCAGCCGCCCCCCCTCGAAGCGCTCGAAGCAGGCCTCACGAATCGCCGTCAAGGCCGAGAGGGCCCGCTCATCGCTCACCACCGGCGGCAGCCCCAGCAGGCGGGCGTAGAAATCGCCGCAGAGCTGGTCGGCCATCACCACCGGTGTACCGCTGCCGGCATCGATCCGGTAGTACTCCCCGTTCCAGAGCAGCCGATCGAAGTTGGCCCGTGACGGCTCCAGCCAGCTGCCAAATTCCCGCTGCTCGGCGCCGGTGTCGAGGCCAAGGTCGAGCTGCAGCCGCTGGGCCATCGCCAGGGCCGCCTCCAGGGCTGCTATCCAGAGGGCGCCGCAGTAGGCGCTCACTCCCTGCAGTGGCCAGTCGTCAAAGGTCTGATCGGGAGCGCCGCCGTTGTCGGGCAGGCCGTCGTCGTTGATGTCGAACTGCTTGAGATAGCGAAGCGACTCCACCACCGCCGGCCAGCAGTCGGCCAGGAAGCGCAGGTCTTCCCCCGATGGGGAAAGCCGGAACAGCCGCCATACCTGCAGCACGAAGTCGGAGGCCAGGTCCTTCCAGAGGTTGCAGTCTTGATAGGCGGTGTAGTTGGTGGCATCGAAGGGCCGCTCGTTGGGGGCGCCCAGGTCGTGGGGGGTGGCGCCGGGCAGCTTGCGGGCCGCTTCCACCCGGCCCCGCCCCTGGGTGAAATACCAGCCGATCGGCCGGGGGGTGGCATCGGCGGCGGGAATGGCCCGCGCGAAGCTTCTAAGCACCGCCTTGTCGAGTTCGGGCCAGAGCTGCAGCAGGGCGAAGGAGCCGTAGAGCCGCACATCCAGGCTTTCGTACCAGGCGTAGTCGAGGCACTCCAGCACCCCGAAACGGCCCACCGGATCCGTGGAGCTTGCGGCGGTCCAGAGGCTGCCGCCGCTGGCGAGGTCGTAGAGCTCATTGAGCAGGGCCATGCGCAGGGGCTCAGGCAGGTCGCTGCGTTCCAGCACCGGCTTCTGCCAGGCCTCGATGGCGTCGCGCCACTGACGCCACGCGCCCAGGGCCTCGGCGGCGATGGCGGTGGCGCTGGTGCCGGTGGCCCCGAAAAAATCCGTGTAGCGGCGCAGGGCGGACGTGCCCGTGGCGAAGGCGGTCACGGGCAGATCCCAGCTGATCACCACCGGCAGCTCGATTTCAGCCCCCGGCTCCAACCTCAGCCGCAGGGCGATCGCGGCGCTGGCCTGCTCGCTGCCGGTGCTGCGGCGGTCGTTGTTGCTGTTGGGGATCGAGCCGTCGCGGGAAAACGCCTCCCAGATCTCGCCGCCATCTCCGCTGGGATCCCAGCGGCTGCAGCGCATCACCTCCACCCCCTCCAGCTGGTCGGGGACCGCCAGGCACCACTGGCCCTCCCCCTCGGCGATCGGCTGGCTCGGCGCCCCCTCCAGCAGCACGCCCGTCAGGCCCGGTGTGTCGATCCAGCGGTTGCGCTGGCCCACCCCCGCTCCGATGGCGGGCAGGTAGTTGTGCTCCGGGCTGCCGTCGTCGCGGAACGTGACGGCGGCGCTGGGATCGGTGTTGGTGAACCAGCCCACGGTGTTGCGCCAGCTCAGCAGCAACGAGAGATCCAGGGGGACCTTGGTGGGGTTGGCCAGCCGCCAGCGGAACACCGCCACCGGATAGCTGGTGCGCTGATAGTCGCCGGGGATGATCGGGCTGAAGGCCTCGCAGCTGGCCTCGGCGCGGAAGTCGGACTGGTAATCAAGCCAGTGCAGCGGATAGCGGGCGGCGTAGGTGCCGGCCGTGGCGCTGGTTTCGTTGCCGTCGCTGGTCTCGCTTCCCAGCCACTGCCAGCGGCCCAGGGGACGCTCGCTGGCCTCCGGCCGGGAGTCGTCGTGGTCAGGGGTCATGGCCAGGGCCCGGGCCCGGCTCGCTGTGCCGTCGTGCTCGAACAGGGCGAACTGGCAGTCGGGCAGCACCCCGAACCAGTGCTCACCCCCATCGAGGTGCCAGAGGTTGAAGTTGCCGTCAGGTCCGCGGCCGATGCAGCCCGCACCGAAGCCCCCGAGTGGGGCGCCGTGGTTGGGACCGTCGTCGAGGTTGCTGGCGTAGCGCACCTTGTAGGGGGCCTCCCAGCCCTGGCCGATCGGCCGTTGCCAGCTGGCAGGGGGGGCCTGGGCGGGCCGACCGGCGCCGGGCCCGCGCAACAGCGTGGAGAGGGCTGACAGGCCGAACGGAGCCATGGTGCTCATCGAGATGGCGCCAGCTTGTCAGAGCTGGCCGGCCCCGGCGGCCACTTCCTGCTCGATCAGGGCATCAAGGGTGATCGCCGAGCGCACCACCGCCTGGTAGCGCTGCACCACCCGCCGGTTCCGCTCCAGCCAGAGGCCGGCATCCTCCCCGCCGCCGCCGGTGGCTTCGGGGCTGAGCAGCTCGATCTCGGCCTGCCGCGCCAGCAGGGCCAGGGCCAGCTCATGCACGCGCTGGCGGCGGGAGGGGGGCTCAGGTGCGGCCATGGGCGCTTCTACTCGCGGGCATCATGGCGGGGCCCGGCCAGCCGCCGCACCGGAGTCGCCACGTGGTTCAACCGCTCCAGCAGCATCGTCTCGAGGTGATCGGCAGCGACGCCGGCGGGCTGGCCTCCCTGCCAGCGGCGGCGGCGGCCCTGGTGCGCCAGGCCGATCTGCTGGCGGCGCCCGCCAGGCTGCTGCCTGGACTGCGCCAGGCCCTGGCGGAGGAGCTCAAGCCGCCGGAGTTGGTGGCCAGTGATCGCCCGGAGCAGCTCTTTCCCCAGCTGGAGCGAGCCCTGGCCGCCGGTCGGGCGGTGGTGCTGCTCGCCAGCGGTGATCCCCTCTGGTTCGGCATCGGCCGCCTGCTGCTGGGTCGCTTTCCCCCCGAGTGCCTCCGCTTTCATCCCGCCCCCTCCAGCCTGCAGCTGGCCTTCGCCCGCCTCGGCCGCCCCTGGCAGGACGCGGAGTGGCTGAGCCTGCACGGCCGCGACCCCGAACCGCTGGCGAGCCATCTGCAGCAACGTCCGGCGGCCCTGGCGGTGCTCACCGATCCCGGCCGCGGCGGCGTCGAGGAGGTGCGGCGGATCCTGGCCGCCTCCGGTCTGGAGGCGGCCTATGCCGTCTGGCTGTGTGAACGGCTCGGCCACCCCGAGGAGAGGGTGCTCCGGCTCGCCCCCCGGGCGGCGCTGCCGGCCGATCTCGATCCGCTGCACATGGTGCTGCTGATTGCAGAGCCGCCTCCGCCCCCCAATCCCGCCAGCCTGCCGTTGTTCGGCCTCGACGATGGCCTCTGGCTGCAGCAGCCCGATCGTCCCGGCCTGATGACCAAGCGGGAGGTGCGCATTCAGTTGCTCGCTGACCTGGAGCTGCCCGCCAGCGGCGTGCTCTGGGATGTGGGGGCCGGGGTGGGCTCGGTGGGCCTGGAGGCCCTGCGGCTGCGTCCGGGCCTGGAACTCTGGGCCCTTGAGCGGCGAGGCGGTTCAGCGGCCCTGATCCGGGCCAATGCTGAGCGGCTCGACGTTGAGCCAGCGGGGGTGCTCGAAGGCGATGCCCTCACCGTGCTGCAGCAGGGCGGCCCCCCCGATCCCGACCGGGTGCTGCTTGGTGGCGGCGGCCGCCAGCGCCTGGCCCTGCTCGAGATTGTGCTGCGGCGCCTGCGTCCCCTCGGACAGGTGGTGATTCCCCTGGCCACCCTCGAAGCCCTCGCGGAGTTGAGGCCGCCGCTGGAGCGGGCCGGGCTGAGGGTGCAGGTGAGTCAGTTGCAGGCCTGGCGGGGCTCCCCCCTGGCCGATGGCACCCGCCTGGCCCCGCTCAATCCGGTGCTGGTGCTCAAGGGCCGCAAAGCCTGAGCTCGAACCTATGGAGCTTCCGGCTCCCGGAGCCGGATCACGGCAACGCTGCCCTCGCGGATGCCCAGGGCCGCCGCCTCGCCCGCGTCGAGCTCCACCACCCCATCGGCCGGTTCGCCGGGGCCGTAACTGGGGCAGGGCAGCCGCGGGCAGGGCTGCACGTTGGCCTGGATGGCGATCACCCGCCCCTCGCGGATGAACAACATGTCGAGCGGGGTGAGGGTGCGGTGCATCCAGAAGCTCACGGCCTGGGCCGGCTCAAAGCGGAACCACATCCCCCGCAACCGTCCAAGCGCCGGCCGCTGCATCAGGCCCCAGGCGTACTGACGGGGGGTGCGGGGCACCTCCAGCTGGATACAGGTCGGTGGCAGCGTGCTCGCCGCGGTCTCGGCACGCTCCAGGC
Source organism: Synechococcus sp. J7-Johnson (assembly GCF_024345795.1). Taxonomy (GTDB): domain Bacteria; phylum Cyanobacteriota; class Cyanobacteriia; order PCC-6307; family Cyanobiaceae; genus Regnicoccus_A. Next base: position 169,610 of record NZ_JAGQBU010000002.1, read on the forward strand.
ACCATTCCGCCTCAATCGGCAGGAACTGGGGGGGAGCGGCTGGCGAACGGCTGTCCGCCATGGCGGGCCGAGGGTCCGTGTGAAACCCCGCCGCCAGCAGCCCGGTCGTCAGCAACCCAGTCGTCAAACTGAGGGCGAGCAGGGAACCAGCTCTCAACGGGCTTCTCATCACGCTGCAGGACGTCTCATGTCGCCGGCCGCTCCGGCTTCGGCGGCCTTTCACACAGGCAGTAGCCCCGGCCGCGCACGGTGTGGATCAGGCGCTGCTCACCCTGTTCCTCCAGCTTCTGGCGCAGGTAGCGGACATACACCTCCACCACGTTGCTGGCGGCTCCCCCCTGGTCGTTCCACACCTCAGCGAGGATCTGCTCGCGGCTGAGCACCATCCCAGGCTGTCGCATCAGGGCGAGCAGCAACTGGTACTCGCGGGCGGTGAGCGCGAGCAGACGCCGCCCCCGCCGCACCTGCCTGCTGGCGGGATCCAGGTGCAGATCAGCGAGTTGCAGGGGCGGCACCTGGCCGCGGTTGTCGCCGCGGATCTGCAGGTGCAGGCGCAGTCGCATCAGCAGGTCACTGCCGCCGGCGCTGGAGAGCCAGAAGTCGTCGGCGCCGGAGCTGAAGCAGCGGGAGCGAGCCTCGACGCTGTCGCTGACCAGATCCAGCAGGATCGGCACATCCTCCAGAATCATTCGCAGGGTTGGAATCGTGGCCACCCCATCCGCTCCCGACACAAGCACCGCCGCCGGCGGATCGGGCAGGGCACCCACCGGCGCGGTGCGGTAACCGGAGGCCTCCAGGCGCGGCGCCAGCGCTTCGGCCTCCCCCCCCACCAGCAGGATCAGGGGTCCGTTCACAGGCGTGCACCGGCGCCGGGGCCGGGGCCGTCACGGCCGCCGAACTCCCCATTATCGGGCTTGGCCACATGGGGCAGGCCCCAGCCCAGCTTGTTGCGCAGCACCTGGAAGAACTCGTGGTCCTGCAGGCGCACGAACCGGGCTGGATGGGGGCTGCGGCGGATCAGCACGCGGTCTTCCGGCCACACGTAGCAGCCGGCGCTGCCATCCACCACCATCATCAGCCGCTCGGGGGTGGCGGGAAAAACCGTCACCGGTTCCTGGTCGCTGAACACCAGGGCGCGGGAGGCGAGGGAATGGGGTGCGATCGGGGTGAGCTGCAGCACCGGGCAGTCGGGGGTGATCACCGGTCCGCCGGCGCTGAGGGCATAGGCGGTGGATCCGGTGGGGGTCGAGAGGATCACCCCATCGGCGGAGATGTCCACCGGCACGTGGCGACCGATGGCGATCTCGAAATGGCACATGCTGGTGAGCGGTTCCCGGTGCAGGGCCATCTCGTTGAGGCAGAGCACTTCCCAGCGGCGCTGGTCGCCTCGCATGACGCTGACAATCAGCATCGTGCGTTCCTCCACGGTCCAGCGGCCGGTGAGGAGCTGCTCCATCGCCCCATCCAGCTCGCTGAGGTAGGCCTCGGCCAGAAAGCCCAGGTGGCCGGTGTTGACCGTAAGGATCGGCACGCCGATCGGAGCGGTCTGGCGCGCGGCGGAGAGCACGGTACCGTCGCCCCCCAGCACCACCGCCAGGCTCATGTCGGGGTGAAAGCTCGCCGGCACGCAGGCGCTGAAACCACGGCTGCGCAACTGGTGGTCGGGATTGGCGAAACCCACCATCCCGCCGGAGCTGCTCACTCGCAGCACGCTGGTGCCGGCCGCTTCCAGGCGGCTCTGGATGACATCGGCCGTCTTGACGGCCAGATCCTTGCCATCGTTGACGATCAGTCCGACGCAGGGCACCGGTCGGAGGCGAGAACCAGTCGAGTTTATGAGGAGCCTTCCGGCCGCGGCCCGATTGCCATCAGAACTGCTCCAGGAAGCGCAGGTCGCTGGTGAACAGCCGGCGGATGTCGTCGATGCCGTGGCGCACCATGCAGAACCTCTCCACCCCCAGGCCAGCGGCGAAACCGCTCCAGCGCTCTGGATCAAGCCCCAGTCCCTCCAGCACCGCCGGATCCACCATCCCGCAGCCCATCACCTCCAGCCAGCGCCCCCGCCATTGCACGTCCACCTCCGCCGAAGGCTCGGTGAAGGGAAAGTAGCTGGCCCGGAAGCGCACCGGCAGATCGCCGAAAAACTGCTGCAGAAAGGTGGTGACGGTGCCGCGCAGGTGGCTGAAATCCAGCCCTTCATCGATTGCCAGCACTTCCACCTGGTGGAACACGGGCGAATGGGTGGCATCCACCGCATCGCGCCGGTACACCCGGCCGGGCGCCACGATCCGCACCGGTGGCGGGTTGCTCTCCAGATGGCGGATCTGCACCGGCGAGGTATGGGTGCGCAGCAGCCGGTCACCGGGTAGATAAAAGGTGTCCTGCATGTCCCGGGCCGGATGGTGCGGCGGGATGTTCAGGGCCGTGAAGTTGTAGTAGTCGGTTTCCGCCTCGGGCCCCTCTTCAACCCGGTAACCGAGCCCGGCGAAGATGTCGACGATCTCCTCGATCGTGCGGATCAGCGGGTGGCGGTGCCCCACCGGCACGTAGCGGCTCGGGGCGGTCACATCAAGCCGTTCCCCCGCCAGCTTTTCGGCCATCGCGGCGCCCCGCAGCCCCTCCAGCCGCTGGCCCATCAGCGCCTGCACCTGCTCCTTGAGCACGTTGGCCCGCTGGCCCACCAGGGGCCGCTCGGACGCATCGAGCTTGCCCATGGCCCCCAGCACTGCCGAGAGGCGCCCCTTCTTGCCCAGCAGTCCCACCCGCAGCCCTTCCAGCTCAGTGGTGTCTGAGGCTGCAGCGATCGAGGCCACCGCTTCGGCTTCGAGAGCATCGAGCTGGTCGGTGAGCTGCTGCAGGCTGATCGTGGCGCTCACGAATCGGGGGCGGTAAAGATCGACTGTACGGAGCGAGCCTGCCTAAGTTGCCGCCTGCGCCCATGCCCCTGCCGGTCCCGATGTCCAGCCTGCGGATCCTGATCAGCAACGACGACGGGGTGTTCGCCGAGGGGATTCAAACCCTGGCGGCCGAAGCGGTGGGGCGTGGCCATGTGGTCACGGTGGTCTGCCCCGACCAGGAGCGCTCCGCCACCGGCCATGGCCTCACCATGCAGACACCGCTGCGGGCGGAGCGGGCCGACCGGCTCTTCGCCGATGGCGTCACCGCCTGGGCCTGCAGCGGCACCCCCTCCGACTGCGTCAAGCTCGCCCTCGGCCGGCTGCTGAGCGCCCCGCCCGACCTGGTGCTCTCCGGCATCAACCACGGCCCCAACCTGGGCAGCGACGTCTTCTATTCCGGCACGGTTTCAGCGGCGATGGAGGGCACCCTCGAGGGGCTGCCGGCCCTGGCGGTCAGCAGTGCCTGCTTCGACTGGCGCCAGTTCGCTCCGGCCGCCGTGCTCGCTCTCGATGTGGCCGAAGCGGCCCTGGCCGGGGCCTGGCCGGAGGGCCTGCTGCTCAACCTCAACGTGCCGGCCCTGCCGATCGAGCGGATCGGTTCCCTGCGCTGGTGCCGCCCGGCTGTGCGCCGATACCGCGACCAGTTCGACCAGCGCACCGACCCCCGCGGGCGCACCTATTACTGGCTGGCCGGTGAGGTGGTCGATGACCTGGAATCCGCCACCGCCGGCCCCCGCGACTGGCCCACGGACGTGGCCCAGATCCATGCCGGCGGTGCTGCCCTCACCCCGCTGCAGCCTGAGCTGTTCTGGCGGGGTGGTCTGGAGGACCTTCCGGTTCAGCTGGGGCGGTGAACACGCTGCAGCAGCCAGAGGCTCATCCACAGGCCGATCAGGTGGGCGAACAGCACCTGGGTGTTGCTCAGCACCGAGAGCATCTCGAGTGAGGTGATCGGCAGCCCCATCAGGCCGCCGCGGGTGCCGGGCGGTACCGCCAGCTGCGCCCCGAAGAAGCCGGGGACCTGCATTGAAGCCTGCACGAACAGACTGCCGGCCAGGGCCTGATAACCCACCGCTGCCAGGGTGAGCCCGGCCAGATCGGCCAGGGCGCCCCGTTTGATCAGGCGGCTGGTTTCGCCGCGGCTGGGGCGGGCGGGACTGGCCAGGGCCTGGCCGCAGCGCACCACCAGCCAGCTCTGCCAGAGGCACCAGAGCAGCACGAAAAATGACAGGGTGGTCAGTGACAGCCCGGGACCGAGCCCGAGGGAGCGGGCACTGTTGGCCGCCAGGCGGCCGCCGATGTTGTTGAACAGCAGCACCCCCACCACCACGACCCCGAGGGCCAACTGGGTCCAGAAACGGATCCAGCCCACCCGGCGCAGGGCAGCCGAGACCAGCTGAAGATCGAGGCGGTCAACCATCGGAGCGCGGAACCGGGAGGGGGCGGAGCGTCACAAACTTGCCACGGCCAGCAGCGCAGGAACCCCCCCATGGCTGGAACCCCCATGGAAGGATGGTTTCCAAGCCGGGCCCCGTCCGATTCCTTGATTCCCCTGCGCTCCCCCCAGGACGCGATGCGGCCCACCGCCGTCGCCCTGGGCAGTTTCGATGGCCTGCACCAGGGGCACCGCCGGGTGATCGCCGCCATCGCCGCCGCCCCCACCCCAGGGCTGATTCCCACGGTGGTGAGTTTCTGGCCCCATCCGCGCGAGCTGCTCTACGGCGAACCGCGCTTACGCCTCGATCTCCCCGGCGAGAAGCTGACCCTGCTCGAGCCCTACGGCATCCGCCAGCTGGTGCTGGTGCCCTTTACCCGCGCCCTTTCCCTGCTCAGTCCTGAGGCGTTCGTGGAACAAGTGCTGGTGGGGGAGCTCCAGGCCAGGGAGGTGGCCGTGGGCGAGAACTTCCGTTTCGGCCATGACCGGGCCGGTGATACCGCCAGCCTGCGGGAGATCGGAGGGCGCCATGGTCTGCGGGTGCTGGTCTCCTCGATGCTTTGGGACGGGGCCGAGCGGATCAGCAGCAGCCGCATCCGCCGGGCCCTGGCCGCCGGCGCCATCGACGAGGCCAACCGCCTGCTGGAGCGTCCTTACCGCTTCAGCGGCCGGGTCGTGCGCGGGCGGGGGCTGGGCCGGCAGCTCAGTTGGCCCACGGCCAATCTTCAGGTGGACGGCCGCAAGTTCCTGCCCCAGGAGGGGGTCTATGCCGCCTGGGTGCGCAAGCTCGGGCCCGTCGAGGCAGGCGAGGCGCTGCTGCCCTGTGGCGCTCCCATGGCTGCAGTGATGAACCTGGGTCCCCAGCCCACGGTGGACCCCCTGGCCCCTTCGGCGGTGGAAGTGCACCTGCTGGACCGTGATCTGGAGCTGGTGGGCCGTGATCTGGAGGTGGAGCCGGTGCAGCTTCTGCGCCGCCAGCAACGCTTTGCCGGCCTGGAGGAACTCAGCCACCAGATCGGCGTGGACGCGGCGCTGGCCCGTAACCTTCTGCTCCCTGGAGTCTCAGGGGGCGTAAGCGTTGCTCAGACCCCAGCCGATGAAGGCGGCGATGCCCCCGAGCAGCAGGATTCCTGAGATCAGCACCAGCATCGGACTGTCACCACCGCCGAATTCCATGGCCACCGAGCTGGAGTCGCCATCACCTTACGCAGGTTCCGCTCCTTTGACTGCCGCCCCGACAACGCCTGAGCCAGCCGTGCTGCGCCTGCTCGATGCCAACCTCGACCGTGCCCGCGAAGGCCTGCGGGTGCTGGAAGACTGGTGTCGCTTCGGCCTCGACCGCCAGGATCTGGTGGCTCGGCTCAAGGACCTGCGCCAGCGCCTGGGCCGCTGCCACCTCCCCTCCTACAAGGCGGCCCGCCACACCGCCAGCGATTGGGGAGCGGGCCTGGCCCATCCAGCCCAGGCCGAGCGAACGCAACCCGCCCAGGTGGTGGCCGCCAATGCCGGCCGTGCCCAGGAGGCACTGAGAGTGCTGGAGGAGTTCGGCCGCGCCAGTGATCCGCTTCTGGCCGCCGAGGCTGCAGCCATCCGCTACGCCCTCTACGACCTGGAGGTGGATCTGATGCGGGCCTGTGGTGCTGCAGCGGGCCGCCGTGACCAGCTGCTCCGCTGCCATCTGTATCTGATCACCAGCCCATCGACCCACCTGCTCGAAACCGTGGCCGCGGCCCTTGAGGCGGGGGTGCGCCTGGTCCAGTACCGCGCCAAGGAGAGCGCCGACCTGGAGCGCTGGCAGGAGGCCCGTGGCCTGCGCCAGCTCTGCTCACGCCATGGTGCCCTTTTCATCATCAATGACCGGGTGGATCTGGCCCTGGCGGTGGAGGCCGATGGGGTGCACCTGGGCCAGGGAGATCTGCCCCCCGCCGAGGCGCGCCGCCTGTTGGGTCCGGATCGCCTGATCGGCCGCAGCACCCACCGGATCGAGCAGTTGCATCAAGCAGTGGCCGATGGCTGCGATTACGTGGGCGTTGGCCCCATCAACGCCACCCCGACCAAGCCCGGCCGTGAACCAGTGGGCCTGGCCTACGTGCATCAGGCAGCGGCTGAAAGCCCGATTCCGTTCTTCGCGATCGGAGGGATCGATGCCACCACCCTGGCGCCGGTCCAGGCGGCGGGTGGCCGCCGGGTGGCGGTGGTGAGAGCGATCATCGAGGCGAGCGATCCGGGCGCGGCCAGCCTCGGGTTGCTCAAGACCCTGGGGGAGGAGGCATGAGCGAGGAGCACTGGGCCAGCGGCAGCCTCAGGATCCAGCTCAACGGGGAAGCGCGCACCTGCCCGGCTCAGCTTCCACTGCTGGAGGTGTTGTGCCACTTCGGCTATGAACCTCGGCTGGTGGTGGTGGAGTTCAACGGCGACATCCTGCCCCGCACGGCCTGGGCCCAGCAGGCCGTTGGTGAGGACGCCGTACTGGAGGTGGTCACCATCGTGGGGGGTGGTTCCTAGATTCAGCGCACTCGCTTCGGGTGACACCTGTGTCCCCTCGTCCTTTTCCGATCGGTTTCGCCAGGCTCCGCCGGCTTTCCCTGCTGGTCCTGATGCCGCTCCTGGCCAGTGGCCTGCTGCTGCTGTCATCGCCGGCCCCCAGCTGGGCGGCCCGCGGTGGGCGCATCGGCGGCGGCAGCTTCCGCTCGGCTCCCTCCATGCCTCGCAGTTACAGCGGCGGTGGCGGCGGCTATCAGGGTGGCTACGGCGGTGGCGGTTACCGCGGTGGCTATGGGGGCGGGATCGGTTTCCCCTTCCTGATCCCCATTTTCGGTTTCGGCGGCGGGGGGCTCTTCGGCTTCCTGATCCTCATGGCGATCGCTGGTTTTCTCGTCAACACCCTGCGCGGTGCTGGCGGCGGCATGACCAGTGGCGGCGGTGGTTCCCTGGCTGCTGCTCCCCGCGCTGATGGACCGGTCACCATCGCCCAGTTGCAGGTGGGTCTGCTGGCTTCTGCCCGTGAACTTCAGGACGATCTGCGCCGCCTGGCCGCTACCGCCGACACCACCGGCAGCATCGGTCTGCAGCGCCTGCTCCAGGAAACCAGCCTGTCTCTGCTGCGCCAGCCCGACCTCTGGGTTTACGCCAACAGCGAACTGGGTCAGGTGCCCTTCGCCAGCGCTGAATCCACCTTCAATCGCCTCTCCATGACCGAGCGCAGCAAGCTGCGCAGTGAGGTCACCTCCAACGTGAGCGGTCGGCGCTTCCAGGATGAAGCCGCCGCCAGTGGCCCCACTGATGCCACCAGCGATTTCATCGCCGTCACCCTGCTGGTGGCAAGCCGGGGCCGCATTCCCATCAAGACCATCAGCAGCGCCGATGATCTGCGCGATGCCCTCGGCGTGATCGGCGCTGTTTCAGTCGGCGATCTGATTGCCCTGGAGGTGATCTGGCAGCCGGAGGGCAAGGGAGAAGTTCTCAGCACTGAGGAGCTGCTTACGGCCTATCCGCAGCTGCAGCACCTCTGAGTGCCAACAGGATGCGCAGGGCCGCCATGGCGGCCCCGTAGCCGTTGTCGATGTTCACCACACTCAGCCCAGGGGCGCAGCTGGCCAGCATCCCGTTGAGGGCGGCCACCCCACCGGCACTCACGCCATAGCCCACCGACACTGGAACGCCGATCACCGGCTGGGGCAGCAGCCCCGCCAGCACGGTTGGCAGCGCGCCTTCCATGCCGGCGCAGGCGATCAGCACCTGGGCGCCCCGCAGGCGCGGCAGCTCCTCCAGCAACCGGTGCAAACCGGCCACACCCACATCAACCACCAGTTCGGTGCGCACCCCATGGCAGCGCAGAGCCAACTGGGCTTCATGGGCCACGGGCAGATCACTGGTGCCGCCGCAGAGCACCTGCACCAGCCCCAGAGCCAGATCCTCGCTGGGCAGAGCGCCGCTGGTCAGGCAGCGGGCCAAGCGGTGGTGATCCAGGTCGGCGGCGATCTCGGGTCGTTCGCGTTGGAGCCATTCCTTGATCGCCGCGGCTTTCTCGGCGGTCACCCGGGTGACCAGAGCGAGCTCACCGGCCTGGTGCAGGCGCTCGAGGATCACCGTGATCTGATCGACGTCCTTGTTCTCACCCCAGACAGCTTCCAGCATTCCCAGCCGCTCGCGCCGCCCCAGATCAAGCCGCGCCAGTTGCTCGGGAGGTGTCATTGGGGGATCAGCTCACCGCTGAATAGCAAGGGAAAAGGATGGGGATCGCTGCGGCCGGTTCCGCGGCGCGCCAGCTGATCGAAACATTCCTGCACCCGCTCCACCTCGGCGGCGGCGATGCCCTGCCACTGGGGACGGCTGGCCCAGTTGATCAACAGCACTCCCTCTTCGCTGGTGGAATCCCAGTAAACCCGCCGCTCGAGGAAGCCGCTCTGCTTCTGCAACCAGGGCTCCCAGCTCTGCCGCTCAGCCACCAGCCAGGCCTCCCGATCGGCAGCGGGCACCTTCAGGCGCAGGATTTCAACCACCGTCTGCAGCTCGACAACGTTGCCGGCACCCATGGAGCTGGTGCTCACGCTGGATGGGGGCACGGAAGCGCCTGCAGCTGCCACGTTGGCGGGTGTCACACCCAGAAGCATGGTCACCATCAACAGGGCCAGTACCCAAAACCTACCCATTCCCATCTCCTGAGCGCCCCAGCAGCGCCACGGCGTGGCAGGCGATTCCCTCTTCACGTCCAGTGGGACCAAGGGTCTCATTGGTGGTGGCCTTGATGCCCACCTGGTCAGGATTGAGTCCCATGCGTTGGGAGAGCGCGGCGCGCATGGCGGCGATATGGGGCCGCAGCTTCGGGCGCTCGGCGACCACCACCGTATCCACGTTCACCACCTGCCAGCCGCGCTCGCGCACCAAGGCCATCACCTGCTCCAGCAGCACCAGGCTGTCGGCACCGCGCCAGCGCTCTTCGTCCGGGGGGAAGTGCTGGCCGATGTCTCCCAGGCTGAGGGCACCCAGCAGGGCATCCATCAGGGCGTGCACCAGCACGTCGGCGTCGCTGTGGCCATCGAGGCCCAGCCCGGCGGGGTGTTCCAGAGTCTGGCCTCCCAGGATCAGCGGGCGGCCCGGCACCAGCCGGTGGATGTCGTAGCCGTTGCCGATCCGCATCTGCATGCCCCCATCCTGAAGGTTGGTGGCCTCCAGCCCTGCCGCGCTCTGCTGCTCCCGCCAGCGGCGGTGCAGGTCGGGGCGCCGCCGCTTCGTGCGCTCCTGTTGCTGCTGGGCCCGCCAGCGGGCGATGGCGCCGTGGTCGCCGCTGCGCAGCACCTGCGGCACCGCCAGGCCCCGGAACTCGGCCGGACGGGTGTAGTGGGGGTGCTCCAGCAACAGGGCGCTGTGGCTTTCCTCCAGCAGCGACTCGGCGCAGCCCACCGTGCCCGGCAGCAGCCGCACCACGCCGTTGATCAGCACCATGGCTGCCAGCTCGCCGCCGGTGAGCACGAAATCCCCCAGTGACACCTCCTCGTCAGCGAGGCTGCGGATGCGCTCGTCGAAGCCCTCGTAGTGGCCGCACAGCAGCACGAGTTGGTCGTGCTCCCGGGCCCAGCGCTGCAGGTCGGCCTGACGCAGGGGCTGACCCTGGGGGCTGAGCAGCAGCACCCGGCGCCGCTCCAGCACGGGGATCGACTCGAAGGCCGCGAACACCGGCTCCGGCTTGAGCACCATGCCTGCCCCGCCGCCGTAGGGCTGGTCGTCGACCTTGCGGTAGCGATCGCTGGCGTGATCGCGGGGGTTGTGGGTATGCAGTTCGGCGATGCCGGCGTTGAAGGCCCGCCCGATCACGCCGAGGCTGGCGAGCGGCGCAAACGACTCGGGAGCCAGGCTCACCACATCCATCCGCATCGCCTTCAGCTCTCTGCTGGGGCCGGGCGGCTGACGCGGCGGATCTCCGAGCAGAAACTGGCCTGCTCCGGCTGGCCATCGGCGCCGTTGATGATCACGCTGCGCAGGCGCAGGTTCGGTTTGGTGAACCAGATCCGCTCGCGCTGCTCCTGACCATCGCTGGCGATCACCAGCTCCAGGCTGCCGTCGGGCCACAGCTGCCAGTGGCCGATGCTGCCCTCGGCGCCCAGCAGAATTCCGCCGGCCTCGAAGTCGAGCTGTCGTGCCTGGCCATCTGGAGCCGTCACTTCCAGCCCACCCAGGGAGCGGCCAGGTGCGCCCGGGCGCAGGCTCACTCCCAGGTCGCCGCGGTTGCTGTCATGCCAGGCGTCATCGTCCCCGCTGGCGGCCGTGGTGGCCTCCATCCGACTGCGCAGCACCATCCACTGACCGGCGCAGAGGTCGAGAAAAGCTTGCAGATCCTCGGGGGGGAAGGCGGGGCTGGTGCCGTTCACGGCGGGGGCGCGCTCTGGCACTCCATCCTCTCAGTCGCCGTAGCAGGCCGCAGAGGCGGCCCTCAGTCGCCGCGGTAGCCGAGTTCTGCCAGCCGCGCCGGGTTGCGCCGCCAGTTGGGCACCACTTTCACGAACAGCTCCAGATACACCGGCCCGTCAAACACTTTCTGCATCTGAGCCCTGGCTCCGCTGCCGATCTCCTTGAGCATCTGGCCGCGTTTGCCGATCAGGATTCCCTTCTGGCTGGAGCGCTCCACCAGCACCGTGGCCAGCACAGCGATGCGCTTGCCGTCTTCGACGATCCGCTCCACCTGCACGGCCACGGAGTGGGGCACCTCCTCCCGGGTGAGAGTCAGCACCTGCTCACGGATCAGCTCCGCCAGCAGCAGTTGCTCTGGTTGATCGCTGACTGCATCCGGCGGATAGAGATGGGGGCCGAGGGGCAGCCGAGCAGCCAGGGCCTCCACCAGCTCGGCGCAGCCCGCACCGTTGCTGGCGCTGCAGGCCAACAACGGCCAGTCGCTGCGGCGCTGACCGGGATCGGCCGGATCGGCGCGCTGATCGGAGAGCGTCAGCAGCTCCCGGTAGCTGGCTTCCAGTTCGGCCGCTCTGGCGGGGTCCACCAGATCGCTCTTGTTGAGTGCCACCAGCACTGGCGCACGGCTGAAGCGCAGCAGCTCCACGATGAAGCCATCGCCGCGTCCTGCCGGCTCGCTGCCATCCACCAGCAACAGCACCACATCCACATCGCCGATCGCGGCGCGAGCGGTTTTCACCAGACGCTCCCCCAGCAGGTGATGGGGCTTGTGGATGCCGGGGGTATCGAGCAGCACCAGCTGGGCGCTGGGGGTGGTCAGGATGGCCCGCAGCCGGTTACGGGTGGTCTGGGCAACTGGGGAGGTGATCGCCACCTTCTCGCCCACCAGGCGATTGAGCAGGGTCGACTTGCCGACATTCGGGCGCCCGATCAGGGCCACGAAGCCGGAGCGAAAGCCTTCGGGAGCTTGCTGCGGAAGTGGTGGAGGCAGCGGCACAGGCAGCGCTGCGCCCAGCTGCTGATCCGGTTCGATCTCGCTCGGGCCAGGCTTGTCCATAACCTCAACACTGCCAGCCCACCGATCCGTGATGACGGCTTCAACCCCAGCGACCCCCACCTTTCCCCAGGCGATGGAGATCGCGGCGGCCTGGCTGGGCCACTGGGAGAACGGCGAGCTCAGTGATGAGGTGCTTGCGGATCGGGTGGGAGAGCTGGTGGCCAGCCTCGATGGCGCTCGCGGCTTCTTCGTGGTGGCCCTAACCCATGACACCCCGCTGATGGACCGGCTGCCCGAGGCCCTGGTGCTGAGCCTGCGCCAGGCCGGTGATGGGGTGGTGGATCTCAGTGCCCGCAACCTGGCCATGAGCACGGCTATGGCCTTGCATCACGAGCGAGCTGGTGATGATGGCCAGCGGGCTGGCTCCATGCGCGTTGGCCGCCGTTGCACTGAACTGCTGCGACTGCTTGAGCCAGTGGCGGTGAAGCGTCGTTTGGAGGTGCTGCTGGCCGGTGCCGAGGGATCCGGGGATGATCTGGCATTCCTGGATCGCTGGGGCTACGACCAGGCCCAGCGTCAGGCCATCCGCTCAGCTGTGCTGGCGGTGGCCGACGACTGAGGAGAACCGAGAGCCTGGTGGCTCAGTCGCGGCGACTACCGCCGTTGAGGGCGATGATCAGCCGCAGGATGAAGATGAACAGGTTGATGTAAGTGAGGTACATGCCCAGGGCGCCGGCCAGATACTGGTCGTCGCTGTAGGTGCGGGGCATGGTGTAGAAGTCGAGGAAGGCGGCTCCCACGAACAACACGGTGCCGAAGCCGGCGATCAGCAGCTCAAAGCCGCTGCCACCGAAGCCCGGAATGAAGATGCCGCCCACGATCTGGATGACCATGGCGATGATCAAGCCGAGGATGCCCAGGCCCACCACACCAGCCAGGGCCTGACCGATGGAGTCGCTCATGCGACGCCCCACCACGGAGGCGATCAGGAAGGTGATGCCAGTGGCCAGGGTGGCGGTGCCGATGGCGCCGACCCCAGCGACGCTGAGGGCGTAGGCCACGATCCCGCTGAGGGTGAAGCCGGTGATCAGGCTGTAGGCCGTGAGGATCGGCAGGGCCGTGCCGTTGTTCCCCTTGGTGGCCGCGCTCTGGGCCACGAAGAAGAGGATGAAATTGCCGATCAGGGCGACCCAGAACAGGGGCATGAACAGCCCTGGGCTGCTGGCCATCAGGGTGAGGCCCCCCATCACGCCGGCGGCGGTGAGCACCATGCCACCACCCACGTAGGGCAGTGCCTTGTTGACGACGTTGGGACCGACCAGCGCGCCCTGCTGGGCCTCGCGGATCGCTTCCTGGAAATTGCTGCTGGCTGGCATGGGACCAGGGAACTCAGTTCTCACCATCCTGCCAGTGTCGGCGGGGTGTGAGTGTGCGGTTCTCCCCATCTCCGCTGGGCGCTCATCCCCGCTGGGCCGTCCGGGGAGGTCCGGCCGAGTCGCGGCGGGCGTAGGCCTGCACCATGCGCTGGACCAGAGGATGGCGGACCACATCGGCAGCTGTGAGGTGGCAGATCGCCACGCCCTCCACATCCGCCAGTACGCCGGCGGCTTCCACCAGGCCACTGAGCTGGTCGCGGGGCAGATCCGACTGGGTGGGATCCCCGGTGACCACCATCCGCGAGTTCTCCCCCAGCCGGGTGAGCACCATGCGCATCTGGGCGGTAGTGGTGTTCTGGGCCTCGTCAAGGATCACGAAGGCATCGGCCAGGGTGCGGCCGCGCATGTAAGCCAGCGGCGCCACCTCAATCACCCCTTTCTCCAGCAGAGCTGTGGTGCGCTCCGCCCCCAGCAGCCCGTGCAGGGCGTCGTAGAGCGGCCTGAGGTAGGGATCGACCTTCTGCTGCAGATCCCCGGGCAGGAAGCCCAGTCGCTCGCCGGCCTCAACCGCGGGCCGGGTGAGGATCAATCGCTCCACCCGCCGCTCCTGGAGCATGCGTACAGCCTGAATCGTGGCAAGGAACGTCTTGCCGGTGCCGGCTGGTCCCAGGGCGAGCGTGAGATCGTGGCGCTCCATCGCCTCGACGTAGGCCTTCTGGCGCACCGTGCGGGCGCGCAGCAGCTTGCCGCTCTGACTGCGAGCCAGCACCTGCTGAGAGAGTTCGCGATGCTCGCTGCTGCGGCCGGTGTCAAGGGCGGTGAGGGCGGTCTGCAGATCCACAGCCCCGATCGCCTGACCCTCCGCCCAGAGGGGCCGCAACAACTCCACCAGGGCCGAGGCCCGCTCCAGCTGAGGGGCCTTGGCCTGGATCACCAGTTGCAACCCCCGCAGTACCAATGAGGCCCCGGTGAGGGCCTCAAGGCGATGCAGGGTCGCTTCGGCCTCCCCTGCCAGGGCAAGGGCGGCTTCCTGGTGGGGAAGATCGATCGAAAAGCAGGGAAGCGTTTCAGCCCCGGCCATGGGCCGTCCGCTCAGGCATCGGCGCTGACGGCCTCGGTTTCAGACTCGGCGGCAGCAGCGGCTGCGGCTTCAGCAACCTTGGCGGCTTCGGCAGCAGCAGCCTCGGCTGCAGCGGCAGATTCAGCAGCAGCGGCCTTCGCGGCTTCCTTCACCGCTGACTCGCGGGCGGCGGCCTGCTTGGCCTTGCCGACGGTTTCACCGGGACGGATGGTTTTCTCGATCAGGCCGCCCTTCTCGAGCAGGGAGCGGACGGTGTCGGTGGGTTGGGCGCCTTGGCTCAGGCGCACCCGGATGGCTTCGGCGTCCAGGCGGGTTTCCTTGGTGCGGGGGTTGTAGAAGCCCAGCTCCTCAAGCGGCAGACCGTCCCGCCGGGACGTGCTGTTGGTGGCTACCAGACGGAAACTCGCTTCCCGTTTCTTGCCGAACCGCTTCAGGCGGAGCTTGATCATCGTTGCCTTGCCTTGCTGACTTAGTGAATGGGGTGGACGGAAATTCCGCCTGGCGGTTGGTTCAGCCGCCAATTGACGACCATACCTTGCCGCCCATCAGAGCTGGCCGAATCCCTTGCGCTTCTTGGCTGGACGACTGGCCTTGCGGGAGCCACCGCCCCGCCCTGCCGCGGCCGGCATTCCAGGCATTCCAGGCATCCCCGGCATTCCGGGCATGCCGCCGCGGGTCATCTGCTGCATGAAGCCGCGCATCTTCTGGAAGTCGGCGAGCACCTTGTCGACATCGGCGGGGCTGTGGCCGCTGCCTGCCGCGATCCGCCGCCGCCGTGAGGGCTGGGCCGCCAGCAGTTGGGGCTGCTCCCGTTCAGCTGCCGTCATCGAGCCGATCATCGCCTCGATCTTCCTGAGCTGCTCTTCCCCCTGCTTGAGCATGCCGTCGTCGATCTTGTTCATGCCCGGGATCAGCTTCATCAGGCCGCCAAGGGAGCCCATGCGCTTGATCAGGCGCATCTGCTGCAGGAAATCAGAGAAGTCGAACGAGGCTTCCTGCAGCTTCTGCTGCATCCGCTCCACATCGGCCAGCTCCACCTCCTTGGAGGCCTTCTCCACCAGGGTGAGCACGTCGCCCATGCCCAGGATGCGGCTGGCCATCCGCTCGGGGTGAAAGGGCTGCAGCGCCTCCACCTTCTCGCCGGTGCCGATGAACTTGATCGGAGCACCGCTCACTTTGCGGATCGAAAGGGCAGCTCCACCGCGGGAGTCGCCGTCGAGCTTGGTGAGCACTGCCCCGGTGAGGCCCACCTGCTCGTGGAAGGCGCGGGTGAGCTCAGCCGCCTCCTGGCCGATCATCGAATCCACCACCAGCAGCACCTCATCGGGCTGGCAGGCAGCGCGGATGCGCACCATCTCCTCCATCATCGATTCATCGATCTGGAGCCGGCCGGCGGTGTCCACCAGCACCGTGTCGAAGCCCTCCTCCTTCGCTTTGGCGATTCCGGCGGCGGCGATGTCTTCGGGCCTGACGTCAGCTCCAAGGCTGAAGACCTCCACCCCGATCTGCTTCCCCAGCGTCTGCAGCTGGTCGATGGCGGCGGGCCGGTAGACGTCGGCGGCCACCAGCAGCGCCCGTTTCCCCTGTTCCTTGAGGTGCAGCCCGAGCTTGGCGGTGGCGGTGGTCTTGCCGGCCCCTTGCAGACCCGCCATCAGGATCACCGTCGGGGCCTGATCCGCCACCGCCAGCGGGGCGTTCTCGCCGCCCATCACCTCCACCAGAGCCTGATGCACCAGCTGGATGAACTGCTGGTCGGGGCTGACGCCACGCACCACCTCGGCGCCCACCGCCTTGGCGCGCACCTCTTCGATGAACCCCTTGACAACCTCCAGGCTCACATCGGCCTCGAGCAGGGCACGGCGCACCTGTTTGAGAGCCCCCTCCACGTTGCTTTCCGTGATCCGGTCCTGGCCCTTCAGGCTCTTGACCGCATCCTCAAAACGCTGGGAAAGCTCGTCGAACATGGCGTAGTTGAAGGGGTGAGCCCAGGCGGCTGGATCGTTGAACCAGACCCTGACACAGCGGCAGGGGACCCTGCCGATCAGGGCATGAACCCTCAGCGGCGACTGCGGAAATCAGCCAGTTTCCAGGTGCCGCCATCGCGGGCGAACACATAGATATTGCGCAGTTCGGCTTTGGTTCTGGGCTGGATAACCTTGCCGCCTGCACGGCGCTCCTCGCTGTAGTCGAGCTGCACATCGGCTTCGATGCGCCGTGGACTCTGGTTGATGACCTTGAACTGCTGAATCCTTGCCTGCACCTGTTGCTGCTCCCCCCTGGCTTTGAGTGTTCGGGCCTGGGAGCGCAGATCTGCCACCAGGGCCGGGCGGGCGAGCTGATCGAGGTTGGCCTGGCTGTTGCCTCCGTCCAGAATGGCTGCCTTGGCCGCTAACCAGTCGTCAAGCAGCCGGCGCACCTCCTCCTGGCTGGGGGCGTCACTGGTGAGAGGGGCTGGGGTGGTGAGTGCCGATTG
The DNA here is from genome assembly GCF_024345795.1 of Synechococcus sp. J7-Johnson. GTDB lineage: Bacteria > Cyanobacteriota > Cyanobacteriia > PCC-6307 > Cyanobiaceae > Regnicoccus_A. Next base: position 186,274 of record NZ_JAGQBU010000002.1, read on the forward strand.
TGCCGGTCTGGGGCTGGTGGGGGCCTGGCCACTGACGGGGGGAGAAGCCAGCGGCGGTGCTGCCGGCCGGGGACGCATCACCAGCCAGAGGCCGGCGATCAGAGCTGCCCCAGCGGCCAGGGTGATCCCGGCCAGGGCCAGAGGCCTGGTGGTCCGTGGTCGTTGCTCACTGACCACCGCTTCAGGGGGCGGCTCCAGCTCGGGCATGGCCCAGCCCGCAGCGGTCGCCGCGATTGGATCCGCTGCTTTGGTCATAACAGCCTGACCGCGGGCCTGACGGCGATCCTGCTGATCCACGAAGGCCTGCACATCGCGGTCGGCGAAGTAGGCCTCGAGATCGGCATCCACCTCGATGTCCCGGTAGCCGGGGAGGACGTCCCGCCCCAGCCAGTCGCGGCAGTAAGCGCAGAGCTGGGCGAGGGGGGCATCGGCCTGTTCTTCTGCCCAGGCCTTGAGATCGGGCCCCGCTCCGGAGCTGAAATGCTGCACGGCCGGCTCGATCTGGCCGAGCAGCAGATGCAGGCAGGCCAGCAGGGGCTGGATGCCTGGCTGGGCGGAGGCCTCCAGACGGCCCTGGGCAGCAGCGATGCGCTCAGGCTTGCGCTGGGCGAAGCCTGAGGCGGTGAGGGCGTAGCAGGCCAGGAACTCCGCCGTCGCCGAGCCGCCCCGGGCCCAGCGGTCGAAGAGATCCACCTGTTCCTGGACGGTGAGGAAGAGCCGGATCTGCTTGATGAAGGCCTGGAAGTCGTCGCGGGGCAGGGTGGGATCGTCTTCGCCCTCCAGCCCTCCGCGGCGGTTCACGAGGCTCTCGAGGAGCTCCAGACCTTCGCCCCGCTCCTGGGTGGCTGTGAGAGGCCGGCTGACCAGACCCAGCACCCGGAAGGGCAGCAACGCGTGCAGGTCATTGGAGAGCTGCAGCCGCTGATCAGGCAACTGGCCCATGCGTTGCAGTTGCTGGAGGCCTTGCTGCAGGAGCTTGGCCGCGGCCTCGTAGTGGCGCTGGTCACGCATCTCCGCGGCGGCGGCGCGGCAGGCCAGGGCCGCCAGCAGGCAAAGGTCGGCTTCGCGGCCGCTGCCCAGGGCCGGAGCCTGGGGAGGCTGCAGGCAAGCAATGGTGGCCTCGAAGGCCTCAAGCGGCATCCCCGCCTCCAGCAGCAGCATCAGGCCACCGAGTTCCTTGGATGGCGCCACGTCGAGGCCAGCTGCCAGCCCTTCCCCTTCGCTGCCCTGCTCGATCGCCATCAGCTGGGCCTCGTAGGCCTGGCGGCGCTGGGTATCGGAGAGCACGTCGGCACTGGCCTCGAGCAGATCGGCCCGGGCCCGGATCGCCTCCAGGGTGAAGCCCTGATCAGGCACCTTCTCCAGGCGATGCTGAAGGGTGTGCAGCACGTTCTGGGCATCGCTCGCCGGGCTCACGCCGAGCAGACGGAAGTGGTCGATCGGCAGTTCCAACCCCGGAAGCTCGCGGGCCCTTGATCCTGGGCGTTGGGGCGAGTGTAGGCAGCGGCATCGATTTTGACCTTTCCTGCTCAGGCCTCCCCCTACAGTTGGTTTCAACAGCCTCGACTCCCTTTGCCATGACTCAGGAGATCGCCGCCACACTCCAGAGCGCCGTCGATGGGGCTGCCGCAGCAGCAGCCGGCAGCCACGCCGAACGCCTGGCGGCGCTCTACCCGGCGGGTCCGGCCACGGTGAGCCGTGAGGAGGGCCTCACCCTCTACCGCGACATGACCCTCGGTCGTCGCTTCGAGGACAAGTGCGCCGAGATGTACTACCGGGGCAAAATGTTTGGCTTCGTTCACCTCTATAACGGCCAGGAGGCCGTTTCCACCGGGGTGATCAAGGCGATGCGCGCCCAGCACGACTGGTTCTGCAGCACCTACCGCGACCACGTCCATGCCCTCAGTGCCGGGGTGCCCGCCCGCGAGGTGATGAGTGAGCTGTTCGGCAAGGCCACTGGCTGCAGCAAGGGCCGGGGCGGCTCTATGCACCTGTTTTCCAAGGAGCATCACCTCCTCGGGGGTTATGCCTTCATCGGCGAAGGCATTCCGGTGGCTCTCGGCGCCGCCTTCACCAGCCGCTACAAGCGCGATGCCCTCGGTCAGACCGACAGTGATGCTGTCACTGCGGCGTTCTTCGGCGATGGCACCTGTAACAACGGTCAGTTCTTCGAGTGTCTGAACATGGCGGCGCTCTGGAAGTTGCCGATCCTGTTTGTCGTCGAGAACAATAAATGGGCGATCGGTATGGCCCACGACCGCGCCACCAGTGATCCGGAGATCTGGCGCAAGGCCGCCTCCTTCGGCATGGCGGGTGAAGAGGTCGACGGCATGGACGTGCTGGCGGTGCGCGCCGCAGCCCAGCGTGCCGTGGAGCGTGCCCGGGCCGGCGAGGGTCCAACCTTGCTGGAGTGCCTCACCTACCGCTTCCGCGGCCATTCCCTGGCCGACCCCGACGAGCTGCGCAGCGAAGCGGAGAAGGACTTTTGGGCCAAGCGGGATCCGCTCAAGGCCCTCGCTGCCCATCTCACCAGTCACGGTCTGGCCAGCTCCGATGACCTCAAGGCGATCGAGAAGGAGATCGACGCCGAGGTGGCCGATGCCGTTCAATTCGCCGTCGCTGCACCCGAGCCCGACCCCAGTGAGCTCACCCGCTACATCTGGGCCGAAGACTGACTTCAGAGCTGGTTGGGCAGCCTGCTCGTGAGGCCGCGCAGTTTGCGCAGTGCCTTCAATTCCACCTGCCGCACCCTCTCCCGTGACACCTCGAGCAGGCGCCCGATCTCAGCAAGGGTGTGACGATCATGCCCATCCAGGCCGAAGCGCAGGTCAAGCACCTGCCGTTCCTGCTCGGTTAGGTAACTGAGCCAGCGCTCCAGCTGTTCGTGGTGCATGCCCCGCTCCACCTGGTCGAGTGGTTCGTCGTGGCTGGAGTCGGCGATCAGATCACCAAGGAAACTGCGCCCCTCCTCTCCATTCACAGGAGCATCCAGGCTGGATGTGGTCAACGACTGGCGCAGCAGCCCATCGAGTTCCTCGATCGGGATCGCCATCGCTTCAGCGATCTCGCTGCGGCTGGGCATGGCTCCGAGTTTGTGGGCCAGCTCCAGACTGACGCGGCGCACGGCGCTGAGTCGTTCGCTCAGGTGCACCGGCAGACGGATCGTGCGGGACTGGCAGGCGATCGCGCGGGTCATGCTCTGGCGGATCCACCAGAAGGCATAAGTGGAGAATTTGTAGCCGCGGGTGGGATCGAACTTTTCTACGGCCCGCTCCAGGCCCAGCGAGCCTTCCTGGATCAGATCGAGAAGCTCCAGTCCCTTGCCCTGGTACTTCTTGGCGACACTGACCACCAGACGCAGGTTGGCCTTCATCATGCGCTCTTTGGCGCGACGACCCACGCGCAGGAGCTGCTTGTGGCGAACGCTGGGCGGATCCTCCACACCCGAATCGATCAGTTGCATCATGGCCTGCACCTGGTTGCCCAGTTCAATCTCCTCGGCTGGAGTGAGCAGGGGCACCCGTCCGATCGTGCCCAGATACCAGCTGATTGGATCGCTCCCCCGCCGCCGCTGCTCGCGGGGCTGAAGGGTGGAGGCTGTCATGAGCCGATCCGGAAAGTCCATTCAATGTCTGATGAACTGAATAGCAAGTGATGTGATTTCAACAACCTTTCAAGGTTGTGCAAGTAAAACGACACAATGAATCCCCGTCAGAACTGTTCCCGGCTGAACATCACTGGCCCAGGGTTGCGGCCAGAGCCTGGGGCGTCACCTGGCCTGGTCCGAGCCGCTCCCGGGCCGCCAGTCCCGCCTGGGCGTGGTTCAGGGCGGCCAAGGCCAGGGTGGAGGCCTCCCCTGGTGAGACCCCGGCCGCCATCGCCACGGCCCCCCGCCCCGCTGCGAATCCAGCAAGTACATCGCCGGCGCCGGCCCGTGCCGCCTCAGGTGCCGCCTCCAGCAGCTGCCAGCGCCTGCCGTCGGGCGCGGCGATCACGCTGCGGGCGCCTTTGAGCAGCAGGGCCGCGCCGCAGCGCGCGGCGGCGGCGGCGGCGGCCTCGAGCGGCGGCTCGCTGGCCAGATCGGGGAACAGACGGACGAATTCACCGCCATGGGGCGTCAGCCAGGTGGCTCCTCGCCGCGCCTGCAGCCAGGCCATTGGCTCGCCGCAGGCCCCGGCGGCCAGTTGGTTGAGTCCATCGGCATCGATCACCACCAGACCCGCGAAGACCTGCAAGGCCTCCCAGAGCGGCTGGGTGGCAGGCCGCTCCGCTGAGGCAGCTGCTGCCAGGCCTGGGCCAATAAGCACGGCATCGAAGCGATCGAGGGCGCCCGGCTCCCCTGGGGGTGGCCCCAGAACCACATGGGGCAGCAGGCTCCAGAGCTGCTGGGCCACCGGCTCGGGCACGGCCGCCCGCAGGCTGCCGCAGCCGCTGGCGCTTGCCCCCAGCAGGCTGAGCAGGGCAGCACCGGGATAGGCGGCGCTGCCGCTCACCACCAGCAGGCGGCCACGGCCGTACTTGGCGGCCTCTGGCGCCGGCTCCAGAGGTGGGGCGCTGATCTGATCCAGGCCGCTCAGGCCGAGGGGCTGAGTTGGCGGCAGTTGTTCCAGCAGGGTCGGCGGCAGGCCCAGGTCGAGCCGCACCAGTTGCCCCACCCAGGCCAGGGCACGGTCCTGTACCAGCCCCTGTTTGAGCAGGCCCAGGCAGTAGGTGCTGCGGGCCCGGGCGGCCCTGCTCCCCAGCAGCCTGCCGCTGTCGGCACAGAGGCCTGTGGGTGTGTCGATGGCCACCAGCTGATCGGGCCTCAGCCGCGCCCGATCGCCCAGCAGGGCCTCGATCGTCTCGCCAGGAGAGCGCCGCTGGCCGATGCCGAACAGACCATCGATCCAGAGGGTGTCCTCGGCTGGATCGGGGCTGGAGCTCAGTCGCTCGATCCCCAGCCAGCGGGCGTGGCGCCAATGGGAGTCGGTGAGCGGTTTATGGCGCTCGAAGGGGCTCCAGAGCCGGACCCGCACCCCGGCCAGGTGAAGCTCCCGGGCCACCACCAAGGCATCTCCGCCGTTGTGCCCCGGGCCCACCAGCAGCAGCACCCCCTGACGCAGGGCTTCGGGCTCACGCAGCAGTTGGGCACTGATTGAAAGGGCGGCTTTCTCCATAAGGGCTTCCACCGGCAGTCCGCTGGCGAACAGCTGCTGCTCCAGCTGAGCCATCTGCTCGGAGCTCACCAGCAGGTGGGCGGCATCCCGGCGGGGCCAGGAGATCAGGGGGCTGCTGCTCAAGGGGGCTCCAGGGCGAGGAGATGGCGGGGCGCCCGCCGCCGGGTCCCTGGCCCCATGATGGGAACTTCGTCCTGTCGTGTTCCTCCCCCGCTCCGGAGGGTTCCGGTTTTGACCACCACCGCCCCTGCTGCCGGCTCAGGTTCCGCCGGTTGTGCCCATTCCTCTCTCTCTGCTGCCAGCGGAGCCGTCACCGCCGCCGGGGCAGAGGCGCTTGAGCGCTTGCGCGCCTGGCCCGGAGAGCATCGGCTGGCCGTGGGGCTCTCCGGGGGGGTGGACAGCTCCCTGACCGCCGCGCTGCTGGTGGCGGCCGGTTGGCAGGTGGAGGGCCTCACCCTCTGGCTGATGAGCGGCAAGGGGGCCTGCTGCGCTGAGGGCTTGGTGGACGCCGCCGGCATCTGTGAACAGCTCGGGGTGCCGCACCATGTCGTCGACAGCCGCGAGCGCTTTCAGCAGCAGATCGTCGACTTTCTGGTGGAGGGCTATGGGGGCGGGGTCACCCCGCTGCCCTGCTCCCGCTGCAATCGTGAGGTGAAGTTCTCGCCGATGCTGGAGTGGGCCGAGGCTGAACTTGGCATCGGCCGCCTCGCCACCGGTCACTACGCCCGGGTCCGTCTGGCCGATCCCGGCGCGCCGGCCGGCCGCCACCAGTTGCTGCGGGGTCTTGATGGCCACAAGGACCAGAGCTATTTCCTCTACGACCTTCCCCAGGAGGTGCTCTCCAGGCTGGTGTTTCCCCTCGGTGAACTCACCAAGGCCGACACCCGCCTCGAGGCTGAGGCCCTCGGCTTGCGCACCGCCCGCAAGCCCGAAAGTCAGGATCTCTGCCTGGCCGACCACCACGGCTCGATGAAGGCCTTTCTCGATGCCTACCTGCCGCCTCGCCAGGGTCAGATCGTTCTGGTCGACGGCACGGTGGTGGGTGACCACGACGGTATCGAGCATTTCACGATCGGCCAGCGCAAGGGACTCGGGGTGGCCTGGAGCGAGCCCCTGCATGTTGTGCGCCTCGATGGGGCGATGAACAGGGTGGTGGTGGCCCCCCGCTCCGAGGCAGCCCGCAGCAGCTGTGTGGTGGGCGCGATCAACTGGATCTCGATCCCCCCGCCCGAGGCACCCCTCGAGCTGGAGGTGCAGGTGCGCTATCGCAGCGCACCGGTGGCTGCCCAGCTCATCCCCCTTGAGCCCACGGCCACCGATGGGGCTGCGGGCCGTCCCCACCGCGCTCGGCTGGTCTTCTACGAGGAGCAATTTTCAATCACCCCGGGCCAGGCGGCGGTGTTCTATGCCGGCGAGGTGGTGCTTGGTGGCGGTCTGATCCAGTGACACCCGAGCGATCCGGTTTACCAGTAGGGATCGCTGGCCAGCTCCACCGTCAGCTCACCGCTGCGGCTGGCGGGCACCGTTGCGATGCAGCCGCGCACCACCCTGCCGTTCACCTCGATCTCGCAGGCGCCGCAACTGCCCCCCAGGCAGCCGGTGGGAATCCGCAGCCCCGCCTCGGCGGCTGCCTGCAGCCAGTCGGTTCCTGGGGGCACCAAGGTGCTGCCTCCATCGGGCCAGTGCACTTGAACTGGTGGAGCGGCGGAGGTCATTCCGGCTTCAGCAGGGGGGCGAGGTTCACGTGGGTCTCGAAGGCCTCGGCGAGGCGATCGAGCAGTGCCTCCCGCTGCTGGCCGTGGTGGGGTGGCTGCTCCCCCAGGGGAGGCAGGCCGCGGCGGCGGCGCAGCTGGTTCAGCCAGCGCCGCCGCCAGGGGCCGGAGTCGAACACCCCGTGCAGGTAGGTGCCAGCCACCACGGCACCGTTCTCCTCAGCCCGCCACCAGCCAAGGCCTTCGCGCTCGGCGATCGGCCGGCACTGGTCAGGTTCCTGGCACTCGCTCTGACCCCGGTGCAACTCGAACCCCTCCAGAGCCAGGCTGCTGCCCGGCGGCCAGAGGGCCGGGGCACAGACACGCCGCGTCGCCTTTTCGTGGCCGTACCGGGTGACCAGGGGCAGCAGAGCCAGCCCGGCGTGATCGCCGCCGCCTTCGAGGCCGTGGGGGTCCACCAGTCTCTGGCCCAGCATCTGCAGGCCGCCACAGAGACCGAAGAGATGGCCGCCGCTGGCCAGATGGCGGCGCAGGTCGGTGGCCAGGCAGCTGGCGTTGATTGCCCCCAGGTCCCGCAGGGTCTGCTTGCTGCCGGGGATCACCACGGCATCGGGGCTGCCGAGCGCCTCGCCGGGGCGAACCCAGCGCAGCCGCACGCTTGGTTCCGCTTCGAGCGGATCTAGATCGGAGAAATTGCTGATAGAAGGCAGGCGCAGCACCGCGATCTCCAGCTCCGCATCGGGTTTGCCTGGCTTGCGCTCCAGCAGGTCAAGCGAATCCTCGGGAGGGAAGAGTTCATCTAGCCAGGGCATCACCCCCAGCACCGGCAGGCCGGTGTGGCGCTCCAGCCAGCTGCGGCCCTCATCGAAGAGCTCCCGTCGGCCGCGGAAGCGGTTGATCAGGATGCCCCGGATCAGGGGCCGCTCCACCGGGCGCAGCAGGGCCAGGGTGCCCACGATCTGCGCGAATACTCCCCCCCGCTCGATGTCGGCCACCAGCAGGCAGCGGGCCCGCAGGAACTGGGCCAGGCGCAGGTTGGTGAGATCCCGGGCCTGCAGATTCACCTCCACGGGGCTGCCGGCCCCTTCCAGCACCAGACGACCGTTGGGATGGCGGGCCTGGAGATCGCCCAGGCCCTGACGGATCGCGGCCCAGCCCGGGCGGAACCAGTCGCGGTAGTAGTGCTCGGCGCGGCACACCCCCACGGAGCGCCCCAGGTGGATCACCTCGCTGGTGCTGTCGCCCTGGGGCTTGAGCAGCACGGGATTCATTGCCACCGCCGGCTCCAGGCCCGCCGCCCAGGCCTGCAGGGCCTGGCTGTAGGCCATCTCGCCACCATCGGCATCCACCCAGGCATTGAGACTCATGTTCTGGCCCTTGAAGGGCAGGGGCGTTTCGCCTTGGCGCAGCAGCACCCGGCAGACGGCTGCGGTCATCAGCGATTTGCCCGCGCCACTGCTGGTTCCGAGCACCATCAGTGCAGGGTGTTCAAGGCGGCCGGGGCTCACAGGCGCGGCCAGCGACGGCGCAGGCCATGGCGGATCCGCTCCAGCAGAGCGGCCCTGGGAATCTCCCCGCTCCAGCGGCTGAGCAGTTCCCGGCCCATTGGTGTCAGCCGCACCCGCTCCGTCAGCCCCTGGCCATCCACCTCCCGCCGCAGCACCCCCACCCGGATCAGCCAGATGAAATGGTTTTCGGCCCGGTCACTTGTCAGGCGGACGAAGCTGAGCTGCGCCTGGTCGTCACGTCGGTGGAGCTCCTCGCTGCTGATCGCCTCGCCGCTGAGCAGTCCGTAGAAGGCCCGCCGGAACGGCAGGCAGCGCAGGGCACTGGCCGCCCGCTCCAGGGAGCGGGGATCGTTGAGTGCGCTGGAGAAGGAGCCGTCCATGGCTCGATTCTCACGGATCAGTGAGCGCTGTGGTGGGGCCGAAGCAGGCGGGCACCGCCTCTGTGGAGGAGGATCGAGACGTCCATGCAGGCTCAGGAGCTCAGGGTCCATGCGGCATGCCCCACTGGTGCTGGCCTCTGCCTCGCCGGCGCGCCGGCGGCTGCTGGAGCAGGCCTGCATCCCCCACCGGGTGCAGGTGAGCGGCGTCGACGAGGACGCCTGGCGAGATCCGGATCCGCTCCAGCTGGTTCTGGCGCTGGCGCGGGCCAAGGCCGAGGCGGTGGAGCGTGATCTTCTGCTGCCCGAAGGGGAGCAGGTGTGCGCAGTGCTCGGTTGCGACTCCCTGTTCGTGCTGGATGGCGCCGCGTACGGCAAGCCTCGTGATGCTGAGGAAGCCACCAGTCGCTGGCGGCGTATGGCCGGATCCTGGGGGGAGCTGCATACCGGCCATTGCCTGCTACTCGTTGGGGCCGCAGCAGCAGAGCCAGTCTCCAAGCTTCCTCTTCCCCTACTGGCCACGGTCACCACCCGCGTGAAGTTCGCGGCGCTCAGCGATGCGGAGATTGCCGCCTACGTGGCCACGGGTGAACCGCTGGCCTGTGCTGGCGGCTTTGCCCTCGAAGGCCGGGCAGGCCCTTTGGTGGAACGCATCGAAGGCTGCTTCAGCAACGTGATCGGCCTGAGCCTGCCCCTGCTGCGTCGCTGGCTGACCTGATCAGCGGAAGAGGCTGTTGATCAGATCCTGCAGAACACTGTTGGAGGTACCGGTGCCATACCTGGGCTCAAGTGCTCGGTCCTGGCGGGCCACCAACTGCAGGTCTCCCCAGCGGAACTCGCCCCCATTCCCCCTGCGGCTGTAGGCCACGGGCCAGGTTCCGTTGCCGTCGACCATGATCAGCTGGCCCCGCTGGTCATAGAAGCTGTACTCACGCCCATTGCCGAGGTTGACGAGATAGGCCGTGCCATTCGAGGTGGAGCGTTGTTGCAGGCCGCAGTTGCCCGAGAAGATCCGCCTGCCGCGTTGGTTGAGTTCACAGAACCCGGAGTCCAGAGCGGTGGGTTGACCCCAGCTGTTGTTCCCCCAATTGTTGTTTCCCCAACCGTTCTTGCCACGGCCATTGTTTTCCCAGCCGTTGTTTCCCTTGCCGTTGGCTCTCGCCCAGTCGCCGTTGTCACCGAACAGCTGGCGGCTGAGGCGCTTGCTGATGTTGGTGCGGCTCCGGCCGTCATCCCAGCAGATCTGGCGACGCAGATCGCAGGCCTCTCCACTGCTGAAACGCACATCCCAGGTGTTTGGGCGGCCTGAGATCTGACGACGCAGATTCTGCTCGGAGCGTTGCCCGAATTCACGCCGCGTCATCGTCAGCGAGGGACCCTGGCGGTCGTAGCAGATCCTGCTGCCGCGGTCGCAGACGACTCCGTTGCCTGTGAGTTTCAGGCTGTTGCTCTGAGTCCAGCCGGGCTGGGGCACCACCGTTGTGAGCAGGGCCAGCCATCCGGCCGCCAGCGCCAGAGAGGCATGGGCAGGCCTGGATGGGATCAGGAAGTTGGTAGTCATGGAGCAGTGATCAGCGGTCGCCCGCAACCTATGGGCCATGAGCGCTGAAGGTGCAACCAGAGTCTGTCTGGGGTCGTCCCAGAGGTGACAAGGTTCATGCGCCCAGTGTTGACGGACCTTCTGAGCGTTCAGGCGATGAAATACCCCCCGCCGTTGAGGTGCGACTGTCAGCGGAACATGGTGTTGAACAGGTCCTGGAGGAAGTTGCCCGTCGGGTTGAAATCGCTGCTTCCCCCCTGCGGCCCTTGGTTTGCCCAGCGGCGGTCGCGTGTCACCAGTTGCCGGTCGGCCCAGCGGAAGTTCACGTCGCCGTTGCGGTTGCTGATCTGGACTGGCCACAAGCCAGAGGAATCCTGGAGCACGAGCCTGCCTTGACGGTTGTAGAAGCTGTATCTCTGGCCATCAGCGAGCTCGACGTTGTAAGCCATGCCGTTGGCCGACTCGCGTCGATTCAGCAGGCAATTTCCCTCGAAAAGACGACGGTTCCCCTGGCGTAGTTCACAGGAGCTTGTGGCTTGCTCGGGTTGCTGCCAGTTGTTGTTGTTGTTGTTTCCCCAGCCGCTGCTGCCGGATCCGTTGTTGCCCCAGGCGCCCCTGTTGCCGAACAGCTGTGTGCTCAGCGACCTGCTCACGTTCTTGCCACCCTGGCCGTCATCCCAGCAGGTTTGCCGCCGCACGTCGCAGGCTTTCCCATCGCTCAACGCGAACTTGGTGGGCCCTCTGTTGCCCGACAGCGTGGGAACCAGCTCACGCTCGCCGTAGCTGCCGAAAAACTCGCGGGTGAGCGGCACGGAAACTCCTTCGGAGTTGAAGCATCTCTTGTTGGTCAGGTCGCAGACCACGCCTTGGCGAGGAAAGTCGACCGTGCTGCTCTGGGCTGCCACAGGCAGCGGCCCGACCAGGGGCAGAAGAGCCAGGGGAAGGGCCGCGCGGGAAAGGGCGCGGCCGGTGAATGTGCGGATGTCCAAGGGATGACCTCGTCGGTAGCTCAAACGTAGGAACGATCCATTGGCCAGACATGTCTCGACTGTTTCTATCCGGCCTGGGGGCAAGACAAGGCTGGTCTGACATGTCTTGCCCATAAAAAAACCCCCCGCGATCGCGGGAGGGTTAGGGGTGATGCCGTGGTGAAGCGGCAGCAGAGGATCAGTCGAGATCCGGCATGGCCAGGGTGGGCTCGGCCTGACGGTCGATACCTTTCTCGAAACCGGCTGCGGCGGCCCGGGCGCGCCCGGCGTGCCAGAGGTGACCAACCAGGAAGAAGAAGGCCAGCACGAACTGAGTGGCGGAGAGCCACTGACGCACGTTCACGAAGTTCACCGAGTTGGGCTCGGTGATGATGCCGCCCACGGAATTGAGGGAGGCGTTTGGAGCGTGAGTCATGTATTCAGCCGCACGGCGTACTTGCCAGGGCTGAATGTCGTTCTGGAGCTTGTCGAGGCTGAGGCCGTTGGGACCGCGAAGGGGCTCGAGCCAGGGACCGCGGAAATCCCAGAAGCGCATGGTTTCACCGCCGAAGATGATTTCGCCGGTGGGGGAGCGCATCAGGTACTTGCCAAGGCCGGTGGGGCCCATGGCGGAACCGATGTTGGCTCCCATGCGCTGGTCACGCACCAGGAAGGTGAAGCTCTGGGCCTGGGAGGATTCGGCGTTGGTGGGGCCGTAGAACTCCGAGGGATAGGCGGTGTTGTTGAACCAGATGTAGGCAGACGCGATGAAGCTCATGAAGCTCAGGGCGCCGAGGCTGTAGCTCAGGTAGGCCTCACCGTTCCAGATGAAGGCGCGACGCACCCAGCCGAAGGGCTTGGTGATCACGTGCCAGATTCCACCGAAGATGCAGATCAGGCCGAGCCAGATGTGGCCGCCGATGATGTCTTCCATCGAGTTGACCCCGATGATCCAGCCCTCGCCACCGAATGGGGCTTTGAAGAGATAGCCGAAGATCACGGCCGGGCTCAGGGTGGGGTTGGTGATGATGCGCACATCGCCGCCACCGGGGGCCCAGGTGTCATAGACGCCGCCGAAGAACATGGCCTTGAACACCAGCAGCAGGCAGCCCACACCCAGAAGGATGAGGTGGTAGCCGATGATGTTGGTCATCTGGTTCTTGTCGCGCCAGTCCTGGGAGAAGAACGAGGAATAGTTCTCCAGGATTTCAGGACCGCGCAGGGCGTGGTAGAGGCCGCCGAGCCCAAGTACTGCGGAGCTGATCAGGTGCAGTACACCGACCACGAAGAACGGATAGAGGCTGGTGACCTCGCCGCCGGGGCCGACGCCGTAGCCGAGGGTGGCCACGTGTGGGAACAGGATCAGGCCCTGCTCGTACATCGGCTTGTCGAAGCTGAAGTGGCTCACTTCGAACAGCATCATCGCTCCGGCCCAGAAGACCATCAGACCCGCGTGGGCCACGTGGGCGCCGAGCAGGCGACCGGAGAGATTGATCAGGCGAGCGTTACCAGCCCACCAGGCGTAACCGGTGGAGTCGAGGTCTTTGCCCCCGACGGCCACCATGGACGAATTAAAGGGCGTTTCCACGTGGCAGGACCTCTTCAGGGAAGACGAAGTTTTCATGCGGCTGGTCGGCCGGTGCCATCCAGGCACGCAGTCCTTCGTTCAGAAGAATGTTCTTCGTGTAGAAGGTCTCGAATTCAGGGTCCTCAGCGG
>NZ_JAGQBU010000020.1 GCF_024345795.1 Synechococcus sp. J7-Johnson
GACCCCACGCCGCATGCGGGCATCCGGTATCGCCTGCAGGAAACTGATCAGATCCAGATCAGTTGCGGCAGCGGCGGTTTCGGGCACAGGAAGGAGGCGATACCACCGAGCGAACCCCATGCCGGCAACTCAGGCCAGTGCGCCTGTGACACACTTTGAATCAGCCCTGGGCGAGAATGCGCTTGATGGTGGTGTGAGGAAATCGGTGACTGCCGAAATGGGCTCCAGCAAAACCTGCCGCGACAGCGACAATCGCCAGAGGGATCGCGAAAGTCGGGAAGTTTTTCGTGCTGCTGACATTGCCCAATAAACCAGCCACAGAATTCAGCAAGATGAACAATGCCGACACGGCTGCAGCAGATTTGACTGTTGACCACCGCATCATCAGCAGCAAAGGGGTGAGGAAAATCCCGCCACCCGTGCCCGTAAGCCCTGATAACAATCCGAGCCCAGCACCGATTGGAATTGCGCAGGCAATTGCCGGTGGCGAGCATGCCGTATCAGCACTTTGCCCAACAATGAATCTCACAGCCGACAGAACAAGCACGACTCCGACAATGAGCCTGAATGCGGTTACTGGAAGATTGAGGTAGCCACCAACAAACGCCATGGGCACTGCCAACACAGCAAATGGCCAAAATAGTGACCATGAAAAGTGGCCGCGTCGTGCAAACTGCCATGTGGCAATCGTCGCCACAAGAATATTGAGCATCAGCGCGGTTGGCTTGATGGCACTGGGTGACAACTCGACCAGCGACAAGACGGCGATATAGCCGGAAGCGCCTGCATGACCAACAGATGAGTACAAAAAACGCCACCCCACCGATGGCGATGCACAACAGCAGGACGTGATCAGCATTCATGGGCAGAGGACGCTGCAGATAGCAAACATGGTCCACGACTCACCGCAGGTCACTTTTGCAAGAGGTCAACGCAAACTTGTCAGGCAGCAGATCGCTCTCGCTTAAGCAGCAGGCAAGCGATAACGGCACCAATCATAGCCAGAACTGCCATCGGATAAAAGACAAGATCATAACTTCCGAACAGATCTCGAATATGACCAGCCAATAGAGTTCCAATCAAGGCACCAACTCCATAGGCAGTAAAAACAATTCCATAATTCTGGGCATACTTGTCGGGATTGAAAAAGCGGAGAGTAATGGTTGGAGCCATGGCCAACCACCCGCCAAGACAGAACCAGAACAGGCAAAAGGCAGCCAGATATGTGGCAACCTGGCCAGCTTCAGCATTGATCATCAGCACGCAGGCAATAAGGATCAGCGCATAGGACAATATGGCAACATAGTGGGGCTTGAACCGATCGCTTAACCAGCCAAACAGCGGACGACTGACGCCATTAAACAAAGCGAATAAAGACACGCTCCAGGCTGCCACAGTAGGATTGATATCAATGATTTCCTCCCCGACTGAACTGGAAATACCAATCGCGGTCAAGCCGACCAGGGTTCCGATCGCGTAACAGAGCCATAACCCATAAAACGATCGATTATGGAATAGGTTTCGGGTATTGACCAGGGCTGAGCCAGCAACAGCAACAGCATTGTGCCGAGGCTGCCAGCCCTTAGGTGGCAACTTCATCACCAGAGAAATAGCCAGGATGATGAACGTAAAAGCAATACCAAGTAAGCGCAAGGCGGGGCGAACTGTATAGGCTTCAATCAATTGATTGGCAAGAGGAGCCGTAATCAAGGGCGAAAGCCCAAAACCAATAATCGTCAAGCCCACGGCGAGGCCTTTCTTATCAGGAAACCAGCGAGAAACGACCACTATGGGAACACCATAGACAATACCCACACCTGTTCCAGCGATCATTCCATAGGTGACAACGAGAGCTCCAACGTGAGTGGCAAAACTTGCAAGTATATAGCCCAAGCCTACCACAATACCTCCGATAGCTGTCGTGATACGAGTACCAAAACGAGGAATATAAAAACCTGCAATTGGCATCATGCCAGCATAAAAGACCAAGCCAAATGTAAATGGAAGCAGGCTTTGTGTGGCACTGATTCCAAGCTCACCTTCCAAGGGAGTCCTGAAAATACTCCAGGAATACACACTTCCCAAGCAAAGCAGAATAATGATTCCAAAAGGAATCAGAAGCCATCGACTTTGCTCCGCAGGTTGCCCCAAAAACTTGAGTTGAGGCTGATGGTGAGTTGTATGAAGAGTCACAGGGACCAGCGTGCCAGGCGCACTAACAAAAGCTACATTCGCAATGGCAGACTATCGACTCCGATCACCTTCCTGCCAGAAGATGGCAGCCGTGTCAGCAAGCCAGAGCAGGCGGAACAGGCACATCGACTTGGGGAGCCCGTTCTTCTCATCATGACAGCCCTGCATCAACCAAGCAAGCATCAGGCAGAACTCTGGCAAAGAGACCTCTGGAAACCTGAAAAAGGCTGGCAAATGTCCTCCGTCCTGCCGAGATCAGCCACAAGATCGGCAATGGCGTTCTGGTAACGGAGACGCAGAAACGGGGTGAGCTTGCTCTGAACAAGTTCCTGATCCAGAAAGAACTGCTGCTTGCTGATGAACCTGGAGTGGATGCAAATGCGGGCATGCTCTGCTCGGGAAACTGGGTTGAGGTACGGGCGCAACTCAGCGCCCGGGATGGCGGTTTTAATCTCAGCCGCGATCTAGCCCAGCAGGGCCTGAGTCGCCACGTTGCTGGACTCATCGGAGCAACGGGACATCGATTCAGATTTTGACGGTTCGGCTGAAAAAAACAGGCTCGAGTTGACCTCAAGATGCAATTTCCAGACCTGATGATGCAATTTCTGCACCTGGTGGGGTCACAGGACAATGGCCTACGCAGACTGGCTCTCCCACCGAAATAACTCCATGCGGAAGCAGCCGATTAAGAAAGCTCATATCCGAGCATGCATCATGTCTACACGAAGACAATATCTGCGAAAAGATCATATCCAGATAATGATCCTTTCCGAGCGATAAATACACCCCAAAACCTGATTTGCCGAGCAGGCAGGCAGCACCCTCATCAGCTCGCGGGGGAAAGTCCTGGATGGCTGTGCCCACGGCAAGGTGCGAGCCCTAAGGGATATGACGCAGTGGTTCCGCAGGGCGGTCGTCTGCCTAGGTTCCGAACAGGTGAACTCCTTCCAATACCAACAGGAGACGGACGATGACGGCCATCAGCCAGTGCCCTTTCGCAGGCCGCTCCGGGGCCCCCACCACCGCCGGGGATCAATCCAACCGGCACTGGTGGCCCCACCAGCTCAACCTTTCGATCCTTCACCAGCACGCGCCGGCCTCCAATCCACTCGGGGCTGAGTTCGACTACGCCCAGGCGTTCAACGAACTGGATTTCGCTGCCGTGAAGCGGGATCTGCTCGCGCTGATGACCGACTCCCAGGACTGGTGGCCTGCCGACTGGGGCCACTACGGCGGCCTGTTCATCCGCATGGCCTGGCACAGCGCCGGCACCTACCGCACCGGCGATGGCCGCGGCGGCGGCGGCACCGGCAACCAGCGCTTCGCGCCGATCAACAGCTGGCCCGACAACGGCAACCTCGACAAGGCCCGGCGGCTGCTCTGGCCGATCAAGCAGACCTACGGCAACCGGCTCTCCTGGGCCGATCTGATCATTCTGGCCGGCAACTGCGCCCTCGAATCAATGGGCTTTGCCACCTTCGGCTTCGGCGGCGGCCGCGTCGACATCTGGCAGCCTGAGGAAGACATCTACTGGGGCCAGGAAACAACCTGGCTCGGCGATGAGCGCTACAGCGGCGATCGGGAGCTGGAGAACCCCCTCGCCGCCGTGCAGATGGGCTTGATCTACGTGAATCCGGAAGGCCCGGGCGGCGTTCCCGACCCGGTGGCATCCGGGCGGGACGTGCGCGAAACCTTCGCGCGCATGGCCATGAACGATGAGGAAACGGTGGCTCTGGTGGCCGGCGGCCACACCTTTGGCAAGGCCCACGGGGCCGGCAGTGCGGAGCTGGTGGGAGCCGCACCGGAAGGGGCCAGCCTCGAGCAGCAGGGGCTGGGCTGGCACAACCGTTTCGGCAGCGGCAAGGGCGGCGATGCCACCACCAGCGGCATCGAGGGCGCCTGGAAACCCAACCCCACCACCTGGGACCGGGGCTACTTCGAGATGCTCTTCGGCTACGAGTGGGAACTGGAGAAGAGCCCGGCCGGCGCCTGGCAGTGGCGGGCGAAGGATGTGCGCGAGGAGCACCTGATCCCCGATGCCCACGACCCCACGAGGCGGCACAGGCCGATGATGACCACCGCGGATCTGTCGCTGCGCTTCGATCCGATCTATGAACCGATCGCTCGCCGCTTCCACCAGGATCAGCAGGCCTTCGCCGATGCCTTTGCCCGCGCCTGGTTCAAGCTCACCCACCGCGACATGGGCCCGAAGGTGCTCTACCTCGGCCCCGAAGTACCGGATGAGGATCTGATCTGGCAGGACCCGATCCCCGCCACGGGCCATCCCCTGATCGGCGCCGCTGCCATCGCCGAGCTCAAGGTCCGAGTGCTGGCTTCGGGGTTGACGGTGCCGGAGCTGGTGGCGACGGCCTGGGCATCGGCCTCCACCTATCGCGGCTCCGACAAGCGCGGCGGGGCCAATGGCGCCCGCCTGCGCCTGGCGCCCCAGAAAGACTGGGAAGTGAACCAGCCCGAGCAGCTGGCGCGGGTGCTGGCTGTGCTGGAAGGGATTCAACAGAGCTTCAACGCGGCCCAGGGTGATGGCACCCGGGTGTCGCTGGCGGATCTGATCGTGCTGGCCGGTGGCGCGGCAGTGGAAGCCGCCGCTGCCGCCGCTGGCCACGCCGTGGAGGTGCCCTTCAGCCCAGGCCGCACCGATGCCTCACAGCAGCAGACCGATGCCGCCTCCTTCGCGGTGCTGGAGCCCCAGGCAGACGGCTTCCGCAACTACCAGAAGCGGGCCTTCAAGGTGCGGGCGGAAGAGCTGCTGATCGACCGGGCCCAGCTGCTGGGGCTGAGCGCGCCGGAGCTGACGGTGCTGGTCGGCGGCCTGAGGGTGTTGGGTGCAAACACCGGTGGCTCGGCCCATGGCGTGTTCACCCATCGCGTCGGCACCCTCAGCACCGACTTCTTCGTGAACCTGCTCGACATGGACACGGTGTGGACGCCCAGCACATATGCCGGCGACAGTTTCGAAGGACGCGACCGCCACACGGGAGAGCTGCGCTGGAGCGGCACCCGGGTTGATCTGGTGTTCGGCTCCAACTCCCAGCTGCGGGCCCTCTCGGAGGTGTACGCCCAGAACGACGGACCCGCCAAGTTCGTGGCCGATTTCGTTTCGGCCTGGAACAAGGTGATGACGCTCGATCGCTTCTCCTGAAGCTCCCGCGATTCAATCCGGAACCGGCGGCGAGGAGCGAACGATCGCATCCACCATCCGGGCGGTCTGCGCAATCGGCGCCACATCGTGCACCCGCAGCACATCGGCACCCTGCGTGATCGCCTGGGCGCAGACAGCCGCCGTGCCCCACAGCCGCGCGCGGGGTCTGGGTTCGTTGAGCACCGCGCCGATGAAGCGTTTGCGCGAAGGCCCCACCAGCAGGGGGAAACCTTCGCGGCGCAGGTCCGCCAGCCCCCGCAGCAGCGCCAGGTTGTGCTCGGTGGTTTTGGCGAAGCCCAGGCCCGGGTCCCAGATCAGCTGATCAGTCCGGACCCCCGCCGCCAGAGCCGCCTCGCTGGCGCGCAGCAACTCCTCACGCACCTCGGCCACCACATCGGCGTAGGCGGCCAGCCCATCCATGCTGCGGCTGTCGCCGCGGCTGTGCATCAGCACGTAGGGACAGCCGAACTCCGCCACCACCGAGAGGATCTCGGGGTCGCGGCGACCGCCGCTGACATCGTTGATCCAGTGGGCGCCGGCCGCCAGAGCAGCCGCGGCCACCGGGGCCCGGAAGGTGTCGATCGAGAGCAGAGGACCTCCTGCCTCGGCGCAGGCTGAGCGGATCAGCTCCAGGGCCGGCAGGACCCGCCCAAGTTCCTGCTCGGCGCTGACCTCCACCGCCCCCGGCCGGGTGCTCTGCCCCCCCAGATCGAGCAGTTCCGCCCCCTGGCGCACCATCACCCGGGCCTGACGCAGGGCGGCAGCGGGCCGATCGAAGCGGCCACCATCACTGAAGGAATCGGGGGTGAGATTGATCACCCCCATCACGTAGGTGCGCAAACCCCAGGGGAGAGCGCCCCCCCGCTGACCTGGATCAGACGATGTTCTGCTGGAGGCCATGGTCGGCACTGCCGTCGGCGCGCCCTATCCTGATCCCCCTCCGCCACGTCCCGGGTTCCATGGGAAACTGACCGGGTCATCGGTCCATGGACCGATGGCAGCCCCCTGGAGGGGTGGTCGAGTGGTTGATGGCTCCGGTCTTGAAAACCGGCGAAGGGAAACCTTCCGCGGGTTCGAATCCCGCCCCCTCCGTTGCCTGCACACGCTCTCCTGCCGCGATCGCTGGAGAGCTGCGGAAACTGCCGCTAACGTCGGCCGGCTTGTGATCAGAACGGCGCCATGAGACGAACGCGATGGCTGCTGCCGGTGTTGATGCTCTGCGGACTGCTGCTGGCGATGGTGCCGGCCCTGCCCGCAACCAGTGCCGCCCAGGCCAGCCGCAGCGAGATCCGCGGCGTGTGGATGACCACCAACGACATGAGCACCATGCGCGATCGCACCAAGTTGCGGGCCGCGATGGACCAGCTGAAGGAGATGCATTTCAACACCGTTTATCCGGTGGTCTGGAACTCCGGCTACGCGATTCACACCAGTGAGGTGACCAGGGCGCGAAAGATTCAGTCGTTTTCCTACAAGGGCCTTGAAGGGCAGGACATCCTGGCGGATGTGATCAGTGAGGGCCACGCCAAAGGGATGCTCGTGATCCCCTGGTTCGAATTCGGCTTCATGGCTCCACCATTTTCGGAGCTGGCCCAGCAACACCCCAGCTGGCTCACCCAGCGGCAGGACGGCAGCCGCACATCGATCAGCGCTGCCGGGGAAGTGGTGTGGCTCAACCCCTTCAGGCCGGAGGTACAGCAGTTCATCACCGAGCTGGTGCTGGAAGTGGTGGGCAACTACGACGGCGATGGCATCCAGTTCGATGACCACATGAGCCTGCCCAATGAATTCGGCTACGACAGTTACACCAAAGCGCTCTACACCAAGGAGACCAAGCGTCCGGTACCCAGCAACCCCATGGATCAGGCCTGGATCAAGTGGCGAGCCGACAAGATCACGGCCTTCATAGTCCAGCTGGACAAGGCCGTGAATGCCAAAAAGCCCAAGTCGATCGTCTCCGTTTCCCCCAACTACTACGACTTCGCCTACAAGCTGCAACTGCAGGACTGGCTGGGCTGGGTGCGGCGCAATATCGTCGATGAAGTGATCGTGCAGCTTTACCGCCCCGACGTCGCCAGCTTTGCGGCCGAGGTGGCGCGCCCCGAGCTCGCGGAAACCCGGAAGAAAATCCCCACCGCGATCGGCGTGATGACAGGGCTGCGCACCAAGCCCGCTCCGATGCAGCTGATTAAGGATCAGGTGCAGACGGTCCGCCAGAACGGCATGGGGGTGGCTTTCTTCTATTTCGAATCGCTCTGGACTGCCACCCCCGAAGCGGAAGACCTGCGCCGCGAGGGCTTCCTGTCCCTGTTCCCCAGCCCTGCGCCCCGGACGCCCATCTGAGGCCCCAGGGGAAGCAACGTCTCAGGAGACAAGGCGCCGATCAAAGCCACCGATCAGCTCAGCTGGCTGCGGAAGCGCGAGACACTGATGGCCATCAACAGCGGCGCCATCACCAGCAGGGCCAGGGCATGGGGCCAGAGTGCCTCAAGACCGACACCCTTGAGCAACAGTCCCCGCAGGATGGCGATGTAATGGCGCAGGGGATTTAGCAGGGAGAGGGCCTGAAAGAAGGCCGGCATGCTCTCGATCGGCGCGATCGCGCCGGAGGTCTGCACCATCGGCAAGGTGATGAAGAAGGCCGTGAGCATCACCTGCTGCTGGGAGCGGCAGACCGTGGCCAGCATGATCCCCACGCCGATCCCCACGAACAGATACAGCCCCGAGAGGGCCAGCAGCAATAACGGATCGCCCCGGATGGGCACACCGAACACCAGCCGGCCGAGCAACAGGGCCAGCAGCACATCCCCCATCAGCAACACGACCAGGGGCAGGATCTTGGCCAGCAGGATCTCCCAGGCGCCAGCTGGGGTCATCAGCAGCTGCTCGAGCGTGCCACTGTCCTTCTCGCGCACCAGCGTCACCGCCGACACCAGGGTGGCGATCAGGGTGAGCACCAGACCGATCACCCCGGGCACGAAGAACCAGCTGCTGGTCAGCCCGGGGTTGTAGAGAAAGCGCACCTGGGTGCGCACCGGCGGAGTGGGCGGCAAAACCCCCGCCTCCGGCCGGAACCGGCGCAGGATCTGCTGGATGTAACCGCTGGCGATGCCGGCGCTGTTGGCGTCGACCCCATCGATGAACACCTGCACCCGGGCGGTGTCACCGGTGGCCAGCCGCTTGCTGAAGTTCGGTGGGATCACCAGGCCGGCCGTCAGCTCTCCGCGCTCCACCTGCCGGGCCAGCTCCTGTTCGCTGCGGGGATAGGAGGAGGCCAGGAAGATCCGGTTGGCGGTGAGGGCCGACACCAGCTCCCGACTCGCCGCAACCTGGGCGTAATCGACCACCCCCAGCTTGAGGTTGTGCACCTCTGGGTTGAGGGCGAAGCCGTAGATCAGCAGCTGCAGGGTGGGGGGAATGATCAGCAACTTGATCAGTTGCCGGTCGCGCAGGATCTGCTGGACCTCCTTGCGCAGCAGGGCCCAGAGGCGACTGGCCATCAGCACTCGCCAGCCGTGCCGCAGGATCCTCACGGCCCGCCACCGCCGCCATCGGCCAGCTGCAGGGAGCCCAGGGAGCGCAGCGTGAGCAGATAGAGCAGCGCCGCAAGGGCCAGGATCATCAGCACATCCAGCCAGACACCGGCCCAGCCCGTTCCTCTGACGAAAGCGTCACGGCTGATCACGATGAAGTAACGGGCCGGAATCAGGGCCGACACCAGCGAGAGCGGTGGGGGAATGTTGCTGAGCGGATAGATGAAGCCCGAGAGCAGCAGGGCGGAAAGGAACCCCACCAGCGACACTCCCTGCACAGCCGCATTCTGGTTGGCGCTGCGCACCCCCAGCAGCAGCCCGAAGAGCACGGCGGCGGCCAGATAGAGCGTGGTGCCCACCAGCAGGGGCGTCGGGTCGCCGGCGAAGCCGAGCTGGAAGATCAGCCCCCCCAGCCCCATCACCACAACGGCCATGCTCACCCCCACCAGCAGGTATGCCAGGGCCTTGCCCAGCAGCAGCTCCGGCGCACGGATCCCCGAGGCATAGACCTGCAGGATCGTGCCCTTGTCCTTTTCCTTCACCATCGCGATCGCGGCCAGCAGGGAGGGAAAGATCCAGAGCACCACGGCATAGACCCCCGGCACGATGTACAGCGATTCCTTGCGACCGGGGTTGAACCACAACCGCGTCAGCGCCTGCACCGGCGGCGGGTTCTTGAGCAGCTCCTTCTCGGAGAGAAAGAACGCCGTGGTGCCCTGGATGCTGTTGCGAATCACCCGGGCATTGTTGGTGTCGGTGCCATCCACCAGCACCTGCACCTCCACCGGCTGGCCGGCCTTGAGGCGGCGGCTGAACTCCGGCGGGATGATCACCGCCGCCTTGGCCAGGCCCCGATCGATCGCATCGGCCACCGGGTCGTCGCCCCGCCAGCGGGCGGGCCGGAACTGATCGGTGGCGAAGAGGCGGTCGGTGTAAGCGGCGCTGAGGGGACTGCGGTCGAAGTCCTGCACCACGATCGGAATCACCTTGGTTTCAAGGCGGATGGCGAAACCGAAGATGAGCAGGGTGAGCAGGGGCAGCAGAAAGGCCAGACCCAGCGTCAGCCGGTCGCGGCGGAACTGCAGCAGCTCCTTGCGGCACTGGGCCAGGATTCGCCTCATCTGGGCCCCCCTTCTCGCGCCTGGGCCCGCTGCACGGTGCCGATGAAGGCATCTTCAAGGGAATGGGGCACCCGGCGCAGCCCCTCCAGGCTGAGCTGGGCCTGGCTCAGCAGCAGCTGCAGACCCTCGACCTCCCGCTCGGGATCATCCAGCACCAGATGGAGGCGGTCGCCGAAGCGACTGACCCGCCAGGGCTGCCAGTGCCGCCGCAGCAGAAGGGTGGCGCTCTGGAGCTGATCCTGCGGCAGCACCAGTTCAAGCACCTGGCCCGGCTGGGCAGCCTTGATCGCGCCTGGGCTGCCCTCGATCACTTTTTCGCCGGCCACCATGAAGCAGAGCCGGTTGCACTGCTCCGCTTCCTCCAGGTAGTGGGTGGTCACGAGGATGGCTGTGCCCCGGCGGGCAAAGGCGTTGATCAGGCTCCAGAACTGCCGCCGCGCCAGGGGATCCACCCCTGAGGTGGGCTCATCCAGGAAGAGCACTTCTGGATCGTGCAGCACGGCGGCGCCGAAGGCCACCCGCTGCTTCCAGCCCCCGGGCAACTTCGCGGTGAGCAGCTGCTCCTGCCCCTTCAGCCCACAGCTGGCGATCACCCAGTCGATGCGGGGCTGACGCAGGGGACCCGGGATGCCGTAGACGCCGGCGTAGAACTCCAGGTTTTCCCGGATCGAGAGGTCGTCGTAGAGGGTGAACTTCTGGCTCATGTAGCCGATCCGGCGCAGCAGATCGGGGCCACGCAGCAACTTCGACTCCCCCGCCAGCACGATCTCGCCGGAGCTGGGGGCCAGCAGGCCGCAGAGCATCTTGATCGTGGTGGTCTTGCCGGCACCGTTGGCCCCCAGCAGACCGAAGATCTCGCCGTAGCGGATCTCCAGCGTCAGCTGGCGCACGGCCTCGAAAGCCCCGAAGCGGCGGCTGAGGCCCCGTGCGGCGATGGCGGGATCGGCGCGGCGCCGGCTGCTGCCCTGCACCCCCGGGAAAGGCAGCAGTGGCAGCTCCCCGGAGCGGCGGCGCTGGCTGATCACGACCACGTTCTCCAGGGTGGGGGCGGTGACCAGCAGCTCCTGCAGCGGCAACCCCTGACGGCGGAACAGCTCCCGCACCTGGGCTTCTCCCGTGGCCGCATCGTTCACGAGCAGATCGAGCCGGTCGCCGAAGGTCTGCACATCGACGATCGCTCCACCACTGAGCAGCGGTTCGGCCGCAGCCGACGCGGCCCCCCTCAGTTCCAGCCGGCTCAGCCCCAGCCCCTGCTTCACGGCGGCCGGCGTGTCCAGGCTCTCGATCCTCCCCTGCTGCAGCAGGGCGATGCGGTGGCAGCGCTCGGCTTCCACCAGATCGGGGGTGGCGATCACGATCGTGACCCCCTCCTCCGCCAGGGTGGCGAGCACGTCCCAGAAATCGCGGCGCGAGATCGGGTCCACCCCGGTGGTGGGTTCGTCGAGCAACAGCAGGCGTGGCCTGTCGATCAGGGCGCAGCAGAGGGCCAGCTTCTGCTTCATGCCACCGGAGAGCTGGCTGGCCAGGCGATCGGCGAAGGGCTCCAGACCCAGGCGCCTGAGCAGGGGAGTGCGCCGCTCCCGCCAGAGAGCTGGGGACACCAGCCGCAGGCCGGCCACGTAGCGCAGGTTTTCCTCAACGCTGAGGTCGGGGTACTGGGAGAACTGCTGAGTGAGATAGCCGACCCGCTCGCGGGCCTCGCGGGGAGGGAGGCCAAGCACACGCACCTGGCCGCCGCTGGGCTCGATCACCCCGGCGAGGATGTGGAAGGTGGTTGTCTTGCCGGCGCCATCGGGGCCGATCAGGCCGAAGATCTCGCCTTCGCTCACCCTGAAGTCCAGGCCGGCCACGGCCGGGCGGTTGCCGTAGCACTTGTGCAGATCCTCCACGCTCACCACAACGCCGGCCGCGCTCCGGCTGGCGTTGTGGTGAGCGGGATCAGGGGGTGAGGATCTCGGCATCGGCAGGCATTCCTGGTTTGGCGTATCCGGCCGGATCCTCGATGGCCAGCTTCAGGCCGAACACCTGCCTGACGCGGTCGCGCTGGAAATAGATGGTCTCGGGGGTGAAGGAGGCCTGGGCATCGACTTCCGCCACCCGCGCCGCCAATGGCCGGCGGGGGTCCGAATCCAGGTAGATCCGGGCCTGCTGTCCCAGGCGCACCCGCCCGATCTCCCCCTGGGGAATGAAGCCGCGCAGGTACACCGTGGCGGGATCCAACAGGGTGAGCAGGGTGCGGCCGCTGGCCACCACGGCGCCGGGCTCGACACTGCGGGAGATCACAACGGCAGCCAGGGGCGAGTGAATCCTCAGGTAGGCGGCTTCCGCCTTCACCTGCTGCTCAGCCGCCTGGGCGCTGCGCACATCGCTCTGGGCAGCCCGCACCCCGGCCAGGGCGCGCTGGCGCTGCTCGCTCAGGGCCCGGAGCTGGGCCGAGCGGATCGATGGATTGAGACCCGTCGAAGCCGCCAGGGCCAAGGCGCCGCGGGTCGCCTCCACCTGGCGCTGCTGGGCGGTCACCGCGGCCTCGGATGTTTCGAGGGCAGTGCGGTCCTGATCGAGCGACTGGGGTGAAGCGGCGCCCTGCCGCACCAGCGACTCGGTGCGCCCCAGGGTGACCTTCGCCAGGCGTTGCTGGGCCTGGGTCTGGGCCAGCTGGGCTTCGGCACTCGCCAGGTTGGCCCTGGCCTGATCCACACGTCCCAAGTTGTCCTGCTCGGCCTGAGCCACGGTCAGGCGGGATTCGCGGATCTGGCTGTCGACCACATCGATCTGGAAGCGGCTCTGGTTCAGCTGCTGACGAGCGGAGGCCAGCCTTGCCTGGGCACCACGCAGGCGGGCGAGCACCTCCTCGTCGTCGAGGCGAACCAGCAACTGCCCAGCCTTCACGCGCTCCCCTTCCCGGACCGTGACCTCAGCCACACGGCCGCCGATCCGGGCGCCGAGATCGGTTTCGTAGCCCTCGATCCGCCCGCTCAGCTTCAGGGGGCCGTCGCTGGATCGTCCCAGCCACAGCCAGCCCGCCAGGCCGGCGGCCGCAAGGGCGAGGCCGGCGCCGATCAGCAGCTGCTGCCGCCTGGACAAGGCGAGGGGCTGCAACGTCAGGCGCACCCCGAGTCGCCGGCGGGCAGGCGGCTGCCCTCCAGGCAGGCGCCGCTGAGATCGCTGCCGACCAGCTGGCAGTCGCGCAGATCACAGCCGCTGAGATCGGCACCGGTCAGATCGGCCTCGCGCAGGTTGGTGCCGTAGAGGCAGGCCCCGCGCAGGCTGGCGCCGCGCAGCTGGGCACCCTGGAACTGGGCGTAGCTGAGATCAGCACCCTCGAAGTCGGCGCCGCCCAGATCGGTGTGCTGGTCGAGCCCGGAGCGGAAATCGGCCTCCACCAGCCGAGCCTCGCGCCAGCGGCTGTTGGCGGCCACCACCCCGCGCAGGCAGCAGCGGTGGAGCAGGGCACGGCTGAAATCGGCCCGCTGCAGGCGGGATCCCGAGAGGTCGGCCTCCTGCCAGCTGGAACCAGCTGCCTGCAGACCGGAGAGATCGGCGCCCCAGATCAGGGCCTGCTGAAAGCTGGCGCCCTCCACATGGGCCTCGCGCAGGCAGGCATGGCCGAAGCGCGCCTCGCGGAAGCAGCCCAGGCTCAGATCGCAGCCGGAAAGATCGAGGTGGAGGCCGTCGACATCGGGCAGGCGCAGACCGATGAAACTGCGGCGGCCACTGGCAAGGGCCTGGCGCAGCTCCTCGATTGAAGTGGGCAGCGGCGGCGGGGGGGTGGCTGTTGTGGTCATCAGAAAATCGCCGCCAGATCATCGAGTTGCTGGCGGCGGGCCGCCAGCAGCAGCTTTTCGGCCTGGGCCATCAGCCGGAACACCCCCTTGTCGATCACGTCGTAGAACACGAGGCTGCCTTCGGGCCGGCGACGCACCACACCGGCGATCATCAGCAACTTGAGGTGCTTCGAGACCAGCGCCTGACTGAGGCCGGTCTTCTCCACCACTGCCGTGACATTGAGGGCTCCGGAGCGCAGAGCCTCCAGAACCGTGAGGCGGTTGGGCTCGGAGAACACCTTGAAGTATTCGGCAAGGGCTTCCATGGCGGCGTCACGCGGGAGCACAGGCTGAAACAAACTTTAGCGCGCTGCCGCAGCAACGCTGGAATGCAAAGACGGCTTTTCGTAGTATCATGCTGTCGTTATGCATTTCGCGTCAGAGCGCACCCCCGCCGATGACCACCGCCACTGCAGCCCCGGCCACCACCCCGCACCTGCGCGAGGACCTGCTCACGCCGCGCTTCTACACCACCGAGATCGAGAAGGCGGCCCGCACCGACCTCAATGGCCAGCGGCCGGCCTTCGAGGCGATGCTCAACGAAATGGAGGCCGACTACAACCGCGACCACTTCGATCGCAAGGCACCGCTGGACCGTCTCAAGGACCTCAGCCCCGAGGAGAAGGAGGCCTATGAGAGCTACCTGGTCCGCTCCTGCGTGTCGGAGTTCTCGGGATTCCTGCTGTTCAAGGAACTCTCCAGGCGCCTCTTCCAGGCGGAGCGCCCCGAGCTCGGACGCCTGTTCCAGCTGATGGCGCGGGATGAGGCCCGCCATGCCGGCTTCCTCAACCGGGCGCTGGTCGCCGAGGGCATCACGCTCGATCTGCCCAAGCTCAGCACCAGGCGGCCGATCACCTGGTTCCCGCTCAGCTGGGTGCTCTACAGCGTGTTTCTTTCCGAGAAAATAGGCTACTGGCGTTACATCCTGATCGATCGCCATCTCAAGGCGAGTCCAGATAATAATTTTACGCCGCTGTTTGATTTCTTCGAACCCTGGTGCCAGGACGAGAACCGCCACGGCGACATCTTCAACATGCTGATCCGTTGCTGGCCCGGCCTGCGCCATGGCCTGCGCGGACGGCTGCTCAGCCGCTTCTTCCTCTGGAGTGTGTTCCTCACCCACAGCCTGACGGTGTGCGAGCGGGGCGACTTCTACCGTCTGCTGGGCATGGATCCCGCCGCCTTCGATGCCGAGGTGATGCGCCAGACCAACCGCACCGCCCGCCGCGCCTTTCCCTGGGTGTTCGACCTGGAGGGCAGCCGCTACCTGGAACTGCGCGACCGGATGGTGGCCTGCCACCGCGAGCTGCAGGCCGGCAAGGTCGAGGGCGCCGGCCCCCTGAGCCAACTGGGTCGGCGGCTGCGCTTCGGGCAGCTGCTGCTCCAGCAATTCCTGCAGCCGATGGTTCCGGCTTCAGCGGCATGACCCACGACCTCGAGCGCGCCCCAGTGGCGCGGGTCTTCATCGGCTACGACCGCCGCGAAGAGGTGGCCGTGAACGTGCTCACCGCCTCGTTCCAGGCCCACGCCAGCATCCCGATGCAGATCGGCCAGGTGCGGCTCGATCAGCTCAGGGGCGTGTACACCCGGGAGCGTGACCCGAAGCAGAGCACCGATTTCTCCTTCAGCCGCTTCCTGGTGCCCTGGCTGGCCGGCTACCAGGGCTGGGCCCTGTTCATCGACGCCGACATGCTCTGCCTGGGCGACATCGCCGAACTCTGGGCGCTGCGCGACGAGAGCATGGCGGTTCAGGTGGTGAAGCACCAGCACGAGTGTGAGGAGGGGCTGAAGTTCCAGGGCATGCCGCAGACGCCCTATGGCCGCAAGAACTGGTCGTCGGTGGTGCTGTTCAACTGCGAGCGCTGCAAGGCGCTGACACCGGAGTTCGTGAACACGGCCACGGGGCTGGAGCTGCACCAGTTCCGCTGGCTGGCGGACGGGGAGATCGGCGAACTGCCGCCGGAGTGGAACGTGCTGGTGGGGGTGCAACCGATTCCGGCCGCAGCGAAGGTGCTGCACTACACACTGGGCGGCCCCTGGTTCGATGACTGCCTGGACATGCCCGAATCCCAGCGCTGGCTTGAGGCCCGCGAGGCCATGAACAGTCCCCTGGCGGCACCCCCTTCACCATTCACGTCTCACGCTTCAGCGCCTGATCCCCTTGTCAGCAACAGGAACGGGTGATCTGCCTCAGCCCAGCAGGCCCTTGACGTGGCTGATGATCCCGTCGGGATCGAGGTCCTGGTGGGGGAACTGTTCCCAGAGGCCGCCGCAACCTTCCTTGTGGGTGCCCAGGTGGCCGTAGCGGGGGGTGAAGCCCCGCTCCAGTAACCAGGTGCCGTAGCGGCTGCCGAGGCCGGTGCGGCGGTTGAAGGATTCCACCACCAGCACGAAGGGTGAGGCGCCCGCTTTGGCGAGCATCGCTTCATCCACCACATTGAGGGTGGGTTTGTTGATCAGACCCACATCATGTCCCTCGGCCCGCAGCCGCTCCACGGCATCAAGGGCGCGGTAGAGGCACTCACCGAAGCTCACCACATAGCCGGCGCTGCCCTCCCGCACCAGCTCATCTTTGCCGCTCTCAAAGCTGTAGCCCTCACCGTGCAGTTCGTTGCCGGCGGCATCAAGCAGATTGGGTACCTTTGAGCGGGTGGAGAAGATGAAGCGCAGGCCGGGATCAGCGAACACGGCCTTCACGCAGGCCTTCATCTGGGCCGCATCAGCCGGGAAATAGAGGCGGGTGCTGTCGTTCTCCTCCAGTCCATTGTCGGCAAAGCAGTTGTTGAGGCCGAAATGGCAGGTGTTATCGGCCATGTCGTCGATGCCGGCATGGGAGAAGTGACTCAGCACATTGGCGCCGTTCAGCCGCGCCATGGTGACCTCGGAGATGATCATCTCCAGGAAGGCGCTGAAGGTGGCGAAGATCCCCTGGCGGCCGGCCTCCATACCGAATCCGGCGGCCGCGGAGAAGTTGGCCCGCTCCATGATGCCGCCACTCACGAAGATCTCCGGATGGGCCTTGCGGATCTGGGTCAGGCCGCAGGAGCCCTCCAGGTCGCTGTCCACCACCAGCACGCTGGCTTTGCGGGTTTCAGGCGTCATGGCGCCCAGGATCTCCACCACCGCATCGCCGAACACGTTGCGGTTGGCCTCAAGGCGCTGGCCTGAACCGAGGAAGGTGGCGGGATTGGCGGGTTTGACGATGCCCTTGAGATAGGTGGCGGCCCCGTCCTGGCCGCGCTGCTCCAGGTAAGCGATCGCCAGGTCCACCGGGATCACGTCGTGGCCGTGGGTTGTGCCCTCTAGACCCTTGATCCCCACCGCCATCGGACGCTTGTTGATCACCGCGACGGGGCCGTTCGTGCCCACGGCGCGGCAGAGGCGGCCATGCAGATCGTCAAGGTCCTCGCCGTCGCCGCACAGGGTGGCCAGGCCATGGCCGCCGAGGGTGCGCTCGAGGTCGTAGCCGGGCTGATACTGGGAGGGGTGGCCGGCGATCGTCACGTCGTTGTCATCGATCACCAGCTTCACGTTGAGCCCATGGGCCACCGCGAAGCGGGCCGCCTCGGCGTCATCGCCCTCCTGCTGGGCGCCGTCGGAGCCGAGGCAGAACAGGGTTTTGCCGGGGTGGGCCAGGGCGACGCCGTTCACGAACGGCCAGAGGTGCCCGAGCCGGCCCGAGCTGAACTGCACGCCAGGGGTGAAACCCAGCTCCGGATGGCCCGGCAGCCTGGAGTGGGCGGCGCGGTACTGCAGCAGCGCCTCGGCCGGCAGCTCGCCCCGCAGCACGCTGATCAGGTACTGGGTGGCCACCCGGTGGCCGGCCTCATCGAAGAACACCGGCAGGAACCGGTCCGGCGCGCCGCGGAAAAAGGCATCGAGGATCATCACCTCCGGCACCGTGTCGAAGGGACCGCCGCTGTGACCGCCCACGCCCCGGGCCGCACCGGTGGCGGTGAAGAAGATGATCGCGTCGCGGCAGAGCTGGATGTTGGCTTTCAGCGCCTCCCGCTGGCTGGCGCTCAGGCTGGGCTGATCCGGATCAAGAGCAAGCGGCTGGAAGGCATCCAGATCGATCGGGAATGGGGTGGTGATGGTGGCGGTCATGGCAGCGCTCAGGGAGTGGGCGCATTCCAGCACTTCTGAGCGGGCTCGCCGCTGTCATGAACGAACCCGATATGGGCCGATCACTCTGTTGCGAATCAGCGGCTGGCTCGCCGCTGAGGTCAGAGGATGAAATCGTCACGCACAGGCCGGCGCCTCAGGTCATGGGATCGACGACCATCTGGAACGGCCGCAGTGCGCCCCTCGGCGCCACGGTCTGGGGCGGTGGAGTGAACTTCAGCCTCTACTCCAAATACGCCACCGCCGTCGAGCTGCTGCTGTTCGACCGGGAGGATGGAGCTGAACCTTCCCGGGTGGTGCCTCTTGATCCCGCCCGGCACCGCTCCTACCACTACTGGCACTGCCGGGTCGATGGCATCGGCGCCGGCCAGATCTATGGCTATCGGGTCTCGGGACCCCAGCGGCCGGAGCTGGGTCTTCGTTTCGATGAGCGCAACCTTCTGCTCGATCCCTATGGGCTGGCGGTCGTCACCCCCGCTGGTTACCGGCGCGCCCAGGGCCGCTCCAGCGCCGATGGTCATGCCACCGCGATGAAGAGCGTGGTGGCCGACCCCACCCTCTACGACTGGGAGGGTGACCGGCCGCTGCAGCGCTCCCATGCCGAGACGGTGATCTACGAACTGCATGTGAGGGGCTTCACCCGTCACCCCAGCTCGGGAGTGGCCCCGGAGCGGGCCGGCACCTATGCCGGCCTGGTGGAGAAGATCCCCTACCTGCTGGATCTGGGCATCACGGCGGTGGAGCTGCTGCCGGTGTTTCAGTTCGATCCCCTCGATGCACCCGCTGGGCTCAGCAACTACTGGGGCTATTCACCCGTTTCCTTGCTGGCTCCCCACAGCGGCTACTGCTCCCGCCGGGATCCGCTGGCGCCGCTCGACGAATTCCGCGACATGGTGAAAGCCCTGCACCGCGCCGGCATCGAGGTGATTCTCGACGTGGTGTACAACCACACCGCCGAAGGGGATGAGCGCGGGCCCAGCTTCTGCTTTCGCGGCCTGGCCAACGAGGCCTACTACCACCTGGAGGCCGACCGCAGCCGCTATGCCAACTTCAGCGGCTGCGGCAACACGCTCAACGCAAATCACCCGGTGGTGCGCCGGTTGATTCGCCACAGCCTGCGCCACTGGGTGCAGTGCATGCATGTGGATGGATTCCGCTTCGATCTGGCTTCGGTGCTCTCCCGCGATGAAACCGGCCAGCCGCTGCGGCTGCCGCCGGTGCTGTTCGACATCGAGACCGATCCGGCGCTCGCCGGCACCAAGCTGATTGCCGAGGCCTGGGACGCGGCAGGCCTATATCAGGTGGGCAGCTTCATCGGCGACAGCTGGCAGGAATGGAATGGCCAGTTCCGCGATGATCTGCGCCGCTTCCTCAAGGGGGATGCGGGTCAGGTGCCCAAGGCGGCCATGCGGCTGCTGGGCAGCCCCGACCTCTACGGCCACGAGGAGCGGGAAGCGGAGCAGAGCGTCAACTTCATCACCTGCCACGACGGCTTCACCCTGGCCGATCTGGTGGCTTACAACGACAAGCACAACGAGGCGAATGGCGAGGGGAATCGCGACGGTGCGGCTGATAACGCCAGCTGGAACTGCGGTGCTGAGGGGCCCACCAGCGATCCCGCCGTTCAGGCGCTGCGTCAGCGGCAGATCCGCAACGTTCTGGCGGTGCTGCTGCTGGCGATCGGCTCACCGATGCTGGCGATGGGTGATGAGGTGTGCCGGAGCCAGTCGGGCAACAACAACGCCTACTGCCAGGACAACCCGCTCAGCTGGTTCGACTGGTCGCTGCTGAAGCGTCACGCTGACGTTCATCGCTTCGTGAAACTGCTGATCGCCGCCCGGATGCAGCGGGAGGTGGTGATCGATCAGCGGCGGATGAGCCTCAACGACCTGCTGCGCGAGAGCCGGATCGACTGGCATGGGGTGGCGGTGGGCCAGCCCGACTGGAGTGAGTCATCCCGGTCCCTGGCCGTGACGATCCGCAGCATCGGCAACCGCTTCATGGTGCACCTGATGGTGAATGCGTTCTGGGAGGACCTGTGCTTCGAGCTGCCACCGGCTGATGGCAGCACCACTCCCTGGCGGTGCTGGATCGACACCGCCCGATCGAGCCCTGAGGACATTCACGACTGGGCCTCGGCGCCTGCGCTGACGACGACCCATCAACGGGTCGAACCGCGCTCGCTGGTGGCTGTCTTCGCCCTCCTGGATCAGGCGAAACCGTGATGCGTCGTCATTTGGATGCTTCACCGAATCAGAACCATGATGGGTTCAGGTGAAATGTTCGGCATGGCACTTTTCTTCTGATTGAAGCGCTGCATCGCCAGGGTCTGAGTGGTGATACGTTAAAGTGATAAAAAATCACTGCTTCTTTCACGTTGCATCCAGGAGGGGCGCTTGAGTCCAGCCCTGGAGCAATGTTCTCCGTATAAATGGAACAACTCACTGCCGAAGGCCTGAAGGTCGCAAACGACCTGGCCCAGCGTTATGGCTTCAGCCAGGATGCCGTCAGCCACATGATGTACGCCATGCTCAAGGGCAGAGGCGGCATGGCCCAGTTCAGTCACCCCGAATTCGCCGGGTCAGGGCAATGGATGAAGGGCGGGATGATGATGCTTGGCGATATGTTCAACAACGCGCTCAAGGCGCGGGTGGATGGGCTCTGCCAGGCCATCTCCGATGTGCTGTCAACCCAGAGCGAGCTGTTTCCACTCGGAAGTTTTCAGTCGCAGTCCCAGAGCGGCAGCGGCCACCAGCAGCAGATCAACGGCGGCGGTCAGCAGATGAGCTTCAGTGGCCATGCGGGTGGCCCCAGTCTGTTCAGGCCAGATCCCCGGGACACCTGGTGGCCTCCCGAATTGGGCACCCCCAATGCCACCGGTGCCCAGAACAATGTCCGCTATGCCTATTTCTCCGATTCCGGCCGCGTCGCCGTCGACGTGAACGGCAAGGTCGATGTCTATGAAACGGGAGATCACCAGATCGGCGGGTTCTCCCAGCAACAAGGGAGCGGCGGAGTGGTGTTCAGCACACCGTCGGGCAGCGTCAGCCTGACGTCCCTCTCGACGATGTCCGCTGGATCGCATCAGGCCCAGAGTTCGGGAACGGGAAGCCAGCAGCAGAGCAGCGTGGCGGGCCAGCAGGCGTTTCAGGCCATGCAGCCGATCCAGCCGACACCATGCTGGTGGCCGGCGGAACTGGGGACACCGAATGCCTCGGGATCCCAGGATGAAGTTCGCTACGCCTATTTCTCCGAGCCGGGCCGTCTCGCCGTTGACCTGAATGGCACGGTCAACCTCTATGACGTTCAGGACCAACCGATCACCGGGCTGGCCCA
Organism: Synechococcus sp. J7-Johnson; assembly: GCF_024345795.1. Classification (GTDB taxonomy): domain Bacteria; phylum Cyanobacteriota; class Cyanobacteriia; order PCC-6307; family Cyanobiaceae; genus Regnicoccus_A. The sequence continues at coordinate 21,293 of NZ_JAGQBU010000020.1, forward strand.
GGGCTCATCAAAGGGGGATCCTGTGTTCGTCACTCCGGAAGGTCTGCTCAGCCTCTCGAGCCTGCGGCCCGTGGCTGCCACGCCCGAGCGTCCCGGCGGAACTGCAGTGTCCGGCGAAGCAGATGTGCTGAGCGCCCTTGAGCGCCTCGGTGAACTCAAGCAAAAGGGAATCCTCACCGATGAAGAGTTCACGGCCAAGAAGACCGAACTGCTCAGCCGGTTGTAGATCCAGAGAACTTCAAAGTATTCACCGGCCCGGCAGTCATGGTGCTCCGAACCGTTCTCTTCCTGATCACGAACCTGGCGGTCGTCGCCACGATCTCGTTGTTGCTCTGGCTGGGGGTGGCCACGGGCTGGCTGCCTCCTGATCTTCCTCTGATACCCCTTCTGATCGGCAGCTTCGGCTGGGGTGTCGTTGGCTCCTGGATCTCACTTCAGGTCTCAAGGCAATCGGCCATTCAGGCGATGGGGGTGCAACTGGTCGATGGCAGAGAGGGCGCCAGTGCCCTCTGGCTGGTCGAGACGGTGGCCCGCCTGGCGAACAAGGCCGAGTTGCCCATGCCCGAGGTGGGGGTCTACGCCTCGCCGGAGTGGAATGCTTTCGCCACCGGCGCCTCGCCTGAAGGCGCCCTGGTGGCTGTTTCCAGCGGGATTCTCGAAGGCATGCCGCAGGCGGAGCTCGAAGCGGTGCTGGCCCATGAGATGAGCCACGTCGGCAACGGCGACATGGTGACCATGGCCCTGCTGCAGGGGGTGATCAATGCCTTCGTGATGTTCCTGGCCCGGGCCATCGCCCTGCTGCTGCCCCGCCGCTCCGACGACCAGGGTCGCCAGCCGCCACCGATCTCCGCGCTGATCTGGCCTCTGGAGCTGTTGCTGGGGATAGCCGGTTCCCTCGTCACCGCCTGGTTCTCGCGGCACCGGGAGTTCCGCGCCGATGCCGGTGCTGCCCGCCTCACCGCGGCCGGCGCCATGGTGGGAGCTCTCCAGTTGCTGGGCCAGACCCAGGACCTCCTTGAACCCCGTGACGGGACGGCGCTGGCCTCGTTCAAGATCGCGGGGCCGCCCAGCCTGCTGGGGCTGTTCGCCTCCCATCCGCCGCTGGAGCAACGCATCGCTGCGTTGCAGGAGCTTCAATCAGCCAATCCATCGACACCCTGAGCTGTCGGGAACCAGACCTGAATCCGCCGTCAGGCCGGCGCCTGCACCGGTGTCTGCCGCGGCAGGCTGTCTGCAGTGATCTTTCCATCCTGGATCCGGATGATCCGGCCGCTGTTGTGCGCCACCGAGGGGTCGTGCGTTACCAGCACGATCGTGAGGCCGCCGGCGTGGAGCTCGGAAATCAGCTCGATCACTTCTTCGCCGGTGCGTGAATCCAGGGCGCCGGTTGGTTCATCGGCCAGCAGCAACTCGGGCTGGTTCACCAGGGCGCGGGCAATCGCGACCCGTTGCTGCTGGCCGCCTGATAGCTGGTTAGGACGATTGGCCATCCGATCGGCCAGCCCCACCTGCTCCAGCATCGCCATGGCCCGCTCGCGCCGCTCCGCCCGGTCGTAGCCCGCATAGACCATCGGCAACATCACGTTCTGCAGCGCCGTGAGGCGCGGCAGGAGGTTGAATTGCTGGAAAACGAAGCCGATCTGGAAGTTACGGATATCGGTACGTTCGTTGTCGCTCAGCAAGGTGATGTCGCGGGCATCGAAGTAGTAATGGCCGCTGCTCGGCTGCTCCAGGCATCCGAGGATGTTCATCAAGGTGGACTTCCCCGATCCAGAAGTTCCAACGATCGCTGTGTATTCGCCCCGCAGGATCGTCAGATCGATGCCGTGCAGGATCGGAACATCGACCTCGCCCATTCGGTAGGCCTTGGTGATCCGGCGCAGTTGCAGCATGGTTCAGTCGCTTCGCAGGGCTGTCATCGGATCGAGCTGGGCTGCCTTGTTGGCGGGATAGGCGCCGAAGAACACACCGATCACCAGGCAGAAGGCCAGTGACCAGCCCACCGCATCGAGGGCGATCCCGGCGCTCCAGCCGAAGGCCGCGTTGATCGCCAGCGACGCCACCACCCCGAGCAGAACTCCCAGCAGCCCGCCCGCCAGGGAGAGCACCGTCGATTCGATCAGGAACTGGCGCAGGATGTCGCTGCAGCGGGCGCCGATGGCGCGGCGGATGCCGATTTCCCGCGTCCGCTCTGTGACCGACACCAGCATGATGTTCATGATTCCGATTCCTCCCACCAGCAGGGAGATGGCGGCCGATCCGCCCAGCAGCGCGGTGAAAACGTTGGCGACGGCATTGGAGGCGTTGACCAGGTCGGCCTGGTTGCGGATCACGAAGTCGTCCTCCCGGGGGGGCACGATCCGGTGGCGCAGGCGCAGCAGATTAGTGATCTGATAATCGGCCGCTTCCATGCTGGCGGCCGAACGCGCCGACACCGCGATGCTCTCCACCGACACGCCGGCTGTCGTGTTCACCCCAACGATCCTCGAGGCCATCGTCGTGAGTGGGATCAGCACCTGATCGTCCTGGTCGCGGAAGCCGGTGCTGCCCTTGAACTCCAGGGTGCCGATCACCGTGAACGTCTCACCGCGGATGCGGATCGTCCGGTCGAGTGCGCTGCTGGCCGTGAGCCCCAGGCTGTCGACCACGGTCTGCCCCAGCACCGCCACCCGTGCGGACTGATCGAGTTCGGCCTCGTTGAAAAACCGCCCGCTCAGTGGCAGGAAGTCGCGCACCACCACGTAGGCCGGCGTGCTGCCCACCACGGTGGTGTTGGTGTTGCGATCGGCCAGCACCACCTGCGTGCGCTGGCTCAGGTTCGGGGCCACATCCGCCACGGCCGGAATGGAGGCGGCGATCGCCTTGGCGTCCTCCCAGATCAAGGTGGTGGCCGAGCCTGCTCCGCGTGAGGCGGGCCCGCCACCGGCCGCCACGCCGCTCTGCACGAAAATCAGGTTCGAACCCAGTGATTTCAACTGGTTTTCCGTCTGCAGCTGGGCGCCACGGCCGATCGTCACCATGCTGATCACGGCGCCGATGCCGATGATCACCCCCAGCATCGTCAGGGCGGAGCGCATCCGGTTGGCCAGCAGTGACGACCAGGCCAGAGCGATCGTCTCAGCAAGGTCAGCTCCGCCGCGCTCACGCCGACGGCGTGTCCCTGACATCGCCTTAGCCATCAGCGCGGCATCCTGCCCTGGCCGCGTGGTTGCTGGAAGGGCGAGGAGCCGGTCACCGGGCGGCTGTTCGGACGGCGCCCACCGGGCGCGGAAAGGTACACCCGATCGCCTTGCTTCAGGCCGCTCACCACTTCGGTGCGGGTGCCGATCGTGGCGCCCACCTGCACCCGGCGGAACATGGGTTTGCCATCGGCGCCGGGCACCAGCACCCCGGTGCCTCCCCGTTCACTCACGATGGCGGGTGTGGGGATCAGCAGGGCATCGGGCCGCCGGCCCACCAGCACGTTCGCGGTGAGATTCATGCCGGAGCGCAGCTTGCCTGGCCCGTCGCCTGGCAGGGCGATCCTCACCTGAAAGCTGGTCACGTTCTGCTCCACCACCGCTTCCGGCGCCACCAGCCGCACCGTTCCACGGAACACCTGGCGAGGGAAGGCATCCACCTGCAGGTCCACCGGCTGGCCGGGCCGGATCGCCCCCACATCAACTTCCGCCACGTTGGCCACCGCCTCCAGCGTGCTGGCCAGGGCCAGGATCGACGAGGAGGTGGCCGAACTGGTGGCGCTGGCCGAGGTGGTGGGCGTCACGAAGGCTCCGACATCGGCATATTTCTGGGTGATCACCCCAGCGAAGGGAGCGCGGATCACCGTGTCCTCCAGCTGGGCCTCGATCGAGGCGAGATCACCCCGCGCCTGCTGCAGCTGGCCGCGGGCAGCGGCGATGTCTTCGGCGCGGCTGCCGGAACGGGCCAGATCCAGCTGGGCCCGCAAGGCACTCACCCGGGCCTCGCTGGCCAGGAACGCCGATCGGCTGGCGTCGAAGTTCACCCGGGCGATCGCGCCGGATCCATACAGCTGCTGATTACTGATGAAGACGGAGCGCACGGCGATCTGATCGGCCTCGGCCGCCTGCAGATTGCGCCGGGCCGCCTCGATCTCCTGGGGCCGGTTGCCGGCCTGCAGCTTGCTGAGGTTCGCTGCCGCCGCCGCCAGCGTTCCCTGGGCTTTAAGCAGGGTGCCACGCAGGTTGCTGTCATCCATTCGCGCCAGCACCTGGCCGGCGCTGACGCGATCCCCCTGATCGACAAGCAATGCCGTGACACGGCCCTGCTGCTTGGGGCTGATGTTGACAGGCGTGGTGGGGCGGATCGAGCCGGCAGCCGTCACCTTGAGGATCACGTTGCTGCGCTCCACGGGCGCGGTCTGGGCGGCCAGCGCGGCCTGCCGGGCACGGGTCTGGCCCTGCTGCCAGAGCAGCCAGCCGCCGCCGGCCAGGCACAGGGTCAGCGCACCGGCGGCGATCAGCCACAGGGGCGGAGCCACCAGTCGCGGGCGAGGCCGGGCCGGATCAGCACCGGGCTCAGCGGAGGAAGGAGGAACGGGGATCCGGCGCAGGACGGTCTGCAGCATTCAAGGTGGCTTCGCGGCGAGGACGACCGGCTGTCCCCACACCATCGCTGCTGCCTGTGTCTGCGGCATGACGCGGCCACGATCAGCTGTGAGCAGGTGTGACTAAGCAACCGCAGCCGAGGCTCGACGGGGTTCAACAGCCGCCTGTGGCGCCTTCGGCGGCAATCCCCCCGCCCGCTCGTGCAGCAGCGTCGGCGACAGGACAATCGTCCCGGTGCTCCCACCGAAGCGCAGCTGCAGCCAGGTGATCACCGCTGAGTCGCCGGCCACGATCGCTTCGATCGGCTGTGCGGTCAGCTCGCCTGGCTGGCCGGTTGGGCGCCCTTGCTCTGGCGGGTTGCTGAGCGCCTGCCGCAGGTTGAGCTCGTCCACCAGCGCCGGCTCCAGGTACCAGAGCTCAACGTCAGGCCCCTTGCGGTCGCGGCGCTCCTCGATCAGTTCGCGCAGCTGACCATCGCCGCTGAGTTGGCCCAGCGGTGCCAGCAGGAGCGGCAGGCTTCTGGCCGAAACAGGAGCGGCCGGGCTGAAGGGGGCGGCAGTCATGGCGGGTGAGGGGTGGCGAGCGCGTTGCAACGAAAACGCAACGACAGGACAGCATGACAACAGTAACGTTATACCGTTTGCCGCAGGGCGCCCTCCCGGGGTGCCGCTCTCATTTCGGCACCTTTTCGGCACCCTTCGTCATGACCAGCACCCTCCCTGAAGCTGTTTCCGGCGCCATTTCCGACCACGCCAGGCCAGCGGATGTCGCCGCCCGCAAGGGTTTCGGACCCCGGGTGCGGCGTCTGCACGCCCGCATCGGCGCCGCCCACCACAAAGCGGAGGGCATGGACTTCTCCCGTGCACTCCTGGCGGGTCAGGCCAGCCCGCTGCAGCTGGCGGGCCTGATCCGCGCGCTCGGCCCCGCCTACGCGCTGATCGAGCAAACCGGCCCCGAACTGGCAGCAGCCCTTGGCGCCCCCGACCTTCCCTGGAGTGCCCTCAGCCGCAGCGAGGCCCTGCGCCACGACGTGGCCCTGCTGGCCGGCATCGAAGCCAGCGGACCCTCAGCCGCGGCCCAGGCCTGGCTGGGTCACCTCGGCAAACTCGCCCAGCAGGCACCGCACCGCTTCCTTGCCCATGTGTATGTGCGCTACGGCGGCGATCTCTCCGGCGGGCAGCAGCTGGCCCAGCAGGCCAACGCGATCCTGGCCGCCCATGGTCTGCCCTCCCTGCGCTTCTGGCAGTTCGAGCGGCCGATCCCAGACCTGAAGCAGGCCCTCCACGACGCCTTCGAGCAGCTCGAGCTCAGCGAAGCCGAGGAAGCGGAGCTCCTGGAGGAAGCGGTGACCGCCTTCCTCGACACCCAGAGCCTGCTGGCCGAGCTGGGCGAACTCACCACGCCCCGAGCGGATCCGCTCCCCCTGCTGCTCAAGTACGACAAGCCCGTTCCCCGCTACACCAGCTACCCCACCGCCGCGGCGTTTCACGACGGCGTGGGTCCTGCCGACCTGGTGAACCAGCTGGGGCAGGCGAGCACGGCCGATCTCTCGCTCTACGTGCACGTGCCCTTCTGCCGCCATGCCTGCTGGTACTGCGGCTGCAACCGAATCACCACCCAGGCCGGCTCGGCCGTGGTGGGGCCCTATCTCGAGGCTCTGGCCAAAGAGCTGACGCTGGTGTCCCAGGCCTCGGGCCGGCGCAGGCGGCTGGGGCAGTTGCACTGGGGTGGCGGCACGCCCAACTACCTCAACTCCCAGGAGCAGGGCCAACTCTGGGATCTGATCGGGGAGCAGCTGGACCTGGCGCCCGACCTGGAGGCCTCGATCGAGGTGAATCCGGAGTTCCTCAGCCGTGATCAGGTGCTGGAGCTGCGCCGTCTGGGCTTCAACCGGATCAGCTTCGGAATCCAGGATGCCGACCCGAACGTGCAGGCGGCCGTGAACCGGATCGTGCCGGTGGAGCAGCTCCGGCGGGCGATGGAGTGGATGCGGGAGGCGGCCTTCGAGAGCGTGAATGTCGATCTGATCTGCGGGCTGCCTCTGCAGACCCCCGAGCGGTTCGCCCGCACCATCGCCCTGGTGCGGGAGCTGCGGCCCGACCGGGTGTCGCTGTTCAGCTTCGCCTACCTGCCCGAGCAGCTGCCCATGCAGCGCAAGATCGCCGCCGACGATCTCCCCAGCCAGCGGGAGCGGATCCGGATGTTGCAGCACGCCTTCACCGCCTTCACAGGCGATGGCTACGACGCCATCGGCATGGACCACTTCGCCCTTTCAAGCGACAGCCTGGCGGTGGCGGCGCGGCAGGAGCGGCTGCACCGCAATTTCCAGGGGTACACCACCGGCGGCGAGCGCGACCTGCTCGGCATCGGCGTGACGGCGATCAGCCAGTTCCAGAATCTGTTCAGCCAGAACCAGCGCTCACTCAAGGCCTATGTCCAGGCCCTCGACGAGGGACATCTGCCCGTGGAGCGGGGCCTGGTGGTGCGGGATCCCGAGGTGCTGCTGCGGCGCTCGATCATTCAGAGCCTGATGTGCCACTTCGCGGTGGATTTCGACACCATCGCCCTGGGGCAACCCCTTGAGGCGAAGCGCCAGTTCGCCAGCGAGTGGGCCGAGCTGCAGATCCTCGAAGCCGACGGACTGGTGCGGCTGGGGGCCAACAGCCTGGAGGTGACGGAAGTGGGCCGCTGGTTGATCCGCACGATCGCGGCGGTGTTCGACCCCAGCCAGCGCCGCCAGGCCAGTGGGTCGCGACTGATCTGAGTCGTGGTCTGGTCAGACCACCACCTGCAACCGGGCCCGGTTGTTCTCCTGCTGGGCGAGGGGTTCGAGCACCTGGCGCTCCGGATCCGCCAGCACCAGGAGTTCATGGGCACCGGGCGCCAGCTCGAGCGTCAGGGCAAAAGGTTCCTCGGCGCCGGCGGCCAGCCAGGGCAGGCGCAGGTAGTGGTGGCCGGAGTAGCGGTCGTCGATCACCACCGCCACTCCCACATCGCTCACATCGAGCGTGCCCCGGTTGGTGATGGCAAACCGCAGCACGCCAGCGTCGTAGCTGGCCCGCTCCACCGCCAGGTCGGAGCCCAGGTGGCGCAGCTCCCGAAGCGGATAGAGGGCCAATGACTCCAGTCGCAGCAGCTGGGTGCCGGGGTGCTCATGGTGCAGATGGCCGCCGTGGCGCAGGTCGCTGCTACAGCCGTGCACATGCAGATGGGCGCCCGCCTGAGGCACCGTGACGCGCCCGCTCTCGGGCCGGGTGTCCCAGAAGCCGCAGCAGTCCCACTCCAGGCTGCGGCCCAGATAATGGATCGGATCGGCGGGGTTGCCTGGATCCCGCGGGGCCAGGCGGTAGTGCTGAAGGCTGGCGTAAAGACTTGCCCCCGCGTCTGGATCCACGGAGTCCGTGTTGCGGCGGCGCTGGCCCATGCAGAGCTTGGAGGCCACGGTGATCACCAGGCTGCTCCAGGTCGCCCGCAGGCGTACCCCCACGATCGGAGCTGGCTTGATCCGGCCCGACGCGATCGAGTCCGCGATCGCCTGCCCCACCAGCTCCTGCAGCGGCACCCCGGCGCTGGGGCCCAGCCCGCCGAGATCCACCGGCTGGCGCAGGGCGCTGGCGTCACCGCTGAAGCACACATAGGGGAAGTGGGAGGACCCGTCGCCGGGGCGCAGCCGCCGGATGCCGCCATCGAGGGCCTGGCATTTGTAGAGGTGGGTGCTGGCAGCACCGGGCTGGTGCAGGAAGGTGAGCTCGCCGTTATCGAGGCTGGTGGTGGTGCCAAGGCCGAGCACATCGCCCTCGAGCGGAATGCGCTCCAGGGGCAGATGCTCGCTCACGTCCCCCTGGATCAGATCGCTGACCGTGTTGGCGATCGACAGGATCACCATGGGGCAGGAGCCTGAGGCGAAGCAGCCGCCGGGATCGCACCCGCCACCACCCGCCACTCGTGCAGCACCCAGCTGACGCAACCTGAGCGGATCAGGGGATCGCTCAAGACGATGGCCTCGGCCTCCTGCCAGTCGCTGGCGTGGAACAGCAACATGCCACCGGCACCTTCACCGTTCATGCCCTTGCGCTCGCGCCAGTAGCCACTGCTGGCCTGGTGGCCGCGCCGCTGGAGCTCGGCAACCCAGTCGAGGTGTTCACGCAGGTGCTGATCAAAATGGGCACGGTCGACCAGACCCTGCTCCAGCTTCACGAACCAGGGCAAGGCGAGCCCCCGAAGCAACCGCCCCAACCTAGACCTGAAGCCCGGTGCCGCAGCCTGAGTGGGGGCGCGCTGCTTGGCAAGGCCAGAAAAGTTGAGTAGAAATCCCCATAGGGAAATCCACGCTGGACCCGCAGGAGACGTTACATTTTGTAAGACGTTCCTAGGGGCGGGCCTGGCTTGGGTCCACCTCTTTTTTTTTGGGCGGTGGCAGGGCCCGCAGGACCGGAACCAGATCGCTCCCCTTGCCCTGACACGACTGCCTTCAGAGCGGGTCACCGGGCAGGAAACGCCGGATGAACAGGTCAAGGGCCATCGGTCCGCAGCGGTGTTGCCAGCAGGTGTCACCCGGCAACCGCCGCCAGCACTCCACCTGGTTGTGGGGTTCAGCGCCGCCGACCAGATGCACCCCATAGCGATACTCGGCGTCCGCAGCCTGCTCCGCTCGGGCCAGGGCCTCCGCCCTGGGCTGGCTGCTCAGGAAGGAGGCCAGAAAGTCGGCGGCGTCACCACCCAGGCGCAGGGCGGACGCGAACCGCCAGGCGGCGCCGGTTGGGTAGCCGTCGTGGTGGAGGTAGAGATGGCGCACGGCAGCGCCGGGAAAGCCGGTGAAGGAGTAAACGGCGCGGGTGGCCAAGGGGGAGAGAGCAGCTGCAAAGATCAGTGCCACCGGCGTCTCAGCCGCTGATCCGGCCAGCTGGTCGGCCGATGGCCTTGTCGGGGCGGCTGCGCTGGTTCTGTGCAACTCTCGTCAGCGCTGTTCTGAACCTGCACCTCCTCTACGGCGATGCCACCTGCTCGGTGTGGTGCCTGTTCAGTGCGCTGGTCTCCGACTGCCGATACAGGATCCTTAGGGATCCCGAAGCCCTGAGCCCGCCGGCAGGATCCCGATGGATTCCACTGATCCCGCCCAGCTCCGCCGCGACTATCGCCGGGAGGACCTGCGACGGGCCGATCTGGCGGCCGATCCGGTGGCGCAGTTCCGCCGCTGGTTCGACCAGGCCGTGGCCGCCCAGCTGGATGAGCCCAACGCCATGGTGCTGGGCACCAGCAACGGCCAGCGCCCCAGCGCCCGCACGGTGCTGCTCAAGGCGTTCGACGCTCGGGGATTCGTGTTCTTCACCCACTACGAGAGCCGCAAGGCCACCGAGATCGCCGCCCACCAGGAGGTGAGCCTGTTGTTTCCCTGGTACGGGCTGGAGCGCCAGGTGGCGATCCTGGGGCGGGCCGAACGGATCAGCGCCGCCGAATCGCTCGCCTATTTCCTCTCGCGCCCGATCGGCAGCCGGCTGGGGGCCTGGGTGTCTCAGCAGAGCGCCGTGATCGGCTCCCGCTCGATCCTGGAGATGCAGTGGGAGGCGATGAAGCGCCGCTTCGCCGATGGCGAGGTGCCGCTGCCGCCGTCCTGGGGCGGCCTGCGGGTGGTGCCGTTCGAGTTCGAATTCTGGCAGGGCCGCACCAACCGCCTCCACGATCGCTTCCGCTACAGGCCCGCTGACCCGCAGGCGGGCGGGAGCAGCGGCGGGGCCTGGAGCATCGAGCGACTGGCCCCCTGACCTACGTCCTGCTATGCGGCTATGCTCATATCAGTTGTCGATCGAGCCCACCCATGGCCGTCGCTCCCGCCAGTTCCTTTTCCCTCGCTGCCGCAGCTGGAGGCAACCCCCTGCTGTTCCGCCAGCTCTTCGATGCCGACACCGGCACCTTCACTTACCTGATCGCCGAGGTGGCCAGCGGCCAGGCCCTGCTGATCGATTCGGTCTTCGAGCAGCACGACCGTGATCTCGCCCTGATCCAGGAGCTGGGCCTGCAGCTGGTGGCCTGCCTCGACACCCACGCCCACGCCGACCACGTGACCGGCAGCTGGCTGATGCACGCCGCCACCGGCAGCGCCATTGGCCTGGCCGCCACTGTCGGCGCCGAGAACGTGACCCTGCCCCTGCGACACGGTGATCGGGTGGCCTTCGGCGGCCGCACGCTGGAGGTACGCGCCACCCCCGGCCACACCGACGGCTGCCTCACCTTCGTGCTCGACGACCACAGCCTGGCCTTCACCGGTGATGCCCTGCTGGTGCGGGGCTGCGGCCGCTGCGACTTCCAGCAGGGCAATCCTCACACCCTGTTCCGCTCGATCACCGAGCAGATCTTCTCGCTGAGCGAGCACTGTCTGCTCTACCCCGGCCATGACTACATCGGCCGCAGCGTCACCTCCGTGACCGAGGAGAAGGCCTACAACGCCCGCCTCGGCGGAGAGGCCGATGAGCGCGACTTCGTCGGCTACATGGAGAACCTGGAGCTGCCCCATCCGCGCCGGCTTGCGGAAGCCCTGCCCGCCAATCTGCGCAGCGGCCGGCCCCTGGCCAGCACTCCCGATGCCGATGACTGGGCTCCGATCCAGCGCAGCTATGCCGGCCTGCCCCAGCTGAGACCCCGATGGGTGCAGAAGCACCACGACGACCTCTGCCTCGTGGACGTGCGCTCAGCCGAGGAATTCAACGGCCCCGATGGTCGGATCTCAGGAAGTCTGTTGATTCCGTTGCCGGAGCTGGAGCGGCGGCTGGGCGAGATCCCAGCAGAGCTCCCGGTGGTCGTGCTCTGCCATTCCGGCAGCCGTTCGGCCCTGGCCACCCAGGAGCTGATCAAGGCTGGCCGACCACAGGTGGCCAACCTGCGCGGTGGCCTGCGTGCCTGGCAGCGGGAAGGTCTTCCCTTGGAGCACAACAGCCCCAACCCTTTCTGAGCCAGCACCATGACCTCCCCGACCTCAGCTCAGCTCAGCCCCGTTCGGTTGAGCCCCCTCGACCTCAGCCGCCAGCACGGTGAACACAGGGTCACGGTGATCGACGTGCGCGAGCCGATGGAATACGTGGGCGGCCATATTCCCGGCAGCCACAACATCCCGCTCTCCCGCCTCGGCAGCGCCACCCTCCCCTCAGGGCCGCTGGTGCTGGTCTGCCAGAGCGGCACTCGCAGCGAGAAGGGCCTTGCCCAACTGCTGCGCGCGGGCCATCCTTATCCTCTCGCCGACCTCGAAGGCGGCATGAGTGCCTGGCAGCAGGCAGGCCTGCCGATGAAGCGACGCCAGGGCGCGCCCCTGCCGCTGATGCGCCAGGTGCAGATCGCCGCCGGCAGCCTGGTGCTGCTTGGAGTGATCCTCAGCCAGACCGTGTCCCCGGGCTGGATCTGGCTGTCGGGCTTCGTTGGGGCTGGCCTCACCTTTGCCGGCATCAGCGGCTTCTGCGGCATGGCCCGTCTGCTGGCCGCCATGCCCTGGAACCGGGTGCGGGCGTGATCATCGGCATCGGCATCAGCACGCTGCTGCTGCTGCTCAGCGGCGGACTCGTGATCGGTGTTCTGCTCGCCGTGCTGGGGGCCGGTGGCTCAATCCTGCTGCTGCCCCTGCTGGTGAGCGGAGCGGGCCTGTCCGCCAAGGAGGCCGTTCCGCTCTCGCTCCTGGTGGTGACCCTGCTGGCCCTGGGCAATGTGGGGCCCTACATCCGCCGCGGCCAGGTGGCTGTGCGGCCAGCGTTGATCCTGGGGGTGCCGGCCCTGGCAGGTGCCTGGATCGGCGGCAGCCTGGTGAAGGCCGGGCTGATCCCCGAGGCGGTTCAACTGGGGGTGTTCACCGTGGCGGCCCTGGTGGCCTCCTGGCTGCTGACGCGGCCGAGCAGGCCCGCCCAGAGCGGATCACCCCAGGCCCTCGCGGCCCAGGGGGTGCTGGTGGGTCTGCTCACCGGCATCGCCGGCGTGGGCGGCGGCTTCGCGATCGTGCCCGCCCTGGTGCTGCTGGCCGGCCTGCCGATGCATCTGGCCAGCGGCACCAGCCTGCTGCTGATCAGCACCAACAGCCTGGTGGCCCTGCTGGCGCTGGGCCACTGGCCCGCCGCCAGCCTGGCTCTGATGCTGCCCCTGCTGGCCGGCGGCGCCCTGGGTGCCGTGCTGGGCCAGCGGCTGGCCCAGCACCTGAGTGAGCGCCGACTGCGGGTCGGCTTCGCCGGCCTGTTGATCGGCTCGGCCCTGCTCACCGGCTTCGAGGCGCTGCACCGCCAGAACTACGGGCCTGTGGGGCCAAGCACAACCATCCACCGCTCAGCTCAGCCCGTCGCTGGGGCGGTGGGACCTGTGCGCCAGTCGAGCCAGGGCAGGCGGGGCACGATCGCCGGCGTTGCAGTTCGATAGGCGGCGTAATCCGCATGGACGGCACAGAGGCGCAGCTCTTCGCGGCGGGCCTTAAAGCCCAGCACCAGCGCCAGAGTGAGCAACAGAGCCAGGTGCAGCAGGCTTCCCCTGGCCAGCGTCACCCCAAGGGAGCAGACCAGCAGGGCCTGGTAGAGGGGATGGCGGCAGCGGCCGTAGGCCCCGGCCGTCACCAGGGGCGCGCCGGCCATGGGCTCAGGCAGGGGGGTGAGGCTGTCGCCCAGGTTCAGCGCTCCCTGGCCGGCCAGCAGCAGGCCGGCGGCAAACAGGCTGAGACCCAGCACCCGCAACACGGGCGGCCAGCTCAAGCCGAGGGCGGCGGGGCTGGGTAATGCCGGCAGCAGGTGGGCCGTGATCAGGGCCATCTGGGCGATCAGCCACCATTCGCCGTGGCGGTTGTCGAGCAGCCCTCCCCAGCTGAAACCCCAGGCCTGGAGTCGTTGCGGCAGCGACCTGCCCATGCGTGCAGTGCGGTGAATGGCTTCAGTCTGGCCACGAACGGCGCAGGAAGCCGCCGGCTCAGGCCGCCTGCAGCTGCAGTAGCTGGGCCTCAAGCCGCTGCCTGAGGCGTCCCTGCACCAGAGTGCAGAGTTCCTCCACCAGCTCGTCATCGGCGGAGTAGATCAGGCGGGAGCCGTCACGTTCGCAGCGCACCAGGCCAGCGCGCTGAAGCTGCCCCAGCTGGCGGCTGATGTGCGACTGACTGAACCCGGTGGTCTTGATCAGGCTGGAGACATCCGTGGGCTCAGAGCGCAGCAGGCAGAGCAGCTGCAGGCGAGCCGGCTCACTCAGCAGCCGGAAAAAGCGGCTGATTTCCTCCATCAGCTCTGGGCTGGGCCTGGCTACATCCGCGAAAGCGCCCATTGTGACTGGGTGACACTCGATTAATTATGCCGGGTCACGCATGACATGGGTACGCCCATGGCGACTCGCCTACAGCAGCGGGCCGCCCCCGCTGCGTCGGATCGCCACGACGGCCGGGCGGGGGCTGCGCCCCGGCACCCCCGAGGGCCAGTTGGAGCCCAGGGGCACCCAGCGCAGCTGCTCGAACTCCTGGTCATCGCGGTCACGCAGGCGGATGGCCTGCCATTCACCGGCCCCGCTGGAGCGGGTGCCGTTGCTCTCTCCTGGGTGCTGCACCGAGAGAAACAAGGTGGCCTCCGACGCATCGAAGCAGGGGCCGGTGAGCTCGCACTCCATCGGCCCGGTGGCGAAGCAGAAAGCCTTTCCCGCCGCGGGCCCCTTGCTGGGCAGCACCCAGCAGGAGTTGTTGCCGAACAGATCCAGCTCGGCCGTGCCACCACCGCGATCGGTCACCAGCCAAACGGAGCCGGTGCGATCGACGGCGAGGTTGTCGGGGCTGGAGAACCCCAGCCCCCCCTGCCAGGGGGCGCCGCCGGTGGCCAGCATGCGCCAGCGGAACCGGCCCGCCTCGGCGAAGCCTTGATCCTGCAGGCGCATGATCCAGCCATGGGGCCAGCGGTTCTCCCCGCCGGGACCATGAAAAATCGCCGGATCGGCGCTGCCGCCAGCATCGGAGCCTCCGGCGGTGAAGGCCACCAGCAGATCACCGCTGCTGGGATCAATCACCGTGTCTTCCGGCCTGGCGGCGGCGGTGGCGCCAACCGCATTGGCCGCCAGGTGAGCATCGATCAGGATGGCGCCGAGGCGCTCCTCGCTGCGGCCGGGATAGAGATCGGCGAGGGTTGCATAGCTCTTGAGGTAGGTCTCCACCGCCACGTCGCTGGCCAGGGCCTCTGCCCCTGGCTGGCTGCGGTCGCTGTGGGGCACCAGGGTGGGCTGATTGAGGCCGAAACCCTCATAGTGGCTGGGCCGCTGGGGGTTGAGCGGGGTGGCGGGATCGAGCGGAATCCAGCGGCCGCTCCCATCGGGCTCAAAGCGAGCCACCTCCAGCCGGCCGGCCTCCAGCAGCGCTGAATTGGCCGGAACACTCGGATCCTTGATCCGCCCCTCGCTCACGAAGCGGTAGAGATGGCCGCCGTGGCGGTCGCAGCCGGAGTACACCAGCAGCGGCTCGGTGGCCCGGGCCTGCACCGCCACGGCCTCATGGCGGTAGCGCCCCAGCCAGCTGTGCTTGACCGCCGGCCGCTGGGGCTGACGCGGATCGATCTCCACCATCCAGCCGTACTTGTTCCCGGCCAGGCCAAAGGGATTGCCGAGGCCATCGAACTTGCGGCCATCGCAGCGCAGTGGCAACACGGCGGGTGCCGGCGAGGAACCATCGGCGTGGACCGCTTCCACAACCTGGCTCTGGAAGTTCTCCTCGGCCGAGAGCACCGTTCCCCAAGGGGTTTCGCCGCCGGCGCAGTTGGCGAAGGTGCCGATCACCCGGTCCTGGAGGCCATCGTTGTAGCCGAGGCGCTGCGGGCTTCTGAAAACGGCGGCCGCCGGACCACTCACCCGCAGGCGCCTGGCGGGATCGTCGAGGCCTTCAAGGCCACTGAGGCGCCGATCGAAACGACCGCTCCGGCGACGCCATTGCCCCGAGGGCTCCCGGCGGATCTCGATCACACCGATGCCCTGATCGCGCAGGGCGGCGCCCGCAACGGTGCGGGCCAACTGGCGCAGGGGATCGTCGGCCCTCAGAGCCGTGACATCCACCACACCATCGAAAGGTCTGAGTGCCTCAATCAGCTCAAGCCAAGGCAATGATTCGCCGGTGGCGTCGGCGTAGCCCTCGCTCCATGGCTTCGGGCTGATGTATTCAAAGTTGACCGTGAGCAGGGCCCGGTCTTCACCCAGATCCGTGAAGGAGAGGTGGTCGTTGTTGAAGCCAAAACGGCCATCCGCCAAGGGCTCCCCCCAGGCGGCGAGCAGATCGGCCCGGTAGCCCGCGGGCACCACCAGCCTGTCGACGAGGGAGACCCGGCGCTGTGTGCGCTGCTGCTCAGTGGCGCTCAGCCCATCGCCCGGGAGTGGCAGCGGCAGCGGCACAGGAGTGAAAGGCCCGCCGGCAGATGGCACTGGCAGGGCCTTCAGGGGCAAGCCAGAGGCGAGGGCCGCTGATCCCCCAAGGCCGAACAGGGCAAAGAGATCGCGGCGTTGCATCGCTCAGGCCAGGCCCGCGGCAGTCAACCACGCCAGGTGGGCAGGCCGTGGCGTCCGCGGTTACGCCAGAGGGCTTCCGAGCTCACATGCAGGCCATGGCGACGAGCCAGGCTGGCTGCGGCATGGGTGGAGCCGGTCTGCTTCAGCGCCTGGGCAAAGGATGGATCCTGGCTGGCCAGTTGCTGCAGGGCATGGAGCGCGTCCATCGCTTCGTGCACCGTCCCGGACAAGGCCGCCACGCTGGCGGCCCCGGGAGCAATCATGGGGGTGGCATTCATCATTGCGACCTCAACCTGTTGTTGCCTCAAGCTTAACCAGAAAAGAGTGCAGTCAGTCCGGTATTTATACTTAATCACGTGCGAGACGATGGCCCTCTGGCCACCATCATGGCCAGCCCGGAGCGCCACATCAAGAGATCGCTGGATCGGGTCCCGTTCAACTCAGGACAAATGGACAAGATCCATGATGAAAGGTTAATCGAAGCCGCCTCGATCACTCCCTAAAAGCACTTGATTCTTGACCTCCAGGGCCTTCAGCCTGGCAGCAGCCCCTGCAATGGAGCAAGCTGGGTCTCACTGGATCAGCCGCCAGCTATGACCCGCGAACGCGACCCCTTCCGCATCCCCCGCGCCGGCTGGGAAGCTGCTCCCCTGGCGGGTCTGGCCTCGATCGATCTGAACCAGAACGGCGGGGCCTTCACGGGCAAGGAATTCTTCTCTGAATCCACCGTGGGCGGGGTCGTCTGTTTTGCCGCCTACCAGGCGCTGCTCACGGCCCTGCGCACCGAGGCCCTGCGTAAGCGCGGCGAACTCGATCGGGCCACCCAGGTGCGGCTGGTGCTCAGCACCACTTTCGAATCAGCCAAGGCAGGCGTGGCTGTCGGGGCCGTGCTCTCGGTGCTGCTGCTGGTGTTCCCCTGGCTCACGCTTCCCCTCTCCCTGATGGGTGTGGTGGGCACCGCCAAAGCATCCCTTGATCTCTTCCACGCCTTCTGGGATGGCCTCGACGACGAGCAGAAGCTGCAGGTCACCGTGGCGGCCCATGAAGCCGGTGTGAACCTCAGCTCCTTCTTCCGCAACGACGGCGAGGGCCTGGGCCGCTCCGCGCTGGATTGAGTCGCTGAGCCAGTGGTTTCGGCGATCCGCCTGATCGGCCCCTTATTGCGGCGCCCGGCCCATCAGGATCCCCATGCCGCTGAGAACCACAACGGAGCCCAGCAGGTCGCGGCCGGTGAAGGGTGAGCCATCCACCATGCGCAGCCAGATCAACGCCACTGCCACATAAACCGCTCCATAAGCGGCATATACCCGTCCAGAAGCCGTGGGGTGAAAGGTGAGCAACCAGGCGAACAGCGCCAGCGACAGAGCGGCAGGTACCAGCAACCACAGAGGCCTTTGCTGCTTGACCAACACATCCGTGAGGTAGCAGCCCAGAATCTCGGCGACGGCTGTGATCAAAAACAGGCCAGTCGTTCTGAGCACAGCAATGCGTTGGCGCACGTCCTTCATCCCCCGCCAGATCGACGGCGCCGATGGCACTGCCACGCCGCCGACAATGGGGGAATGGACCTGCACGCCGACCTCGACCAGCGCGTGGTGCTCGACACCACCGCCCTGCCCTGGACACCCTCACCCATGGCGGGCGTTGAGCGGCGCATGCTCGATCGCCGCGGCGGGGAATTGGCCCGGGCCACCTCGATCGTGCGCTATGCCCCCGGCAGCCACTTTGATCGCCATACCCATGGCGGCGGCGAAGAGATCCTGGTGCTTGAGGGCACCTTCTCCGATGAACGGGGCGACTACCCGGCCGGCACCTACCTGCGCAATCCGTTAGGCACCAGCCACGCTCCCTTCAGCGAGCCGGGCTGCACGATTCTGGTGAAACTGCACCAGATGCACCCTGCCGACCAGCAGCAGCTGGTGATCGACACCCACAGCGCTGAGTGGCTGCCAGGCCTGGTGGCGGGCCTGGAGGTGATGCCGCTGCACGCCTTCGGTTCCGAGCATGGGGCCCTGGTGCGCTGGGCACCGGGCACGTTGTTTCAACCCCACAGCCATCCCGGCGGCGAGGAGATCCTGGTGCTGGAGGGCGTGTTTCAGGACGAACAGGGCACCTATCCCGCCGGCAGCTGGCTGCGCAATCCACCCGGCAGCGTCCACCGGCCCTGGAGCGAGGAGGGCTGCACGATCTGGGTCAAGACCGGCCACCTGCCTGCCACGCTTGGGCCGGATGGATCAGAGGGCCTGTTGCAGACGTGAGCTCGCGGTCTGTGTTCAGTTCATCGGCTCAGTTTCTTTGTTTCCGCCAATGACCTGCTCCACCAGCAGCTTCAACAGCAGGGAAACCAGGCCCACACCCCCCAGCACCAGCGCGGCGCCATAGGCCAGTTCGGTGTCGTACTGCTTGTAGGCGTCCTCCACAAACAGGGGCAGTGTCTGGGTCTGGCCGGCGATGTTGCCACTCACGACGGCGACAGCTCCGAACTCACCCAGGGCCCGGGCCGTGGTGAGGATCAACCCGTAGAGAACGGCCCAACGCACGGAGGGCAGGGTGACCTTCCAGAAAACCTGCCAGCTGCTGGCACCAAGCGTGCGGGCCGCCTCCTCCTGGTCCCAACCCTCCTCCTCAAGCAGGGGGATCACTTCCCGGGCCATGAAGGGGAAGGTCACGATGATCGTGGCCAGCGTCATCCCGGGCCAGGAGAAGATGATTTTCCAGCCCAGGCTGGTCACGATCCCGCCCAGCAGTCCGTTGGTGGGGCTGTAGAGCAAGACCAGCATCAGGCCGACTACCACTGGCGAGATCGAGAACGGCAGATCAATCACGCTCAGCAGAAAGGCCTTGCCGGGGAACTGGCGACGGGCGATAGCCGTGGCTGCTGACAGGCCAAAGATGGTGTTGGCAGGCACGGCGATAGCCGTCATCATCAGCGTCATCCGCACCGCCGAGTGCAGCTCTTCCGATTCAAAGTTATCCAGAAAGGGCTGCAGGCCCTTGGCAAAGGCACCCGATACCACTTCCAGAGCTGGCAGCAGAATGATCACTGCAACATAGAGGCCAGCAATCAGCGGGATCAGCACCGAGGCGGATGGGCGGATCTTGCCACTACGCAGGAAACGCAACAGGGAACGCATGGGAGAAACGGCAGGTGGATTTCAACAGAATTAGACGGGATTGCCTTCCCAGTGCCGGCCCCACACCTGCAGCCCGTTGATCACCAGCAGGCTCACAAGAGAGAACATCAACATCACCATGCCGATCACCGTTGCCGAGGAAAAGTCATATTCCTCGAGCTTCTGGATGATCAAGGTGGGAGTGATGAGATCCCTGAAGGGCACATTGGAGGAAATCATCACCACCGAGCCGTACTCGCCTACAGCGCGGCTGTAGCCCTGGGCCACGCCGGCCAGGATCGCTGGCATCAGCTGGGGCAGCACCACTTTCAGCAGGGTCTGGCGAGGGCTGGCGCCGAGGCACCAGGCCGCTTCCTCCTGCTCCCGCTCAAGGGCTTCCAGCACCGGCTCCACACTGCGCACCACAAACGGCAGCGAGATGAACATCATCGCGATGCCCACCCCCAGCCAGGTGAAGGACACTTTCAGTCCGAAGAGGGCATCGAGCGGGGCCCCGAGCCAGCCATTGGAGCTGTAGATCGACGCCAGCGCCAGACCCGCCACGGCGGTAGGCAGCGCGAAGGGAAGATCGATCAGTGAATCGAGCAACCGCCTGCCGAAGAAGGAGCAGCGCACCAGGGCCCAGGCGATCACCACGCCGAACACACCATTGACAAGGGCAGCCACCAGCGCCAACCCGAAGCTGATTCGGTAGGTAGCCAGCGCTTCAGCGGTGGTGGCCAGCTGCCAGAACTGGACCGGGCCGACTGCAGCGGCCTTCAGGGTCATGGCCCCCAGGGGCAGGAACAGCACCAGGGCCAGATAGAGCCAGGTGATTCGCCAGGACCAACTGAGCTGCAACCAGCTGGGAAGCGCCGGGCGCCTGAGGCGGGCCGGAGAGGCAGGAGCCATGGACGAGGACATGGGAACAGATCCGCGGAAACGTATCACCATCTGCCGATTTATACAACGGTTAGCCGGTGGGGAAATGTATGTTTGCTATAGGATCGTGCCATCGAATCCGTTTTTCCCCTGCCATGGGCATCCGCGTCGCTGGTGTGAGCAAGGAGTTCGGCTCGTTCCGGGCGGTCGACAACGTCAGCCTTGATGTCGAGACCGGCTCCCTGGTGGCACTGCTCGGCCCCTCCGGTTCTGGTAAGAGCACTCTTTTACGCCTGATCGCAGGCCTGGAGGAGATCGATACCGGCCGCATCTGGATCACCGGGGAAGAAACCACCAGCCGTTCGGTGCAGGAGCGCCAGGTGGGATTTGTGTTCCAGCACTTCGCACTCTTCAAGCACCGCACGGTGCGTCAGAACGTGGGCTTCGGTCTTGAGCTGCGTGGCTGGAAGCACGAGGCGATCCGCCGGCGCGTGGATGAGCTGCTGGAGCTGGTGCAGCTGCAGGGCTTTGGCAACCGCTACCCGTCCCAGCTCTCCGGCGGTCAGCGCCAACGGGTTGCCCTGGCCCGGGCCATGGCGGTGAAGCCACGGGTCCTGCTGCTCGATGAACCGTTCAGCGCCCTCGATGCCAAGGTGCGCAAGGAGCTGCGCGGCTGGCTGCGCAACCTCCACGACGAGATGCACGTCACCACGGTGATCGTCACCCACGACCAGGAAGAAGCCATGGAGGTGGCCGATCGGATCGTGGTGATGAACCACGGCAAGATCGAGCAGATCGGCAGCCCGGCTGAGATTTACGACCAGCCAGCCAGCCCCTTTGTCATGAGCTTTGTGGGTGCGGTGAACGTGCTTCCTCCGCACGTGCCCCTTGCCCTTGCCGCTGCTGAACGCTCAGGAGACGAAGGTCAAGGCGGCGATATCTTCATCCGCCCCCACGATCTGGAGCTGCACCGCAGCCCCCAGAGCGGCAGTGTGCCCGCTGTGTTGTGCCGGCTCACCCACATGGGCCGTGACATCCAGGCAGAACTCACCCTCGCAAGTGGAGAGGTTGTGGTGGCCCAACTCCCTCGCGAGCGGATCGATTACCGCGAGCTCAAGGCCGGTGATGCCCTGCACATCACCAGCCGTGAAACACGCACCTTTGTGCCGGACTTTGTGATCTGAGCTTCAGGGCCGAGAGCCCATGGGCAGGCCCTGTTCGTTGAAAACGCTTATGAATTCGGGCCCTGAGGGGATTCCTCCTGGCGTCATTCCATGCTCACGAACGACAAGCGTGATCAAGAGATCCTGGCGATCGCCTGCCGCCAACTCGCCGTCACGGTCCCAGTGCAGGCACCAGGGAGGAGTGTGGATGGTCATGGCTGGAGGGGGATCAACAGGTCGCTGTCGCCCACTGCCAACAACCGGCCCTCAGCGCGAAAGCGGCAGAGCAGTTTGGTCACTGTGACCCGGGTCAAGCCGCACAGATCGGCCAGGGCCTGGTGGGTGAGGTTGAGCTCACTGAGCGAGAGGCGGCAGCCGTGACGGTTGACCTGGCCATGGGACCCGCCAATCCAGCTGAGCAGGGTGAGTAGACGGCGCTCCCCGGAGCGGATGCGCTGGATGGTGAGGAGCTCCGCCAGCATCTGGCGCTCGCGCTGCAGGTGTTGGTGCTGATCGCGGGGATCGAGCTCGATGTGCTCCACCACCACGGTGGTGAGGCACTGCAACTCCAACGGCTGGACCACAGGATTCTCAGAGGTGATCACGTCACCAGGGCCCCATAGGCCCAGGGCGATGCACTCGCCTTCGAGATCCCAGCTCGCAGACCGTACATAGCCCTCATGCAGGCGCCAGCCCATCCCTTCAGGGAGGACGTCCTTGGGATGGAGCGTGAACTGCAAGGGCTGCTTGAGCAAAGAAGACGTCACCGGTTTGGTGGGCGATGGGGCGGTTGTTCGATCAACGACAGGCGGACAAGCAGGGGCATTCGCAGACAACAGGCCATGACAGGCAAGCAACTTGCCTGAAGTATGCCCTAATTCCGATAGGTGTACCGGTATTTCCAGGCACACGAACAGGGACGCCTTGGTCTCAGATGTAGAACATCGGCGCCGGTTGCTGCAGGCTGTCCCGCTCCAGCAGCAGCTGGGCCAGGGTGGTGGACTGCAGCACGGCGGCCCGGGCCTGCTCGGCTCGCTTAGCCAGACCCTGGAGTACGCGGAACTCGGCGTCCTGGCGATCACCCTGGCGCTCCGAGCGGGCCTCGCCTTCCAGGCACTCCTCCACCTCCGCGATGGTGATCTGCTCCGGCGGCCTGCTCAGCTGAAAGCCGCCGCGGGGCCCGCGGATGCTGTTGAGGTACCCTCCCTTGCGCAGTGCCGTGAGCATCTGCTCGAGATAACGCTCGGGCAGGCCATGGCGGCGGCTGACCTCACCCACCTGGACCAGCTCTCCAGAGGAAAAAGCCGCAGCCAGATCGATCAAAGCCACTAGTCCGTATTCCGTTTTGGCGCTGAAGGCCATGACTGGCTCGAGGTCGCTCGGCAAGCCTAACAGAAAGAACGGTTAGCAGATAGGGAATACACCTACATGCCTCTGTGCCCCGAGCCACTCAGGCCCAGGCGGCAACGAGCCTACTTTGCACAAGTTCCCTATCGATAAACCGTGGATACGATTTCTTTCCCCGAGCCCCTGCGTCGCCGGCAGCTGCTGCTGACAGGGCTCGCTGCCCTGCCCCTGGCCGTGGCGGCTGCCACCACCTTTGACGCATCTCAAGCTGAGGCCCAACAAGCACCAAAGCCGCTGACCCTCACTGTTGTGTCCTACGCCGTCACCAAGAACGCCTACGACAGAATCTTCAAGCTGTTCTCTGATGATTGGAAGAAAAAATCAGGGCAGACCGTCACCTTCAGGGGCAGTTACGGCGGCTCCGGCTCCCAGACCCGCGCTGTGATTGATGGACTGGAAGCCGATGTGGTCAGCCTGGCCATGGCCGCTGACGTGAACAAGATCCAGCAAGCAGGCCTGATCAAACCAGGCTGGGAAAAGGAAAACCCGAACAACTCCACACCCATCAACTCCACCGTGGTGGCCTTCGTGCGTCCCGGCAATCCCAAGAAAATCAATAGCTGGCGAGACCTCGACAACAAAAACGTGGACGTGGTCACGGCCAACCCGAAGACCTCCGGCGGAGCCCGCTGGAACTTCCTGGCCCTCTGGGGCGCCATCACCCGCTCGGGTGGCTCGGAAGCCCAGGCCCGCAGCTTCATCACCGGTGTCTACAAGAATGCCGATGTGCTGCCCAAGGACGCCCGCGAAGCCACCGATCTGTTCATCAAGCGCAAGCAGGGCGATGTGCTGCTGAACTGGGAAACAGAAGCGATTCTGGCCAAGCAGAAAGGGGAATGGTCAGCCCCGTACAAACTGTTCAGCCCCAACGTATTAACGGAGCAGCCCGTCACCGTGGTTGACAAAGTGGTGGATAGCCGTGGCAGCCGCAAGGTGGCGGAGGCCTTCGTGAAGTTCCTCTATACGCCCCAGGCCCAGAAGATCTTCGTGGACAACGGCTTCCGCCCCGTGACACCTCAGGGCAAGGCCTATGCCAAGGGCAAATTCCAGAACGCGAGCTTCTTCAGGGTGAGTGATTTCGGTGGCTGGGCCGGCGTCGACAAAAAGTTCTTCGGCAAAGGCGGGATCTGGGATCAGATCTTCGCCAGGACCCGCTGAAACAGGACGTCCACCAGAGCGCCAGATGCAGGACAGGCAGGATTGACGGATCCCCGGTCGGACAACCGTGGTATTCTGTACCTCGAATTTCCGACCGGAAAACGTGACCAATGCTCCCCAGCACCTCTCCGCCCTGCTTGCGGCTGGCTCTCTGGTCCTCCTGCCCGCCTGCGGTGGGCCACCGCAAAGCTCCGGCAATGGCGACCCGGACGGCCAGAAACAGCTACTGCTTGTGAGTTACGCCGTCACCAAGGGGGCTTACGACCGGATCGTTCCCAAGTTCATCTCGGAATGGAAAGCCAAAACGGGCCAGGAGCTGGAGATCAAAACCAGCTACGGCGGCTCAGGCACCCAGACCAGGGCGGTGATCGATGGCCTCGATGCCGATGTGGTGACCCTGGCCCTCTCGGCTGACGTACTCAAGCTCGAGGAATCGGGACTGGTGGATGCCGGCTGGGAGAAGGAGTTGCCCAACAACAGCATCATCACCAACTCAACGGTGGCTTTCCTGACCCGTCCGGGTAACCCCAAGCAGATCACCTCCTGGGCCGATCTGATCAAGCCAGGCATCACGGTGGTGACAGCCAATCCCAAAACTTCAGGCGGTGCCCGCTGGAACTTCCTGGGCCTCTGGGGCTCTGTGACCCAGACGGGAGGCAACCAACAGCAGGCCGAGGCCTATGTGAGCAGCGTGTACAAAAACGTTGACAACCTGCCTAAGGATGCGCGAGAAGCCTCCGACGTGTTCCTCAAGAAAGATCAGGGTGATGTGCTTCTGAACTACGAAAACGAGGCCATCCTTGCCACCAGGACCGGTGATCTAAAAGATCCGTTCCTGGTGCCAGAAGTGAACATCCGCATCGAGGGTCCGGTTGCCGTGGTAGACAAGAATGTGGAGCGAAAGGGCACCCGTAAGGCGGCAGAAGCCCTTGCCAAGTATCTGTTCTCAGAAGAAGCACAGGCCATCTTTGCCGAGGAGGGATTCCGCCCCACCAACCCCACGATCTGGTCACAAGTCAAAGATCGCTTTGCCCCCGTCAAGCAGTACTTCACTGTGCAGGACTTCGGAGGCTGGGGCCTGGTGAACAAGGAGTTCTTCGGTAAAGACGGACTCTGGGATCGTCTCTTCGCCAAAACCCGCTGATCCGGCCATGTGCGAGCTGCTGGCCCTCAACGCCAACACCCCCACCGACATGGGCTTTTCCTTTCGGGGACTCAGTCGCCGCGGTGGTGTCACCGGCGAGCACGCCGATGGCTGGGGGCTGGCCAGTTTCAGCCCCACTGGCCATGGCCTCACCCTGCTGCGGGAGGACGCCCCGGCCGCCTTCTCCGCCCTGGCGAATCAACTGTCTGAAAGCTCTGCCAAGGCTCTGGTGAGCATCGCCCACATCCGTCAGGCGACCCGCGGGGTGGTGGCGCTGGAGAACTGCCATCCCTTCGCGCGCACCTGGCAGGGCCAGAGCTGGGTGCTGGCCCACAACGGCGACCTGAAGGGCGAGATCCCCCTGGGCGTTCGCTATCGCCCGTTCGGCACAACCGACAGCGAGGCCGCCTTCTGCTGGATCCTCGAGCAGCTCGATCTAGCCCGGGTTGATCCGGAGGATGCCGGTGCCCTGTTTGCCCTCCTGCATAACTGCGCCTCGCAGCTGGCCCAGCGAGGCACCTTCAATGCCCTGATCAGCAATGGCCAGTGGCTGTTTGCCACCGCCACCACCCGGTTGCACTGGCTCAGCCGCCGGGCCCCCTTTCGCACTGCCACCCTGGCCGATGCGCCCCTTCAGGTGGATTTCTCCGCCCTCACCACAGCCCATGATGTGGTGACGATCCTGAGCACGGAGCCCCTCACCACCGATGAGTTGTGGCACCCCTTTCAGAAGGGTGAGTCGATGCTGCTGATCAACGGCGAGATCCGTCAGCGCAGCAACGCAGCAGCGCCGCAGCAAGAGCCCCATCCGGTTGGAGTGGGGTTGTGATCGCCCCGAACCGGATCGGCCTGGCATGACCAGCTCCCCAACACCAGCTCTATCCATGCCGGCGGCTTCTCAGGCCTCAGCCGTGAGCCTGAGCGAGGCGTCACGTTTCTGGCTGAAGCTCGGGCTGGTGAGCTTCGGTGGGCCGGCAGGGCAGATCGCCCTGTTGCACCGGGAGCTGGTGGAGCGGCGGCGCTGGTTGAGCGAGCGGCGCTTCCTGCATGCCCTCAACTACTGCATGCTTCTGCCCGGTCCGGAGGCCACCCAGCTGGCCACCTATCTGGGCTGGCTGATGCATGGGGTGTCTGGTGGCCTGATCGCCGGTGGGCTGTTTCTGGCCCCCTCGGTGCTGGTGCTCACGGCCCTGGCCACGGTCTATGCCCTCTGGGGCCAGCTGCCCCTGCTCGTTTCGGTGTTTGCCGTTCTCAAGCCGACCGTGCTGGCGATCGTGCTGGTGGCGGCCTGGCGGCTGGGCCTGCGGACCCTGCGCACCCCCGTGCTGCTCGGCATTGCCGTCGCGGCGTTTCTGGCTCTGGCGGTGTTGCAGCTTCCCTATCCACTGGTGGTGGTGGGCGCAGCCCTCTGCGGCCTGGTGGTGGGCCGCTGGCGATCGGGGCTGTTGCTGGTGCCAGGTCATTCAGCCCCACCGGCTCAGCAGACCAAAAGCACCACAGCATCAAACGCCGGCATGTCCGAGGTGGAGCCCATCCACGGAGACCAAACGTCGACGCCGGAGCACGCCCGCTTCTGCCGCCGCCGCCTGGCACTCACCCTGCTGGCCTGGGGATTGGCCCTGCTCATTCCCCTGGCGCTGCTCACCGCTGCCGGCGGCTGGAACGGCAACCTCGCGCTGATGGCCCGCTTTTTCTCCCGGGTGGCGCTGCTGAGCTTCGGTGGGGCCTATGCCGTGCTGCCCTATGTGGCCCAGGGGGCGGTTGAGCAGTTCGGCTGGCTCTCAGCCGGCCAGATGGTCGATGGCCTGGCCCTGGGGGAAACCACCCCGGGCCCGCTGATCATGGTGGTGGCCTTCGTGGGGTTCATGGGCGGCTGGAACAGCACCCAGGGCAGCTGGCCCGCCGCCGCCGCCGCCACCCTGGTCACGGTGTGGTTCACCTTTCTTCCCTCCTTCGGATTCATCCTGGCCGGGGCGCCGCTCGTGGAGGCCAGCCGCGGCGACCTGCGCCTGGGCGCACCGCTCACAGCGATCACCGCCGCAGTGGTGGGGGTGATCGCCAGCCTGGCGGTGTTCTTCGCCGGACCGGTGCTCTGGCCCAACGGACGCCTTAATCCCGCAGCAGCACTGGTGGTGGCCCTCGCCCTGCTGGTCCTGGTGAAACTGCGCTGGAGTGTGCTGCAGGTGATTGGCGCAGCTGCAGCCATCGGTGCCGGAACCCAACTGCTGACGCAGCTGGTGGAGTGAGCGCTGTCGCCATTCAGGTGGTCAGTGGCCTGTGAATCGGCCTGGACAGCGCTTTCCCGGTAGCTCGGAGGCCATTCATGAAACGCTTTAATTGTATGAACGGCTACAAAACTGATGGCCTGGCGCCGGATTCAGGAGCAGCGGCTGCGCGGCCGGGCCTTTCAGCCCCGCTTTGAGCTCCATGAGGTCGTGGCGTCATGGCTGGGCGGTCTGCTGGCGATCACAGCTCTGAGTCTGATCAGTTCCTGGAGCCACTACCCCCTGGTCGTCGCACCCTTCGGAGCCTCCACCGTGCTGTTGTTCGGCCATCCCAGCAGCCCCCTGGCCCAGCCGCGCAACATCGTGTTGGGCAACACGGTGGCGGCCGCCGTGAGTGTGGTATGTGTGGCAAGCCTGGGCCGTACTCCCTGGGCGATGGGCCTGGCGGTTGGGGTCACGATCGCCCTGGGACAGCTGCTGCGCTGCCTGCATCCGCCTGCCGGTGCCGTCGCCCTGCTGGGCGTGCTGCTCAAGGTCCAGCCCGGATTCGTGGTGATGCCGATGCTGACGGGTTCCCTGCTGCTGACGCTGATGGCGGTGCTGTTCAGCCGTCTGCGGCCCAGGGATGACCCCTATCCCCACCACTGGTTCTGATCAGGCGGCTCAGGCCTGAACCAGCAACAGCAGGCGGTTGCCCTCGGGATCCAGCAGCCAGGCTTCCACCCCGAACGGTTCCTGCCGCGGGGGGGTGAGCAGCGATGCCCCCTGGGCTGTTGCCTGCCCAATCCAGCTGTGCAGCACCTGGGTGGAAGCGCCGCCATCGGCGTGGCGTTGCAGGCACAGCGCCAGACGGCCCAGTTGCCGGGGCTGGGGCCGGCTGCTCGACGGGGCATAGATCTCCAGGAACCCGCCGGCAGGCCAGGTCACCCGCCAGTGGGAGGCGCTCAGGCCCTGCTGCGGCTCCACCCCAAGCAGGCAGCCATAGAAGCAGGCCAGTGCCGCTGGATCGTCGGCGGCCAGCACGATCGAGCCCTTCATCTCCACCAGCTCCAACACGGCTTTGCGGCCGCTCGACCATGGCTGCCGTCGCAGAGGGGATAGCGGCGGGAGCGGCCGCAACCGCACATCAGCACGGTGCCCGCCTCCTCCAGCTGAACCTCACGGGCAATCAGCCCACTGCCCAGATGGGCGCCATCGCAGAACCAGCCCTGGCGGCTGCGGCGGCAGCTGCAGAGGTAGGAGCGGCCGGCGGGCAGATCAAGCGGCTGGGGGCCGTCAACTGGGGGAACGGGCCCTGACATCAGCGCACAATCCCCCGAATCAACGCCTGTCCCCAGTCTGAGCTGGCACACAGACGTTCGCGAGGGAAGGGCGCCGCAACAGCCTGATCGCGCTGGCTTTTGGACGGCGATCCCCGGATCCGCACCCGGTAGGCGCAGTGGACCGGTCCGAGCTGCTCCTTGAGCATCAGGGTGAGCATCGTTGTCATCTCAATGGCGCCCACGACGCCACCAGCAGGCCCGCGAGGGCCACGTGGTGCGCCTGGGCATTCGCAGCATCGTGGTGTTCCCCTGCTTCCTGTTCTCCGGGGTGCTGGTAAGCCGCATCTATCATCACAGCGACCGGGTGGCGGCCGACCACCCCGAGCTGGAGTTCCTCAAAGCTGCTTATCTCAGCGACCATCCCCTGGTGATCGACACCTTCCGCGAGCGCCTGGAGGAGGTTGTGCGCGGGGACACGCAGATGAACTGTTCCCTCTGCAAGCAACGCGCCTAGGTGCTCGGCTTCGAGACCGAAGTGGGGCGCCCAAGCACAGCCATCACCACCATGTAGAAGGGCTGGGCGAACCCTGCCAGCTCTGTGAGCGGAAATGCACTGGGGCCTGCCAGCCCACTGGAGTGCATCTGCAGGCGCAGAGCCACGAACATATCCACACCCCCTACCCCCATGCCGACCACCCAGGGCTGCCTAAAAGTGTGATCAAGCCGTGCCTGGGGCCAGGCTGCCCTCTCCCAGCGCCAGCATCCGGCTGATGTCATGGGCCACCTCCTGCTGGCCGGCATGGATCGATCGAAAACCGCTCCC